>CAVRBB010000002.1:0-365312 GCA_963719195.1 Bryobacterales bacterium | reverse complement strand
ACTTCATCCGACGCGTATAGCTGATCTGCCAATAGGCTCCGGCGTGGTGTTGGGGATCCTTGTACTGACGGGTCAGTGAGCCCGGGCGCATCGGCCCGATCTCCAATAGCGCCGTCTTGATGCGATCAATCCTTCGCTCGATCTGCTGAATCCGTTTCTGGCTCATGATGCCTCCTTTTACATCGATAGTATAGCATAGATATGCTATACTATACAGCGGCTTATCGTCAAGCCATAAATGCCGATGCTTCGCACCACCCGGCCAGGAGGCCGCTCATGCTCTGGAGTCACTGGTGGAATTTGGTGTGCGGTTTGCGGTCCGCCTGCGCCCGGACCCGAACCTTCCTCGGGATGGCGCTCTGCCTGGCCGGTTTCACCGTTCGCAAGGATCTACTGGGCGTCACCAGTATCGTGCGCGCCCTGGGATTGGAGCCGGCCTGCTACGACCGACTCCTGGACTTCTTCCATAGCCAAGCCCTGGATCTGAACAAGCTCACCCTTGCCTGGTGCGCTCTGGTCTTCCGCGTCCACCCCGGCATCCTACGCGTCAACGGCAGGCCCGTCCTCGTCGCCGACGGCATCAAGGTCGCCAAGGCCGGACGCAAAATGCCGGGAGTCAAAAAACTCCATCAAGAATCGGACTCCAACAACAAGCCGGAGTTCATCTTCGGCCACTCCTGCCAGGCGGTCGCCGTGCTCGCCCAAGCCTTGTCCAGCGTATTCGCCTTGCCTTTGGCTTGTCGCATCCACGAAGGCACGGTCTTTTCCAACCGCGACCACCGGACCCTCCTCGACAAGATGATCCTGCTGCTCGATTCGCTCCGCCTGAAAGAGCCCTGCTACTTCGTGGCCGATGCGTACTATGCCTCCGGCAAGATCGCTCGTGGGTTGCTCGCCAAAGGCCACCATCTGGTCACCCGGGTCAAGAGCAACAGCGTGGCTTTCTTCCCGGCATCACTCCCGCCTCCCAACCGGCGACGGCGTCGCGGCAGGCCGAAGAAGTACGGCAGGAAGATCAAGGTTGCCGCGCTGTTGAAACAGTCTGCCCAACTCCAGCAGGCGCCCAGCCCCGTCTATGGCGAGAAGAATGTGATCCTCCGCTTCCGCACCGCCGACCTATTGTGGCGCCCTGTCGGCATCCTCGTCCGCTTCGTCGTGGTGCTCCATCCCCTTCGCGGCGCCATCCTGCTGATGAGCACCGACCTGACCCTCTCTCCCCTCGAGATCATCCGCCTCTATGGCTTGCGATTCAAGATTGAAGTGTCCTTCAAGCAGGCCATCCGGGTCATCGGCGCTTATGCGTATCACTTCTGGATGGTGGCCATGACTCCCCTACGGCGTGTCAGCGGTAACCAGTACCTGCACCACAAGTCCGAGGACTACCGCAATGCCGTCCGCCGAAAGATCGCGGCCTATCATCGCCACATCCAACTCGGACTCATCGCCCAGGGCCTGCTTCAGATCCTCTCGGCGATGGAACCGAAGTTAGTATGGCTTTCCTTTGGTTCCTGGATCCGTACGGTTCGGGGAGGGCTGGCCCCCTCGGAACAGGTCGTGGCCATTGCCCTCCGCAGTACCCTTCCGGAATTTCTCGCCACTGCCGCAAAAACCGTAATCCTTGTGAAATTCCTCCGCGACCGTCTGGACCTTTCCCGGGCTGAAGGAACCAGGTTGGCGGCATGAAAAGGCGGCCGCACAAACCGGTACTCTCAAGTGGCAAACATCAACAAAAGTAGAAAGGCATGAGCATAGGTCTCGCATGTGTGGGGACTACAACCCTGTGCGATCGGCATGTGCTCGCGCAAGAAACCAGTAACCAACGGAGCGATAGGCGTCACACGCCCTCCCCGGTGATTAGCGATTCCGCTGCGGTGGCGATGCTGGTCATCAGCTCCGGCGTTGCTTTCAGGTACCAGTAGGTGTTGGCGATGTCGGCGTGACCCATGTATGTCGACAAAGCAACGTGAGCTTTCGGTAGGCGTGCGTAAATCAGAAACAGTAGCCCTGCGCCACCCAGTAATGCCAGTCGGCAATGGCTTCGGCGGTTGAGTCGTCGGGATCAACAGCCGTCAGTTGAGACAAAGGGACGGCCATGGTTCGGCCCTGCCAGCGGACCAGCACGAGCATATCGGCGGCGCAGGCATCTTCAGGTGCCATACGTTGGGCTTCGACGGTTTCCCCCTTCCTGAGAGGCGAAACTATCGTGGCCGCGATACATTTGGCCTGAAAAGGGAATTGGATTTGGTCATCGAGATAGCAATGCCATCCCATGACCTGCTCTTCCGGCCCATTGGCGTCCGCGATGGCTTCGTTGTGGATTCGACCCTCACGGACGGGGTCTTTCTTGGATTTCTTCGTGACTTTGCTCCCAGGATTCGGCGGACCGACGTGCGTCCGATCCGTAATCGACGGGCGATCTCGGATTTGCTGACGCCAGCGCGATGTAGTCTCCGGATTTCCGCAGTATGTAGGGCCGCAGTTGCCGGTCGGCCCAGTCGCTTGCCGTTCTGTCGGGCGTGGGCCAAGCCGGCGCGTACCCGTTCCCGTAGAATCTCCCGTTCGAACGCGGCGAAAACTGCCAGTAACGCCGCCATCGCGCGACCGGCTGGTGTCGTCAGATCCAGTGCCTCGTTCAGGGACACGAAGCCGACTCCGAGATGCTCCAGTTCCTGAAGCGGGGAGAGCCGGTCTGTTACCGATCTTCCCCAGCGGTCCAGCCGCCAGACCAGGACCACATCGATCTCCCGGCGGCGCGCAGCCTCCAGCCACTTCTCTCGCAGTTGCCTTTGTGATGCGCCGGAACCGATTTCCTTCACCTGCAAGGCGATCGACCAGCCGCGCCGAGCAGCGTAGTCCCTCAGGGCGCGAATCTGCAATGGGATGGTCTGTTGGTCACTGGTGGACAGGCGGGCGTACAGGCCGGCACGGAACATTTTCGACGGTTTCCGTCGCTGCCCAAAAACGTCATTGGATTTTGCATCTTGAAAGGCCCGTTTGGCGGCCCTTTCGGAGTGTCACCCAACCATGGCCGCCGACGATCCTTTTCGGCCAGGCAGGTTCATTCTATTACGCGGCCGCCGGCGCTGCCAGGCGCGCCAGCGTCTCGCGGTAGTTCCAGGGCATCCACGCCGACGGATTCTGTTTCAACTCCTCGAGGTGCCGCAGCCACTCTGTGAGGTAATCGAATGCGTTGACGTCGTTGAGCTCGCAGCTGTGAATCAGGCTCATGAACAGGTCTCCCATCTGCGCTCCCTTCCGGGTCTTGTAAAACAGCGGGTTCTTGCGATGCAGGATGGCCTTCTTCAGGGCCCTTTCCACGATGTTGTTGTCCAGGGGTACGCCGGCTTTTTCGAGAAACAGCGTCAGTTTCTGCCAGTGGTTGAGTAAGTAGGAGATCGCCTGCCCCAATCCGGAGTTCGGTTCTACCAGCCTTTCGTCGAACTGGGCCACGAGCCAGGCGTGCAGTTTGTCCATGACAGACTTACTGTGCTCCTGGTGGAAGGCGAGGCGTTGATCCGCTGACATGCCCTGTTCCCGCGCCTCCGCATCATGGCGGTAAATCTCGCCGAAACTTTCCAGCACCAATCGGCACGGCTCGGGAAAATTCGCTGTCACCTTCACAAAATTCCGGCGGCCGTGCGCATTACAGTTGGCGACCAGCGTCTCTACGATTCTCGGCACGTTGCACGAGAGGGCATCGCACATTTGAATGATGGGCGGCAGGTCGGGCGACCGCAGTTTCAACACCTCCGCCAGATTCTCGCCGGCGTGTTTGCAGCCCGTGAAATACAGCGCAATCCGGCGCTTTTGGACAAGCCATACCAGCCCGCTGGTGAACACTCCGGTCCGCTCCGGGGGAATATCCGCATCCCGATCCAGCGATAACACGCGCATGGAAGTATCGTCGTTGTGGACCACTTCGGATTGGGCGGCTTGACGCTTGAGTTCCTCCAGGGCTGGCTGGAGCGGGACCGCGTTAGCGGCCAGAACTTCGCACTGCGTGGCTGCTGGCAGTGGAATCCCGAAGTTGGCTTCCAGACCCTCGGTCCGATTCCACGGAACCCCGGTGCCGTAGCGCAGCACAGCCATCATACTGACCGCCGTCTCATCATATTTTTTCTCGCCAGCCTCTGCCGGAGCGGCGGCTGTGTACACGTTGCCGCACAAGTTGCAGCGCAGCCTTTCCAACTCATAGACCGCCGCCGCCAAGGGCGGCTGCCCCTTGATCCGCACCAGCACGCCGGGTTCGTGCTGCGGATAGACTTTGCCGCCGCATCCGTCCGGACACGCATCTCCCGGCTTTAAGGAGGCATGCGGCACTGGGATTTTCTTCGCCCCGCGGTAAGCCGCCGCGGCATTGCGCCCGTGCCCGGTGGCCGCCCTCTGCGGCTTCTTCGGGGAACTGGCCGGTTTCTTGTCGCCGCTTTCGATGCCGGCCTGCTTCAGCACCTTTTCGGTCTTCTCTGTGCTGGCAGGACACAATAACTCGCGCAACGCCGTCAGAGTGGTTTCTTTCTTCTCCAGTAACTGCGTCACATACTGCAGTGTACGGATCGCAGCCGCCAGCTTTTGATAACCGTCTTCCTGCAATGGCTCCTGTCGAGCCTTCTCCAGCAGCACCTCCAGTTCCTCCATCGAAACATCCAACCGGGGCATGACCTCCGGTTGCGGCGGTTTCATGCGGCCGCTCCTTGGAGCAACTCCCGAAACCGTGGGGTCAGAGGTAACCCCAGCACTTCCTTGATCGGGCGATTCGGCTGGTAGGTATGATCGTTTTTGCCGCGCCCCGTGGTCAGCCCCAGGAACTTCCAGTTGGCGGCACGATAACAGGTGCCGCGGAAACGGCCGGGGTCGATGAAGGTCTCCGCGAAATACACCGGATGACCGTACATCTGCTCCCAGTGCTGGGAAAGCTGGCTGGTCATTTTGCCGAGAATGTGCGAGGCCAGATGAGGAACGCGAACCCAAGGCAAAATGAGATAGCGGGTGTTGTAAGCAATGAAGCGAATATTACGGCGGCGCGCTTCCGCGCTCCAGCCGATGTAGCGATCGCGGCTGCCGAGGTGGCGCGGCGCCGAACTCCAGGCCAGGCACGCCATGGGCCGGCCCTGCGCCCTAACCAGAAATTTGAGGTGCTCCCCGACCGGCTGTTCGTAATGCAAATAGTGATACGCTTCTCACCGGCTGCCTACGGCCGCGCCGCTCAGCTAAAAATGCTCTGCAATATAGTGATTTCACCATACATTGTCAAAGCGCGCGCCCGGCATAACTCCCGACAAACGCTTTGACCTTATCGGGGCTGCCCTGGGGCGTGAGCCTGCGGGTTTGCGGGTTCCTTGACCGCCAGGGCAGCTTCGATAAGGCCGTTTGAACGAAGCCGCTGGCGCATTCGCGGCTATGTATTTCGAATGGGATCGTCAGCACGGACGGGCTGGTCGGGGCCGGTGGTGACGCCGGTACCGATGAGCCCGAGAATAGCTTGCAAGCGTCGATGCTGAACGCGGGTGCGGCCAAGTTTGTTGCGATGACCTGGAAAACGGTCGCAAGCCTCAGTCAGGCACACCTCAACCAGGCGTGCCGGAGCACACAGCCAACCCGCCGCTGAGCCGCGCTCACGAGCTGTCATCAAAAGCTCCGCCGAGACGCCAGCGCCGATACGAGTTGGCATGCACGGAGCTTTTCGATCACTCTCATCGGACCACCGCACCGGGGACAACGCCACAGGGCCGCGGCCACCGGCGGCCGCAAACGTGGGTGCGGAGAATCGCCCAGCAATTGGCGGCAGAGGGGCAACAGAGCGCGCCGGCGCCGCGGAGCCAGGAAGCCGAAGAATCGAATGCGCATGAAGCCCTTCGGCAAAACGTGTAACAGGAAGCGGCGTAGAAATTCATTCGCCGACAGGGTCATTTTCCGCTGCTTGCCGCCGTGCGCATAGTCCTTCCACCGGAACGTGACTCGGCCACCGTACCGCAATAGGCCATGCGAAAGTTCCGTTCCACCGGCTTCTTCGGCGCGCCCTTTTTCGGCCGCCCCGCCGGCCGCCGCCGCGGTTCCTCCATCGGCACACTGACCCGATCCAGAGACACACTAATCGAGCCGGCCTCCTCCGGCACCTCCACGGCATCGATCAGGGCGTCTTCCATGTCCTGGTGATCCGCAACGGCCAGAGCCCCGACCAGGTGGGCCACCCGCTCGAAACTGGCGCGCGAATACGGTAGCCGGCCAAACTCGCGCGCGCTCGCTTCCGCTTCCCGCGACGGGCCTTGCTGCACCGCATGGGCCATCGCCCGCGCCGCCTGGGCAGCCAGCCGTCCTCCACCACGCCGGCCCGCCGGCTCACCGCATCCACTACCCGGCCGCCCGGTTGCCCCCCACGCTCGCCCGACTGACGGTACCACGATCTCTCGACGGAGACTGAACCCACCATCGTGTGGTAGGGCGCCTCGCACCGTCCCACCCGCGTGTAGCGCACCCCTCCGATGATCACCGCAGGAAGGTCCATGTCCAAGCTCTGTAGAATGGCGCGCTGGCCGGCCAACTCCGTGCGTCCCGCACTTTCTGCCATCGCCTGTTCCATTTCCGCATAATCCACCGCTTTCCCGCCCCCGAGGCGGGACACCGTCCGCTGCAGGGCCGCCAGATGCTCCACCATCGCCTTTCCCACTTCCGCGAACTCCTCCGGAACCTCAATCACCATCTTGGGCATCACACCTCCTGACATTAGGCCAAGCTTGGCATTCTGTTCTAGCACATTCATGTCGATTTGTCCAGGATGAGAGCCACACGCTTTCAGATTCGCCGCCGGCATCGCAACGAAGAGGTCCGGGAACTGATTCCCGCGGACTATGCGGGAGGGATGGTCACCGACCGGGGCAAGAGTTACGATGCCGAGGAGTTGCTGGGCGTCAAGCAGCAGAAATGCTTGGATCACCTCAAGGAGAATATTAATGAGGTGCTGGAGCACAAGACTGGACGCGCCCGCAGCTTTGGTCTGAAACTAAAGAGCATCCTGCGAGAAGCCCGCCAACTGTGGCGCGACCAACGGGCCGGCAAGGCCAAGAAGTTCCAGGCCGAGGTCGAACGGATGGAGGAAGAACTCACGACCCACCTGCGTCCTCGTTTTCTGAAGGACGAGGACAACCAACGGTTGCTGGACGGAATCGGTCTGCAGCATGATCGAGGGAGGCTGCGTTCCTGCACGATCCGGCGATCGAACCAACCAACAACCGTGGGGAGCGGGCGCTGCGACCAGCTTCGTGACGCAATCCCGGCCATCCACGATGGGCGTATTCTGGAACTGGACTCGATCGATGGGCATGCCTCGAACACACAGCTATTCGGTCCCGTCGTTGAGTTGAAGTTGATCGTCAAAGAAACAGGCAACTCACAGACTCGTTCGTGGTCGTGATGCGGTTGCAGCCCGATGCCGCCCGAAAGCTTTCCGCAACGCTCACCGAATTGGCGAAGCGGGCGGAAGAACTGAGCGCCTAGCCTCGATTTCCACGCTCCCCCGCTGAGCGCCTGATTTGATCAGAAAAGCCGCTAAAGTGGCGTATTCGCATCTTTGGTGTTAGATATATACAGTTCTTATAATTAGATTATGTGAGTGCTATCCGATCAAAGGTCTGCGAAAACCACTTCTTGCTCCTGCCACTGCTATATGCATTGCGTGCCTTTCTCGCTTACTCATAATGCTTCCCAGCTCTCTTGCCATCCAAAACAGATTGACTGGGTGTGGCTCTCATACTGGACATTGACATGACGGTCAAGCCGCGCGGACAGACTTTCGTAGCGGGCGAAGAGTTAGAGCAATTGCAGGGCCCCATCGATCACTCAGGGCGAGGGCGCGTAACTGCACGATGTGCTGACCCGTCTCCTCCTTCCACCGTGCGCCGCAGCGCTTCATGCGGGTTTCGAAGAGACTCTTGCAGGTTGCCTCGACGTTGCCAGTGCCAAGCCCACCTAGTCGGCGCGCCCGAGCGTAGTTCATACGATCGGCGTCGGCGCTGTGACTTTGGAGATAGGTGATGGCCGCATGGACGGGGTGATCCGTGCCGACACCCTCATCCCTGCCCGAGGCGGTCAACTCCTCCAGAATGCCGCTTGCCGCACTCGCGCGGTTCAGCCGGCTCATCTTCCATCGCCGGAGCTTTTGGTCGGCCCCCGTGGCATCCTCGATGGCGCGGGCGGCGGCCCCAAGCTTCTCCATGAGGTGGTGCAGATCCACCAGGCGGTAGAGATCGTTACCGAACTTGGCGACGAAGCCCTCGTCTAACACATTCCACATCTCCGGAGCCCCGTCGCAGAGTAGCTCAATCTTCAAATCCGGTTTCTTGCTGCGCAGCGTCGCGACATCGGCAACCAGACGGTCGCGCAAACCGGTGAGATCTCCCTCCGGCATGCATCCATAGCGAATCGTGTGCCGTCCCACTCCGTTTGCATCGTGCAGCGTCACCGTACCGCAATAGGCCATGCGAAAGTTCCGTTCCACCGGCTTCTTCGGCGCGCCCTTTTTCGGCCGCCCCGCCGGCCACCGCCGCGGTTCCTCCATCGGCACACTGACCCGATCCAGAGACACACTAATCGAGCCGGCCTCCTCCGGCACCTCCACGGCATCGATCAGGGCGTCTTCCATGTCCTGGTGATCCGCAACGGCCAGAGCCCCGACCAGGTGGGCCACCCGCTCGAAACTGGCGCGCGAATACGGTAGCCGGCCAAACTCGCGCGCGCTCGCTTCCGCTTCCCGCGACGGGCCTTGCTGCACCGCATGGGCCATCGCCCGCGCCGCCTGGGGCAGCCAGCCGTCCTCCACCACGCCGGCCCGCAGGCTCACCGCATCCACTACCCGGCCGCCCGGTTGCCCCCCACGCTCGCCCGACTGACGGTACCACGATCTCTCGACGGAGACTGAACCCACCATCGTGTGGTAGGGCGCCTCGCACCGTCCCACCCGCGTGTAGCGCACCCCTCCGATGATCACCGCAGGAAGGTCCATGTCCAAGCTCTGTAGAATGGCGCGCTGGCCGGCCAACTCCGTGCGTCCCGCACTTTCTGCCATCGCCTGTTCCATTTCCGCATAATCCACCGCTTTCCCGCCCCCGAGGCGGGACACCGTCCGCTGCAGGGCCGCCAGATGCTCCACCATCGCCTTTCCCACTTCCGCAAACTCCTCCGGAACCTCAATCACCATCTTGGGCATCACACCTCCTGACATTAGGCCAAGCTTGGCATTCTGTTCTAGCACATTCATGTCGATTTGTCCAGGATGAGAGCCACACGCGATTGACTGGCTCATGTTTTGGTAGCATGATCAGTTTATGGAGTCCAGCACTGCGAATCAAATAACGACGCCTGCCAACCAGAACTTCTTCCTTTCCCCTCAGTTCCCCTTGCAGCGCCAGTACGAGGCCCTCCGTGCCTTCCTCGTCGATGACGAACCCTCCGGCGACGTCGCTCGCCGCTTCGGCTACTCCCCAGGCGCATTCCGCGTCCTCTGCTATCAGTTCCGCCACGATCCCCAGAAACGCGCTTCCTTCTTCCGCCTGCCACATCGCGGTCCGCAATCTTCGCCCGCCCGCGACCGCGTCCGTGATTTGGCCGTAGCCATGCGCAAACGCAATCTCTCCGTCTATGACATGCACCGCGAACTCGCAGCCGCCGGTCATACCATTAGCGTCAACTCCCTGACCGTCTTGCTCCGTGAAGAAGGTTTCTCTCGTCTGCCCCGCCGCGCCGACGACGAGCGCCCGGTTATGGTAAAGCCGGAAGTCGCCGACGTCGCCGATGTACGCCACTTGGATCTATCCCCCGGTTCCTTCCGTACGCCTTTAGCCGGTCTGTTCCTGTTTGTGCCCTTGTTGGATCGCATCGATCTGCCGGCGATTGTCAGCGCGGCGCGCTTGCCGAGTTCCCAGATGATTCCCGCCGTTCAGGCCGTCCGCAGCCTCTTGGCCCTGAAACTGATCGGCACCGAGCGCAAGAGCCACGTCATGGACTTGGTGACGGATCAGGCGATCGCGTTGTTTGCGGGAATTAACGTGGTCCCCAAACGCTCCTACCTGGCGGCCTATTCCTCGCGCATCGACCACAAGGTCTGCCTGCGCTTCACGGAAGCTTGGTTGGATCAAGTCGAGCAGGCTGGCTTGCCCCATGGCACCTCTTTCGAACTGGACTTTCATAGCGTGCCAGCCAATTCCGCCCAGGAACCTTTAGAAAAGCACTATGTTTCCAGCCGCAGCCGTTCGCAGAAGGGGATTCTGGTCTTCCTGGCGCGCGATGCCGAACAGCGGGTTCTGCGCTATGCCAACGCTGGCGTCACCAAAGGCGAGCAGGCCGACGAGATTCTCCAGTTCGTACGATTCTGGAAGAAGCATACCGGCCAGCCGCCCGCCGAGCTGGTTTTCGACTCGCAACTGACCACCTACCAGAAACTTTCGGAGTTGAACCGAGAAGGGATTTCCTTCATCACTCTGCGCCGCCGTTCCGAGAAGATGAAGCGCGAAATCTACCGTCAACCGGATTCGGCCTGGCGGCGGATCAGCTTGCCGGCGCTGACCCGCATCTATCGCAACCCCAAAGTGCTGGAAGAGCGCGTGACCCTCTCCGGCTACGACGGCGAACTCCGCCAGTTGAGCATCATGGAACTGGGACACGAGGAGCCGACCGTCCTGTTAACCAACCATCGCAAACTCGGTGCGGTCGAACTGGTGACCCGCTACGCGCAGCGCATGCTCATCGAAAACGGCATCTCCGAGGCCGTCCAGTTCTTCCATATCGACGCGCTCTCCAGCATGGTCGGCATGAAGGTGGATTTCGACATGCAACTGACGCTCGTGGCCAGTTCGCTGTACCGCATGATGGCCCAGCGCATCGGTAGAGAATACACCCACTCCCAAGCCAAAACCGTCTTTCGCAATTTGTTGGATCTGTCCGGCAGGGTGGAGGTCACGACCGCCTCGGTCGTGGTGACTCTGGACAAGCGCGCACACAACCCCTATCTCGTCGCCTCTGGTCTGGCCGATCAGCCCACACCGATGCCTTGGTTCGGCGACAAGAAGCTGATCATCCAATTTACCTGAGCCGTGGCCGAACCGCCAAACATGCCAATCGCGTTAACCGAACTATTACGCGTGGAAATCGAGGCTAGTGAATCGCCCACGGTTTTATTGGGAACATCGCATTTGTGATGCCGCAACAGGTATGCGCAGACAAACGGCCAACTCGGATTTCTGGGCGGTGCGGCCTCGAACAGGAGCAATACGGCGTGAAATTCCTTCACGGTCTCCATAGCAGTGTCCATATATCGCGATGTATACTCCGCCTGAAGGAGGCTCGCGTTAGGTGAAACGCATTGCAATGGTCAACCTGCTCATGACATCCATGGTGTGCAGCGCGCTTGGCCAGATCGACGTATCCAAGCTGATCACCGGCAACCAAGGCAGCCCGGAAGCAATCGCCGCCATACACTACGGCAGGGAAGGAAAGCTGATCTGGATCTTCTATCACGCACCCTCCGTGAGAGGCCGGCACGTCTTTAACGGCCCGGGCGCGCTGCAACCGGACGGCACCATATGGCGCCTCGGCGCGGATGACGCAACCGTCCTCCGCACCGACGCCGATCTGGACATCGGAGGACTGGCCGTGCCAAAGGGCGAGTACACGCTCTACGTCGATCTCGACAGCGGGAATTGGAAGCTGATCGTCAATAAGCAACTAACGGACGCTCGAGGCAGGCCGCAGTGGGGCATCAACATGGATCGCAGCACGACCAATAACCCATCAACGGAATTGGGCGCACCGCGTTGGCGATGGGCAAACCGACATCCCTGGTGGAAACGCTCAAGATCGCGCTTACGCACAGCGAGCCCGCGACTACAAGCGCCACTCATGGCAAGTTGGAGATCGCGTGGGAGAATGTGGTGGCGTCGGTGCCGTTTACAGTGAAGTAACCGGATGTCGGCTGATTAGCTGCGCCGGTAGTCGCCAGCGTGAGGTGCGGCCCTTTCGGAATTGCCTTGACGAAGAACCCTTCATTTGAGATGTCGCCTCCGACAATAATCTGGCCGGTCAAACTTGCCTTCCCTGCTTGTCCCCCTCCGTTCACAGACACTACTCATCTACAGGAACGCGATCACCTGCCTCAACGTGGGCCGTCACACCGTGAATTTGGGCGATGATGCACGCGCAAACAAACACTGCGGGGTCGTTTCCGAATACGGTGCCCGAGAGCATCGACTCCTTCGGCACAAAAGCGACCGCTTCCTATCGAGCCACAGTCTTAGCCCCAATATTGTTCACTTAAGTACCCTAATTTGGGTGGCGAAATCGAGACGTCTTGTGCGCTGGCGCTTGCGAGGCCGCAGCTTATAGTTGCTCATCTTGCGCTTCACGCCGCGGGGATTGATTCGGTTGCGACTTGAAACAACCCGTTCCTCAAGAATTTCGTCGAGGATCGTCTCGTGGAAGACGTTTCTCTGCCGAGGGGGGAATAGCGCCATAACGTGCCATCCGTCTCTGGACAACATGCACCGAGTGGACGAACGAGAGCCGGTCGGGATCTTCGTCTGCTTTCAGGGCGGCTTCGTGCATCAGGGCGCGGATGGCAAAATGCGCCATCAGCAGACCCAAGAACTCCTGCCGGACCAACTCCGGCGTCTTGCTGCGCAATACAATCTGAGCGCCGCGTAAATGGGTCTTCAACTCGTCCAGGGTGGTTTCGATTTCCCATCGCTCGTGATACAGGGCGGCTAACTCTTTGGCCGGTGCCTGCTGGGCATCGAGGATGGTAGTGATCAGCCGGTACAGCGGCTCGGCGTCCGCGACATTTTTCAAGCGGTAATCAATGACGCGGACCACGATCCCGTTGCGTTTCTTCCGCCGGTCCTTGGTGGAGGCGTAAATGCGACTGAGATAGGAGCCGTCGGGCAGGCGTTGTTCCACGTCCAGGCGTGCATTCTGGCGCGTGCGCCATAGCAAATCCGCTCCCGTCCTCGCGGCGATCCGCCAGAGTTTGTAACTGGGGAAGAATCGGTCGGCCATGCACAACATTCCCTTGCGGAGTGAGGGAATCACTTGCTCGGCCAAGGTCAGTTCATCGGTGGCGTATCGGTCCATGTGCGCGCCCCACAACAGGTGCGTCCCATTCTCCAGCAGGGCCACAAACCGGATCTTGGGAAAAGCGCTGGATCCTCGACTGGCGCCGGGTCGCCCGAATGCCTTGTCATTTTCCGCGGTATCGGCGACATCCAACGTGCTGCCATCCAGGCTGACCAATCGCCATTGTCGGTACCAAGCACCCTTGGTGCGCTTCTCGGCAATGGGACCCACCACGGCGTCATAGAGTTTCTTCAGCGGTTCAGCCCCCAGGCGGCTGCGGGCCTGCGAGATGCCCGATTTTCCGGCCACTTTCACTTTTGCCGAAGGGTCGAGCAGCCACTGCATCCCTTCCAACAGGCAGCGCAATACCTCACGATAGGAGGACCGCATATACAGCGCCAGTGCGATGACGTAGTAGACCACCACATGCGCCGGTAGGTCGCGCTCGCGGACGCTAGCGCGATTGGTCTGCTGGAGAGCTTCGTGGATCTTCTCAGCGGGGAAGTACTTAGCAATCACGCCGAGGCTGATATAGTCTGTGATCCGGCTGCCGGCCGGCAACTCCGCCAGTGTGCGCGCCATCGGATTCTCCTCAACGATCGCACCTGGCAAGGACTTCCGCACACCTCGGAGCGGCACCGCCCTGCGAGATGAGACGGTAAGGGAAGCGCCCCCGAATCACTTGATTGAAATAGCGCCCTTTGGATGGAGCATCCAGCAGCGACTGATGCACCGTCGCAGGCACCTGGAAATATTGATAGACAGCCCGGCTACAGAACTCGAGTTGCAACAGTTCTCGGGCGTCGTCGTAGAAAACCATCAAAAGCGTGGCTGAATCCACGGCGGAAATGCGCATGGGACAACCTCCTTCTGGAGGCATTAGCCCCAAAACAGAATATCATAGATATGTTGTTAAGTGAACAGTATTGGTCTTAGTTCCCGTTATAGGGGCCCCAACGCGAATTTTGTTCGCGTTGGGGCCAATTCACGCGGCGACTTTAAGGCCCACGGCTTTTAGCAGTGCGTCCAGATCGTCGCCAATGCGCTGATAGAGGCGATCCAGTGCGCAGCGTCGGTCATCTGGTAGTGCACGATCGCCGCGGAATGGCGCCAGCAGCCCGGCTGTCAGGGGCGCGTAGATTCGTTCGAACAGCTTCAGAAACGCTACGCAGATCGCGTAACCCTTGCCGATGAGTTGGTAGCGACGCGAGTGCGGAATCCTTTCCAGCAGGCCTTTGGCTCGCAGCTTGGAAAGGTCATAGCGGAACGAGGCCAGCGAGTATTGCGAATCGGTGACTCCCAAGGCATGCAGCGCAGGGCCGTAGAGATCGGCGGTGGTGAATCTGCCATTGGCAGCCACGTTGGCGAAACGGACCAGCGAGTGCATGACCGCCAATTGGCGCGGATGGTCGAGCTTAAGGCCGGGTATGCGACGGCCACTGGGTAGGACAGTGGGTTCGGCCAGTTTCCGCAGTTGCCCTCGATCCACGAAGGTTTCCAAGACGTCCTGCTGCACGTCGTGATAGTGGTCGATGATCTCGGACATGCGCTTGCGGAGGTGAGGCAGATTCGCGACGTCTTTGTTGACCCCGTAGTCGTACACGTTGTTGGTGGCAGGTTCGGTTCGCAAGATGCGGTCGTCGCGGACGTACTGCTTGGCGAAGCCGTGTCCATAGTGACTGCGGATTACCGGATTGGGCAGGTCGAGATCTTCGATGACGGTCTGCAGCTTGCCTTTGTATTCCTTGGTCACCTTGCGGCCGAAGATCATCGTGATCTTCTTGGGCTGTCCGATGGTGCGGTTCAGATCCAGCAGACGTTCGGTGAGTTCATCGACCGCGGCGCGGCGGTGGAAGATGAGGTTGTCACAGTACTCCACCTGGGCGAAGAACAGCCGGTGTTGACAGCCGGCCTGCTTTCGTTCCCTGTCGGAGATGAAGGGAGTGAAAGCGGCGAGCCACTTCTGACCGCAGCGCAACAGGTCCTGGGTGGTGAGCGAGTCGGCGAGTTCCTGTAGACGCGCCGGATTGGCGCACTTCAGAAAGGCGTTAGTGCATTGCTGAAAATCGATTCCCTCCTCTTGCATACGGATCGCCAGCCAGTGGTGTTGGTTGAGGCAAACCCGCGCGGAGAACGGGAAGTACGGGCACATCCGGACAAACATCCGGCCCCAGTGCGCGTCGCTCAGGTAGAAGTTAAACTGATTCACCCAGCGTTGTTTGTACTCCAGGTGGGGGCTGTCGTTGTCCCGATCTCCGATGGCTACCAGGATCCGCGCCGGTTCGCGCGCTTTCACGATTGCCACCACTTGGTTGGGCTTGGCATTCTGGAAATACGGGTCCAGCAGTCGATCGCGCCGGCTATCATCGCCCGAGCCATCGGAGGGTTCGAGAATTGGGGCACCCCACTTCTGGGAACGATTCTTCAGCCAATACTGGAACTGGTCGGCGATCTCCGTCAAGGTCCTTCTGGTCACCCTCTTTCCGTCGCGGTACACGTTGAAGAACCCGAGGACGCGCTCGGGTTGCTGGAACGGCTGGATCAACCCGTTGAGCAGGAGTCGATCGAAACACCGATATCCGAACTGGATGCTATGCTTGTGATGCTCGACGAAGGCGTTCATGGCACACTCCCGTGTGGTGAGATACCAGGAGCTTACCGCCAGGAACGCCTCCCGTTCCATGGCCGTTTCCAAGCCAGCGCGGACATTTCAAGATCTGCTGGTGTGGCAGAAGGCGCACGGGTTTGTCCTGGAGGCATACACCTTCACCGCGGCGTTTCCCAAGCAGGAGACATACGGTTTGGCGATGCAGATGCGTCGCGCGGCTGTGTCCATTCCAGCCAATATCGCGGAAGGATTCCGCCGGCGGAGCAAGCCGGAAAAGGCCCGGTTTCTCAATATCGCCGAAGGATCGGTAGAAGAATGCCGCTACTTTCTGATCCTCGCCAGGGACCTCGAATACGGCGACACCCAGAAACTCACCATCCTGCTGGAAGAAGTCAGCAAGCTTCTGAACGCTTACACCGCTGCCATTCTGACTTCCTCGACTTCTGGCTCCTGACTTCTATATCCCGAAGGGATATCAAGGGCGAAGCCCTTGGCTAGTTATAGTTAGCCGCTTAAAGGACCGGCTCGGATGCCTTATGCCAGATGGAGAACTGGCGTTTTTTGGCGAATTACAGCTAAATGCTTTTGACGGCTCTGGCTATCCCGACTCGCAACGTAGATACCCCAGATGCCGGAGAAAAGCAAGACCAGGATCGTTATGGCTGCCACGGTCAGTACCACGACAAGTGAAGCTGAAACCTCAAAAGCCGACTGGCTGATTTCCGAGACAGCAAGAATCCGGGCATTGCCGATGGTATTCGAGAAGTCCAGCGAAATGCCCGAAATAGTCTGCAGAGCCCAAGCACCGACAAACGAAGCTGAACAGCCTAAGAAGCAAAGCCAGACCGGCGTTATCGCCAGGAATAGAAAGAACTTCTTCATCAGAGTTCCTCCTGATTAGATGATAGTCCTGCTGGAGATTCTGTCAAGACGAGCGGCAGACCATTACTGCGATGAAAACCAGCAGGCGGATAGCGGCTTGGGCTGAGGACTCCCGCAAAGGGGGAAAACTCTCCAGAAGTCGTTGATTGGGCGGCGATCCGGATTCAGGAATTCGTTGCAGGCGCGCAACTGAATCGCTCTATCACATCGCGGGCTTTGACAGCCAGCCGTTGACCCTGAGCCACTCTTCCAGGCGGTCGAGATAATGGTCAGCGCCGCCACCCTTCTTCGAGAATCCGTGCCGACCCGTCTGAAAGACGTGCAATTCGACTGGAATGTTGGTCTTGCGCCACGCCGTGTAGAGATCCACCGAGCCTTGCCAGCCAACTGCCTGATCGTCCGAAGCCACCGCGATAAACAGTGGCGGCGCTCCGTCTTCCGGAGGTTTGGCAGTATCGGCACCGGCCGCGTAGATCGGGGCGGCGAAGTTGGGCCGGGAGTCGGCCGGGCCGGTAACAGCGGCGAGCAGCACAGCCCCGCCAGCAGAATAGCCGATCATGCCGATTCGGTCGGGGCGCACGCCGAATTCAGCGGCGTGCCGGCGAACCACACGTACCGCCTGCCGGCCACCGGCACCGGCCAGTCCTCTGACGTTCTGACCGCCTTGCGGGCCGGTTGCGGCGGCGCTACCGCGTCCGGCGGGCGCCTTCGGATCTGTATAGATCAGCCGATACTTCAATATGAACGCAGCGATGCCAAGGCGATTCAGACGGCGGGCGACGTCCACACCCTCATAGCTCATCATCAGATTTCGGAATCCGCCTCCGGGCGCAACGATCATGGCTGTTCCAACAGCGCTGTCCTTGTCAGCGGGGTAGTATTGGAGAACGGGCCGGACCACATTCTGTACCATGGGGATGCCCGCGGGACTCGTGGTCTGGGTCTCGCTCCAATTCCAGTTCTCAGAGCCGGGAGCGACTCCGGGGTACAGTGGGATTTCCGGCGGCGTCGATTGCTGGCCGGTCAAGCCGACCACAAGGACGACGAAGAGCAGTATCATTCTAGGTTTCATTTGGTCCACCTCACTTCTTCTCCTTTTTGAATTCCTCAAATTTCTTGCGGTTGGCCTCGTTCAGTTCCGGGTAGACACCATAAATCGGCTCCCCCTGGAGCAACAGGTGCCGCTGGAACTCTTCCAGTTGGTTATGCTCGGTGGCCTGTTTCAGGACCTGGTTTACGATCGATGCCGGAATGACCAGAATCCCGTGGTCCTCGCCGATCAGGATATCCCCGGGGATAATGGTGACGCCACCAATCCGCACGGGAACCTGATAATCGACGCTCATCAGAATCGGGCTGACGCTGGAAGCGTGGCCACAGCGGAGATAGATGCTGATTGGCATCGACGTGAGGTCTGGAACGTCGCGCATACACCCGTCCACCACGATGCCGGAGCCGCCGCGCATCAAGAAACGCGTCGTTGTGATCGCACCCGAAACGGTGGAGCGGGTCTCACCACCGGCATCGAAAATCAGCACATCACCGGGCTGAGCCTCCTCCGCCGAGCGGTAATTCAGTTGTGGGCGGGAATAGATCTTCTCACGCAAGTCTTTGCGGTTCGGCAAGTAGCGCATAGTTCGTGCCCTGCCGACCATCCGACGCCCGGTGTTGAGGGGGTGCAATTCGTTGATGAAGCATTGCGGGTAACCCTCGTTGGTAACCGCCGCCCACGCCGCCTCCAATCCAACGTGGAGCAGCTTACTGAAGAGTTCCCGGTCCGAAGGGCTGAGCCGCTCCGCAACAGAATCGGGGAGCTTATAAGGCGGAGCGCTCACAATGGGAAGGCTTTGCGCGAACAGGGCGCCCGCCATCAACAATAGGGCCAAGGGTCTCATGGCGGAGAGCATATCGAAGCCTCCGGCCCTCGACAAGGGTCAGGACGCTTGTCTCGTTCGTGCCTCAATCAGGTTGACGATCCTGGAAAAAGCTGATTCGGCGAGGCGTTCTGGATTCAGGAAGTCGCAACAGAAACGCGCAAGTGATTTGGATTCAACAAGCGGATGGATTCCCAAGCTGGACGCCGCCGGTGCCGTCTTCGAGGCCCGCCATCCCCGGCCCACGGGGGTTCGACGGCGATGGTCTCGGCGGAATGCACGCTAGCGCGGTTAGTCGGCGCGGCGTTGGTCGTTCCCTGTACACAACGGTCGCCATTGAATGTATGCGGTCGGCGCGTGAGAATCTTAGGATGGCCGGCGCGGACGGAATTATCGAGTCCTTGAAGGAAGAAGCCGAACGGCTCGAGGCGCGCTTCCCGGAACGGCGTTTCAGCGGCCTTGCGGCTCTTCTGCTGAAGTACGGGGGGCCGTTCCGGCGCGGAGAACCAAACCGGCATGTCGTGGGAAGCGCCTGCTTTTTCGGCCAAGGTCAGCGGATTGGACGCCAGCGGGGAAAAGAGAGCCTTCGCAATCACAGTCAGGACTGATTACATCGGCAACGAAACCGGCATACCCTACAAGGTTTGGGGAGCGTGCTCCATTGATGCGCCATCCCTCACAATCAACGATATCGTCATCACGCTTCTGGGCGGAACTCCCGATCCAGATGAAGTTAAGGCGCGCCGCGATCGGGCCAGGGCGCTTGCTGCCCGCGCGGCTCAACAAAAGCGCGACGCCGCCGCGGCAGCGGTCCGCAACGCCGAACTCGCAAAGCTGCCGTCTGTCAATAGCGTCAGCACGTCTGTTTTTTTGGGATCTGACCGCAAATGTGCTGAGGAGTTCCAACAGGCGCTTTCTATGGAAGGCCTCGAAAAGCGCAAGCGCATTGCCGATCTCATCGGCTATGGATGCGGCTTCCTGGCCGACAGCCCGGTTCGCGCAGAAACTATCCGTAGAGAAGGAGACTACATCTTTGTGAAGCTGGTGGACGGCAAACGGCAGGGACAATCCGGCTGGATTCCGTCGTCCTGGCTGTGGCAAGCCGTTAATGAGGCGGACCGAACCTGGCACCCGTCCGGGGGCAATGCCTACACGCCCGGCGCGGCGTGTTTAGATCTGAGGCGAGAATCGCATTCTTCAACAATGTATACCTTGATGCGCCTCGTTAAAATACAGGCCTTTGATTCGCGTCAGGCTTCGGCTCCCTCCTTTGCGCGACAAAAAAGTGACCCGACACAGCCACCGAATGAGTGGCATTTGGTTGCCGGGCAATTGCGCATCTTTGCGCGTCCCCTGCGCGTCAAAACGGCGGTCCTATTCGTATCTCAAGGCATCAATCGGGTTGATGTGAGAAGCTTTCACCGCCGGATAGATTCCGAAGATCACACCTACCGCCACCGACACACCGAACGCGATCACGACCGAGGCCGTGGTCACGATGGTCTTCCATTCCGCCGTCCGGGCGATCAACCACGCCAGGAAGAAGCCGAACCCGATCCCCAATAGCCCGCCGCCTACCGAGATCAGCACCGACTCGGTCAGGAACTGGCGCACGATGTCGAAGCGCCGCGCCCCGATCGAGCGGCGGATACCAATCTCGCGGGTCCGCTCCAGCACCGTCGCCAGCACGATATTCATGATGCCGATGCCCCCTACCAGCAGTGAGATCGCGGCGATCGCGACCATCACGTATGTAAATATGGTTTGCGTACGCTGTTGCTGGGCCAGCAGGGCGGCCGGTATGGTCACCGTGAAATCCTGCGTATCGTGATGCGTCGAGTTCAGTACCGCCGTCACTACTTTAGCCACTTCGATGCTGTCGGCATCCCCCTTCAGCCGCAGTTCCACGCCATCCAGATCGTCTTTCATGTAGGCGCTCTGGTCCCAGAAGCGGTACTGCATCGTGTTCAGCGGGATGTAGATGATGTTATTGATATCCTGCATCGCGCCGCCGGAGCTCTGCGAACCGGCCATGAGCTGTTCGCCCAGTACTCCCACTACCTCCAGCCAGGTGTCGTTCACCTTGACGAACTTCCCGACAGCCGGGGCGTACCCCAACAGGTTCACCTTGGCGCTCTCGCCGAGGACGCAAACGCTGGCGCTGGCGGCGTCGTCCCCTTGGTCGAAGAACTTGCCCTCCACCAGGCGCAGGCTGTGGATCACGCTGTAGGGCGGGTTCACGCCGTAGAGCTCCGGTATGTCTCGCGCGGGCTTGGGAAGCACCCGCGCCGGATGGAGCGTCCGTCGCGCGGAAAGCGTCTCCATGGCCTCAATGTTGGCTTTGAGAATGCGCACGTCACGTTCCGACAAACCCTGGGAAGACCTGCGACGCTGTTGAAACTCTTCCTGGCTGGCGGCCGGACGCGAATCGATCAGGATGTTGCGCACACCCAGTTGCTCGATGAACCGCAGGGATTCCTCTTTGGCGCCGGAGCCGATCGCCAGCATCCCGATGACCGATCCGACGCCGAAGACAATGCCCAACGCCGTGAGCAGGGTCCGCGTTTTCTGGGCGCGCAAATTGGCCAACGCCTGGCCGATGTCGGAAAACCGGAAAATCATTTGGAGAGAGCCTTCATCGCCCCGTCCTTGCTGGCCGCGGGCTGGGCCTCCTGCGCGGGATTGGAGAGGGCCACCACGGCGCCTTCGCCGACCCCGCTGAGGATCACCTGCGCTTCGCTGCGGCGCACCAGGGTCACGTCGTGGGGCCGGAAACCGTTCGGGCCGCGAAGATATACAAACGTGCGGCCATCGCTCTCGAACAAAGCCTGTGACGGTGCCCACAGGACATCCTGGAGCGTATCTACCGTGATCACCAGGTTGGAGGTCATGCCTGGACGTAACTCCGGACCGGCCTGGTCCAGCGCAATCCGGCATTCGAACCGGCGGTCCCATGGAGGGCCGGTGGTTCCGCCCAGCAGTTTGACGTGACCCGGAAAGGACTTGCCGGCCAGGGCGACCACGGAAACCGACACCTTCTGGCCTGGAGCCAGATGCCCGCGATCCAATTCCCCGACATTGGCACTGACCTCCCAGTTGGTCAGGTCGGGAATCTGCACGATCGCCTGACCCGCGCGCGCCGTGTCGCCAACCTGGAACGGCGGCAAGGTCATGCCGCGATACATGATCATCATGCCGTTGCGGTTCTCCGCCACGTTCACGTAGCCGCCGGTTTTGGCCTTGAGGGTCATGCTGTCGATATTGCGCTGTTGCATCTGGGCCATCACGCGAGCTTTGTTCTGCGCAGCCTTCTGAATCGCGATCGCCGAGGCGGTGGTGGTTTTCTTGTTCTTGTAGTCCTGTTCCGCCTGGCGCAGTCGGTTCCTGGCAGCTTCCAGCGCGAGGTCATTCTGCCTGGCCTGGATCGGCGCCACCAGCGGGTTCTTGCGCGCCTCCAACTCCGCCAGTTTCACTTCCCCCTGGGCGGCCACCACCGCGTAGCGCGACTCTTCCTCGCTGGCCTGGGAGTCGGCCTCGGCTTTGATTACCTGCTGATCGGCTTCCGCCAGGTCGGCTTGGGCTTCGCGGAGGTTATATTCCTGCATGGTGGTATCGAACTGCACCACGACATCGCCGGCCGCCACGAGTTCTCCAGGGTCGCGCAGGGACAGGATCGTCAGGTCGCCGCCACCCACCATGGGAGCCGTCAGCATTTCGGAATTGCCGCCCTGGAGCTCACCTCGCGCCGCGACCGTGATCGTGACCCTGCCCTTCTTGATGTGGGTAGTGGGCACCTCGGAGCGGGTGGCATTTGCGGTGAGGACCTTCACGACGTGGATCCCTCCCCACCCTACGACGCCGAGTACCGCCGCCACGACGATGGAGACCAAAATTCGTATTCTCATTTCTTCTGGTCCTTCTTCTCGGGATCGGCCAAGGCCACCGAGGCATCCGCGGGGATGCCTTTGACTGCCACTTCATCGGGGTTCCGCGCCGTCACCTCGACCTCGACAGCGCGATAATGACCCGCGCTCGCCAGGTACACAATCGGTTTTCCATTGCGTGTGAACAGCGCCTTCGTGGGAATGCTGATCGCGTCCGGGATGCGGTTGATGATAATGTCCATGCCGCCATTCATTCCGGGGCGGAGGCGCTCATCCGGTTGCGGAAGCCGCGCGTAGGCGCGAAAACTGCGCGTGGGCGGAAACTCGTAGGCCAGTTCGGCCAGCGGGGAGATCTGGGTGATTTCGCCAGAGACGGTTAACTCGGGAAGCGCATCGACGCGGATTCGGACGGCGTTGCCTACGGCGATGCGGCCCCGGTCGATCTCCTCGACCTTGGAGTCCATCAGCAAGGTCGAAAGGTCGGGTATTTCGGCCAGGCCCATTCCCCCGAACACGTTGTCACCCACCTTGAACTGGCGGGCGTTGGTTCCGCCTTGCGAGTAATTCATGTAGAGGACCACAATCCCGGAGTTAGGAGCTTTGATCTCCATTTCGGTGAGCCGTGCCTTGGTCACCTCAACGTCGCTCCGGGCCTGGTCGCGAAGCCGCGTCAGTGATGCGACCCGCGACTTGTCGGAGGCCGCATGGAGTTCGACCGTTGCTTCCTGCACCTTCAGCTTTTGCTCGGCCACGCCAAGGTCGATCTTGCTCTCTTCCCCCTGGATACGGCTGACGATCTCCTGTTTGGAAGCCTCCAGTCGAGCGCGCTCGACTGTGAACTTCGCGTCGGCCAGGTTACTGGCGTCCTGCTCGGCCGTGATGCGCGCCTGGGCTAACGCCTGATCCAGGGTCGCCTGGGCCTGCTTCAGCCCTGCTTCTTTCTGCGCCAGTTCCTGCTGCGCGCTGCTCGAGTCGAAGCGGATGATGGGATCGCCGGCGTTCACCTTCTCTCCGGACGGCACCATCCACGCAATGCGCAGATTCGGAATCCTCGGAGTGTACACCGCCGCCGATCGAAGCGCCCTCAACTCGCCGCGGCAGCGGATGATCACCAGAAACTCGCCCTTGCGCGCGGGCGCCACCGGAACATCCACGGCGGTCTGACGTTGCCGCCACCGGTAGACCCCGGCCGACGCACCACCAATTCCCAGCACTACCAGGAGGAAGCTCAACCAATATCGGATCCGGCGCAGGCGCGCCTTGCGCCGGAGTCTTGCGGGCTCGGGAGGGACTGGGATGGGTTTCGTAGCGGCGCTCATCGGCCATCTCCGGCCGGCGGGCCCTCCACCACTACTGCCGCCGACAGATCCGGCATAAGGTGTGGATCCTCTTTGTCGAGTTTGAAAACCGCGGTAAACGTTTTGATGGGGCTGCCCAGGGCCGACGCGGCCACGGGACTGGCAAACTCGAAATGCGCGGGCAGGGCCAGGTCGGGGTACGCATCCAGATAGACCGTGGCTCGCGCGCCTTCCACCAGGGCGGCCCCGTCGGGTTCTCCGACTGCGCACCGAACCAGCATCTCCGAAGGATCGAAGATGCTGACCAGGGGCTGTCCACGGTAAAGCTGATCGCCTTCCTGCGCGTGCCCCATGGTGTTGTAGCGGTAGAGGCTCTGGTGCGCCACCATTCCTGCCAGCGGCGCCCGAAGCTCCAGTTTCGACAGGTTACTCTGCGTGCGCTCGACCACCACTTTCTGGCGATCGCGCTGTAACTGGAGGACGCGCAGGGCGGCCGCGTCGGACGTGGCGTGGGATGCGTTCGACTTTTTCAGGCTTTCCGCGTGCTGCCGCGCCATCTGCACCCTCACCTCTGTCTTCAGGCGGTCGATTTCGGTCAGGACGGGTCCTTTCTGCATCTCCAATTCGGCTTTCGCGAGATCGGCCTCCGCCTGTTTGAGATCGGCCAGGCGCTGCTCCGCCTCGGCGCGGTTCTCGGCCGCCTTTTGGTCGACCTGGTGCACCAGGTCGTCATACTTGGCTTCGGCGCTGCGGAGGCTGTCGAGTTGGGAGGTGTTGTCAAAAATGGCGATCAGGTCGCCCTCCTTGACGCGGACTCCATTGGGAATCAGTTTCGTCAGGGTTGCGGGGCCACCCTGGCCCCAGATTTGGGGTACCACCACCTTGGAGGAATGGACCGCCTCGATCGTGCCGGTCAGACGGACTTCGCGTTTGGCCCTGGTGGGCTTCGGCGTGTCGGCGGGTGGCGCAGCGTGGGTGGAGTGCGGTGTTGGAGGCCCGCAGGAGGCAAGCACGAACCACGTGAGCACGAACGCGAGCGGCCGCAAGTGGTGACCTCCTCCTACCGGTCTCGCAGATTAGACGTCACCACCTGTGAAAAGGTTGATAGAGAAATCGGACATATTTAACGGGAAATCCTCTCACAGTGTGACGCGCGCAACCGCCGCCATTTCATGTTATATTCATCAACAATCCACCTGTAGAGTGGATAATCCATTGTGTTTGTTTGGTATAGACGGGGATGTGTGGGATCGCGGGATTTTCACGTCTAGGCCGCGCCATTGAGCGGGGCCTTGCGGACAGGATCACGGGCGCGTTGCGCCATCGCGGGCCGGACCAGCAGGGCGTTCACGAGGGCAGCTTGGTTACGCTGTGCGCGGTACGCCTGAAGATCATCGACCTGAACGGTGGCGATCAGCCATTCCTCAGTGAAGACGGCGACACCGCCATCGCGTTCAACGGCGAGATCTACAACCACCGGGAAATCCGGCGCGACCTCGAAGTCGCGGGCCATCGGTTCATCTCCAACTGCGACACGGAGACAGTCCTGCACGCGTTTCTCGAGTGGGATACCGAATGCTTTTCCCGCATGCGGGGGATGTTCGCGGCGGCGCTTTGGACCGAGTCGAGCCGGCGGCTGGTGTTGGCGCGCGACCGGATGGGGATCAAGCCGCTGTATTACTGTCTGCGCGGTGACGATATTCTCTTTGGCTCGGAACTCAAGGCGATACTGGAACATCCGGATGTCCCTCGGCGGCTGGACCTGGAGGCGCTCGATTCCTTCCTGTCCGTAAACTACGTTCCAGGACCCAGAACGTTGATCGAGAGCATCCGGAAGGTGCCGCCGGGATACGTCCTGGAATGGCACCCCGGGCGGGTACGGCTCGCGCCTTGGCACAAAACCGCGGTGCCCAGCCGGCGTTCCCTATCTGTCTCCGCAGCGAAGGAGGAACTGGACTGGCTGCTCCGCGAGTCGGTGCGGGAACACCTGGTTTCAGACGTCCCACTGGGGGTGTGGGCGTCGGGTGGACTGGACTCGTCCACGATCCTGCACTACGCCGCAAGCTTGAGTTCGCGTCCGTTGGAGACCTTTTCAGTTTCCTTTTCGGGGCGAAGCTTTGACGAAAGCCAGTATTTTCGGCAGGTCGCCGAGGTTTACGGGACCGAGCATCATGAGTTCGACCTGAATCCGGACGTGGAACTGCAGAGCGCAATCGAGGAGTTCGCGTACTACTCGGATGAGCCCAGTGCCGATGCCGGCGCCCTGCCGGTCTGGTATCTCTCGCGGATGACTCGCCGCCACGTGACGGTGGCGCTGTCCGGTGAGGGCGCCGACGAGCTTTTCGGCGGATATCTGACTTATGTCGCCGACCGGCTGGTAAGACCTCTGCGGCTGGTTCCGGGCATTCTGCGCCGCGGGATTCACCGTGCCCTGGAACGGTACATCCCGGTTTCCGACGAAAAGATCGGCCTGGAATACAAGCTGAAGCGCTGGCTGGAAGGGAGCCTGCTCGATCCGGACGAAGCGCATTTCTTCTGGAACGGGGCGTTCTCCAACGAGCAGCGCAAACAGATCCGCCGCGCGGCGAACGGGAACGGTCTGCGTGCGCTGGTGGACCATTTGGCCCTGGAAGGCGCCGGTGGGGTGGACCGCTATCTGCGGGTGGACCAGAATTACTACCTGCCGGACGACATCCTTTATAAGACGGACCGGATGAGCATGGCCCACTCGCTGGAAGTGCGTCCCCCGTTTCTTGATCCGCGGATTGTCGATTTCGCGGCCTCCCTGCCTCCGGAGCTGAAAATCCGCGGCTTCCGGCAGAAGTTCATTCTTCGGGAACTGATGCGCGGCAAGCTGCCGGAGTGCGTCTTGACGCGCAGGAAGACGGGTTTCGACATCCCTACGCACGATTGGTTTCGAGGACCGCTGCGCGGCCTGCTGCTGGACACCGTTACTCCGGACGCGATAGAAGATACCGGTATCTTCGAGGCGCGCGCGATCCACTCCCTGATACGCGATCATATGGAGAGGCGTACGAATGTCGGATATCACCTATGGGGCCTGTTGACGCTTTTCCTGTGGATGAAGAGATGGAAGGTCGAGGCCCTTCCTCCAGCGGAAGAAGCGCGGCCGGCGCGTGTGCTCGCAACCAGCTCATCGTAGCGATTGTCGCGGCCCTGATCTTTATCGGTTGTATCATCAGCCCGCCATCACTGATGGATGACGTCGATGCCGTGCAGGCGCAGATCGCCCGAAACATGCTGCAATCCGGCGACTGGGTGACACCACGGCTGGATGGGATCGCCTACCTGGAAAAGTCACCGCTGAAATACTGGATGATTGCGGTGTCGTTTCTGATCTTCGGAGCGCATGACTGGGCGGCACGCATTCCGATCGCACTGTGTACGGTGGCGCTGTGCTGGGTAACCGCGCTGTTTGGAGCGTGGGCTTTCGGGCGGCGGGCGGGCATGTACTCGGGCCTGGTGCTGGCAACCAGTGTCGGACTGTTTCTGTTCACGCGAATTCTGATACCGGACGCGATCCTCACGCTGAGCATCACGCTCGCGCTGTGGGCCCTACTGAGGACCCTCGAGGACGGAGAACGACATCCGACTATCTGGGCGATGGTGATGTGGGCTTCGATGGGCACGGGGCTGCTGCTGAAGGGGCTGATCGCCGCGGTCTTTCCGGTTGCGGCCGGCATGCTGTACCTGTGGCTAACCAAGCAACTGTTCGTCAAGAGGACATGGGCGCGCCTGCGGCCGGCGACCGGCACCCTCCTGTTTCTGCTGATTGCGGCTCCCTGGCACGTGCTGGCCACGGTGCGCAACCCGCCGTACTTCGATTTCACGATGCACAGCGAGCGGGGTGCTTATCACGGCTTCTTCTGGTTCTACTTCATCAATGAGCACGTGCTGCGGTTCCTGAACCTGCGCTATCCGCGGGATTACAACACCGTGCCACGGCTGTACTTCTGGCTGTTTCACCTGCTATGGCTGTTTCCCTGGAGTGTGTACCTGCCAGCTACGCTCAGGCTGCAATACCGTGCCCCGGATCGGGCTTCGCGAGTGCGACTGATGGCTCTCTGCTGGTGTGGCTTCATCCTGGTGTTCTTCACGTTTTCGACGACCCAGGAATACTATTCGATGCCCTGCTACCCGGCGTTGGCGCTTCTGCTCGGGTCAGCAATTGCGAGCGGGGATCGAGTATTGCAATACGGGACGAAGGTGGTTGCGATGGTCGGCACGCTAGCGGCGATGGCTATTGTGACAATCCTGTGGCTGGTCCGGGGGGTGGAAGCGCCAGGGGACATATCGGCGGCGTTGAGGCAGAACCCCGAGGTGTATACGCTCTCTTTGGGGCACATGATGGACCTGACGGTCCGGGCGTTCGCCTATCTACGGCTGCCATTGGTGGTTGCTGGAGTAGCATTCGCGGCGGGGGCGATTGGGGCATGGAGGGAGAGCTTCGGCCGGAAGCGAGTACCGCTGTTCATGTTGACTTGCATGATGGTCCTGTTCTTTCATGCGGCTCGGCTGGCGCTGGTAGTATTCGATCCGTACATGTCATCTCGGCCGCTGGCGCAGGCGCTGCTGGAATCCCCTCCGGGTAAGTTAGTGGTCGATGACCAATACTATGCGTTCTCGTCGGTTTTTTTCTACACGGACCGGCAGGCCCTGCTGCTGAACGGACGGGTGAATAACCTGGTCTACGGGTCGTTTGCGCCGGACGCGCCGCAGGGTGTCTTTATCGACGACAACGACGTGCGGCGGCTGTGGACCTCACCGGAGCGGTACTACCTTGTCTTCGAAGGACCCCAGATGCGGCGAATGGCGAATTTATTGGGAAAAAGTCTGTTTCACGTGAAACAAGCAGGCGGAAAATTCCTCGTCACAAATCATCCAAAAACTTATTAGGCTATGTTTTCAATTAGTTGGCCAGGCCGGGCCGGCTAGCTGAGACTGTAGCGGTGCTAATTTCAAATCAGGAGGAGGGTTGCGCGGCTCCGCAGAAATGCGGAGCCGTTTCTATTTGAAAAACAGGATGGCGAAAAGGACGACTCGTCAGGCGAACGCCCCTAAGGAGTGCAAGGACTGCGATCGCTGGAAACAGATGAAGGAAAAGATCCGGATAGCACAATTACTGGAGGTGGCAATTACGAAGATGGAGGCAAAACTCGAGACTGATGATTTCAAGCCAACCGTCGGTGACTTCCTGAAGCTAATGCAACTGGAACAGGAGCTAGCGCAAGACGAAGCCAAGGAGATCAAGGTTACATGGGTGGAACCGGCAGCGACAACACCCGAAAAGTAGATATCGCGTATAAGCCGCTGCCCTCGCAGAAGCGGTTTCACAACTCACAAGCACGATTCAAGGGTTTCTCGGGGCCGATCGGCAGCGGGAAGAGCCAGGCCCTTTGCCAGGAGGCGGTCCGGCTGAGCTACCTCAATCCTGGCCGACTGGGGCTCCTGGGAGCGCCCACTTATCCGATGCTACGGGACGCCACGCAAGCGACGCTGTTCGAGATTCTCGAAAGCAACAGGATCTCGTACGAGCATAACAAGGCGGAGAACATCCTGGTCATGAAAGACACCCGGTCGAGGATCCTGTTCCGGCCGGTGGATGAATTCGAACGGTTGCGGGGCACAAACCTGGCATGGTTTGGGCTTGATGAACTGACCTATACGCAGGAGGAGGCCTGGCTCCGCCTGCAAGGCCGGCTGAGGGACCCGAAAGCCGGAAGGTTGTGCGGCTTTGCGGTGTGGACTCCCAAGGGCTTCGACTGGGTGCACCGGAGGTTTATTTCGGACCGCGCGCCGGGGTACGAAGTAATACTGGCAGAACCGTTTGAGAACCGGTATCTGTTGGATCGTATCGGGGACTTTTACGAGCGGCTGAGAGAGAGCTATGACGAGACCTTTTATCAGCAGGAGGTCTTGGGTGCGTATCTCAGCATGGATGGGGGACGGGTCTACTCGTCGTTCAACCGGCACGAACATATCACGGACCTGACAGTGGATCGGACGCTGCCACTGCTCTGGGCCCTGGATTTCAACGTGGATCCGATGAGTTCGGTAATTGTCCAGATCGCGAAGGGCGTGGTGCGGGTGATAGACGAGATCGTAATCCGACACGGCACGACGCAACAGGCGTGCGAAGCATTCCTGGAGCGATGTCCCCGGCACGATGCCGGCCTGGTGGTATTCGGAGATGCTTCGGGAAGCCACCAGCAAACGACGGGCTCGTCGGATTACGAACTGATGCGGGAATACTTTGCCGCTCATTCGAGCATGCCGGTGCAGTATCGGGTGCCACGGGCAAACCCCAATGTCCGGGACAGAATCAACCTGATGAACCGGACGCTGCGGACAGCATCAGGAAGGGTGGGGCTGCTCGTGGACCGGAAATGCAAGGAGTTGACCAAGGATCTCGAACAGGTTTGTTACAAGGCCGACAGCAACCAGATCGACAAGGACCGGGACCGCCTGAGAACGCACCTGTCCGATGCGCTGGGATACGTGGTCTGGCAGGAGTGCAGGCCGTTGCCGGCGATTGGCGAGCGGAGAGAGAGGCTGTTTTGATGCAGAACATAAATCGAGAGCATCCAGAGTACATCGCGCGCAAGGCGATGTGGAGACAGTACAAGGACTTGTACGCGGGTGGCGAGCAACTACGGCAGAACGCCTCCGAATACCTCGTGCGCCGGCACAAAGAGCCGAGCGAGGTGTATCAGGAACGCCTGAGCCGAGTGTTTTACGAGAACTACATCGGATCGATCATCGATTGGTACGCGGCGACGTTGATGCGCCGCGAACCGGTGATGCTGTTCGAAGGCGGGGATGCGCATGCGAAGCGTTTCTATGACCTGTTGGCAGACGACTCGGACTTGAAGGGAACGAATCTGACGGAGTTCTTCCGGCGGCAGTTTGTTCAGGCGCTAGTGTGCGGCAGCAGCTACACCGTAATCGAATTTCCGCGAGTTACGGGGACCGCGGCTACGCGTGCCGAAGAAGATGCTTCTGGCAGGTCACGCGCTTACCTCGTAGATTACGGACCGGACGAAGTCATCAACTGGAACTACGACCAGACGGGCGGATTGGAATGGGCGGTCATACGGACTTCATGCCTGCAACTGTCGAAAGTCACCGACTCGAAGTGGGAGCGGGAGACACGATGGATCCACTACGACCGTGAGAGCTTTCAGCTTTTTCGAAAGGCCGGCGACGGCGCACCCATCGAGTTGATCGACGAGGGACGTCACGCGCTGGCCGGTGTGAGCCGGGTGCCAGTGTTTCCCATGAGAGTAAGCGAAGGAATGTGGCTGATGAACAAGGCCGCGACACTCCAACTGGAGCACTTCAACAAGTCAAACGCCCTTTCCTGGGCGCTCACGATGGGACTGTTCGCGACACCAGTAGTTTACTCAGATCGGGAATGGAACCAGATCGTAGGCGAGTCCTACTACATCCAACTTGGGCCCGAAGACCGGTTCGGATGGACTGAGCCGGAGGGGAAGGTATATCAGATCGCTGCCGACAACCTTGTACGGCTCAAGGATGAAATCTACAGAGTCTGTTACCTGATGAGCCAGGCGGGAACATCCAGCGCGGGAGACTTGAGGCAATCGGGCTTGAGCAAACAAAGGGACTTCAGCATGACGTACGAAGTGCTGCGCGCATACGGCGATGCGGTCAAAGACACGATGAAGCAGGTCCTATGGGCTATTGCGGCTGCGCGCCAGGATGAGATCGGGATCGACGTTTCAGGGTTGGATGAATTCGATATCGGCGATTTCAGCAACGAACTGGATGATGCCAAGAAGCTGCTGGATCTGGGGATCGGGTCAGAAACATTGAAGAAACAGATCTTCAAAAAACTCGCGTTCAAGTATTTGTGCGATGCGAGACAGGAGATCAAGAGCCGGGTGGCAGAGGAGATTGATGCGGCCGAAAAACCGACGGCCTAGGAGCCAGAAGCTGGCCGTGGGATGGAGGATTCGTTAGGAGACATATGGAAGGTATCGATGTTCAGGCTTTAGTGCGAGCGGCGATCCAGGAGTTCAGCAACCAGGAACAGGCGAAGAGCGAACCGGCTTACAAGGCCGAGTTACTGGAAGAGCGCAAACGGCGCGAACAACTGGAACGCCGGCTCAATGAGCTAGTGGAGGAGAACAAGCGCAGCCGGAAGATAGCGGTCGAGGCCGAGCGGAGCTCGGCCATTCGCGCCGAACTGCAGCGGCTGGGCGTGGCGAAACTGGACCTCGCCTACAAGGCGGTGCAGGACGAAGTCGCGCGTACCGAAGACGGGCGGCTGGTTGCGCGGAGCGAGTCGGGCGAATTGCCGTTGAGGGACTACCTATCGGCGTTCGTAACGGAGAATCCGGAATTTCTCCCGGCTCGCATCACGGGGGGGACCGGGATGACGGCAACCCTCAAAGCTCCGGTTACCGGAAGAGACACGGTGGACCTGGAGCGAATCCGGCCAGGGATGAGCGCAGAAGAGATGCAGCGGGTACGAGAGGAGATCGTGCGCGTCGCGTCGCAGACCCTACGGGGGATGTGAAAAGCGCCGGCGGCGAGAACCGCAGGCGCTAGTAAATAAGGAGAAAGAATGGCAGCTATTACCTCAACTAACGTCGCAAACGCGATTGTGAAGCTGGTGGCGGCGGACGCTTTGCCGGTGCTGGTGGGGAACCTCGTTATGGGGAACCTGGTGAATCGCGATTATGAGCCGGTCCTCGCGCAGGCGGGCGATACGGTGAACGTTCCGATTCCGCCGACGATGGTGGCGAACAACATCGCCGAGGGCGGGACGGTGCAGACTCAGAATCCGAACCTGGGGAATGCGCAGATCGTACTGAACACGCATGCCGAGGCGACGTTCCAGATTCCGGACGTCACCAAGGTGCTGGCGGTTCCCGACCTGCTGAAGATCTACATGGAGCCGGCAGTGGCAGCGATCGCTCAGAAGATCGAGAGCGACCTGCTGGGCTTGTACAGCCAGTTCACGGCCAACACGCCGGTTGGAACGCCGGGTTCGCCGATTACCGAACCAACCATCGACGAGGCGGAAACGGCGCTGTTTCTGGCAAAAGTGCCCGCCACGGAACAGAAGTTCATGGTGGTGGATGCGGCGACGTATTCGGCGTGGCGGCAGATTCCGCGGTTCAGCGAGTATCAGACCGCGGGCGAAGCCGGACTCCGCGCGCTGGTGGACGGGACGATCGGGAAGGTGAAGGACTTTTTCGTGTTCCGGTCGCAATTCGTCGAGAAGACGGGCAGCCCGTTGACCACGCACAACCTAGCCTTCACGAAGAACGCGATCGGCCTCGTGGTTCGCCGGCTGCCCCAGCCGCTGCCGGGGACCGGTGCCATCGCGGAGTACGCCGAACTAGGCAACTTCGGGATGCGGGTGGTGATGAGCTACCAGCCGAACACGCTGGCCCAGCAGTTCACAGTCGACGTGCTGTACGGTTGCGGCGTGCTGCGCAATTCGGCGGGCGTGCAGGTGAACACCTAGTCGGAGCAGAGGGTGGGGCGGGCGCAGGTTCGCCCCGCTCAAATGGCAGCGGCGGTAGGAATGCCAAGCTATTGGAGAACTAAATGGACTTAAAGCTCTATTACCAGAAAATTCGGGACGTCGAGACCAAGCTATTGGACGAGTTTCCGATTATCGTGAGCCGGGAGACCGCAGACGGCGGAAAGGACGGCATCAAAACGGAGGTACCGCGCCGACTGGCCGCCAAGCTGATTGTGGAAGGACTGGCGCGGCTGGCTTCGACAGAGGAAGCGCGGCTGTTCAGGGAGATGGTACTCGAGGCAAAACGTGTGGCAGAGCAGGTAGCGGCAGCAACACGAGTGCAACTAGCGGTGTTGTCGACCGCCGAACTGGAGCGGCTGAAAGGCGCGTCCCAGCCGAAGGAGTAGCGAATCATGGCGCTATTCATCGATGGCGGGATCTCAACTCTCGAAGACCTGACGGCGCAGGATTCCCAGCTTCTGGAGGTGGCCAGCGTCGAGGGAATCGATGTTACTCAAAAGCTGGGCCTGGCGGACACTGAACTCGGGCTCGAACTGGAGATGTTACTAGCCAGGCTGGGCAGTCCGACCGATCGACCCTGGATGCCTACGACACCGGGGCTGGACAGCGTGGTAATCACGCCGGCACTGAAGCTGTGGCACACACATACGGTTCTTGCATTAGTGTACGGGGATGCCTACTTCAGCCAGTTGAACGACCGGTACAAAGCCAAACGCGACCAGTTTCGGGAGAAGGCGAAATGGGCCCGCGAAAAGGTGATGCAACTGGGAGTGGGGATCGCCACCAACCCGGTGCCGCAGGCGAGCACTCCAGAGCTGGAAATGGCTTCGGGAGGTAGTCTGCCGAACGGGACTTACTACGTCACGATGGCCTGGACCAACGGTTCCGAAGAGGGCCGCCCTGCTCTGCCGTCGGCGCTCACCACTACCTTAAATACGCTGGTCGTACGTACCGGGACGGCACCGGCGGCAGCGACAGGCTGGAACGTCTATATCGGAGCCGATCCGGACACTATGGCGCGCCAGAACGAGACGCCGATCGCAGTGGGACAGGCATGGCAGCAGGCGAACACGCCCAGCACGTCCGGCCCGGCGCCCGGCGATGGACAAGGTCCGAGCTACGTGCAGCGAATTCCATTTGTGTTTCAGAGGGGATGATGACAGCAAAAATCGGAGCTGCAGCGACAGCCAAGGTGATTCAGCGAATTGCGGCTCCCGCCGGTATCAACAGCAGCATCGCAGCTCTGACGGCGGGAGACCAATCGGCGGGTCTGCTGGACCCGTCGCAGGTAAGGGCGCAGAACGTCGCGGCGGAACTGGCGGAGCGGAGCGGCGGGGTCAAATATCCCACCGTGCACGTGTACTGCGAAAAAGTCGTGAACGACCTCAGGGAGAAGTTCCGTAGTTTCTCGGGCCATCTCCAGATGGCGATCGAGGTCAGACACTCTCAGGACCGGTTGGAAGGACTGCAAGACACGGTGGAGCTGTACGCCGATGCGGTCACGCGGGTTTTGAATCAAGGGCGCGGCGATTGGGCGGACGGGATGTTTTATGGCGGCGGATACGAGGTATCGTTCGGAGCCGTCAAGAGCGGCGGGAAGAATTTGATACAGGTGGCCAAGGTCACCTTCGAGATTGGAGTGAGCAGGAGCTGAAATGGCCTCATATATTTCGTCAAACGCAAACCGGTTCTACACGGCGTTGGAGAGCTCGTTTGGACGAGTCGGATCGATCACGGCGGCGAACCGGATTCCGGCTTTGAAGCTGACGATCCAGCAGCAACTCGAACGAGCAGAGCGCAAGGACAAGACCGGCAGCCGAACGTTTTTCGGGCTGCCGGCGGGCGGCAGACGACGCACAAACTTCGAACTCCGCACGTATCTGACGAGCTGGGACAAAACGGCGAGCGGTCCCGGCTATGGACCCCTATTCCAGGCGGCACTGGGAGCGGCACCGCTGTACTTCAGCGGGGGCGTGGTGGTATCGAGCACCGGCGCGGGCGTGCTGACATTCGCCTCGCCGCACGGACTGGCGGCGGGGCAGGCGGTAGCGGCGGCCGGTGAAATCCGGTTCGTAGCGGCGATCGTGGACGGACAGACAGTGCAATTGAACGCGCCGTTCACGATTTCGCCGGCAGGTGGCGCCACGGTGGGCGCCACTACGACCTACGTTCCAGCGACTGAGCTACCGAGCGCGAGCATTTTCGATTATTGGAGTCCGGCGACGGCCGTGCAGAGGCTTCTGTGCGGAGCGGCGGTGGACCAGATGTCGATCCAGGTAAACGGTGACTACCACGAGGTGCACTTCAGCGGCCTGGCGCAGGACGTTTTGGACAGCAGCAGCTTCTCAGCAGATATGGGGCAGTTGCAGAGTTTTCCGGAAGAGCCGCCAATGGATGCGTTCGATTTCTCAGTAGTGCCGGGGAACCTGGGACAGGCCTGGCTGGGGACGTCGCCCACGCAGTTCTTCACCATCACGAGTGCGAGCGTTGTGTTGAAAAACGCGGTCGAGATGCGCGCGCGGGAATTTGGATCGAGCGTACCACGAGCGATCTGGCCCGGACAGCGATCGGTGACAGCGAACTTCGAGTTGTTCAGCCAGGATGACGATGCCACCAAGTCACTGTACCAGGCAGCGAGGCAGCAGTCGCCGGTTACCGTGATGTTTCAGTTGGGCGAGGTGGAAGGCCAGATGATGGGCGTGTACCTCAAGAGTGTGATTCCCGAAGTACCCGAATTTGACGATGGCGACAACCGGCTCCAGTGGCGATTCCGGCCCTCGAGAGCGCAGGGTACGGTGGATGACGAGATCGCGGTCGCTTTCGGGTAGGGAGAGCACGGCTCAGGCCGAATACAGAGCTGACGCGGGAGACGGAGAGGCAGAGATCAGCGTGGAGGATTGATAAGATCCTTCCGGGTTTCTCTGCGGCGCTCCCGGCCACCGCGCCGAACAGCAGGAGTAGCGATGGAATACGAGAGCATGATGGTGGTGGAGTCGCGCGTGGCACCGGGCGTGACGTTCTCCGTGACCCGGATGTCGTTTGGGCGGCGTGTGGAACTGATGCGGCGAATCCGGGAACTGACCCGGCGGGTAGAGTTTCTCCAGGCAGGGCAACCGGTGGGCGAGAAGATGGACGCGGCGCTGCTGCAAGCGGAAATCGACCGGTTGTTTGTGAAGTGGGGAGTGCGCGCCGTTGCCGGGCTTCACCTGGACGGGGAGGAAGCAACGCCTGAAACCCTGGCCGAAGCGGGGCCGGAGGAGTTGTTCCGGGAGGCGCTCGCGGCGGTCAGGGCGCAAATCGGGCTGAGTGAAGAAGAAAGAAAAAACTGATCGTCGCATTCCATTTTCAGTTGTCGAACCAGGCCGGGTGGCAATGCGACATGTGTCGGAGGTCCGGTCTGGAGCGAAAGCGGAAATGCGGATGGCTCAATCCGGACGGTGACTCCGGAACAGCGCTGGTATGGGCGCGCAAGCACGTATCGCTACAGGCATGCCCGAAGTCGTACATCAGCGCGGAGAGCAGTGGGCTGGTGGAGGAGTTCTTTGTCCGGCGCCAGTTCGGACGCATCGACGTGGGTGAACTCAGTGCGCGACAAGTCGAGGCGTTTGTAATTCTGGAGAAGGAACTCGCGCGTGAGATAATCGATGGCCAACACAACACAAGACACACTTTATGAGATGTTCCTGGCCCTGGCGGCGGACATGGGGCAGACCCCAAACCCGATGATTGAAGCCAGCCAGGAGCTGGCGCACTCGGCAGACAGCGTATCGCAGGCGATGGAATCGGTTGGGACGACATGGGACAGAGTCACACCGCTCGCGGTGGACACTCCGACCAAATCCACCAGCAGCAGCCAGACTACGTCCGCCGGCGCAGATGGAGAGTCTCTGGCTTCCACGATTTTGAACGCCGTGATCGGGACAATTCCCGCGGCAGGCACGATCTTGTCAGACAAAGGTTCAGCCGGCAGCAGCAGCACGATCGAGACGATCGCGTCCACGGTGCTCAAGAGCGGCTTAGGGCTGATCCCCCTGGTGGGAGGCCTGCTCGGGCTTTTCGGTGGTCGGGATTCCGAGACTCCGGCGCCCCTGGTGAAATACGCGTTGCCTCCGGCGCTGCAATTTCAGGGCGCGCAGAGCGAATGGGGTCTGGGCAACAGCGACTACGACCAGATGGGCATGCCAAGGCTGTATCCTGCCGATGCGCCGTCGAGTAGCGGCTCCGCCGGTGACTATGGTGCCAGCGTGGCTGGGGGTTCCGGTGCACCGGCGCCGCAAATTACAGTGAACGTCAATGCCATGGACGCGCGGTCGTTTCTGGATCGGAGCAGCGACATTGCGGCAGCGGTGCGGGATGCCATGCTCAATCTCAATTCCATCAACGATGTAGTCAACGAACTCTAACCATGGCGACCTTTCCCGCTTTGAAGACCAGCGCGGTGGCGCAGTACCCCGCGCAGAAACGACTGATGTTCCGAAATCAGACGCTGAGATTCTTGGACGGAACCGAGCAGCGATACCGCGATTGCGCCGGCCCACTGCACAGCTGGGAGATCCGGTTGGATCAGCTCGATGAAGGCGAGGCCGCGGCCGTGGAAGAGTTCTTCCAGGCGAACCAGGGGGCGTTCGGAAATTTTGCGTTCACGGATCCGTGGAACGGCATGGTGTACCAGAACTGCAGCCTGGACACGGATGGATTGGACCTTACGGCAGTGGCTGAGATGTGGGGGAAAACAGCGATCACGGTGAGGGAGAACCGAGGATAGAAATGCTGGTGTATCCACAACTCGGAACCGGCGCGTTGAGCCAGTTCCCGGTTCAAAAACGGCGGATGCTGCGGACGGTAGTGAATCGTGCAGCAGACGACACAGTCGTGAAACTGGCGGACCCTGGCGGCGCAGCGACCGAGTGGAGCCTGGCATACGCCGCGCTCACCGACGACGAACTGGCGACACTCGAGGAGTTCTTCGTTGCCGCCGAGGGGACGCTGAAGGAATTTACGTTTCTGGACCCGACATCAAACCTTCTGGCCTGGAGCGATCATCTGGATGATGCGGTCTGGCAGCGGGACCCGCTGCTTTCGGCCACGGGCGGCATTGCCGACCCGGCAGGCGGAAGCCGCGCTTGGCGCCTGGCGAATACGGGGGCCGGCGCCCAGAGCATCACGCAGACACTTTCAGTCGAAGCGAATTACCTGTACTGTCTCAGCACTTACGTGCGCGCCGCCACACCGACGAGTGTGACCCTGCTTTTGGGGAACGGGCGTTTCGAACGAGCAGTCACCAGCAAATGGACGCGGGTTGCCGCAACGGCGGACGGAGAAGCCCGGTTTGGGCTGGACCTTCCAGCCGGCACGGCGCTGGATGTCTATGGGATGCAGGCGGAACCGCAGGCCACACCCTCCGTTTACCGGTCGAGTACGACAGGCGGTGTTTATGAAGGAGCGCGGCTGCGGGACGACGAATTCCAGGTCACCACGACGGGCGTCAATCAACATTCCTGCACGGTGAAGATCATCCATGCAAACCATTTTTGAGCTGAAAGAGCAGGCAGTCACGGACACGCCGCTGCTGGTGTTCGAGTGCACCTTGGCGGACGGGCGGGTTGAGCGTTGGAGCACCCATAGCGTAACGGTGGGCGGCGTAACGTATGCCGCGCGGATTCTACAGCACAACGCGTTCGAGATCCAGACGGCTTCCGACCAGGGGGTAGATGGAATTCCGCGAATCTCGGTCCTACTGGCCAACGCCGATTCGCACTTCTCAGAGGTCGAGCGAGCTGTGGGCTGGAAGGGAGCCCGGCTGAAGGTCGGGTTCCTGTTTTACGATTTGCGCAACGATGGCTCGCTCACGGACACGGCAGTCATTTTCCAGGGTATCTGCAACCCTCCGGACGAAATCCGAGAGAGCACATTCCGCCTGACGGCGACGAACCGGATGAACCTTCAGAGGCTGCTGCTGCCGCAGGTTCGGATACAGCGGCGGTGCCCGTGGGACTTTCCGGGTACCGAAGAGCAGCGGACCGAGGCGGTGGACGGCGGCGCGAGCGGTAAGTACTCGCGATTTTACAGGTGTGGATATTCAGCGGGAGTCGCTGAGGGCCAGGGCAGTCTGAACAATGGCGCGCCCTTCACGGGATGCAGCTACACACGGGGCGACTGCCAGGCTCGGGGCATGTTCACGCATTTCGGTGGGATCGAATTCGTTCCTCCGGCCATATCGGTCCGCACCTATGGCGACAAGAGCTGGCACACTTCGCCGGTTTCGGTAAACGAGACTCGATACAACGACTTCGTGCCGCTGGTCTATGGAACAGCCTGGTACACACCGCCGGTAGTCTTCGCAAGAAACGACGGGAACCTCACCCGGATGGAAGTGTTGCTGGGCATGGGCGAGATGCAGGACGTGCTCAAGGTCCTGGTGAATGATGTGGAAATACCGGCCGGGGTACCCGGGAGTAATATGACGGGAACCGGCTGGTATAACATCCGGAGTTATGGCACGAGAGAAGGCAGCTTCAACGCTGATTTTACCGATGCGAACGGCCAGTCTCTAGGGGACCCATACGGCAGCATGGCGTACCTCTCGGTGGTGGTGCCAAATCGCCTGAATGACGGAACTTCGCTGGCGCGTGTGAAGGTGCTGGCGCAAGGGTTGAAGCTACCGGCATATGCAACGGACGGCAGTTACACCGGGGAGCAGTTTTCGAGCAACCCGGCGTGGATTCTGCTGGACATGTTGAGGAGAACCGGCTGGAGCATGTCCGAGATCGACGCTTCGAGCTTCGCCGGGGCGGCAGCGTACTGCGACGAACTCATCTCCGCCCTGGACATCTACGGCAATGCAATTACGTTGCCCAGGTTCCAGTGCAACGTCGTCTTGCAGAACCGGCGGAGCGCCGGCGACCTGGTACGCGGGGTACGCAACTCGGGGCGGATGCTACTCACCTACGGGGCCGACGGAATGCTTCAGTTGCGAGTCGAGAACGGCGTGGCGGCTGAGCAGCCGCTCAAACCCGAATGGTCGAACAGCCAGGAACCGTTGGACGGCGGCTGGCCGAGCTACGAATTCGGCGACGGCAGCACCGGGTTTTCCGGAATTCTCAGACGTCCCAACGGGGAGCCGAGCGTGCGGGTTTTCTCGCGGGGCATGGCCGACACGCCGAACCGGTTCACCGTGGAGTTCCAGGACGCGCTGAACGAGTACCAGCAAGACAGCTTTTCCCTGGTAGATCTGGACGACGTCGCGAAGAGCGGACAGGAGGTCTCGGCGACACTCAGTGCCCTGGGTGTCGCTAACTACGATCAGGCGGCGCGACTACTGAAAGTCAGACTCGACAAGTCGGTGCGCGGCAATACCTTCATCGAGTTCGAAACGAGTGTCAAGGCCTTCGGAGTGCGGGCGGGGGATCTGATTACGATAACTTACCTGAAGGAGGGCTGGGACCGTCAGCCGTTCCGGGTCACAAAGCTCACTCCAGGGACGAATCATCGCATCACCACGATCACGGCGCAAATCCATGATGACTCCTGGTACGCGGACAGTAACGGCCAATCGGCGTCGGCTCCCGGAGGCAGGAGGCAAGGAGAGGCCGGGATTGGCGTTCCAAAGCCGCTGCTGGGCACTGTTCTGGATGCTCACGGCGACGTGCAATTCGGCGTGGAGGAGTCGGTGGCCACCAACAGCGACAGCACGACAGAGGCGAGTGTCACAGTGAATTTCGTCTCCCCGGCCATTGCCGAGGGTGTGGGACCGGGAATTCCACTGTTGAGCCTGGCGGCACAGACTGCCGCTGGCGGGGACTTTTCGGGTCACCAGACGCTGTACTATGCCATATCGGCAACCGATGCCGCGGGAACCGAGGGAACGCTGTCGTTCATCGTACGCGCCATGATCGTGGCGGACGGAAGCAGTGTGAAGCTGTCGGACCTGAGCTTCGCGCCGGGGACCAACGCCTTTCATGTTTACCGCGGGAGTAGCCCCGCACAGTTGTACCGCATTGCATCGGATCAACCCCTGGCGACGGAGTTCATCGATAGCGGACTGGCCAAGCAGTTGATCGCGCCACCGGACCCGAATTTCGATCACGCGAATTTCTACTGGCGGATGGAATTGCAGCCAGAGGCGGTGGCGACGCAGCATTCCCCCACCACGGTCGGGAATCAGTCACTGAACATGGCAGAAAACCGATACCGCGGGATGGTCGCACGAATCACGAGAGGACGAGGTGCCGGGCAGGAGCGAACGATCGCGGCAAATACGGCGGGCGTGGTGACGATTTCGGTCCCGTGGGTCATAGAGCCAGACGCGACCAGCTTCTTCGTGGTGGCTGAGAACAGTTGGAGATTCGGGGCACTGGCGAAGAGCGGCCCGGCGCAATTCGCCATTCCCAACCGGACGGGAGAAACGGTGCAGATTCTCGGAAGGGCGGCAAATGTGAACGATGTGGAATGCGCAGCGGAGATCTCTACCGTGACCCGTTGGCAGGTCGGTGGAAGCAGCGGCGGCAACGATAGCGATGTTCCCCCGGCGCCGGTGTTCGGGTTGGGACCGAGCCCACAGCGAGGATCGCTGTTCCTGAGCGCTGTCTCGTTTCCTGACTTGACGAACACAAGGACCGTCTCGTCGGCGACGCTGACGCTCTACTACTGGGATGAGATGCAGGGTGTCCCCACCCTTTCGCTGGCGAATGCAGTCGGGGCCGAGGATGACCTGCTGGAATTGAGTAGCGCGGGGTCCGCAGTGGCCGGGGGACTGATACAACTGGTCCAGGAGGTGCTGAGGGTGGAGGACGTTCTGCAAGGCGGGATGAGCTATCGAGTGACCCGCGGTGTACACGGTACCACCGCGGCGGGGTACGCGGCCCAGACACCAATCTACACGCTTGCGAGCAATACCGTTATCGCTCCATTTCCACTCGATTTCTTCGGCAGTCCATACAGCGGGAACTGGACCTTCCCGATCGCGATGCCGGATGTGCGTGTGGCGAGCGCGGAGTTGTTCGTCACAAACGAGAAGGGAAACAGCCCTGCCAGCAACTCGTATCTTACCCACAATGACGACTGTGGATTGAGAACACTTTCCGGCGGCCAGTACTCGATTCAAGTGGACGGATACCTGGCGGTGGAGGATACGGTGGGCCCAGCCCTGGTGGTGGAGTCGTCGCATTCAGTACGAGATGTGTACGCCATCCTTGGCACAGCCGCCGACGGTGCGGTCCAGCTTCGGCTTAATGTCAACGGTCAGCCATACTGCACGCTGAGTTTTGAAGCGGGAGTGATCGTCTCCAACAGTGTGAACGGCCTCACGCTGCCACCGCTGATATCGGGGTCGACCGTCACTCTTTCCGTGCTCGCGGTCGGGCGGGTGTATCCGGGCGAGGACCTGACCGTGCTGATACGACTCTGATGGCGGAACAACTGACCAAGCTCCGGCCCGATCGCGACCTACAGTGCTATTTCCAGCAGCCATCGGCCATTGCAGCGCTGAGTGACACCAGCGCGACCGGATTTACTGTCTCGGGATGCTGGCGACAACAATTCGCCTGGGCAGTCGTGGAATGGTGCCGGGACAACGTCTTCGAGCATCCCGCGCTCAGAAACCTGCCGGATGGCGACCTTCGAGGTGTACGGCTTACATATGAAGAGACCCGCATGAACTGTATGCCGATTGACTCCACGGTCTACGACGGGCTGGGATGGTCGTATTTGAGGATCTGGGAAGAATCCGGCGATGATGAGGTCCTGCACTGGGTGCCGCTCCGCCCCTACGCCACTCCGGTCGGTGCGAGCTACGTGCCGGCGACTGCATCCTTGGAACTCGAAGGAACACTCACGCCGGGCGATCAGATCGAGCTGGCGTGGCTGGATCAGAACTTCAGCTACATCGTTGCCACCGGGGATACTTTGGGCGGCGCCCTTACGGGGTTGGCGGGGTTCATCAACACGAATAGCAGCCAACACGGCGTCCAAGCGAGTGTAAACGGAAGTCGAATCATTCTGACTCACAACGGAATGCCAGGAGCAAACGGGAATCGGGTAGGCGTATACGGAACGATTCACGGTGCCGGGACGGAGTCGTGGTCGCCGGAGTGGGCAATGTTTGCCGGCGGCACATCGCCGCAGCGCTGGCGGGTGGATCTCGACTTCAGCAATCTCGTCGACCGGGAAAACCATCCCGTTGATGCCAGCAACGTGCGAAAGATACGATGGACGTGGGCCGCGGATCTGCAGTTCGGCAAGTACCAGCCGGGCGAGTTTCAAGCAGTCATCTCAAATTGGGAGGTTACTGGTACGAGTCTTGTGTATCGGGTCGCCGGACCCGGAAGCCACAGGATCGAAGATGATTCCACCCAGATTGTTTACTCCGGCAATTGGGCCGAAGAACGAGGCAATTACTCGGGGGGTTCGATACGGCATACGACAACTGCGGGGGCACAAGTGCGGTGTACTTATTCGGTGCCATTTGCCCACACCCTATACCTGGGTACCCGGTACGTCGACCACGGGGGAAAGATCACAGTGCAGGTGGATTCGAGGCCGGCCTTGACGTTCGATATCGCGCGCGCGCTCGAGGACGTGCTCATCCGCATTCCACTGTATGATCTTTCGGGACAAACCGCACACACGGTCAGTATGACCCATGCGGGTCCGGGTGGTACCCACGTTTACTTTGATTTTTTCGAGATGGCGCTGCCAACAGCGTCCTTGCCAACGTTCACGGCTTATCCCACAACTACGCTCGCCACTGACTGGGACACGAATCATTCCATCGCGATCGCACCGGAGCGCACGGCGTGGCTGATCGACACCCTTGGCTTCAAAGGGAGGGCGAATCATTATTGTGGAGCGATGTGGTTTTACGAAGTGATCGACTCCGGCTACCAGTACGCCTCGGGCACCATCGAGTTCAGTGGGGGGCCACAATTTGGGGATATCACCGAGGTCACGCTGGCAGGGAGCTTGATTCAGCATCGAAACCTTATCGGAGATACAGCGGAAAGCATCGCAAAGTGTTTCGAACTGCTGATTGCCGCCGGTTCCTCGATTGTTTGGGCGCAGGCGGAGGGGAGGACGCTGCGGATCACGGCTCGTGCAGTGGGGCTGGAGGGCAATTCGATTTCCCTTGGAGTGGACACGCACAGCCAACAGTTTACGGCGACGGCGAGCAGTGCGACACTGACGGGCGGAAGCGACGGCCTCTGGCTCACCAACCTTCAGGCTACGCCGCGGCTCAACCGGGCTGCGCGCGACTGGAGCCGGAGCTACTTCCGGGCCATAGGCCAGCTTGGGATCGAAGCAGCCGCGGCGTTCAGCATGGAGTTGCGGCACGGCGATGACAGCCTCGGGGCAGGAATCGCGCAAAGGTACGTGGACGGACCCTGCTGGTTGAACACGCCGGCGCTGCAAACTAACTTCGGTCCGGCCAGCACGGCTTTCTGGAAGCAGGTCTATCTGGACATGGCCGGCATAATGGCAGAAGCCGGAATGACGCCGTATCTGCAGTTCGGCGAGGTGCAGTGGTGGTACTTCGGCGATGGCCAGAGCATGCCATTTTACGACGATTACACAAAGCAGGCGTTCGAGGCAGCGTACGGCCATCCGATCGGCTTAGTCCAGAGCCAGAATGTGGACCCGGCACTCTTCCCTCAGGAGTGCGGATTCCTACCGACACTCATTGGCCAGTTTACACAGGACGTGATGGATTTCGTGCGGCAGACTTATCCGCTGGCCCGATTCGAAGTGCTGTATCCACCGGACGTGAATGATACGCCGTTCAATCGGATCATCAACTTCCCCCTGGGCCAGTGGACGCCGGACAAGTTGCACTGTCTGAAGACCGAGAATTTCACTTATACAGGAGACCGGAATCTGAACAAGGCTCGCGAGTCGATTAACTTGCCCTTTGCGCTCGGTTTTCCTTCGTCAAAGAGCAGTCACCTGGTGGGCATCGGGGATCATACGACGCCCTGGAATAAAGAGCGGCGGCTGGCTACGGGAGCAGGTATGGAGTCCGTAGTACTGTTTGCGCTGGATCAGTTCTGTCTGGCAGGATACGAATTGCCTCTTCACCGTGGTCCTCGGCGCGCCAGGCTCATGGGCGTCTAAAGGGTAATGCCACCATCAACGCAAAGGACCTGTCCGGTGATGTAATTGTCTGGCTCGAGCAAGAAACGAACCGCGCGAGCCACGTCTGCGGCATGTCCGAACCTCGGGATTATTCCTTCCTGGATAAATCGATCGTACTTGCCAGAAGCGATGCTCGATTGCGCCATGCCGACCTCGGTTACGCCCGGACTGACGATGTTCACGCGAATGTCCGTCAGGCCGCGGCACTCCTTGGCCAATATCCGAGCGGCGTATTGCAGTGCCGCCTTCTGTGCGGCGTAGGGGCTTGAGCCGGGAATCACCGTATTCGCCTGCATCGTAGAGATCAGGACGATGGCACCCTTGGTGGAGGATTGCTTCATGCGGTCGGCAGCTTCGCGAGCGAGCAGAATCGGGCCGAGATAGTTGGCTTCGTGCGAGCGCTGCATCGCCTGTTCGAGCTGGGAAGGATCGCCAACGCGCGCGGGATCGCCGGTGAAGACTACGAGCGCGTAGATCTTCGGCGCGGCGTCCAATAGTCGGCAGCGATCGGAAGCGGCGGCGAGGTCAGCCTGGAGCACCTTGGCCGAGCCCTGCCATTGGCAGGCCCGCTCGCAATTCCGAAGATAGCTGAGAACCAATCGGCCACCTTCCGCCTTGAGAAGCGACGCTAGAGCGGAGCCGAGTCCGCCTGTTCCACCCGCAAGCACGACCTCCCTTCCGCGTAATAGTTCAGTCGACCACGACATCTTTTTCCAAAGCCAGGTAGCCGCAAGCCACCACCACCAAGAACATCGTAAGGACTTCGCTGTCACCCAGATTGTATTCGAAGCAGCCTTCTGCCAAAGTGGCCAATACGACGGCGATGCCAACATGCAGCAGGAACCTCCGGTTACCGCGTCCGGGTGGCAGTGTGCGCAAACCGCGCGAGAAGTCGTACAGGATTTGACCCAACATCCACATCATGACCAGCATGGTCGGTATGCCGCGCTCGGCGGCATATTGCAGGTAGATGTTGTGCAGGTGGCCATACCAGCCCTCGGGAAGTTCAGTACCGGCAGGGACCCACTCATTGAATTCGTACTTGGGGCCCTCCGGTCCAAGACCCAGAAGCGGATGGGCTTCGATCATTCGGATGCCAGTTCGCCAGGTGACCAGTCGGAACGCGTTGGAGTCGACCCCTTGGGGATGGATGAGCGAAGTGAACCGGTCGCGGATAACGGCGGGGGAGACGAGGAAGGCGACGGCCACAGCCACGGGCGCAAGAAGAATCACCCAGCGGCGCCAGAACCAGACGAGGTATAGGCCCGCAACAGCAAGGGCGATCCACACTGCCCTGGTTTCAGCGAGGAGCACCGCAACCGCCATGAGTATCGCGCACAGGTACCATACCCAAGCGCGTTTCTTCACAGGAGGCCCGAAGAACAGAAAGGCTGCGAGCCCGAGCAGCGCGAACATCTCCTGCGCCGAAAAGGTATTCCAGTGACTCATGAAGCCGGTGATACGCTCACCGACATAGAAAGCGTAGTCGTTCTGCTGCAGCTCACGAGCCTGCTGCACCTTTTGCACGAACTGGACCAGCCCGCGAGTCGCGGTGACCGCGGCGAATCCCGACCAGGTGAGAAAGAGCCATCGGATCAGCTTCGTGTCGCGCAGTGCGGAAAACACCACCAGCAGTTCAAAAAAGACATAAAACTTCCGCAACTGTGGCAGTCCCTCTTGGATGTGTCCCGAGGCTGCGAGCGAGATCAACGTCCCCAGAAGGAACAGCGCGAGCGGCCACTTGATCCGCGGAAGACGCAACGGTTCCCCGGAGGCCAGCAACGCTGCCAGGGCCAGCGCCAGCAGAATCTGGGAGACGGCTATGGAGAACAGGATAGTGGCGGCAGACGCGAAGGTCAGCCAATGGGCCGCCCGCAACGGCAGGTTTTCGCGGGAATTCGTGAGAGTCACGGAAGCCGGGGTCAAGAGCGCACCTCGTTCATTTCGGCACGATCTTGATGTCCGTCACATAGTACGAGGGTTCATTCACTACCACGGTGGCCTGAATCCGGTCACCCACGTGCAACTTCTGAAACTCGGAGTCGGGCTTTACCGGGTAGTCCATGGTCATGGGCTCCATCCAGTCGCCGATCTTGCCAGCGTCGATGGTCGCGGTCTTGGTAGCCGAGTCCAGACCTTTGACTTCCCCCTGCATGGGGTAGCGTTTCTCGCTGGTGCCGGACTTGCAGCCCGACAGAGCAACCGCCGCCAGGAGCGGCAACAGCATTCTTCGCATCATCATTTCACATCATCGCAGGAAGGCGCGGGCAATGGTACCTGTCGGATCGTCCGCTTCGCGTCGCTTTCCGGCGGGAGGGGTCGTATCATGCGGTGGTCCGGCCCAATTTCCGGCGCGCCCCAACGCGGCGGCAACACGTTCTTCAGCGGAACGGAACACGTGGGGCGAAGCGCCGGCTTCACGGCCAAACCTCTCACGGCAGTACGCAAGGGCGGCGCTTTGATACCATCCCGATTCTCGAGGAAGTTCCTGAATGCCTGCTCCCAACGCTGCCGCTCTACGCGGTCGGACGGTTTGGGACGATTTTTCTCGGTCGGGGATTTTGGGGTATCTGGCGTCTCCAGCGGGCCGGCGGGAGGCGATGTCTGCGCCGAAAGGCAGGCGCCCAGGAGCAGGGCCGACATCCATGTGCACATGGTTCCTCCATCAGTGTTGCAACCCGGGGTGGGTCCGGATTCGGATACACTCCGCCGGGAATGTCCCCAGCCCGCAAATCCTTTCACCGGCCCGAAGGAATTATTTGCGGCCGGGTGACGGACCGGGGCGTTTGTCAGGGTTTCAGCGGTTCTTCCACCTTCAGCTTGGCGAGGGTGCCGATCATGCGCATCTCTTTAGTACCGTTACTGAGCAGAATCACCAGGCGGCCATCGTCGCCCGTGGTGCCGCGCCCGGTGTAGGTATCCTCTTCGGTGCGCAGATTTACGCCGGTCAACCGCAGTCGCGGCGACCATGCCAGATTGCAGCTTCCGGAGACGTTACGCCATGGTGTTACGGTGCCGAAGTCCAATGACGAACTCGTGAACGTCCCCTCTGAAGTGAGGTTGGTCGCGAGTTGGCTCCCCGTTCCGGAAGTATCCAGCGTCCCTTCCACATCCACTTTGCCCGACTGCCAGTTCAACCCTTTGACCTTACCCGTCAGCTTATAGGTGGGTCGGGCGCCATGCAGGTTGACCGCGAGTTTCCCCATGACCGCCGCCCGGTCCAGCCTGGCCTGAAGAGTGTCGAGTTCCACCCTCGCGACATCCCACAACAGGTGCGCGCGCAGGTTTTTCAGATGGATTCCCGCCAGCAGCAAATCGTCGATCTGGACCCTGCCGTCCACCGATCGCTGCTTGAGCCAATCAGGGATGCTGGTCCGGCCGAGTGCGCGTGCGATCAGCCCGGTGCTGCGCCGCAGCGTAGGCATCAACTCCTCTTCGAGGTCCGCCGCATCCAACTCCCCGGCACGGATCTGCAGATGGTGCGGCCGCGTAGCATGGGGTTCGTAGCGGTATTCCCCTGTGAACGCAATCTTTCCGGCCGCCCCTTCGATCTGATCCAGCGTGACCCTGGCACCGTCGATCTGCGCCCGCGACGATGTCAGGAGCACGGGGTCGGCAAGTCCGGGCACCTGAATCTCCGCGTCGGCGAGTTCGAGCCTGCCCGTCCAACCAGCCGTCTTGGGCCCGCGCCGGTAATGCAGTTGTCCACTCCACTGGCCGGACCGCACCTGCTCTAGCCACGGCACTGTTGCCAGCGACGCCTGCGCCCGGAGCGACTCGACCTTCATGGCGTCCGTTGAGATCAGCAGGTCCAGTCGCTGCTCGCCAATGGCATAGTCGGCTTCCACACGCGCCTGGTCCTGGTTCGCGAAGCGGACCATTGCCGGCACCAGGCGTACGTGCCCATTGTCCACGATGAGATAGGCTTGGTCGAAGGCCACGGGCGGCGAGTTCGGGATGGTGAGGGCTGTATCCTGAAACGTCAACCGGCCCTGAAAACTGCCCTCGCTCGTGTAGCCGATCGCGCCATCCATGTTGCCGCTCAGTTTCAGCCCGGCGGGAAACTCCGCGCCCATGTGGACGGCCAGTCCCATCAACGGCTCCACCGAGAATCGGTTCCAGTTTACGGCCACTGCCCATCGAGGACGAGAAAGGTAATCGCTTGCGCGAAAGCGCACGCTGAGCGGCGGCGTCACGTTGCCGGCGGAATTAGACTGCAGCTCCAGTTGTTGCGAAACAAGATCCAGCCGGCCGCGGACGTCGATTGGCCAGCCTTGGCCATGGGGCGGCAACAGGTCCCAGCGGTGTACGTCCTCAATGTTGAGCCGGCCCTGGATTCCGATGCTGTGGATCGGTCCTCCGAGATGCAGCCAGGACGAAATTGTGCCATGGATGTTGCCTGCCTGGCCGCGAACCAGCGCGGTGATCTCGCCCAGTCCGGTGCGATCCAGTTGCAGGTCCAAATCTAGACGTTCGGGAGCCACGTACCAGCGGCCCTCCAGGGTGAAGGAGCCAAGACCCTGGGCGGCGCGGTCGGTGCGGGCAGGTTTGCCCGCGCAGTACACGCTCCACCCGCCGGTTCGGGACGCCGGAGGGGAGATGTCGAAGTCTGTTCCGGTCAGGTAAAAGACCGATTTGGTATCACCGAATTTGAAATTGATTCGGCCGTTGCGAACGTGGATTGCCGGTGCGTTGCTCATTACCGAACGATTCACGAAGGAAGCGAAGTTCCAGCGGCCGAATTGGTCCGCCGGCCCCGACTTGGTGAGATTGATGCTGGCATCCTCGAGGCTGATCGAGGCGATCACGAACCGTCCGCCCAGCAGCGACCAAACGCTGGGCCGGACCTCCATACCACCATCCACGTAGGCAATGGGCTCGTTACCGATCGCCGGGTCTTCGTGGATGATAACGCGATCCACGGAAAGGCCGGGGCCGTTGAACAGGCTGTACCGAACCGACCCCTGGAACTCGACGCGGCGTCCAAGCGCGCGCTGCAGCGAGTTGCGGAGGCGCTCGCCGTACTGGTCGGCGGTAAAGTATGGCGCGGCGATTCCCGCGATGAGTAACAGCGCGACCGCGGCCCCCGCGATTTTCAGCAGTCTGCGCACACCAGGCTCCGATAGGCTTCCGGATCGTCGATATCGGCTACAATTCCGGGGTCATCGACGTCCAGAAACTCGGTTTCGGCAGCGTGTCCATGCACGACGTCTCGCGCTGCGCCCCCATCCGGGAGAGCCAGAAACTCCGCAATCAACTCGCGCGAAAACCAGATGGGATGGCCGCGCTTTCCGCGAAATCGGGGCACCCGAAGCAGTTCCTTCCCCCGCGGACGCAACAGCGCGTCGATGGTTTCCGGCCCCACCGCCGGATGGTCTACCAGCGTGAAGAGCACGGCCGCCGCAGCGGCTGGTACGGCGCCAAGCCCGCATTTCATGGAACTGGTCTGGCCGTTTTGCCAGGCTTCGTTGACCACGACATGCGCGCCGCCGCCGAGCTTGCCGCGGATTTCCTGGGCACCCGCTCCGAGCACCACGATCACAGGCGAACATCGCGCGCGAAACAGGCGGCACAGCCGATCGAGAAAGGTCTCCTCGCCAAAGCGTAAGAGCGCCTTATGAGATCCCATGCGGCGCGACTCGCCGCCGGCCAGGATCAATCCAGCGACGCTCGTGTCCGCGGAGTTCACTGGCTCACGGCCTGCCGCGACTCTTCGGTAAATACCGAGAGCGACAGCGAGCGCCACCTCGACGGGGCGTTACGGCGCACCGCGATCATCTCCGCGGCCACCGAGATACCGATCTCTTCCGGAGAGATGGCCCCAATATCCAAGCCCATAGGAGCGAAAATCCGCTCGAAGGCCGCGCGCGGTAAGCCCTCCTTTTCGAGTTCGCGCACCACGTTGAGCACCTTGCGCTTGCTGCCGATCATGGCGACGTAGCGCGCTGGCGTGGCGATCGCCAGCTTGAGCACCCGCATGTCGTCGCGATGTCCGCGGGTGACGATGATCACATAGCTGTGCTCATTGATCGCCAATTGCGGAAAGACCTCCTCGTATTCGGCCGCGTGAATGGCCGCGGCTTCGGGGAAGCGCTCGCGGTTGGCGAACGACTCGCGGTTATCCACGATCACGGTAGCGAAACCCGCCAGCGTGGCCACTTTGGACAAGCTCCTGGAGATGTGACCGGCGCCGAAGATGTACGCTCGCGGCACCGGCAGCACGGGTTCGACGAACACATCGAGCTGTCCGCCGCAAATCAGGCCATTATCGTACGCCGCATCCTGGCCCAGGTTAAACGTCAGATGCCGCGCCTTTTCCGTCTCGATCACCTCGCGCGCGGCGGTCCAGACTTCCGCTTCCACGCAGCCGCCGCCGATAGTCCCGATCATCGAGCCATCCTCCCGCACCAGGATCTTGGCTGTCTCATAGCTGGGGATGGACCCGCGCACGTCAACGATAGTGGCCAGCGCACATTTCTGCCCCAGGTTGCGGAGACGTACCAGTTCCTCGTAAACATCCATTACGATGCGATTATATCGTGCCGGGGAGGTATTCCCGGTAGCGCCTCCTTCCCAGCCCTGGCTAGAACATGCGGTCCTGCCTGCGCAGGGTGCCGAAGGTCCCGATGTTGGCGACGGCGAACGCGATGCGGACCTCCGGTACGTTAGAGCGCACTCCGAAATTGGCGAACCGCATCTGCACGCTGATGCCGCAGCAGTCGGTGTTGTAGCTGAGCGTGGAGAGAACGTACTGGAGCACGTTGTTCTGGTAGTCGTAAGCCAGGTCCATCGCGCCGTTGATTCCGCGGCGGTTGGCGTCGCCGAAAGAGGTCCTGATGTGAAATTGGTTGGCTGCCGGCGTTTGCAGGGCAGGATCCTTTTGTACCTCGTTGTTCTCGGCGATGAAGAGCAAGCGCCTCCAGCGATAATCCATGCCGAAAGCGCTATCCACAATTCCGTGATAACGCGAGTCGTATTCCGCCTGCCAACGAATGCCGAGGCCGCTGATGGGACTCAGGCGCAGCTTGGATACGACGGGCGAAGCGCTGCGCGGGCCCGCGATGAACGCGTAGGCCGAGATATCGGCGGTGCTGGCGAAGACGTTTCGTTGCCCCGACAGCAGAGCGCCGCCGAACGTGGGATCGAAGTACCGCTTCTGCATCAGCTCCCAGGTCAGGATCTCCTCCACCGAATCACCGCGCTTGGCGTACACCCGGTTGGTGAGCGACAGGGCCAGCTCGTTGGTGTTGGAGAGCAGGTCGTTCTCGTCGAACCGGATGAAGCGGTTGAAATCGCTGCCGATGCCGGTGACGTATCGATAGGTGGCGCGCGGTTCGATCACATGCTTGAGTTTGTCGCCGAAAACGGTCTTCTTCTGGAATACGCGCGCCAAGGGAGGAAAGATCAGGTCCAGCGAAGCCTGGCGCGCGCTGCGTACGATGTTGGTGCCCGTCACGCGGTAAAACCCGGTCACCGGATCGCGGGATTGCGCTTCGCCATAGTAGGTCTCGACCAGTCCGATGCTGGGCACCACGTCCAGTGCGCCCCAATGCAGCGCGGCCGTGACCTGCGGCGCGACATTCAGCCGGTCGGTGAACTGGCCCGTTTGGAACCGGTCGACCAGGGCGTTGCCGTTGAAGACCGGCTCGGTACGATACAGCAGGCCGGCGTTCGAATTGAACGAGAGCCAGACGGGGAGCCTGCTCCACATTCTGCGGTCACGGCCGATGAACTCGGCTTCCGGCAGTTTGCGGATGATCACCGAGTTGCTCAAGCGGCGCGTCTCACCGGTCTCGGGATCCGTCTGTTCCTTCTCCACCGATTCGAAGTTCTCCAGGCGTGCAAACACGACGTTCGTGGTGTAGGACGACCAGTCCTTGTTCAGATAGGCGACGGAGTGGAACTCGGAACCGATCGATTCCGAAAACGAATCCGACCAGTATTGACGAAAACGGAACGAGCTGATGTGGTTCGCATAGCCGCGCACGGTCCAGCCCTTGCCGAGGTCGGATTTGCCGACCACATACACGCTCAAGCCGCTGTAGGTTGCGGGATTCGTTCCGCCCGCAATCCCGCGGTCCTGCACGCCATAGAAGATCGCGTTGAACTCCGTGCCCGGGCGCGGCTTGCCGCGGAAGTCCAGATGGTGGGTGAAAGCTTGCGTGGTGAAGTCCTGCAGCCGGTAAGTAGCATCGTAGCTGCGGCTGATGGCCCAATAGTAGCCCAACCCGACCATGAAGCCGCGCTGCGAATGCGGCACCAGGCTGGGGATGAGGAATCCGCTCTTGCGCGGCTCTTCAGCCAGGGAGTGGTAGTAGTATGGGGTATAAAGGAGCGGCATCTTGCGCACCAGGAAACGCGTCCGGCGCGAGGTCGCCTGTTCGCCTGGGACAATCTCGAACCGGCTCCCTTTCAACCGCCACCATGGTTTCGGCAGTTTGCAGTTCGTGGCCCAACCGTTATAAAGAATGTACCGGTCGCCAATCCGCTCCGCCCAGTCCCCAGTGAAGTAGAACGGCGCATCCACCGTCAGGATACCGGGGCGGGCGATGATACGAGGTTGGGTTTCGCCGCGAACGTCGTAGAATTTCCCCTTCTCCTCTACGGTGTTGTACTCCACGCGGCTCGCCCAAACCTGCGTGTTTCGCTCGAAGTTGCGGTAATATACGTGGCCCGAGGCCCGCACTTCTCCCGTCTCCTGGTCGTAGATAATCTCGTCCGCCCGGAAGAGCAGGCGCCCATCCTGGATTTCCGCCGGTTTGCCCGTAATCCGGTACTCCGAGCCATGCAGGTCCTGAGCCAAAAAGGACATTTGCCATTCGCCGGGCTGCAGACTTCCGGGCGGAAACCGGGGCGGCGCTTCCTTCGGCAGCGGCTGGCCGGGTGCTGGCGTAGAGGTGCCCGGTAGCGCTCCCGCAGTCTGAGCGCAAGCTTGAGGGCCAGGCATTAACACTAGCCCGGCCAATGCAGTAACCAGAAAAACACAGGTAATACTCGAAGATTTTTCGTGACAAAGTACTACGGTTGTGTTAAGTAGATGAAGAGAGCTTTCTGGCCGGAGCCTCAATCGGAAAACTTAACACATTCTGGAGGATGTGGCGGAGGTGTGTGAGAGTAGGGGCGTAACTCTGCTCGTCTACGGCTGTGGCGCGGCGGCTCGCGCGGCAGGTCCGGTGCGGCGTCCAACTCGTGCATAGTTGAAGTGGGTTTTCGGCTTCTCTCCGCAAGATGCGCCATGGCCGGCCGGAAGATAGGAGTGTGCGGAGACGTGATCTGTAGCTACTGTGGTACCCGCAACAGCGAGAGCGAGCACCGCTGCCGGCGTTGCGGCCGAAAACCGGAAGACACACTGAACGGGGAGTTCGCGCTCCCTCATAATGTCGGCGCGCTCGCTGCCCAGCCTGTTTTCGAGGCTCGCCCTGTGGAGCCGGCACCCGGCACCGCGAGGGCCGCGCCGAACCTGGCGCGAGCCGTGCAGCGTTCCCTGTTCGACAAGCCGGGATTGAAAGTCGTCCCGATCGGACCGTCGCCTTACCCACAGCCCGCAACCAAGCCTGTCCAGAGGACCCCGCGGCGGCCGGCCAGGGTGCCGGAGGGGCAGGGGACCCTCGATTTTCTTCCCGCCGCGGTAGCCAAGCCACGGATCCTCGGCACGGACGTCGAGGCGGTGATTTTCTGCGAGGAACGGGTCGCCTCGGCTCCGCACCGCACCTTTGCCGCCGCGCTGGACTGGAGCATGGTGTTGATTGCCTACGGCCTATTCCTGGGAGTTTTTCTCCTCTGCGTGGGTGGCCTGCCGATGGACAAGACGAACCTGGTCGTACTCGGGTCGGTGCTGCCATTGTTCGGGATCGTCTACGGGCTGGTTTGGGCACTGGTGGGAGCGGAGACCGCAGGCATGCAGTGGACGCGTCTGCGGCTGACGACGTTTGAGGGCTTCCGCCCCGAGCGGCGGGAGCGCCTGTTGCGCTTTGCCGGCTCGTGCCTCAGCCTATGCACCCTGGTGGGATTGCTCTGGTCGCTGGCCGACGAAGAAGGTCTTGCCTGGCAGGACCACATCTCCCGTACCTTCCCCACACCGCGCCGCGCGGATTCGCAGGTATTCTTGCGCCGCTGACACTGAGGGCGCCCACGGCCTATCGATACGTACGAGAAAACGCAAAGCCAGGAAGCCGGGCGGTACCAATCCGCGCATCGACCGTCTCACATCCATCCGGTTGAGGGGATTTCTATGAACCTGCGCGTTTACTGCCGGGTGGTGTGGGCTGCTGCCGCACTCGCCGCCACCCTGTTTCTGCACGCCAATACCGCCGTTGCCGCCTGCGGAGGTCACGGCAACCGCGACAGCCTGCTGGTCTCGACCGTCTGGCTTGCCGGACATCTGAAGGACCCCGGCCTGGTGGTGCTGGCCATCGGCCAGAAGAGCGAGTACGATGCAGCTCACATACCCGGGTCACAGTTCCTCAATTACCCCGATATCTACCTTCCAAAAGGCCCGGAAGGTCTGCGGGTCGAATTGCCACCTATCGACCGGCTAGCGGATGTGTTTGAGAAGCTGGGCGTGACGAACGATTCCCGCATCATCCTCTATCCTCTGAAAGACTGGAACTCCCCGACCGCCCGCGTCTACGTGACCCTCGATGCGCTGGGCTTCGGCGCGCGCACGTCGATCCTGGATGGCAGCCTGCCGTTGTGGCAATCCGAAAATCGTCCGGTGACCACTGAAGTGGCCGCCATACGGCGCGGCCAGATCGAACCGTGTCCCCAGGCCGACGTCATCGCCAAGCTCGATTTCGTCCGGTCCAACGTACATCATGCGGGGGTCGCGATTGTGGATGCCCGCGATCCCGGGTTCTACACCGGTGCCCAAATCCCGCGGGGAAAGCGCGCCGGGCACATCCCGGGAGCCGCCAATATTACGTTCAGCACCCTGGTGGACGATCAAGGCCGGTTGCTTCCGGTCGAGACGCTGAAAGCCAAGTTCCGGGAGGCGGGCGTCGCATCCGGCGACCGCGTCGTCTCCTACTGCCACATCGGCCAGCAGGCCAGCCTGGTATATTTCGTGGCTCGCTATCTCGGCTACGATGCCAGAATGTACGATGGCTCCTGGGATGAGTGGAGCGATCACTCCGAACTCGCGGCCGAAACCGGGAGCGCACACCAGCGCTGACGGGCACCGTAGAGCCGCTTCGCATCAGCCTGCCATTCCGGCCGCATCATCCTCCAGGTGATACTCCTTCAACCGGTACTGCAGGGTCCGCAGGCTGATTCCAAGCTGCTGCGCGGCCAGTGTCCGATTGCCGTGATTCATACGCAGGGCATCTTCGATGGCCTGGCGCTCGATGTCCCGCCACCGCAACGGTCTCCGCTCCTCTTCCCGCAGTATGGTCAGGTCCGTCGCATCCACGCACGCCTCGCAGAGGATCGCCATCCGTTCCATGACGTTCTCCAGTTCGCGCACATTCCCCGGCCAGCGATATGACAGCATCACTTCCACGGCCTGCCTGGTGAGGGCGGGAGGCGCCTTCCCGAGCTCCCTGGCGGCCCGGCGCAAAAAGTAGTTCGCCAGGGGCTCGACGTCCGCGACGCGCTCCCGCAGCGGGGGGATTTCCAGCGGAAAACGGTTCAGCCGATAGTACAGGTCTTCGCGGAACCTGCCTTCTCCCACCAACTGCTTCAGGTCGCGGTTGGTGGCCGCGATCACACGGACGTCCACGGTGATCTGCCGCGTCCCGCCCACCCGCTCGAAGGTCTTCTCCTGCAGCACGCGTAGGAGCTTGGCCTGCAGATTGCCATCGAGCTCCCCGATCTCGTCCAGAAACAGAGTTCCGCCGTGCGCGCGCTCAAACCGGCCGTGGTGTTGGGCCACGGCACCGGTAAAGGCTCCCTTTTCGTGTCCGAACAACTCGCTCTCGATCAGCGTTGGCGAGAGGGCCGCACAGTTCACGGGCACGAACACTCGCTCACCTCTCGCGCTGTTGGCGTGGATACAGCGCGCGATCACTTCTTTGCCGGTGCCGCTCTCGCCGGTGAGCAGCACCGTGGCATTCGTCGGCGCCACTTTGCGGGCCAATTCCAGAGCAGCCGTCATCCTGGGGTCGGAAGCAATCAGTCCCTGGCAGTCGAAGCGGCATGCCTGTTCTTCGCGCACAACGGCGTATTCCCGGCCGGTGCGCCGCTGGTCCAACGTTCTCCGCACCGTCAGGCGGAGTTCATCCGGGCTGTGGAGCGGCTTGCCGAGGTAGTTCACCGCACCCAGTTTCATCGCCTCCACCGCCGATTGGATGGTGCCGAACGCCGTGATCATGATCACGGGCGTGTCGGGCATCTGTTCTCCGAAGCAGCGCAGGACCTCCAGGCCACTGCCATCGGTCAGCTTCAGGTCGGTCAATACGAGGTCGTACTGCCGCTCCGCGCCCATCCGCAGGGCGTCGCTCACCGAAGCGCCGGAATCGACCGCGTAGTCCTCGCCGGTGAGAATGGTTTCCAGCAGCTCGCGAAAACCCGGGTCGTCGTCAATCACGAGAATTCGTTCCATAAAACTCCAGCTCCGCCCTGGTGCCGGTCGGAGCGACCGCCACGAAACGGAGGCTGCCTCCCAACGCTTCCACCAGCTTCTTCGATATGGGCAATCCCAGACCGGTTCCCGAGGCCTTGGTGCTCACGAATGGAGCGAACAAGCGGGCCCGCACCTTCTCCGGCAGGCCCGGACCGTCATCCTCGACGGAGATCAGGACGCCGCCGCGGGGAGTCGCCGCGGCGCGGACCATCACCTTGCCCCGGGAGCCTGCAGGAATCGCCTCCACCGAATTGCGGACCAGGTTCAGCAGCGCCTGCTCGAGCAGGTCGGGATCGGTTTCGATGCCGCCGAGACTGCCCTCGACGGTGAACTGCACTGTCCGGTCCCCGATCGCTTCGCGTGCATACGCCGCGAGGTCGGCGGCCACCGTCTGCCACGCGGTCGGCCGGATGACCGGCTCCAGCGGACGGCCGTACAGGAGCAGGGCGTTCACCAGCTTTTCCAGCCGTTTGCTTTCGCGGACGATGGCGTCCAGCGGCTTCGCGGCGCGCGCGTCGGCGCTCTCGCGCGCCAGTTGCGCGAAGCCCTTGATCGCGCCCAGCGGGTTGCGAATCTCGTGCGCCAGCACCGCCGCCAGGCTGCCCAATTCGGCCAGCCGCGCCGTTTCCAATTGGCGCTGCTCGAGTTGCGCAGCGCGATTCATGCTCCAGATGGCCAACAGCGATACCAGCAGCAGGGCGGTTCCAGCGACTGCCGTAATGAGCACGTTGTGCCGCGCGTGCACCAGGATGAAGTCGGGCGCCGAGCCGGCCAGGTCGATCCGCGCGATCTTGACGCTTCCACCCGAGTGGAAGGGAACGTAGGCGCGAAAGACCGTTTCGCCGCCCTGGCGGAACTCCTCCGCCCGGTAGAGTTCGCGGCCCGACCGGATGGCATCGATCGCGCCATTGCCAGGGTCCGTGTCGGCCGGTCCAAACACGCGCAGGTCCAGCAACGCCGGTTCGCTGGGCAGCAGGTCGTCGAAGGCGCCGTGCTCCAGTTTCTCCTCCGGCATCAGTTCCAGGCGCGCCGCGATGTTGGCAGCCCGGTCGCGCAGGTAGATGGCACGCATTTCCCGTAGCTCCCGGCTGGCGAACACCGAGTGCAGGACCAGAACCAGGGGCAGCCCGAGCGAAACCACCAACAGGACCAGCGATGCGATTCGCCGCGGCAGGGTCCAGTGCTGATGTGATGTCCACATCTGAATATCCATTTAACAGGATGCATCCCGTTCCCGGCGGTTACGCCCCCGGGTGCAAATCTTGCGCGCCGGATTGGCAAGCAGCGCAGATCCTGCACCCAAGGGCCCGGGGCGCTGGCCGAGAACGAAGGACTTTCCCAATGGCAACTGTAGTGCAAGACCAAAAGCGAGGTGCGAGCGATGGGACGCATACTCAGTGGCGTCATCGGCGGCATTCTGGCGCTGAGTGTGCCTTTAGCGGCCCAAATGGGTCGCGGCCCGGGTTGTTGCGGGCCCGGCATGCAAGCGTTGGGCAAGATGCCGCAAGTGGAACTGAAGGGCAAGGTGACCCGGGTAAGGATCAGCCCCGGCCAGGGAATGCCCTACGTGACGGTCAAGAGCGGAACCGAGGAATCCGATGTGTATCTCGGATCGATGCGCTACCTCATGACCCAGGACTTCAACCCCAAAGTGGATGACGAGATCGTAGTGAAAGCCTACAAGACCGCCAATGGCCTTCTCGCCGCCACGGTGACGCTCCCCGGCGCCCACAAGACTGTCCGGCTCCGCGACGAATACGGCCGCCCCCTCTGGCGCGGCGGTCCGCGCCGATGACGGCTGTCACCCGCGTTGGAGCAAGTGCATCCTCAAGGTGGGAGTTGTCATGCAGACCTTGAGCCTGGATACGATCTTATCCCCGGTGGATTTCAGCGAGCTTTCCGCGCACGCCCTTCGTCAGGCCGCGCTACTCGCCGGCAGCGCGCTACTCGCCGGCAGCGCGCCATCGCGTGTGATCGCGGCCTATGCCAACTGGTTCGAGGCGCCGCCCTATTTCACCGAATCCCGCGTGGCCGAGTTGCGGAACGAGTTTCGGGCATCCATGGTCCAGGCACGGAGGGCGCTCGAGGAGTTCGCCGGTTCGACGCTGGGCCCGGATGCCGGGAAGGTCGAAGCCCGCGTGGTGGAGGCGCTGCCGGTGGATGGGATCCGCGAACTGGCGGAAGCCACGCACGCCGGCCTGATCGTGATCGGAACCCACGGCCGCAGCGGATGGAATCGCTGGATGCTCGGCTCGGTGGCGGAACGCGTGCTGCGCGAGATCCCGGTCCCGGTGATGACGGTGCGGGCCGCGCCGGAACGGCCCATCCGCCACATCCTGGCGGCCGTGAGCGATTCCGAAGCTTCCCGCACGGCGCTCGGCGCCGCGGTGGATCTGGCGGCGTGCTTCGACGCCACGGTGACCGCGCTGCACGTTCACGAAAGCCACGCCAGCGCCCCCATCGCCAACCTGTGCGGATGGATCGGCGCCGAGAACCGGTCCCGGTGCCTGATCCGCGAGCTGGTACGCCACGGCGACGCCGCCGGCGAGATCGTGCGGCTGGCCTCCGAAGAGCCCTGCGACCTGCTGGTTCTCGGCGCTCCGCGCCGCCGCTTCTTCGATGGCATGGTATTGGGCACAACCACCATTCGCGCGGTCCGGCACGCGCCCTGTCCGGTGCTCAGCGTACCCGGACCGCCGGCGCCATCATGATGAACGAAAGGAAGGTGTCCGAAATGACCGGCTACGGTTACGTACGTCGGGTGCCGCTCTCGTTCCACCAGGCGGTCGCCAAAGCCGAAGCGGCGCTGAAGGAGGAAGGGTTCGGCGTGCTGTGCCAGATCGACATTCAGGCCAAGCTCAAGGAGAAGCTGGGCGTGGATTTCCCGCGATACGTGATCCTGGGGGCCTGCAATCCTCCGCTGGCGCACCACGCTCTGCAGCAGGAGATTAACCTTGGCCTGTTGCTCCCCTGCAATGTGATCGTGTACCAGCAGGGCGACGAGATCCGGGTGGGAGCGGTGGATGCGGTAAAGATGCTGTCCATCGTCGGGAATGCCGGGATGGAGCCCATGGCGCGCCAGGTGAACGAGAAACTGCACCGCGCCATTGACCGCATCGCGGAGTAGGGCTGGACGGAAGCGCGTTCCTGCCCAGCCCCGGACATCACTTGGCGGCGCTGCGCTGCATCGCGGCATTGGCTCGCGGGCAGTTGCCGGCGTTGGGACCGCGGCCCTGTCCCCGGCCCTGACCCTGTCCCTGACCCCGGCCGCGCGGGCAACTGCCATCACAACCCGGGCAGTTCCCCTGCCCGCGGCATTCGCCTACCGGCAGTCCCGTGTAGTCGCACAGTCCGTCGCCATCCTTGTCGCAATACGCGTGCGGGCAGTTCCCCGATCCCTGACCTTGCTGCGGTGCGGTCGCGCCGGAGTTCTGCCCGAAGAGAGCCAGCCCCGCGGCGAGAAGCGCGACCGCGAACCAGCCAAAAGACCTTTTCATATAATAACCTCCGTAAATCCTTAAGGCAGGTTCGCCGCCATTCGATAAGTCGTTGAGGAATGGCGGCGAGACGGGATCTTAGCGGGCAGCGGGCGCGCAACTCTTGCGTGCGGGGGGTGAGGGGTGCGCGAGCCTTGCGTACTGCGGGGCTGAGATCGTTGCTCGGGGGAGTGGCGCCGGGCTTGAGGGGATGGGGAAGAGTAGGGGCGTGGTCTTAAACGCGGAGAAACGGAGACGCGGAGATTCCGCGGAGAAGATTGGATGGTTGGCTGCCGAGGGCTTTTGTAGTGAGGGCGGGTTCGGTCTCGTGCATCGGGCAGAGGGAGCGGAGATCGCAGAGCGGCTCGGGACAGCGGATCCAATCCACTCTGCGAGATCTCCGCGTCTCCGTTTCTCCGCGTTTTAAGGACCACGCCTCCCGTCCTCCCAGTGTGCCGGGATGGGCGAAGGTGGCGGGGGCGTGGCTTCAAATCGGCGCGTCGGCGGGCGCCGGGGCGACGGAAAAGCCGGCGCGGACGGCTGCGCTCACGGCGGTCGGACGGAGCGTGCGCGCATCTACCGGGCACCACACTGTCCGGGCTTTCACCAGCAGCGTCCCGTCGCTTGCACGCACGATTTCGGTGTGGCGGTCGAAACGCAGCCGCGTCGCGCTTCCTACCCACGTGCGCGCGATGACCTGGTCGCCAAGCCGCGCGGGCCGCTTGTAGTCGATCTCGTGGCGCAGCACGATCCAGCGGAGGCGCTCCCGGTCGGCAGACGGCGCCGCGGCGGTCCAGTGCGCTGCGGCGGCGTCCTGCACCCAGCGAATATAGGTGATGTTGTTGACGTGGCCGAGTTCGTCGATGTCCGCGGGCAGCACGGTGATGGGGAGTTCGAACGAGCTCATGGTTCAGTCCAGCTTCTTGTGGAAACGCGCGACCGCCAGGCCCAGCACCGTTATGCCATATGCGGTCAGGCAGAGCATCTGCGGCCACAGGACCGATATGCCGACACCTTTCAGGAACAAGCCGCGCACGATGTCGATGAAGTAGCGCAGCGGATCCAGATAGGAGAGATACTGCACCGCCATGGGCATGTTGTGGATCGGGAAGGCAAAGCCGCTGAGCATGAATGCGGGCATGGAAAAGAAGAACGAAGACATCATGGCCTGCTGCTGGGTCTGCGAAATCGTGGAAAGCAGCAGGCCGGCGCCCAGGGTGGTCATCAGGAACAGCACCGCGCAGAAAAACAGCATCACCACGCTGCCGCGGAATGGAATGTGGAACACCACCAGAGCCACAATCGAGACCAGTGTCACGTCCAGCAGACCGACCATGGCAAACGGCAGGGATTTGCCCAGCATCAGCTCCAGGGGGCGAACCGGTGTCACCATCAACTGCTCCATGGTGCCGATCTCCTTCTCGCGCACAATGGCCAGCGCAGTGAGCATCAGGGTCACCAACATGATGATGTTGGCGATGACGCCGGGGACGAAGTAGTTGCGGCTGTAAAGATCGGGGTTGAACCAGACGCGGCTTCGCGCGGTCACGCGGGGAGCGCCGGAGCCAACCGCCGCGCCGGGACTCCGTGTCAACAGCCGAATGTTCTGCTGGATGGGGGCGGCATCCGCCGCAAAGGCGGCAATCACGGCGCTGGCGTAGCTGGAGACCAGCGACGCGGTGTTGGAGTTGGTGCCGTCCACCAGCACCTGGACTTCGGTGGGCGTCCCCCGCAGGAGATCGCGGGAAAACCCGGGCAGCACGCGGATCACGGCCTGAGCCTCGCCGCGGTCGAGCGCCTCCTGCACCTCGTCTTCATTGCCCGGCGTGAGGACCACGTCGAAGCGGCCGGAGCCTTCAAAACGGGCGCGGAGGTCCCGGCTGGCCGGTGTGCGGTCGAGATCCATCCACCCGATCCGCGCGTGATCCACGTCGAGGTTCACGGCGAAGCCGAAGACGATGGTTTGCACGATGGGCGGCACGAACAACAGGACGCGCATGCGCGGCTCGCGGAGCGCCTGGATGATTTCCTTTCGTAATATGACGAGAATCCGTTCCCACATAAGTCACGCCAGCTTCTGATTCAGTTTGCGCGTTGCCAGAAGGAATACGATGACGGCATACAGCGCCAGAAACACCAGTTCCCCCCACAGGACGCGGATCCCCACGCCTTTCAGAAACACGCCCTTCAAGGTTGTGACCACGTAGCGCGAGGGAATGATGTACGTGATCCCTTGAATCACGGTGGGCATGGTATCGATGGCGTACACGAACCCGGAAAGCAGAAAGGCGGGGAGGAAGGAGCTGAGAATCCCCATCTGGTACGCCTGGAGCTGGGTCTTGGCCGAGGCGGAAATGAAGATGCCCCAGAACAGCGCACCGAACAGGAAGACGCAGGTGGAAACCGCCATCAGCACGATGCTGCCGCGAAACGGGACCTGGAACACGAACACGCCCACGAGCACGGCGATGGTGGCATCCGCCAAACCCACCAGAAAGTACGCCAGCATCTTACCGAGCACCATCTCTGCGGGACGCAGCGGAGTGGAGAGAATCTGCTCCATGGTGCCCATCTCCCATTCGCGCGCAATCGTGAGGGAGCTGAGCAGCGCGGCGATGATCTGGAGGATCACGGCGATGAGGCCGGGCACCACGTAGTTCTTGGACTCGAGCGAGCTGTTGTACCAGACGCGCAGGCGGGCGTCCACGGGCGGGACGAAGCGTTCGCCCGCGCGGTGGTTCAAGGCGCCGCTGCGCAACTCGAGGGAGTAGTTGTTGACTAGGCTTTCGGCGTAGCCCAGGGCGATGGAGGCGGTGTTGGAATCGCTGCCATCCAGCAGGATCTGGACGGAAGCCTCGCGCCCCAGGCCGAGGTTGCGGGAGTAGTCGGGGGGGATGACCACGGCCATGAGGATCCGGTTGCGGTCGATGGCGCTTTCGAGGGCAGCGTAGTTATCGACGGCGCCGGTGATCTCGAAGAATCGCGAGCCCTGAAATTGCCGGATGAGGGCGCGGCTGGCGGCGGTGCCGTCGCGATCGTAGACGTAAGTGGGAATGCGGTCCACATCCAGGCTCAAAGCGAAACCGAACAGGAGCAAGAACATCACCGGCACGGCGAGAGCCATGCCCAGGCTGCGCGCGTCGCGGGTGATGTGGTGGAGTTCCTTGATGAAGATGGCGCGGAGTCTCCGGTAGCTCATGCCGCTTGGCGCTCCTCCGCTTCGATCATGGCCACGAAGACGTCTTCCATGGACGGCTCGATGGGCTCCAGGCGTTTGAGGGTGATGCCGTGGGCGGCCAGCGCCGGCGGGATGCGCGAGGACGCATCGGTGGCCTGGTCGATGGTGACATGCAAGCCGCCGCCGAACACGGCCACATCCAGCACTCCGGGGACGCCTTCCAGGGCGCGCATGGTCTCCAGGGGATCGGAGCTGTCGAGTTGGAGGAGGCTATGCGCGGTCAGGCCGTGCTTCAACTCGGTGGGCGTGCCCAAGGCGATCACTTTGCCGCGGTACATGAGGGCCAGGCGATGACAGTATTCGGCCTCATCCATGTAATGGGTGCTGACGAAAATGGTGTGGCCGCTGCGGGAGAGATCGCGAATCAGGTCCCAGAACGCGGCCCGGGCGATGGGGTCCACGCCGGAGGTGGGCTCGTCGAGGAAGAGAACGGGCGGGTCGTGGAGGATGGCGCAGCCCAGGGCCAGGCGCTGCTTCCACCCGCCGGCGAGGGTACGGGTGAGGGCCTGGCGGCGCTCGGCGAGGTTCGCCATTTCGAGCACGTAGCGCTTGCGGCCGTCGCGGCGATCGCGCGGGACACCGTAGATGCCGGCGAAGAAGTCGATGTTCTCTTCGACGGTGAGGTCGTCATAGAGCGAGAACTTCTGGGACATGTAGCCGATGCTGCGGCGGATCTCTTCCGGCTGGGTGGCGACGTCGAAGCCGTTCACGGCGCCGCGGCCGGCACTGGGTGTGAGAAGGCCGCACAGCATGCGGATGGTGGTGGACTTGCCGGCGCCGTTGGGGCCGAGGAAACCGAAGATCTCGCCCTTGCGCACTTTGATCGATACGTGGTCCACGGCGACGAACGCTCCGAAGGCTTTGACGAGGTCGTCGATCTCCACTGCCCAGCCCTCACCGTTCATGCCTTCACCGCTCCTTCCACCTCGCGGATGGCGCGGATGAAGGCGCCCTCCATGTTGGACGCGCCCGCCTCGCGTTCCATCTGGTCGGGCGGAGAGCAGCGGATGAGCTTGCCCTTGTGCATGAGGCCCACGCGATTGCAACGTTCCGCTTCGTCGAGGTAGGCGGTGGTCATGAAGATGGTGATGCCGTCCTTGAGCAACTGGTAGAGAATGGCCCAGAAGTCGCGGCGCGAGACGGGATCGACGCCGTTGGTGGGTTCATCCAGAAACAGGATCTGGGGGCGGTGGAGCAGGGTACACATGAGGGCCAGTTTCTGTTTCATGCCTCCCGAGAGACGGCCGGCGTGCCGCTCGCGGAAAGGCTCCATGCGGGTCATGCGCAGCAGTTCAGCGGTGAGGTCCCGGCGCTGGACGCCGGTGATGCCGAACAGGTCGGCATAGAAGACCATGTTCTCTTCGACGGTGAGGTCCTGGTAGAGGCCGAAGCGCTGGGCCATGTAGCCGATGCGGTCCTTGACGGCCCGGGACTCGCGGGAAACGTCGTGGCCGGCGACGCGGGCGCTGCCCTCGCTGGGCTCCATGAGCCCGCAGAGCATGCGCAAGGTGGTGGTTTTGCCGGCGCCGTCGGGGCCCACGAGGCCGAAGATCTCGCCGCAGGCCACGGTGAGGTTGAGGTGGTCGACGGCGGTGAGGGTTCCGAAGCGCCGGGTGAGGTCGCGGGTTTCGATGATGGCGTCCATCACGGCTCCAGCAGAATCTCCGCGTCGGCGGGCATGTTGGACTTCAACTCGTGGTTGGGGTTCTCGACCTGGATTTTGATGCGGTAGACCAGCTTGACGCGCTCCTGCGGGGTCTGGATCTGCTTAGGCGTGAACTCGGCCTCGGAGGAGATGAAGGTGACCTGGCCATGGTAAACCTTGCCGGGGTAGGAATCGGTGGTGACCGTGGCCTTGGATCCGAGCCTGACTTTTCCGAGGTCGGTTTCGCTGACGTAGCCGCGGAGCCAGGGATGGTCGATATCGCCCACGGTGACGATGGTGGTTCCGGGCGCTACGACTTCGCCGACGTCGGCCGACTTTACCAGGACCACTCCGCCCACGGGCGAGACGGCCACGGTATCGGCGAGCTGGGAATCGATCAGATCGATGGTAGCCTTGCTGCGCTGGATATCGGCGCGGCGCGCGGTCACTTCCTGTTCGCGCCGCTTGATGTCGAGGGCGTTGGCTTCGGTGGCTTTCAGGGCCGCGCGCGCGCGCTCGACCTGGCCCTGGGCGGCTTCGATCTGCTCCTGGCGCGGACCGGCCAGCACCAGCGCTTCGTGCTCTTTGGCCTGTTTGAGAGCGGCGTCGGCGCTCTCGAAGCGGGTGCGGTATTGATCGTACTGCGCGGCCGAGATGTCATCGTTCTTGAACAGCGGCTGGGCGCGGTCCCAATCACGTTTGGCGCGATTCAGCTCGGATTGGGCGGCTTCCACGGCGGCGCGGGCCTGCTGTTTCTCCTGGGGCCGCGAGCCGTTCTTCAATTCGGCCAGGCGGGCTTCGTTGGAGGCGAGGTCGGCCTTGCGCTGGTTGAGGTCGGCGGCCAGCGTAGCCTTGGACCATTCCACAGCGGTGGTGGACTGGGCCAGCGCGGATTGCGCGGCTTCGAGCGCGGCCGCTTCGCGGTTGCGCTGGGCCAGCAACTGGTCGCGGTCGAGGCGCGCAATCACCTGGCCTTTGGTGACGCGGTCGCCCTCATCCACGGTACGTTCGATCAGCCGGCCGGCGGTCTTGAAAGCGATATTGACTTCCTCCAGCTCGATATTGCCGGAGACCATGATGCGATTGGCGGGCGTATGGTTGGATCCCCGAAAGGCGTAGAGGGCGATGACCGCCGCCGCCAGGATAAGGCCGAGGATAATGAGTCGCTTCTTCATGAGTTCAGTCCTCCCGGGTTGTCACTGTACGAAGCTCCGGACTTTGCCGGTGGCCTGAGCCAGGTCCAGGCGCGCCACGTTGTGGCCATAGAGTGCCGCGGTCTGGTTGTCGCGGGCGCGCGCCAGACGGGTTTGGGCATCGGTCACTTCCAGGCTGTTGGCGACTCCGGCCTTATATCGGCGTTGTGCCTGGGTGAGCTCATTTTGGGCAAGCTGGAGTCCATCGCGGGCCACCTGGACCTGGTCTTCGGCGGAGCGCAACTCGTCGAGCGCGAGGCGCACGTCCAGCTCGATCTGCTCCTTGAGATCGTTGGTGCGGACCTTCTCGGCGCGGTACTGGGATGCCGATTCGGCGCGTCGCGCGTCGCGCCGGCCGCCGTCGAACAAGGGCACGCGGACGGAGATGCCGTAGGCCCGGGTCGGGACAGCGCTGGTGAAGCCGGTTCCGCTGTCGCCATAGTCGCCGAAGGCCATCACGGAGGGCAGGCGTTCGAGTTTGGTGGCGCTGGCGGACAGGCGGGCGGTGGATTCCCGGTCCTGTTGGGCCTGGAGGTCGGGCCGCGACTGGAGGGCGAGGGTTTTGGCCTGCTCGACGGTGACCGCATCCACGGGAACGTATTGCAGCTTGTCGGTCAGGCTCAGCTCGGTGTCGAGACGCAAGCCCATGGCGCGCAGCAGGCGGAGGTGCGCGGCGCGCTGGGAGTTTTGCGCCAGGAGGAGACGCTGGCGGTCGTTCGCCAGTTGCACGTTGGCGCGGGTGATCTCGATGCCGGTCCCGGTTCCGGCAGCCTTCTGATGCTCGGCCAGCGCGACCAGAGCTTCGGAGAGAGTCACATTGGCCTGGGCGGTTTCCACATCGGTGTCGGCCCTCAAAGCGGCGAGGTAGGCGCGGGCCACCTGCGCGGCCACGCGCTCTTCGGTATTGTCCACGTCGGATGTGGCTGCGGTCACCGCGGTCTTGGAGGCCTGAAAGCGGCGGATGGCGCCGAAGTCGAAGACGCTCTGGGAGACGCTAACGCGGGCATCCAGGGTGTTGAAGGGGCCGACAAAAGAGGGGATGGTGAAGCCCGGTATGGGCGCCGTGAAGGAGATGCCCATGGCCGCGAGGTTGCGGGTCATGCTCTGCTCGGAGACGGCGGCGTCCAGGTTCGGCAGCAGGGTGGCGCGCGCCTGCGCGGAGCGAGCCTGCGCCTGGGTGAGCGCTTCGCTTGCGAGCTGGATATTGGTGTTGCCCTCGACGGAAGTAGCCAGTTCCACGGCGCGCGCGAGACTCAAGGGGAGCGGGGCACGGTCCGCGGGTGGGTCGGCCGCCGGTGCCAGCGACGCCACCGCGAGAATGAAGATGGCGAGATGCTTCATCACAAAACCTCGATTTTGGAGCGGTCAGGCTCGGAACACGGTACGGGCGGCATCGCGGGCGCGCGAAAGCCACCGATGAGGAAGCGGACGAGATAATCGATCCGTTGGGGGAAGCCGCCTTCGGTGGCGGCCGCGGAGGTGAACTCCGGCCGCCCGCACATGGTGTGGGCCATGGCGCCGATCATGAAATGCACGCGCCAGGCGAATTCCTCATGGGAGAGTCCCGGGAGTGCTTGTCGCATGGCAGGAAAGAAGCGTGCGATCACAGGCTGAAAATTGCGATGGACGACGGGCAGCAGCAGGCCCTCGGCATAGATGCGTCCCATGAGGCGGCCGAAGCGCGGGTTCTGGTCGGCGACGCGGGCCATCGGCAGGAAAAATGCAGCGAGTACCTGTTCGAGGGACGGGCCGCCAGGGCCCGCCTCGGCCTCGGCGCGGTCCAGCATGGCGAGGCGCTCTTCGTTGACCGGACCCGCCTTGCGCATTACCAGCTCGTCGAGCAGTTCCTGCTTGGAACCGAAGTGGTAGTGGATGGCGGCAAGGTTGACACCCGCCTCGGCGATGATGTGGCGCAGCGAGGTGGCGTCGAAGCCGCGCTCGCTGAAGAGCCGCTCGGCGGTGTCAAGTAGCTTTTCCCTGGTATCGTTCATTCGTTTGATTAAAACTACTGTTTCAAGTATACGATTAAATGAAATCATGTCAAGCCTCTCTGAGGCTACGGAAGGGCGAAAAGCCACTGAGCGGCGATGGATGCTGGTGGGGGCCGATCACCCTTCCACAGCACGGGGAGCGGTGCGGCGGGGTGATGCCAGGCGACGAAACGGGACGGAACTACGTTGGCCGTGACGTTTGGCGTCCGGTGGTCATCCGTGCGGTCATTGATGGTGATCTCATACCGGTCGGACGTCAGATTGCCGCTGGAAGGTTTTCTCAACTACAGGTAGGCGCGGCCTTGTTGGAGGTCAGAACGGACGTCATTCGCGCCTTGGCAGACGGAGGCCTTCTTAAGACTTCAAACGGCTTTCAAGACTCATCCCCGCCACAGCCCCAAGAACTTCGGCCGGTATCCCGGGAACACTTCATGCAAGCTCGGGTTGCCCAGATGGCGCGACACCAGTTCCCCTAAGACATCGCGAAAATCGGTGGTTAGCGCCAGGTCGCGCGATTCGTAAAGCTGCTCCCGTTCCAGCCCGGGCCACCGCCCGTAGACCTTCCCGCCCTTCACTCCGCCGCCCATCACGAACATGCAGTTGGCGTGGCCGTGGTCGGTGCCGCGGTCGCCGTTTTCGCGGGCCGTGCGGCCGAATTCGGACATGGTCACCACCGCGACATCCGCCATACGGTCGCCCATGTCCAGCCAGAAGGCGCTCAGGGCCTGGCCGTATTCGCGCAGGAGGTTGGCCAACTGGGCGGGTTCGTTTACGTGATGGTCCCATCCGCCAACATCGGCGAACGCCATCTCCACACCGACGTCGGCTTTGATCAGTTCCGCGATCTGCAGCAGGCTGTCGCCGAAACGGCCGCGCGGATACTCGGCTCCGGCGGATGGAACGTACGGCCGCTTCTGAATGCCTGCGAGGATGGATACAGCCTCAAACGTTTCGCGGCCGGCGGAACGCAACAGAGGGTCCTTGGTTTCGAGATACAGGTTCTCGAACTCGCGCGCCGCGCGCGGGTCCCGCACCTGAAATGCCGCCACGTTCTGTAGAGCAATGGCCGGCCGGGGGCCTGCCATGGAGCGCGGCAGCACCGGGCCCAGCGAGACGGCGCGCACGGGCGAGACCTTATCCGCGGGCTCCGGCAGCGCGCGGTTCATCCAACCGTCGTGGGTAGCCTTGACTCCGGGTGTACCCGACTCCATGAAATCCTGCGCGTCAAAATGGGAACGCGTCGGGTCGGGAGAGCCGGCGGCGTCGACGATAGCGAGGTGCTGCTGATCGAAGAGAGGCTTGAGCGGCGCCAGCGACGGATGCAGGCCGAAGTGACCGTCAAGATCGATGGAGCTTTCTTCCCGGCCGGCGGAAGGGCGAGGGATGGCTATAGTGGGGCGCAGGTCGTAGTAGGCCTTCTCGCCGTGCGGCACCACGATGTTCAGCCCATCGGCGGCGCCACGCTGGAAAACGGCGACCAGGATTTTCCGGCGGGGCGACGGGGAGTCGGCGGCGTAGAGCGCGCGCCTCAGCCAGAGGGGAGCGGCGCCGGCACCGACCATCGCCAGGGCGGAATCGCGGAGGAAAATGCGACGGGTAGTCATGAGGACCTCGGTTACTTCTTCTGAAACTCCGGGGAGCCGAGCTCGGCGGCCGGAATGGCTCTCTCCATTCTCACGCCGGGCACTCTGTTGTTGGCGAGCTGCACGGCGAAATTCATCCGCGCCAGAAGGCCTGCCGAGTTTACCCAGTCCCGGCTGGAATCGGAATAGCCGGTTGGATCCTGTTTCCGATACAGGGGCTGGCCAAGCTGAGCCACCTGGTTGACGAGGTTGAACGCGGAGTCGATGCCGGCGCCCGACACGCGCAAGGCGCTCGCGACCACCTCCAAGGGCGATTTGATCTTCGAGCGGAATGCGCCTTCGGACCAGAACTCCTTCGAGTCCAGCATGGTTTTCATGACCACGCGGAGGTCGCCATCGGATTTCAGGAAAGTGCGGGCCATCCGGTCGACCAGCGCGGGGGGCGGGTCGTCGGCTACAAAGCGCCGGACGAGCTTCCAGGAGATAAAGTGCGCCGTGGAGGGATGGCGGGCGAGAATGTCCAGCACCCGAAGTCCGTCCTGCATCCCTCCTCCGGCCGGGATGGTCACCCCCAGCACGACCTTCTCGCAGGGGTCGTGGAGGCGCGGGTTGAAAGTGAACGCGCCCCCGCGCTGCGGCTGAATGATCGTCCAGCCGGTGAAACAGCGGGCCACCTCCGTGACGTCTTTCTGCGTGTAACCGCCGTCCACGCCCAGGGTGTGGAGCTCGAGCAGCTCGCGGCCGTAGTTTTCGTTCAGGCCGCGGCGCGGGCGGTTGGCATTGGCAAACGGCCGGCGAGGGGGCGCCGCGCCGGCCGATTGCCAGTTGTCCAGGTAGAACAGCATGGCCGGGCTCTGGGCCGTGGCTTCCAGCAGGTCGCGAAATTTGCCCAGAACGTGCGGCCGGATCGCGTTCCGCTCGTATTCGGTGACCAGGTAGCGGTCGGCCCCCTTATCGAGAAAGACGTTGAAGTGGTTGTACCAGAAATCGACGAGGACCTCCTGCAGTTGCCGGTTGCTGTAGACGGCGCGGAGCAGCTTGGCTTCCATCAGGTCGCGTGCCACGACCTGCGGGGGGCCGGACAAGAGCAGGATTTTCCTGCGGATTTCCGGAGGGCTCACCGGGAGGAGCATCTGGCGGGCGCCCGGCGGGAGAGCTGCGATGACTTCGTCCTGCGCCGCGGCGGGAAGCGACAGGAATGACTGGAGCCGTTCCAGCGGGGAGCCCGCGCGCAGCCCGCGGGCGGGCGGCCGCATCGGCGCCACATCCGGGGTTGCAAGCCGCGCCGCCAGTTTCTCGATCAGCAGGCGGCGGCCCGGGTCCGCAGGAAACGGCACCTGCCCGGCGGCCATCTGCCGCACCAGTTGAGGCGGCGGGTAGTTTTCGACCAGCTCGGCGCTCGACATCCGCAGCGTGTCGAGCGGCTTCAGCTTCGCTTCGAGAATCGGGTTCTCTACGATTCGCGCGGGGTTCAGTTGGAGGCCGATCCACTTCTTGAGGCCGACCGCGCGGACCCGCCCGGCATCGTTTGGACGCGGACCGAACGTGAGGCGGTTCAGGGCGTGCGTGATCCTGTCGGCTTTGGATAGCTGCCTGGCGAACCGCCGGCTTTGGTCGGCGGATATCGCCGGAATGACTGCCAGACAGGCCGAAGCCAGCGCAACGAGTACCGTTCTGCGCATGCGTACCTTCTGTTGCTATTAAACTCTACTCCCGCGGACGAGTTGCGGGGAAGCGCAGGAGTATATTTGAAGGATGGTGCGCTCCTGTGTTTTCCTTCTCCTCGTGCCGCTCGGCGCGGCCGGGCTGATAGCACAAACCGTTACACCGGGAACCGTGCAGGCCACCGGCAACGCGGCCGTCAGCGCCAATCCGGACCAGGCAAGCCTGAGCTTCGGCGTGGTGACCCAAGGCTCGACCGCGCAGGAGGCGGCGCAGCAGAACGCCGCTCTGTCCACCGCGGTGCAGAACGCGATCAGGTCCGTGCTCGGCACCAACGGAACGGTGCAAACCATCAGTTACTCGGTGACGCCGCGCTACAACAACGCACAGCCGGCGGCGATCATCGGGTATACGGCGAGTAACACGGTATTGGTCACGATGTACGATCTCTCCAAGATCGGCACCATGATTGACACGGCCAACGCGGCGGGCGCGAACAACGTGGGCGGCGTGAGCTTTGGGCTGCGCAATTCCGACCCGTTCGTGCAACAAGCTCTCAGCCAGGCGGCCAAGCAGGCGCTGGCGCATGCGGGCGCCATTGCGACGGGGCTGGGAGGAAAGACGGGCACCGTCGTTTCAGCCCAGGAAGGCGTGTCATATTCGCCGATGGCGGTTTCGGGTCCGACCGCCGGCGGCACGCCGACACCGATCCAAACCGGTCAGGTCACCGTAACCGCCACCGTAACCGTCTCCGTGCAATTCCTACAATAAGGCATGGCTCAACTGGAAACGGCGACACTTGGAGGGGGCTGCTACTGGTGTCTGGAAGCGGTCTACAACGAAATGGACGGGGTGGCCGCGGCGGTGTCCGGCTTCATGGGAGGCCACGTCGATAACCCCGGTTACGAGGAGGTCTGCACGGGACGGACCGGGCACATAGAGGTGGTGCAGGTGACGTTCGATCCCGCGGTCACCTCGTACCGTGAGATTCTCGAGGTGTTCTTCACGGTTCACGACCCGACCTCGCGAGACCGGCAGGGAAACGATGCCGGCCCCCAGTACCGATCGGCGATTTTCTATCACGACGAGGGGCAGCGCGCGGCGGCGGAGGAGTTGATCCGCGAGCTGAACGCTGAGGGAATCTGGCCGCAGCCCATCGTGACCGAAGTGCGGCCGGCAACGCAGTTCTATCGCGCGGAGGACTACCACCAGGAATACTTCCGCAACAACCCGACGCAGCCATATTGCGCGTTCGTGGTGGCGCCCAAGGTGCGGAAATTCCGCCAGAAGTTCGCGAGGAAGTTGCGCCGGCAGGCTTGAGCGCGGCACGGGGGACGGAGAGATACCCGGGTCGCGGCTCGTCCGCCGGTTCCGAGCCGCGACCGTGAGCGGAGCGCCACGGCCGGCGCCACCTAGCCGGTGATCGGGTTCCCCTGCAGACGTGAACTGCTCGGGTCTGCCGTTCCGGAAACATATGCGTCCTGGCTGGCGTCGTTCATGCCAGTTTTTGTACTGGACGTGGTATGCACGTTCTCAGTCGGGCACGGGGCGTGGGGCCTCGCACCCCACAGTCTGGGGGCGCGGCAAAGCTAAGAATCTACGCCCGTGGCTGAGAAATACACACTCAAACCGGTAATCGCTTGGGGCGGCACACAGGCCGCGCCAGCAGGTCAACAGGTTCCGGGCCGGTAATGTCGTGATACCCTGTCCTTCGGAGTTCTATGGCCCTTATCCGCGAAAAAGCTCAGCTCATGAGTACCTCGGAAATCGATCGGACGCTGGTCCGCCTGGCGCATGAGATTCTCGAGAAGACGAAGGATCTGGATAAGCTTGCGTTCATCGGCATACGCCGCCGGGGAGTGCCGCTGGCGCGGCGGCTGGCAGCGAAAATCGAGGCCCTGGAAAGCCGCGCGATCCCGGTCGGCATACTGGACATCAATCTCTATCGCGACGATTTGAGCACGGTGGATATCAAGCCGGTCGTGAGCGCGACCGAGATTGCATTTGAAGTAGCGGGCAAAGACATCATTCTCATGGACGACGTGCTCTACACCGGACGCACCATACGGGCCGCACTGGACGCATTGTTCGACCACGGGCGGCCGGCGCGGGTGCAACTGCTGGTGCTGATCGACCGTGGCCACCGCGAGTTGCCGATTGAAGCCCGGTTCATCGGCCGGGTGGTGCAGACCATGGAACAGGAAATCATCGAAGTGAAGTTCCAGGAGATCGACGGAATGGAGAAGGTGCTCCTGGTGGAACGGGCCGCAGCTATCGAAGCGTAAACCAAGATGCCAGCCGGATTGCTCGGAATCGAGGAACTGGACCGCGCCGAGATCGAAGCCATCCTGGTGCGCGCCAAGGACTTCCAGCCGATACAAAGCCAGACGGTGAAGAAGCTGGACACATTGCGCGGGAAGATGATCGTGAATCTTTTTTACGAGGCTTCCACGCGCACGCGAACCAGCTTCGAGATCGCCGCCAAGCGGATGGGGGCGGACGCGGTATCGATCACCGCGGCGGGCTCAAGCGTTTCGAAAGGCGAGTCGCTGGTGGACACGCTGAACACGCTGGCTGCCATGCGGCCCGATGCGATCGTGATGCGCCACGCGGCATCGGGCGCGCCGCACTTTCTGGCCCGCCACCTGGACACGCCGATCATCAACGCCGGAGACGGAACGCACGAGCATCCCACGCAGGCGCTGCTGGATGCGCGCACCATCCTGGACCGGCGGCCGGCGCTGGAGGGGCTGCGGGTGGCGATCATCGGAGACATCGCGCACAGCCGCGTGGCGCGGTCCAACGTACATCTGCTGGCAAAGTTCGGCGCGACCATCGTGCTCTGCGGGCCGGCGTCGTTGTTGCCCGCGGAACTGGCGCAACTGGCGCCGGGGGTAGGGCTCACGACCGATATCCGCGAAGCCATCCGCGACGCGGACGTGATCATGATGCTGCGGGTGCAGCTCGAGCGGCAGCACGAGGCGGCCTTCCCGGCCAGCGAATATTTCCAGTTTTACGGCCTGCGGCTGGAACATATGGACCTGGCCAAGCCCGACGCGATAGTGATGCACCCCGGGCCGATCAACCGCGGACGCGAGCTGTCCTCGGAAGTGGCCGATTTTCAGCGCTCGGTGATTCTCAACCAGGTGGAGAACGGCATCGCCGTGCGGATGGCTGTGCTGGAGAAGGTGATTGGGTAAGCCATGTCGATCGTGATCAAGAACGGCAGGGTGATCGATCCCGTCTCGGAGACGGACCGGATCGCCGATGTGCTGATCGTGGATGGCCGCATCGCCGGAGTGGCGCCCAACCTGTCGACAGCCGGGGCCGAGGTGATGGATGCGACCGGCCTGATCGTGGCGCCCGGCTTCATCGATATGCATGTGCACCTGCGTGAGCCGGGGTTCGAGCATGCGGAGACCATCGAGAGCGGCTCGCGGGCGGCGGCGGCGGGCGGGTTCACCTCGATCTGCGCCATGCCCAATACCAAACCGGTGAACGACAGCGCCACGGTGACGAGCTACATCGTGGAACGGGCACGCAGCCGGGCGGCGGTCAACGTGTTTCCCATCGGAGCCATCACCAAAGGCAGCGCGGGTGAGGAACTGGCGGCTATCGGGGCGATGAAAGCGGCCGGCGCGGTGGCCATCTCGGACGACGGATTGCCGGTCATGAATGCCCGCGTGATACGCCGCGCCATGGAGTTCGCCAGGTCGTACGACCTGCCGGTGATCGAACACTGCGAGGATCTGAACCTGAGCGCCGGCGGCGATATGCACGAGGGTGCGGCATCCGTGCGTTGGGGACTGCGGGGGATCCCGGCGGCGGCGGAAGACGTGATGGTGGCGCGGGACGTGCTGTTGGCGCAACTGACCGGGGCGCGATACCACGTGGCGCACATCTCGACGCGGAACGCGACGGCCATAGTGGAATTCGCGCGGCGCCAGGGACTGCCGGTTACCTGCGAAGCGACGCCCCACCATTTCTCCCTGACCGATAGCCGGATGGTGGCCTACGACAGCAACTACAAGATGAAGCCGCCGCTGCGCTCGGAGTGCGACCGCGCGGCGGTGGTGGATGCCATCGCGGCGGGCACGGTAAGCGCGATCGCGACCGACCACGCCCCCCATGCGGGCAGCGACAAGATGCAGGAATTCGAGCGCTGCCCGTTCGGCATCATCGGACTGGAAACCGCGCTGGCACTGGCGCTCGAAGAGCTTGTCCATTCCGGAAAGATCACGCTGAACCGGATGGTGGAGCTGTTCACCACCGGCCCCGAGTCGGTGATGCGGCTGGGCCGCGGTACCCTGGCGCCGGGCGCGCACGCGGACGTCACGATCTTCAGCACGGAGCTGAAGTGGACCTACGACGTAAACCGGTCTTTCTCGCGCAGCAGCAACTCACCCTTCGACGCAAGAACGTTTCGGGGCGGGCCGGTGGCCACCGTGGTGAACGGCGAATTTGCGTGGCGCAGGGACCGGTGAACCTGCTGCGCCCGCGCTTGCCGGGAGCCCTGCCCTACGGGTTCTTGACCTGAACCGAAGCGCCCGCGGGTGTACTGGCGCCGCCTGTCTGCGCAACCACGGGAGCATCTCCATCCGGCATGGGCGAGGGTAGCATGACGTTGAACTGGTACAGACCGGTACCGGTGAGACCGGCGAAGACGACCTGGGCCGCCATGCCGCCGATGAGGATGGTGGGGGTGGCGACCAACGGCGCAGGCGTGGTCAGAATCTGGCCGTTCGGCGCGGGCGGGCTGGTGGCTCCGAAACCGTTTCCGTACAGCACGATGGTTTCGCCGGGCGCCGCGGGTGTGGCGCTGCCGGTGGTGCCGATGAGGGCGCCGTCCGCATGCGTGGCCGCCACATGGGTGCCGTCCGGCAGGAAGAACGCGGGAGCCAGCGCGCTGGCCGTGACCGTGACACTGGCGCTGGTGAGGCCGTTGTTCGAGACCTCTACCTCCACCGGACCGCTCAAGGTGAGGTCGGTGGGAGTCAGCAGGTTGATCTGCACCGGGCTGATGTAGTAGATGAATGCCGGTTGGCCGTTGAGGGTGACGGATACCCCGTCGAGAGAAGCGGGAAGTTTATCGTCGACGAAGTCGGCGGTCTTCCACAAGCGCCGGGTAGCGGCGAGGTTGGTTCCCTTGATGGTGATATAGGCGTTGGCGGTGATGCCGGCGGTGGGCTGTGCCGCGTTGGTGACATTGTCGGCCGACACATTGGGATTCGCCTGGATGCTGCCCAGCAGGCCGTGCATTTGCCCGCCGGGCCCGGCTGCAAAGTAGAGGGCGTCTTTGTCGCCGCCATTGGCGCCGTTGCCGAAGTACAGGCCCCACAGCCCGGGGATCACGATGTCCTGACCGGCGTCGTCCTGCAAGGCTCCCATCCCGATGCCGGTATTGGGATCGAAGGCGTTGATCTTGCCGTCACCGAAATTGCCCACCAATAACATGCCGGCGAACTTGCCGAAGGTAGCGGGTGCGAGCGCGACCCCCCAGGGAGAATTCAACGGGCTCTGGATGATGCCCACCCCGTTCGAGACGAGACGTTTGAGGAACTTTCCGTTCGCGTCGTAGGCATCCAGGAGTCCGTTTCCAAGCCCGGGAACGTCGAAGCGTTTGTCGGCATCCTGCTTGGCGTAGGTGACGTACAGGGTGCCGTTGATATTCCAGATATTGAACGGCGCATAACCCGCGGGCAGGGTGGGATCGGTGAAGGCGCCGGCGTCGAGCGTAACCGGCTTGTAGTCGGTGTCGAAGACATCGATGGCGCCGGTCTTGAAATTGGCGGCGTACAACATGGGGGTGGGCGAGGTGACGATCGCCAGGCCTTTGTAGACCGCGGTCGCTGAATTATCCACGAGGACGAGCGCATGGGCTGCGTCCACGCCGCTGGACCAGGCGTCGATGGTGCCTTCTTCGGTGGCAAAGATGAAACTGGCGGCCCGCGGCGTGGTGACGGTCGCGCTATTGAACATGAATGCGCTGGTATTGCCGTTGGCTACGATCCCGGTGCAGGTTCCGTTCAGGTTGGAGCCCGGTCCCGGCACGGTGGGTTTTACGTTGGCATTCGGGGTACCCATGGGGACGGCTGTGGCGGAGTTACTGACCGTGTAAACGGTGGAGAGCCCCGTTCCGGCATCGCACGTCCAGAACGGACTGGTAGCCGATGCTACCAGGCCCCAGGCATTCACAAGGTTGGGATCGGTAAAATCCGCGACTCCGGCTGTATCCGCGACGAGGTTGTGGACATAGTATCCGGTCGCGGCGGGGAGCAGAACGGGTACAAAGGCGCAGGTAAGGCGCAGTAGAGCTGTTCTCATGGCGACCAACAGGATACTGGAAGAGCGAAATCGGGGGGCGGCAAACGCGTTTGATTTTACACCTGGGTAGTACGACAGCGTCCAATAGCGGCGCGCCAGCCGGCGAACAGGTCCCTCCGGGTGGCGTCGGACATGCAGGGTTCAAAGCGGCGCTCGGCGCGCCAGAACGATTCGAGCTCCTCAGTGGCTTTCCAGAAGCCGGTGGCCAATCCCGCCAGGTAGGCGGCGCCCAGCGCGGTGGTTTCGACGTCGACCGGACGCACGATCGGTCTGCCCAGGATATCCGCCTGGAACTGCATGAGGAAGTTGTTCACGGCGGCGCCGCCGTCTACGCGCAACTCGCGCAGCGGTTCACCGGCGTCGGCTTCCATGCATTCCACCAGCTCGCGGGTCTGGTAGGCGATGCTCTCGAGCGCGGCGCGGACAATATGGGCGCGGCTGGTGGAGCGGCTGATGCCGGTGAGGAGACCACGGGCTTCCGGGTCCCAGTACGGCGCGCCGAGACCCACGAAGGCGGGCACGAAGTACACGCCCCCGGTATCGGGCACGGATGCAGCGACCGCTTCCGATTCGGCCGCGGTATGCAGCAGGCCGGCCTGGTCGCGCAGCCATTGCACGGCGGCGCCGGCGATGAACACGCTGCCTTCGATGGCGAATTGCGGGCCTCCCGCATCCGCCGCCCGGGTGGCCACGAGGCCGTTGTGGGAAACCGGCCGGCGGGCGCCGGTGTGCAGCAGCGCGAAACATCCCGTGCCGTATGTGTTTTTGGATAATCCCGGCCGGAAACAGGCCTGTCCGGCCAGTGCCGCCTGCTGGTCGCCGGCAATGCCGGCGATGGGGATCTCTCCGCCGAAATGGGAGGCGGCGGTGCAGCCGATCACTCCGATGGAGGGTACGATGCGCGGCAGCATGGCGCGGGGAATGCCGAAAATCCGGAGCAGGTCATCGTCCCACATGCCGGTGTCGAGATTCATGAGCATGGTGCGCGACGCATTGGAGGAATCGGTGACATGCAGCGCGCCGCCGGTCAGATTCCAGATGAGCCAGGTGTCGATATTGCCGAACAGCAGGTCTCCGTTGCGGGCGCGGGCGGCGGCCTCGGGGACCCGGTCGAGGATCCAGCGGATCTTGCTGGCGGAGAAATAGGCGTCGATGACCAGGCCGGTCCGTCGGGTCACTTCCGGGCCGTCGGGCGAACGTGCCAGCTCCGCGCAGAAATCGGCCGTGCGGCGGCACTGCCAGACGATGGCGGGCGCCACCGGCGCACCGGTGGCGCGATCCCAGACGACCGTGGTCTCCCGCTGGTTCGTGATTCCGATGCCGGCGATCTCGGAAGCCGGACCACGATGGCGTTCGAGCAGCCGGCGCGCGGATTCGATTTGCGCGCGCCAGATTTCCGCGGCATCCTGTTCCACCCATCCGGGCTGCGGATAGCGGCAGGCGACGGGAGCGGATTCCATGCCGATATTGCGGCCCTCCGCATCGTAGAGCGCGGCGCGGGCGGAGGTAGTGCCTTCATCGAGCGAGAGTATCAATGCCATGTGTATGCCCCACTATAATAGATCTATGTTCTTTCGCAGGGAGCCCCCGAAGAATCCGACGTTCACCGAACGCATGGAGGCGTTGCGCGGGGCCGGATTCGCGGTAGCGCCGCTCGGCGGCTCGGCGGTCCGTGTGAGCCGCGGGAACATGGCGGTCGATCTGCAAGAGACCCAGACCGGCGTGGATATCTCGGGACGCGCCGGGATTCTCATGGGGGATGAGATCGGCGCGCTGATCGACGGCGGGTTCCAGAAGTTCTTCCGGACGCCATCGGGGCGCCAGAAGCCCGCCCTCGCGGAAGAACTCAAGGCCTTGCACGATTTCGAAGAGGACCTCAAAGTGGGCTTGGGCCAGAAGAGCCTCTACAACGAGTCGCTGGGCACGGTCTCCACTTACTATCTGTACGACCGCGTGAAGGACCGCGACCGGGGCGTACCGAAGCGCGTTTGGGAACGGTGACCAGACGGCGCCGGCCACAGGCGGGTCCACCCGGCCCGGAGCTGCCGGGTTTCGCCGGAACTTGCCGGGTTACGTGGCCCTGCCGGGGCGGTTATTTCCGGGGCGGTGGAGGTAGCTTGCGCACCTGTTCGAAGTAGCTTTCGACGTAGGTCTGGAGCGCTACGGGGACTTCGTCGCGGTTGATTTCGGCGCCGCCCTGGGAGTGCTGCACTCCGCGTTGCGCGTAAGGCGTGTGCAACTGTTGGCTGGTGTTCTGCACCTCGACCGTGGACTCGCCGGTGACGGTCGCGGAGCGTTTGCCGAGAATCTCGCTGATCTTGCCCATGGCGGCCAGTTGCTCGGCCTGCTTGATACTCTTGTCGCCGTCCTGGCTGCCGATTCCGCTTCCGGGCTGCGGGCTGGTCTGGGGTGAATCGCTTTTTCCGGTGCCCTTGCTTTGCGAATCCTGCGTGGCCTGCGCCTGCTCGCCTCCCTCGTTTTCCTGGGCCTCCCCGGACTGCCCGTTATTTTGCTGCTGGCCGTCTTTGGACGATTGCTTACCGGGGTTGTTGCCCTTGGCCTGATTGCCCTTTTGATCCATGGAGGATTGCTGGGAGCCGGACTGGCCCTGCTGCGGCTTCATGCGCGACAGCAGGTTCTGCCAGGCATCCTTGACCTTGCTCATGAGGCTGGAGTTTTCGGTGGAATTGTTGGCATCCTGCTTGGCGCCGGGATCGTGATTCTGATCCGGCTTGTTGGCGTTCTGCTGGCCGTTGCCGGAATGGTCCCCCGCATTGCCCTGCTGCTCATCGTCCTGTCCTTCGGCGGAGTCGGATTCCGCGGGGTCGCCCTCGTCGGCCTGTTTTTTGGAATCGGCCGCAGTTTTCTTGGAATCGCCGGCGCTTGTCGGGGTCTCGACGGCCTCTTCCGAGGCGTTGTCGCTATCCTCCTGCTGGCCGCCGGTCTGCCGGCCTTGATTTTGGCCGTCCTCATCGCCTGCCTGCTCGGCCTGCGGCTGCATTTCCGGCGGAATCTTCTTCTTTATGTTCCTGGCGGCCTCCTTCCGTTCGTCCTTCCCGAAAGTCTGCTGGAGCATTCGCGCCAGCGGCGGTTTCAGATCCAGGCGGCGGTTCAGTCCGTACCGCAGGGCGAACAGGCTGGAAGCCACCAGGATCAGCGCACCCATGGCGTAGGCCGCGCGCGGCAGTGTGTAGGGAACGGCGGCACGCGGATCGATGGACTGCGACAGACGGTCGGCAGCCTCGTATTGCAGGCGCCGCATGTTTTCGGAGACCTTGGGAGACGGCACACATTGACTGAAAAAGAACGCCGTCGACAGCGTGTCGGCCAGATGGAGCCGGTGATCGATGATCTGGGAGGTAACGTACAGCGACGGAAGCCGCCGGCCTACCCGATAAACCCCGAATACAGCCGCCAGCAAAGGTACGAAAACCAGCCAATGCCAGTTCAGGATCTGAGTGCCCAAAAGCAGGAGCAGGATGAAGGCGAGGAGAGCCGCACTGCAGGCGATGGCTCCCTGTGCGAGAAGCTCATTCAACAACAGCCGCCGCCTGGCGCGGCTGACCAGGGTCAACACGTTCCTCCCTCGTGCGTAATCGCACAGACTTGCCGGGCCTGAGCCCAATTTAGTTTCAATACTACCATTTTTCATCGAGATGAGGGCTTCCACGACCGCTACCCGGCGCAAGACCAGCAAGCCGCCCGCCGAAATCGCCCGGGCCATCGTAAAATGAGTAATGTACTTCCCCCATAGAAGGGCCTGTTCTTGAACCAACCATTGAAAGTTCTGATTGTCGACGATGAAGCCAGCCAGCGGAGCGGCTTAGCCGCCATGGTTAGGGCTTGGGGCATGAGTTCTGAAACCGCCGGCGATGGCCACGAAGCGTTGTTGAAACTTTCCGGCTTTCCGGCAGACGTAATCATCACCGATCTCAACATGCCGGGCTTGGATGGATTCGGGTTTCTACAGAGGCTGCGGGATTCGGGCGATATGCCGCCGACCATCGTTCTTACCGCCTACGGCAACATCGAGACGGCGGTGAAAACCGTTCACGAGCTGGGCGCCTACTGGTTTCTCGAAAAGCCGATCCAGCCGGCGTCGCTCGAAGTGCTGCTGCGGCGGGCGGGAACGCATTCTACGCTGCACACCGAGAAACGCGTGCTGGAGCGCCAACTGAGCTACAAAGGCTCCCTCGGCGAACTGGTGGGCACGTCCGGGCGAATGCAGGAGATCTTCGCGCTGCTGCAGCAGGCCGGACCCAGCAAGGCTTGCGTCCTGATTACGGGGGAAAGCGGAACAGGCAAGGAACTGGTGGCGCGCACGGTGCATGCGCTGAGCCCGCGGCGGCAGGGTCCGTTCATCGCCATCAACTGCGCCGCGCTTCCCGAGACGCTGATTGAAAGCGAGCTGTTCGGACACGAGAAAGGATCGTTCACGGGCGCCTCGGAACGGCGGGCCGGGTGCTTCGAAGTGGCGCAGCACGGAACGCTGCTGCTGGATGAAATCGGCGAAATGCCGATGCAGACGCAAGCCAAGCTGCTGCGCATCCTGGAGGACTCGAAAGTGCGCCGGCTGGGCGGCAAGGCGGAGTTCGAGGTGGATGTGCGGGTGGTGGCGGCCACCAACAAGGCTCCGGAAGAGGCGGTGCGCGGCGGGCACCTGCGCGAGGACCTGTACTACCGGCTGAATGTGTTTCACGTTCACCTGCCTCCGCTGCGCGAGCGCAAGGAGGACATCCAACTGATCGCCGAAGCGTTGATCGGGGGCTTGAACCGGAAGCACGAATGCCGTGTCTCGGATATCCACACGTCCGTAATCAGCGCGTTACAACGACATCATTGGCCCGGCAACGTTCGCGAGCTTCGCAATGTCCTGGAGCGGGCGGTGATTCTCGCCGGCGAGGGGACGATCGAGCAGAAGCACCTGCCGGGGTTTTTGCAGGACCAGCCGGCGACCGTGGCGTCCGCCGCTCCCACTCACCAGGCGGCCGCGGCAGCCGGCGCCGCCAATGCGGCAGGCCCGCCGCCGGAAGATACGGGGGGCATTCGCTTTCAGATCGGGACCACGGTAGAAGAGGCCGAAAAAGGCCTGATCCTGCGTACGCTGGAGCACACGCGGAACAACAAGACCCGGGCCGCGGAGATCCTGGGCATCAGCTTGAAGACCCTCCACAACAAGCTCAAAGAATACGGGGGCAAGGAATTCGGTATTTCGGCGTAAGCGCCGGCGCGCGGGCTAGCGGCCGGTGTGCAGATTGTTATGGATGGCGTATAGCGCCAGTTCCAGGCGGTCGGAGACGCCGAGCTTATCGAAGATATTGTGCAGGTGGTTCTTCACCGTCTGCTCGCTGATAAACATCTTCTCGGCCATTTCCTTGTTTTTGAATCCCTGGGCGACGAGAGCTACGATTTCACGCTCGCGCTGGCTCAAGGGAGAACGCTCGCGATCCCGCGTCTGGGGCATCTGCTGCGGGACTGGCGGTTCGTCATTGGCCACGAACTGGCGAATCACCGCGGCGGTGGTGTGTGAGTCGAGCCATATTTCTCCCGCATGGACCTTGCGAATGCTCTTGATCAGCAGCTCAGTCGCCGTCTGCTTGAGAACGATGCCCGAGGTGCCGAGCTTCATGGCCTGCACGAACTCGTTCTTGTCGTCCGAGGCCGTCAATACAATTACGCGGGTTTTGTTTCGGGCCGCCTGCAAGCGCTGCAGCGTTGCCAGACCGTCCAGGCCGGGCATTTTCAGATCGAGAAGAAGGATGTCCGGTTCGAGCTGCTGCAGCACTTCCAGCACCTGCCGGCCGTCCGAGGCTTGGGCAACCACTTCGAAATCCTCTTCCAGCGCCAGGAGTTTGCAGAGGCCGTCCCGAAAGATCGGGTGATCGTCGGCAACCACTATGCGAATTTTGGATTTCGTATTGTTCCCTGCCCCCGAGGGCCCCGTGAAGGAGGCGTTGTTATCCGACATACACTTCTCTAACTTTATGATTGTAGAGTTCTATTACTATCAAGTCAAATCGGACTGCTACCGGGCTTCGGACGAGGCGGGTAAAGAGTGCGCCGGCGCGTTCCCGGGCCGGCCTGTTCTCTGGAGTTTTAGCCTCGGCTTTTAGCTTCGGCTTTGCTAAGGTGTAAAGTTATGAGCGAAGAGTTGGCGGAAGTCGATTTTCAACGGTTCTGGCGCAGGCTGCAACAACTTGGGCTCAACGCTTACGAGTCACGTTCGTACCTGGTGCTGCTCGGGCACCCCAAATTCAAGGCATTGGAGCTGGCGGCCCGGGCGCATGTTCCCCGCCAAAAGATCTACGAAGTGCTGGACAGCCTGGTGGAGAAGGGATTCGCCCAGGTGGTTCAGGAGAAGACGAAGCTCTTCTCGGCCGTGGAACCAAGCCTCTCGATTCCGGGTTACCTGGGCCGCAAGCGCCAGATGCTGGAGCAGGAACTCACCGACAACGGCCGCGCGGGCACGGCCCTCATCGACGACCTGAAGGCTTTGTACTCGGAGGGCCAGGGCGGTCGCGGCACCCTGGATTTTCTGCGGATCGTGACGGAACCGGCGCAGACCGCCGCCGAGTACCGCAGGATGCTGTCCGAAGTGAAGACGGAATACCTCGAATTTTCGCGTCCTCCATACGCCGTCGACCCGCTGGACGAAAAACTGGTGAAGCAGGCGGGCTCGAGCGGGGTCGCCTGCCGCCTGTTGCTGGAAGCGTCCACGCTGGACGACGAGCACCGGCAGCGCTTGAGCGATTACATAGCTGCGGGCGTGGACGTCCGCATCGCGGATTCTCTCCCCATGAAGCTGGCGGTATTCGACGCGCAGCGCGGGATGGTCGCTTTACTCGATCCCGTAATCACGCGTCCCACGTGGACCGCCGTGGTATTCGATCACGAGGGCATGGGCGAAGCCATGAAAGGGCTGTTCGAGGACCGCTGGAGGCGCGGGCGGGGTTTGTGAAGCCGGCGCTGGCCGGGAGCTTTTGGGCAGGCGGAAGCCGGAGTGCGCCCGCGTCAGCGGGCTCCGCCGGGCACGCCCCGCTGCTTGCGTGTCAGGATTTCGCGGACGGCGTAGATCCGGCGGTCCTGGCTTTCAAAATAGGTCCGCATCATCATTTCGCCGATCAGGCCGGTGCTGAACATCAGGAGCCCGGCCAGGAGCAACAGGCCTCCCGCGATCATCAGCGGTCCGTGCTCCATCACGATCTCGTAACCGAGCAGCTTCTTCACCGCCAGGTAAGCCAGGATGCCCCCGCCGAACGTGGTTCCCGACAGGCCAAGCAGGCCGAAGAAATGCATGGGGCGGGTGAAGTATTTGAGCAGGAACTTGATGGTGAGAATGTCAAACAGAACCCGGAATGTCCGGCCGATGCCGTAATGCGAATCGCCGGCGGCGCGCGGCGTGCTCCGAATGGGCACCTCGGCGATGCGGGCGCCGTAGAAGCTGGCGAGAGCCGGAATGAAGCGGTGCAGCTCGCCGTAGAGATTCACTTCCTTCAGGACTTCGGAGCGATACGCTTTGAAGGTGGTGCCGAAGTCTCGCAGGTCGATGCCCGAAGCCTTGGCCATGAGCCAGTTGGCAATGCGCGATGGGATCTTTCGCAACAGGGCATTGTCCGCGCGGTTCTTGCGCCATCCGCTGGCGATGTCGTATCCCTCGTCGATCTTTTGAAGCAGGCTGGGGATATCTTCCGGCGCGTGTTGGAGGTCGCCGTCCATGGCAATGATGATGTCCCCTTTGGCCTCGTGAAATCCGGCGGAAAGGGCCGCCGTCTGTCCGAAGTTGCGCCGCAGCCGAATGACTTTGAGGTGGCCGTCGGTCTCCACCAGGTTGGCCAGCAGCTCAAAGCTGCGGTCGCTGGAGGCATCGTCCACGAACAGGATCTCGTAGGGCCGCTGCATCTGCTCCAGTACCGCCGTGAGGCGGTCGTACAGCGGTAAAATCGAGTGCTCCTCATTGTGAATGGGGATCACGATGGACAGCGCGGTCATCAAAACTTTAGTGTAACATCATGGACCGGCTTCCCTTTCTGGCAACCACGGCCGGGGCCGCCTACGATGGCCTGAACGCCCTGCCGGTGGCGGTCCTGCTGGACAACGTGCGCAGCCTCTACAACGTGGGTGCGTTCTTCCGGACGGCGGACGCGGCTGGGGTGGAGATGGTGTACCTGTGCGGGATCACCGGCCGCCCGCCGAAACGCGGCATCTCGAAGACGGCCCTGGGAGCGGAAGAGACGGTGCGATGGGAGCACCGCTGGGAGCCCGTGCGGCTGGGCGCCGAGCTTCGCGGCCGTGGTTTTGAACTGGCGGCGGTGGAAACTACGGCGCATGCCGTGGACCTGTTCGAGTGGGCGCCGCGGTTTCCGGTGTGCGTCGTGTTCGGCCACGAAGTGGAGGGCATCCAGCCCGAGGTGTCCGCGCTTTGCGACACTCACGTGCGAATCCCGATGCTGGGAACGAAGCATTCCCTCAACGTGGCCACTGCCGGCGGAGTCGTGATTTACGAACTGTTGCGCAAGTACAGGGCCTCCGCGCCTGCGCTACGATAGGATTTGTCCCAGCCCCTCGCACGTCTGCGCCTGACCCTGGATTTCATGCCGTCTCCTTCGCCGGAACACCCCGGGCTGTTGATCCGCGACCCGTACCGGTTTTCCGACGCAGTGCTCATCATTCCTCCCGTATTGATCGAGTGTCTCCAGTGCTTCGACGGGCAGCAGACGGACCTCGACTTGAGGGCCGCGCTGGTGCGCCTGACGGGCGACCTGGAAACCGGCGCGCTGCAACGGCACCTGGTGGATACGCTCAGCCAGGCGGGTTTCCTCGAAGATGAGATCTTCGACCGCATGCGGCGGCAAAAGCGGCGCGAGTTCGCCGATGGACAGGTGCGCGAAGCGGCGCACGCCGGTTCGGCGTACCCCGCTGAAGCCGGCGAGTTGCGCGAGACGATGGCACGGTACATGTCCGGCGACGGCTGCCCTTCCGGAGCCGTCAGCGACGGCCTGCTGGGCATCGCGGCGCCTCACGTGAGCCCGGAGGGGGGCTGGCAATCGTACCGGGCGGCGTTCCGGAGGCTCGGCCCGGACTTTCGCGAACGCACGTTTGTGATTCTCGGCACGTCCCATTACGGTGAACCGGAGAAGTTCGGGCTGACACGCAAAAACTATGCCACGCCGTTGGGAGAGGCCAGAAGCAACGTGCGCCTGGTGGACTGGCTTGCCGCGCGCGGCGGCGCCGCCATCGAAATAGAAGACTACTGCCACTCCTTCGAACACACGGTGGAGTTTCAGGTGGTCTTTCTTCAGTACGTCATGGGGGCGGATGTCAGCATCCTGCCGATTCTGTGCGGGCCCTACGCGCGCAGCCTGCAAAACCAGGGCAAGCCGGAAGATGACGATGGCGTGAGACAATTTCTCGACGCGCTGGGCGAACTGAACGATCGCGAGGGCGAGCGCTTGTTTTGGGTGCTCGGGGTGGACATGGCGCACATGGGCGCGCGTTACGGCGATCGTTTTCAGGCGGAGGCCAACCGGGGCATGATGGAGACCGTCGGGACCCGCGACCAGGCGCGCATTACGCGGATCAATGCCGCCGATGCCGCCGGGTTCTGGGAACTGGTCCGGGAGAACCGCGACGATCTCAAGTGGTGCGGCTCCGCGCCGTTCTACACGTTCTTGAAGGCGGTTCCCGAAGCGCGCGGTCAATTGTTGCACTACGAACAGTGGAACATCGACCAGCAAAGCGTCGTGAGCTTCGCCGGCATGGCGTTTTCGAAAGCTACTCCATCGTAGCCAGCACTTCGCCGGCGGTGACGGCGGCGCCCTCCGTGGCGGGCAGGGAAACCACGCGGCCGGCCCGTGGCGCCTTGATTTCATTCTGCATCTTCATGGCTTCGACGACGAGCAGACCCTGGCCTGCCTCGACCGCGTCGCCGGCGGAGACCAGGACGCGCACCACCTTGCCCGGCATGGGCGCGGTAAGGCGCTGGACACCTTCTCCACCGCGGCCCGCGCCTTTCGCCGACCAGCGTCGCGGGTCGCGTGCTTCAACCACAAAACGATACCCGTCGATCACGACCACCACACCGCCCGCCGGGTTTTCTTCCACTCGGGCGTCGTAGCTGCGGCCATTCATCAGCACCGAATAGACTCCCGGCTCGGGCGCTTCGACATCGGCCTCGTGCACGTCCCCCTCGCCGACGCGGAATCGGCAGCGCGGCGCCGGGGAGAGGATCTCGATGCCGCTCTCTTCTCCATCGATGGTGAGCGAAAGCTTCATCGAAGCAATTCGCCGCGGCGAGCGTCCAGCCAAGCGCCGGTGTGCGCGGGGCGTGCGTTGGCTGCGGTCCGCGTCCGAGAGATGGTATGAAGCGCCGCGGCCAGGGCGGCCACGGCTGGCAGGTCGGGGGGCGGCGCGGTTGCCTGGCGGCGCTCGAAAAACGCTTCGATGAATCCCGTGTGCAGGTTGCCCGCGCGGAATTCGGGGTCCTCGAAGATCTGGCGGAAGAAGCCGAGATTAGTGCGAATGCCGCCTACATCGTATTCGCGGAGGGCGCGAACCATGCGCGCGGCGGCCTCTTCCCGGGTGCCGCCCCAGACCGCCAGTTTGGCCAGCAGAGGGTCGTATTCCAGGGGAACCGTCCAACCATCATAGACGCAGCCATCGAGCCGGATACCAGGGCCTAGCGGCCGCGTGAGGCGCGTCAGTTTGCCGGGGAAGGGCAGGAAATCGTTGTACGGGTCCTCGGCGTAGATGCGGCATTCGATAGCCCAGCCGTGCCAGGCGATGTCCTCCTGGACAAACGGAAGGCGCGCGCCGTCGGCGATCTCAACTTGCAGTCTCACCAGATCCACGCCGGTGACCAGTTCCGTGACCGGGTGCTCTACCTGGAGCCGCGTGTTCATCTCCAGAAAATAGAACCGGTGGTCGCGATCCATGAGGAACTCCACCGTGCCCGCGTTATGGTAGCGGGCGGCGCGTGCCGCGCGGATGGCAGCTTCACCCATGGCACAACGCACTTCCGGATGCAGGGCGACGAGCGGCGAGGGGCACTCTTCCACGACCTTCTGGTGCCGGCGCTGGATGGAGCATTCGCGCTCGCCAAGGTGGATCATATTGCCATGGCGGTCGCCCAGGACCTGGATCTCAATGTGGCGAGGCTGGTCGATCAGCTTTTCGACGTAGACTTCAGCGCTGTGAAAGGCGCGCTCCGCTTCACTGGCAGCGTCACGCCAGGCTGGCGGCAGGTCCGCCTCGCGGTCGACTCGCCGCATGCCTTTGCCGCCCCCACCCGCCACGGCCTTCAGCAGAAGGGGGTAGCCGTGAGCGCGGCCGAACGCGGCGGCTTCCTCCAGGGTGACCGCGTGATCCGTACCGGGCACCACCGGCGTGCCGGCGGCGATCGCGTTGCGGCGGGCGGCGGTTTTGGATCCCATGCTGCGGATGGACTCGGCCGAGGGGCCGATGAACACCAGCCCAGCGTCCTCGCAGGCGGCCGCGAAGTCGGCATTTTCGCTCAGGAAGCCGTATCCGGGATGGATCGCCTCGGCGCCGTGCTTTCGGGCGGCGTCGAGGATGCGGTCGGTTCGGAGGTAGCTTTCGGAGGAAGGAGGCGGCCCGATGCGCTCGGCTTCGTCCGCCATGCGGACGTGCAGCGAAGTGCGGTCGGCGTCGGAATACACGGCCACCGCGGCGATACCCATCTCATGCAGGGTGCGGATGACGCGGACCGCGATCTCGCCGCGATTGGCGATCAGCACTTTGCGGAACATGCAGAGAGAATTGTAGCAGGCCAGGCGCGCGCGCCTGGCTGAGGCCGGGAGGCGCGGGAGGAGCGCGAGCCTGGCTGAGGCCGGGAGGCGCAGGAGGCGCGCGCGCCTGGCTGAGGCCGGGAGGTGCGCAGGGGCAGGCTCCGCGTCCTTGCTAGAATTGGGAAGGTCCAATTATGGCCCTCGACTCGACTGAAGGATCCCTGAAGGAACGGGGCGTCCGCCTGACGCGCCAGCGCCAAATCCTTCTGGAACTGATCGACAAGACCGGGGAACACCTGGATGCCGAGCGATTGTACCAGTTGGCCAAAGAGCGGGACCCGAAGTTGAACCGGGTAACGGTTTATCGCACCTTGAAGATGTTGAAATCGGGTGGGCTCGTGGATGAGCTGGACCTCATGCATTACGGAGGCGACCAGCATTACTACGAAACGCGCCTGAAGCAGGAGCACGCGCACGTGATCTGCCTGCGCTGCGGCAAGGTGGAAGAGTTCTTCGGCGAACCACTGCAGCGCCTGCGTAAGCAGATCGAAAGCCACTTCGGGTTTCAGGTCCTGCTGGCGCGCACGGAAGTTGGCGGCTACTGTGCCCATTGCCAGACCCTGCGGGCGCGCGAAGTGGAAGAGTTGCGCCGCCAGACGGCGGAGCCCCCCAAGCGCGCGCCGGGGCGGCACGCGCGCTCGCGGCGCGACTGATGAAGCAGACAACGGCCCGACCCGCGACCGCCGAGGCGGCGTCGCTCGTGGTAATCGACCCGCAGGGCCAACGGACGCGGGTTGCCATCGAGCCCCTGCCGTTTCGCATCGGTCGCCAGCCGGACAGCCATCTCGTGATTCGGGACACCCGCGTTTCGCGGAGTCATGCGCAAATCACCGTGGAAGACGGAAAGTATGTGATCGAAGATCGCGGCAGCCGGCACGGCACGTATGTGAACGGCGCGCGGATCACCCGGCAGTCGCTGCACAGCTCGGACCGGATCGAGTTCGGCTCACAGGATTCCTATCGCCTGGTATTTGCGGTCGATGGTGCGGAACTGAAGCGGCTCATGGAACAGATGGGCGCGTCGGAGCCTTCCATGCCGTCCGGCATCGGCGGCAATCTCGCCAAGCTCCGCGCCATTCTGGACCTGGCCCGAACGGTCCAGAGTTCCTTCTCCACCGAAGACGTGCTGGCCTCCGTGGTGGATACCGCGCTGGCGATCACCAGGGCCGAAAGGGGTTTTCTGATGGTGCGCGGCCCGAAGGGGCTGGAGACGCGGGTCGCCCGGAACCGCCAGGGACAACACCTCGATGAAGGCGAGCTTCGCATTTCGCGCGAGGTGATCCATCGCGCGCTCGAACGGCGCCGGGAACTTCTGTACATGAACTTCGACCCGTTGGGCGCGGAAGGGGTGCTGCCGCAGAACAGCGTAGCGGAGCTGGAACTGCGCAGCGTCATCTGCGTGCCGCTGGTCCGCATCCGCACCGGGCAGAGCGACGTCACGAACATACTCTCGGCCGGGAGCGAAACGGTGGGTGTGCTCTACCTGGACTCCCGGGCCCTAGCCGCGGATATGGCGGGGGGCAACCGTGAACTCCTGCAGACCCTGGCAATTGAAGCCTCCACGGTGCTGGAAAACGCGCGGCTGCTCGAAGAGGAGCGCTCGAAACGGCAGATGGAGGAGGAACTCCGGATTGCGCGCGCCATCCAGCAAAGCCTGCTTCCGGGAAACCTGCCGTCCACGGGTTGGCTGAGGGCCAGCGGCAGCAGTGTGGCATCGCGGGAGGTGGGCGGGGACTACTTCGACGTGACGGAGGTCAGCGCAGACTGCTGGTCAGTGGTGGTGGCGGACGTCTCCGGGAAGGGGGTGGGCTCGGCGCTGCTGGCTTCCCTGTTGCAGGGCGCCCTGATTACCGCGACGGAACAATCCCAGGCCTTGGGGCGCAGAATACGGAGGTTGAACCGCTTTCTCCTGGAGCGTACCGGTGGGGAGAAATACGCGACGGTATTTTATGCTCTGCTCGACCGGACCGGGCTTGTGAGCTATGTGAATGCGGCACACTGTCCCCCGATGGTGGTGCAGCCCGGCGCCGGTATCGCCACTCTGGACACCACCGGCATGCCGGTTGGACTCATCGAGCCGGGCGAGTTCGCGGTGGTAGAGTACCAACTCGCGCCGGGCGACAAGATCGTGATTTACACCGATGGCGTGACCGAGGCACAGAATGCCGCAGGGGAGTTTTTCGGCAAGAAGCGGTTGCGGGAGGCTGTCTCCGCGCACGCCTTGGAGACCTGCGACGCTATTCACGACGCGATTCAAGAGGCGGTCGCGGCATTCACGGAAGGGACCGTGCAATCGGACGATATCACGGTTCTGGTGCTCGAATTCCGGAACGCCGGTTGAAGGGAATCCGTCTCGAAGGCTTCCGCCTGCTGAGCCTGTGTCAACTCAGCCAGTTTCTCAGGCAGGATGCGTCGTATCACCTCGACGAACGGTACCAGGAGCGCGGGCTGTTCCGGGCGGCTCTCGTGCTGTGTGATGTTGAGGTAATCCTGCCCGGGCAGATTCAGGCGCATCTGCCAGAAGGTGCTGGTCCGGGTGCGGTCCGGCGCGGTGCTGAAATGGCGGCCCGCCAACAATCCGGTTACGTGGCTGTACCCAAAGGAACGAGCGCCTTCCTCGACCGCCAGCCAGCACTGTTCCACGTTCCGGGCGCACACCAATGCGTTCTCCAGGAGTCTGAGCTGGATGTGAGCGCTCATCATCGGCCGGAACCCGGCGCGCAGGAAGCGGCCTGCGGCCTGCAGTTCGACGTACCCGAGGAGTTGGACTCCAACCAGCGCGCATGCTCCGAACAGTATGATCACCAGCCCGGCAAAGCGGTCTTGGATCAGGCTGCCAAGCAGCGAGAGCGTTGCGCCAAGTCCGCATGCGCCATAGAGTAGAAGTGCCACGGTGCGGGGTTGGAAGCCGCGATCCAGCAGGCGATGGTGGATATGGCCGCGATCGGCTGTGAAAACCCCCGTGCCGCGGAGAAACCGACGGACCACCGATAGCCCGACTTCCAGGAGGGGAAGAGCCAGCGGCATTAACGGCGCCGTCATGCCGAACATGGTCGCGGATTCCTGGCTCCAGATTACCGAATAGGCTCCGAGCAGGAACCCGATGAGCAGACTCCCCGAGTCGCCCAGGAATACCGACGCCGGGGCGAAGTTGTACCGCAGGAAGCCGATGAGGCATCCGGCAAGTGGGGCGGTGGCGAGCACCAGCGGGAAGTCGCCGTGGAGGATGCCCGCCAGGAAGACCGTCAACGTGGCAGCGAGACCGATGCCGGCCGCGAGTCCGTCCATTCCATCGATGAGGTTGAAGGAGTTGGTGCACAGCACGAGCCAGCCGGCTGTCAGCAGGAAACTGCTCCAGGGTGGAAGCGGAGTGTCCGCGATACTCAGGATTCGCAGGCCCGCTCCGTACGCCCATACCGCGGCGGCGATCTGGCCCAGGAGCTTCTGCCAGGGTCTGAGACTGCGCCAGTCGTCGATCAGCCCGGTGATGAAGATCAAAGCGACAGGCGGAATGAGCCGCCAGACCATTCCCAGATTGGCTTCGAGGATCTCCCTGCCGCGTAGTGGAAGGACCAGAAGCAATGCATACGCGCCGAGGTAGGAGGTCAGTATGACAAGACCTCCACTGCGGGGAGTGATCATGGCATGGAGCTTGCGGGCGCCGTCCGGCCGGTCGACCAGCCCGAGGCACGTCGACCACCTGCGAGCGTATGGTGTCATCAGCAGGCTGAGCAGGCAGGCTGTGGTGGCGAGGATGCAAAGTGAATACATGTCAAGGTCTCCGCGTCAATTCCGGCAGAACGGGCTCGCGCGAACCGCGCTCGGACAGGGGAGCCACCTGAGGAGTCAATGACTCCAGCATCGCCCCCAGGCGCTCGAGGTACACCGTGTTGTCAAAATGCTGCTCGACCAGCGCCCTGGCACAGCTTCCCATGCGTCGAGCCAGTTCCGGGTCTTGGACCACTGTCGCAGTGGCATGGGCCAGGGCCCTGGGATCGCCCGGCGGAACGAGAATCCCGGTGGTGCCGTCCTGCACGACATCCACGACGCCGGTTGTGCGTGTGGAGACAACCGGCTTTCCGGCCGCCGCTGCCTCCAACAGGACTCTGCCCAGGCCCTCCCGGTGAGTGGGGAAAACAAACACGTCCATGATTTCGTAATAGGGCTGGGCGTTGGTAACGTACCCCAGCCAGTGAACGGCGGGGCCGGACCTGATCCACGAAGCCGTGGCGTCGTCCACCGGATCGCCCGGCTCGAAATCGCCAATCAGCAGCAGGTGAACCGGCAAGCCCTGGCTCCGGAGGATCTTGAAGGATGCCACCAGGTCGGCGATGCCCTTGTCTTTGGTCAACCGCCCGACGAAGCCGATCACTACGGTATCGTCCGGGATGCCGGCCTTTTCACGGAGACACGAAACACGGTGTGCCGGGTTCTTCGATCGGGGAGCGACGGTGATTCCCTCACTGACTGTCTCGCCGAGCAATGCAAGTTTCTCCGACCGGCAGATGCGATCCCGGCGTGCGGCTTCTTTGAGGCTGCGGCTGACACAGATTACCTGGTGGGCGCAGGCGCAGGAGAGCCTCTCGCATGCCATGAGCAGCAGCCGCTTCCACGAACGCGTGGTCTGGTAGCGCAAACCGCGGAGTGTGTAAATGCGCCGTGGTACGTGAGTCATCCACGCGGCCAACCCGCCCAAAAGCCCCATTTTGGGGGTGCTCATATTGGTGATCGCCGGCCGGATTGCGGCCAGGATCCACAATACACGCCACAAGCACCAAAGGTCGGACATCGGCGCGATCTCACGCCTGATCGGCACCGGTCGGAACTCGACGCCAACAGCGCGGCACCGCCGTCTCTCCTCCCACGGCGCTCCCTCCGGCGCCAGAATAATGGGACGAAACCCTCGCCTTCGAGCCATGTCCAGTACCTCCGGCAGAAACTGGCGGACAGCGAAGCTGGTGTTCATTCCGAAGACGATCGAGCGATTCTCAGCGGTTATCATCGTTCACCACCGCTTCCGGAACACCAGCGACACGGTTTCGGCTGCCTCATCTCCCGCTGCCAGACGAAAAAGCAACAACCACATTCGCCACAGGATGTGAAGGGGCAGACAGAACCGGAAATAGCCACTCTCGAAGTAAACCCGGCGCTGCTCTACGACCAGGTCATGACGTTCGGCGATCTGCTCCAGGTTGCCCGGCGTGCACCGGTCGTAATGCGCCGGGAACCCGTGATCAAGATGCATTTCGGGGAAGATCGCAAAGAGAATTCTGCGTTTGAGGAGCTCGGGCAGGACCTGGTTGATCCGGGCGTAGAGGGCGTTCCGGCAGGGAACGAAGATCAGGGCCCGGCCTCCGGGTTTCAAGACGCGGGCGATGCCCTGCACCGCGCTTTCCACGTTGAGAACGTGCTCGAGAAGCGCCTGACAGATGACCACGTCGGCTTCGGCGCCGCCCGCGTAGTTGCAGATATCGGCGCAGATGGTCCTGTCGTACGCGCCGCGAGGGGCGGCCCGGAACTGCCGGGCGTCGATGTCCAACCCGATCACGGTCAGCGCCAGTGCCGACTTGCAATCCCGGCTGATCAGGGGGTTCTTTCCGCCGCCGATATCATAAACAGTCATTCCGGGCTGCAGGTACGCCGGGACCAGGTGTTCGATGAAGTCCCGGTTTCCATCGATCCGAAACTGGGCAGGAAGTAGTTGGTCAAATCGGAGAGCGAGCCCCGTTTGTGTCCTGATCAGCCGGCGGAAGACTCCCGTCAGGGGGCTCGGCCTGATCAGGCCAGCAGTCTGTGCATCCAGCCGAATGTGTTCCGTCATCTTTCACCTAATACTTCGGCTGTCTCGGGTAATTGCGTTAGGCTGGCGCCGCGGAGCCATTCGGATGTGGTTCGCCGGATGTGGTCAAAGAACGCCTTTCGGCGCTCCGCAAGATTGCTGTCACAATACTCTCGGGCCTTCCTCGCATTGCGGGCGGACATGGCCGAAAGTCGTGATGATGACGCCAGGACTTCGCGGATCTTGGCGGACAGAACGACGGGATCTCCGGGCTGCACCAGGTCTTCTGCCGCGAGCAATTCCGGTATGCCGCCGACCGTCGAACCGATGCACGGAAGGAATCGGGCCATCGCTTCCACCATCGCTCTGGGGAGACCCTCGCTTCTGGATGCCAGCACGAACAAATCCGAACGATCGAGCTGCTCCCGGACTGCCGCTCCGGCCGGCAGGTGACCCAGAAACTCGACCGAATCGCGCACTCCCAGTTCCGAAGCCAGACGTTCCAGTTCGGATCTGTGTTTTCCGTCTCCGACGACACAGAGGGACAGGTTCCAGCCGTGACTGATACCGTCGGCAACGGAGCGAATCAGCACGTCCGGAGCTTTGTACATTTGCGCCAGCGAGGCCACGGTCACGATGCGGAAACGGCGGCGGGCTCCGGCTGGCTCGGGCTGCCGCGCATACGCTCTGCGCCCTGCGTCCGCTTCCAGAATTGCGTCTTCTGAGATCTCGACGTCCGAAATACCTGTCGAAAAAGCGCCACAAGGATACCGGGCCTGGAGGGCGCGTTCCGTGACATAGGCGACTCCCTTGGCGGCTCGACACTGGTGCCGCAACTGGTGTGTGAACCACCGGCGGAAGAACGGCCTCATCCGGTAACGAACTGCGCCGGGCGCGAATACGTCGAAAGGATCATTCACCACCTCCAGACCATAGGGGTGGCCGGTACGGGCGAGATGCGGTTCCAGGCATCCTGCCAAGTGGGAACTCACCCGCATGATGACTGCATCGGAGAGATCGACCGCGGCGCGAACGGCCTGATGAATCTGCCTGGCTTTCGCCAGGTATTGCCATGGCCCCAGGTAGTTCGGCACAGCTTTGAAGACCACCGCGCAACCATCGGCGCGCCGGGAATCCGGTTGTCTGGAGGGGACATCCTGGATGCGGGCTACCACTTTGACACGATCGAACACCGCCAGGTAGCGTTGCCAGAATTCGTAAGAATTGATGCCGTCGGTCCAGACCGCCCCATCCGGCGTTCGGAAGAAGCGATGTTCGGTTGTCACGGTTACAACCATGTGCTGGCCGCCCTCCTGTCGCGACGAATGGAGATGGCCAAGGTCAGGAGGTAGGGAAGCAGGGCGTACCAGACCGCTCCCCGAAACACAATCGCAGACTCCCCGCGGGCGAACACCAGAAACGAACACAGAAAACTCGCGACGCAAGCCTGCCGTGCCGGGTCGCCGCTGTCCGCCATGAGAAACACCCTGGTAAACAGGTATCCGAGAAGAGCCAGCCACAGCGGCCCGCCAATCCATCCGAAGTTCAGATAAGCTTCAGCGATGAACGAATAGCCTAGGCCGCCGCCCGCCGCGGCGACGGCGGGTTCGACGGTTTGAACCAGCCAGTCCGACAACAGCCCGTGGGCCTTGCCAGGGTGAACATCCCATCCCAGATTGGGGACGATGGTTGAGATGGCATACAAATAACTCGTGCCATAGTCGAAGTCGCGTACGGCCGGAACCAGCGACAGGGTGTGGGTCACGGTGACGAGCGAGTAACCCATTTCGGACACCGCCGAGGACACCGGGTTCTGTAGGTTGGAAAGGCTCTCGATCTGATCGTCTATGGTGAGGCGCCACCGTCCGCCCGTGGCGCGGGTTTCTCTGATGAAGGAAAGGGCGACCAGGCCTAAGACGGCCAGCACCACGATCAGTGTTCTGGGAATACGCCGGACCGTCCGGTCAAACATCCAGGCTATGACAACTCCGCTGATTACCACGGTTCCTCGAACGCCCAGAAAGAGATTGATGGCCGCATACAGCGCGGCCAGGCTCAGACAGAGTACTTGTATCCAGCGCTTACCCTTGCTTCCCGCCACGAGAAAGAGGATCCCGGGTACCAGAAATCCGGTGAGAGCCCAGATCACGGAGAGCGACTCGTCGCGTCGGTATAGCCACATGTATCCGTAGTCCAGGACGATGCCAACGGATTGCCAGAGCAGCACAGAAGCTGGAATGGCGGCGATCGCCAAAAGCACCCAACCCACTCTGCGCGCGGCCGTCAGCCGGTCGACCTCATCGCTTTGCTCGAGAGGCGGGCGGCCTGTATTCCCTGCGGCGGCGAACAGGGCACCGGCGTGGGTCGTCAGCATCGAGAGCGTAACCAGGTACAAACCCGGGATCAGAACGTCCGGTGACGCCCGGCCGGCGAGCATCGCCGTCGTGTTCAACCCGAAGACTTCAAGAACAGCCTGCCCTCCGTTGAAAAGGCCGGCCGCAACCATGAACAGGCAGTAAGGCTCGAAGAGAGTGCGTCGCAGCCAGAACCAGCTCGCCAGAATCCAAGCCAGGCTCAGAGTCAGACCGAGGCAGGCTACGTAGAGGAGGATTTGATGATCGATCTGGACTGCGGATTCCGCCAGACCGGCACAAACTAGTATGCCGATCAGGGTGAGGTGAATCAGCAGGAGAACGCTTCTCCTTTCCGCTGGTGCGAGGCCCCGAGCTGCGTCGGCGGGCAGCAGGTGGTCCGCCCATTCAAGCGTCGTAGAGTGCATACAGGTGCTCCATGGAACGGGAGAGGTTGAAACTGCTGGCTTCGATGAGGGACAGGGCCTCAACCCTGCCGGGTGCGGGATGGCCGCCTGCGGCCAGTGCCACATCCGCCCATCGAGCCGCAGACTGGGAGAGGGAGACGCGATGAATCAGTTCCGGAATTGCGTCCGCTTCCTCGGCAATCACGTCGGATAGGACACAAGGCACTCCAGCCGCCTGCGCTTCCACCACACTGAGTGGAAGGCCTTCGCGAAGGGATGGAAAGATGCATACGTCCATGGCGCCGAGGAGTTGGGCCACATCGTCGCGTGCCCCGGCGAATACGGCTCTTTCGGCGACCCCGCGTTCCTGCACTTTGGCCTCGATCGATCTGCGAAGAGGGCCGTCTCCCACTAGAAACAAACGCGAATGGGGCCGCCGCCGAAGGATTTCCTCGAAAATCGAGACCAGAAACTCATGATTTTTGGGTGTATCGAAACGGCCCACGTGGCCGACCACAAAATCGGCCTCGCCGAAATGCAAGAACGCTCGCCTTGACCGCGCCGGGATCTGCCGGAAGGGTGCGAGATCGATGCCGCACGGCAAGACGCAACTGCGGGGATCGAGGGCCCAACCCTCGCCAAAAAGCGCCTTGGCTGCGCGGCCGCTGACGGCAACCAGCCGTGTCGCATCCCTGCGCACCAGGTGACGCATCAAGCCGAGATATCCGCGCCTGCAGGTGCCGGCGCAAGCATCCAGGCTGGCCGTATCACTATGGCTGTGCGCGAGTCGGGATGGAATGCCCAACCCCCTTGCCAGCGCCACCAGGTATCCGCTGAAGTGGTGGACGTGACTGTGTATCGCGTCGTATGGACCGAAAGAGCGCAAGATCTGGCCGATTCGGAGCGCATAACCGGGAGACCAGAGAGGACTGGTACAGCGGAGCAGCCGCGCGCCCCGGTCGGCAATCTCGGGGTCGTGAACGCCTGCTTTTGAGGTGTGGACGAGGAAGTCCAACTGAACGCGCCGGCGGTCCAAACGTCGCAGGATGTTCATCAACCAGTTCTCGACTCCTGCCCGATCCATTGCGCGAACCACGTGCAGTACGCGTTTGGGACGCTCATTCAAGGGAGAGCCACCTCCTCGGGCGGATTGCGCCGGCGAGCGGCTTTCTCCCACGAAATGGGTGGCCAGGGCTTCTGAAACTGATCGGCCTGGAGCGCCAGTTCCGCGACGCTCCGTTCCCACCACGGCGAACTCAACAGGTCTTTGACCTCCTCGGGCTCAAAACGATAACGCAACAGCCTGGCCGGGACACCGGCCGCGATTCCGTAGGGAGGCACATCGTGTGTAACCACGGCTCCGGCTCCGATGATGGCGCCGTCCCCGATGCAGACTCCTTGCTTTACGAAGACGCCGGCTCCGATCCAGACATCGCTCCCGATCACGGGAGGATCTGGAAAGTCTCTCCACGCGGACGAAGCTCCGAGCAGGTTTCTCTGCCCGTAAAGCATCGGCGACGTCGACAGATTGTCCGTGGGATGAGCCGCCAGGCCGATCATCGAGTGCGGCCCGATGGAGCAGTATTTGCCGATCCGGCCGGATGCGATGATGGTTCCGCAGTTCACATACGAGGCATCGCCGATCACAACCCCGCTCGCGAGTTCGACTCCCCTGGAGATCGAGCAGCGCTTTCCCAGCCGCACATCGGGAGCGATCAACGGTGAGCCGATGTAGCATTCCCGATAACGCCGCTTGGCAGTCACGAGCCGGACATAGTCCTTTGCGCCTTCAGGGATCAGTTCTTTCAATTTCCACATGGGCCTGTAGTCTCCGATTGCGGCTCATCTCCCACCCGGGGGACAGAAAGATGCCGGCTGAAGCATGGTTTCGGCATACTTGGGAAGCGCATTTCGACGTGACCTCCACGCGCGTGCCTGTTGCGTGACGGTACGACCAACCAGCGCCGCGAGAAATACCCCCCAGTTCACCGGAGATTTCGGGTGTTGACGAAGACACCCGAGACTCGTCCGAATGCCTTGCCAGCGGTACCCCGTCAGCATGTACGACATCGCTGTAGCTCTTAGCACGCCCTGGTATCTGCGCGGAGCCAATTGTTGGAGAGCCGCGCCGTGTTCCGCCGCCACGGCAACCCAATGTTCCAGCCGGTCGCGTTCCTTTTCCAGTTCTTTGGCAGGTTCGGAGGCGCTGCAGTGAGTAATGCGGATCGGCGAATCGGAATGTTCGATGGCGAGGACTTCCGGGACGATTCTCCACTTGAAGCGTTTTGAAAAATCGAGGTTGTACTTGAATTCCGGGGCAAAGCTCTCGGCCAGCATGCATTGTTCGAATGTGTCGCGACGGGTCACCCAGAGAGCATCGCTCACGCGGGCGCCCTCGATGAATCGCAGCCAGTCCTCGTAGCCCAGGAGTCCTGCAGGCGGCAGCGGAAACGGCGACCGGCGCCCGTCGTCGAACTCGTACAAGAACCCCATCCGGCCAAAGCCGTCGGTACCTTGAGACAGTTCCTCGAAGATCCGGGACAGACAGCCCGGAAGGAGCTCGTCATCGCTGTCCAGGAAGATGATCCACTCCCCTCTCGAGGCGCGGATTGCCGCATTTCGCGCTGGGCAAACGCCACGGTTCCGCGTGCCACGAATCAGGCGTATCCGTGGATCGTCGTAGGTCATGACGATGTTCGCGGTATTGTCAGTAGAACCGTCGTCAACAACGATTGCCTCGAACCGCTCGAAACTCTGTGCGAGGCAACTGTCGATCGCCCGCCTGATCTCCCGCTCCCGGTTGAAGACGGGCGTCACAATGGTGAAATACGGATTCGTGCGCACGTCCAGATCCCTCATGCGTCTGTCTCGGCCTCGACTGTGTCGAGTCTGTAGTACTTCGGGTGGCAGTGATAGTAGTAGTAGTTATCGCTGTTGTCCGCCCGCACTTCGTTCATTACGACACCGACGATGTTCGCCCGCAGCCGTCTGAGGATGTTTACGGCCGACCCCAGGGCTTTACGATTTGTCCGTCCAGCCAGCGCCACCATCAGCACTCCATCAACCGATGCGGCCATCTGGAGGGGCTCCGGGAACCCTAGCAGGGGAGGAGAGTCAAGTACCACGAGGTCATACTCCGCACCCGCGCTTTCGAGGAGTGCGGTGAGTTCGGCTCCCACCAGGTCCGCGGCTCGACGCGAGGGCGGACCGGCGGGGAGAATGTCCAGGGCGGGCACCGATTCCGGCCGCACCAGGACGCTCCGCCACTCTACGTTTGACGTGAGAACGTTCGACAGTCCCGGCGTGCTGCGGACCCCGAACCGTCGATGGATACTTGGCCGCCTCAGGTCGCCATCGATCAGCAGGGTTCGGCGGCCCTGCTGGGCGTGCGCCAGAGCCAGGTAAGCCGCGGTGGTGGACTTTCCTTCGGATGGGCCTGAGCTGGTAACCATCAGGCTGCGGATGTTTCGGTCGAAATCGGTCAACAAAATGGAATTTCGCAACGTCCGCACGGCTTCCTGGAAGGCAGCCACGCCGGATGCGTTTGCCGGGTCGTAGGGCACCAGGGCACTTCCCGGCTCAGCCGTCGCGATCATCTTCCCATGCCATTCTTTGACGGCCGGCAGGCTCCCAATTACCTCCGTCGACATGGCCTTTGCCACCTGTTCCGGATCGCGAACCGTATTGTTCAGGATGTCGGACAGGATCACGACCGCGACGGCGATCAGAGCGGACAGCAGGAACGCTATCAGAGCGTTCAATCTCGTCTTGGGGAAAACCGGCCTGACAGCGGGTCTGGCGAGATCCGCAATGCGGATGGCACTGTTCTGAAAACCGGAGTTGATCGTCGCCTCCTTGATCTTCCGAACCAGTTCCTCGTAGAGCGCCTTATCTGCGGAGGCTTCGCGTTTCAGAGCCTGGTACTCGAACGAATGCGCGTTCAATCTGTCGAACTCGGCCTTCGTTTCCGCAACGGCTCTCTTCAGGATCGATTCGCGGTTCATGGCTTCGCGGTACTCGACCTCCACCCGCTGGGCGATATTCTCTTTCCCGTTCTGCAACTGGCGCTGAAGTTCGGATACCTGGAGGGATGCCTTGCGATACTCGGGGTGGTTGGGGCCGAAGTGTGCTTTCACCTCGGCGAACTTCTGCTCGGCCTCATCCAAGCGCTCGGATAACCGTTTCAAGGCATCACCCTGCGTGGAAACCTGGGCCGCTTCGAGTGAGCCGCCCGCAACGGAATTGAACGCCGCCTCTTTTCGGACCCGGTCGGCCTGGGCGTTCGTAAACTCGGTATTCAACTGCAACAATCGAGCCGAAAGGATACTAGTCTTCTCTTCCGGGTTGATGACATTGAGCTCGCGTTCGAACTGCGCAAGAGCTCCGCTGGAGCGTTCCATCTTCACTTTGAGCTCTTCCAGTTGCCTTTCCATAAACGCCGAAAGGCTGGCGGATGATTTGAAACGGATGGTGTACGTGTGTTCAAGGTAGGATCGCGCAATGGCGTTGGCCACGTTCGCAGCCAATCTCCGGTCCGGAGAACGATAGCTGATCAGCAGCAGGTATGTATTGGGAGGACGCGTGACTTTCAGGTCCCTCAAGAGGACAGGCGCGTCTTCGACAGATTGGGATGGGTCCTGGTCGCCGGCACTCTCGGCTCGGACCAGTTTGTACTGCTCAGCGACGGGGCGCAGCACTGAATCAGACTGCATCAGTTTGGCCTGGGTCGCCAGGAACTGCTCGGAATCGTTCGCGACGGAACGCGTGGATTCCTGTCCGATGACGCCGCTTGGCATCTGGCGGTCGATATCCACAGTCGCGGTGGACTCGTAGACCGGCACCAGGCGGTTCGATAACACGATCGTGGCAGTCACCACTCCTAGGACAAAGAGGACAATCTTCCACCAATGACGTCTGAGTATCCAGAGATAGTGCGATATAGGCATCGCCCCGCTGACGTTGGCCAGCTCTGGGGCGGGACCCGACACCCGGTAATGGTCCATGGCGAGCGCGAGGGACCGGCCGGAAGTATCGTCGGCAGTATTGATCAAGGTCGGTAGGAGGTTGTTGTCAGCCATTTGAGGGTTACCGTGTCTGTCCATAAATGAGGGCTGTCGCACCTGCCGTCGAGCCAAACATCAGCAGTTTCTCGAGGGCAGCCAAGCCCAGCCGCTTGCCGCGGTTGTCAGGAATGTAGAGAACATCATTCGCCATCAGCGGCGCATCGGGGGCCTTGCGCTCCATGATCCTGTTCAGCTCGATCAGAATCTCGTTTTTTGATCCGGATGCCTCGCGGCGATAAATATAGGCCTGCTTGCTGGAGAACTGTGCCAGTCCTTCGGCTAGCGCCAGCACCTTAAGCACACTGGTCTCGGCGCCATCCTGGACCATGTATGCCCCGGGTCTCTTGACATTGCCTACCACGAACACCTTGCCTGCATCGGGTATGCGAACTTCTTCGCCTCCGGTCAACTTCAGGTTCGCCTCCTGGTCGGCAAGGTCGATCAGCGATTTGACGGAGACCCGCCGAATGAGCTGCGTGGCCTCGCCATCGGGCCCCGGCTGAGACTTGGTAACCAGAATCTCCGGTCCCGCGTCGCCGGTCAGGCCTCCGGCCCGTGTCAGTGCCTCCAGGAGCGTTACGGGAGCGCTGGCCTGAAAAGTCAAAGGACTTTTCACGGCGCCGGCGATGCTGATGGGTCGACTGCCGTATTCGGCAACCGTGATCGTAACAATGGGGTCAACGATTATGCCTTCATCCAGGAACGCCTTGGCTACGACCGCTTCGAGTTCACCCGGCAACAAACCTTCCGCTTTCAGGCGCTGCTTGAGCATAGGCAGGCGGACCATCCCATCGCTGCCTACGCGCACGGTGCGCGTCAGTTCAGGCGAATAATACACTTGAACTGCAATCAGATCGCGGGGCCCGATTTTTTGAGCCGGCAGATTGGCCATACTGTCCGGCTCGGTTGTGCCATGGCCCTGGGATTGTGCCAGGGCTGTACAGAAAACCAGAAAGGTGATCATTCTCATAACTGACATTCCTGAACCTTTGCTTCTCGACCCGGGTTGCAACCCGTGTTCGGGGACAACGAAGTCCCCACGCGTCGCACGGACTGCCGGGCATCGCCCTCTCGCCGCGAGAAAAACCTTACCGGGGCTTTTGTGATTCACGCACTCCGTTCGCGGCAAGGAACCCTATGCTCAAACCAAACTATCGGCGGTGTGCTGGCTTCCTTTAGAGGTAAGAATCAATTTTTGGCTGTCGATTTCGGCAAGGCGGTCGCTGTCACAGGACTTGCGGATCCGCCAGCCCCATTTTGCTGGCTACCGCCTCGGTGAACCAGACATGGCGGGCTTGCCCTAATGAGTCGATCACATTCATTGGAGCCGGCCCGCGAATCCGGATTGACACTAATAATTATTAAGGCGGATCCTGGCAGTGACCGTCATCGCGCCTTGCGGAATGGGGTTGGGAACAACCATGGTCGCCAGACCTTGAGACGCAGGCGAGTTCCCGCTTGGACACCATGGGCCCTCGCAAGATTGATACCACCCCAAGAAAAATGTGCGTCAGGCATAAAGCCAATCGCAATTTTGCCGATTGATAAGATGGCGAGCATCGTTGGGCATGAAAGAGCACATTGTTCTGGTCGGGTGGTGCCTGGTATTGATATCCTGCGGAACCGCGGTGAAACGGACGTCTGCCACTCCAACGCCGTTGCCTCCGGTCTCGGACTATCACCCAGACATAACAGAAGCCGCGACCAACAACGTCGAACGGGAGGATTCCGCGCGCGAGGCAGCCGAGTTCTATCTGTTGAAACGGACTGGCGGCGCGCCGCTTTCTGCGGATCGCCTGCTTGCGGCGCAACGCCACGCACGGGCTATGCCACTATACTCGATTGCGCAGCGGCGGCTCCTGCCGGCCAGGAGAAGTGTAGCGGCCCAGGACGTCGTCTTGGGAAACTGGCAGTCGCTAGGCCCGGGTAATGTCGGCGGACGCACCCGGAGCCTGTTGATCCGTCCCGACGACCCGGACACGATGTACGCGGGCGCCGTTGGCGGAGGAGTGTGGGAGACGACGGACAGAGGCCGTTCATGGCTGCCTCTTTCGGACCTGTTGCCGGGTATTGGGATCAGCGCGATGGTGATGGATCCGGCCAATCCGGACACGCTGTACGCCGGCACCGGCGAGTGGTACGCCGGCGATTCCATTCGCGGCGCGGGAATCTTCAAAACCGTCGATGGCGGCGCAAACTGGACCCTCCTGGAAAATACGGCGAACCACTTCTTCTACTACGTGAACAGAATCGTGCTGAGCCCCAACGATAGCCGGCGGATCTATGCGGCTACCTGGGACGGCCTTTTCTTCAGTCCCGATGCTGGAGCGAGTTGGCAGATGGTTCTGGACCGTAGCGGCTCGCTGGCGGGCTGCCAGGATCTGGTCATCCGGACCGATCAACCGGCGGACTACCTGTTCGCCGCGTGCGGTGCTGGCGATTCGGAGGACCCGGCTGTCTTCCGCAACGTCGATGCCGCGGGTTCCGGAAAATGGGAGAACGTTTTTACCGCGGAATACATGGGCCGCACCTCGCTCGCGTTGGCGCCCTCCGACCAGGGTACGATCTATGCGGCGGTATCGAGCATGGAGCCCGGCAAATGGAAATATGGGCTGCTCGGCGTGTTCCGTTCTACCAGCGGCGGCGAAGCCGGCTCGTGGGAGATGCGTGACTCCAGCAAGGATCCTGAACGGCTGAACACCGCCCTTTTCTCCAATCCGTTGGAGCTTTTCGCGGACATCTGTTCGGGGGGCACGGCGGGGCGCTTTAACCAAGGTGACTATGACAACGTGATCGCCGTGGACCCGATCGATCCCGAAGTCGTGTGGGTGGGCGGCATCGACGTGTTCAGGTCCGACGATGGCGGCCGAAACTGGGGGATCGCGGGCTTCTGGCAGGCAAGTGGCCCTCAAATGGTACACGCCGATGTCCACGTGATCGCGTTCGCCCCCGGTTACAACGGCTCCGACAACCAGACCGTTTACGTAGCCACCGATGGAGGCATTTACCGCACCGACAACGCCACGGCAAGCACAGCGTCGGGAGACCGCGCGGCGTGCCCACCGTACGCTACGAGGGTGAGCTGGACCAACCTGAACAACGGCTACGCAGTCACGCAGTTCTACCACGGAACGGTATACCCCGGAGGCAGTGCCTACTTTGGTGGCACACAGGACAATGGAACCGTGCGTGGCGCCGACTCGGCCGGCATGATGGACTGGCAGCCGATTCTGGGAGGGGATGGCGGCGTCACCGCGCTCGATCCCATCGACCCGAATATCATGTTCGCCGAGGCGCCTAATCTCGCCCTGCGAAAGAGCACCAACGGCGGCCTCGCTTTCTCGTCAGCTACCAGTGGGATCACGGAACCACCCGGGAACTTCGCCTTTGTGGCTCCCTTCACGATCGATCCGAGCAACCCCAAGCGCATGTACATCGGTGGGAAAACACTGTGGCGAACTACCGACGGGGCTGGGAACTGGCTGGCCGCATCCAGTGAGCTGCCCGCCGCGGCCGGCAACATCAGCGCCATCGCGATATCGCCAGCCGATCCCGAGCGCGTGCTGTTCGGGACTAGCCGAGGTCTTGTATTCCGCAGTTCGAACGCGTTGTCCACCGGCAAGGAAGCTGTCTGGGAGTCCGTCCAGCCGCGCACCGGTTACCTCTCCCATGTCGAGTTCGATCCCACCGACCCGAATCTTGTCTACGTGACCTACAGCCAGTACAAGCAAAAGGCCACCGAGAGCCATGTATACCGGTCCACGGACGGTGGCGCGACCTGGACGAGCATCGACGGTTCAGGCACGGCAGGACTGCCGGATGTTCCTGTCTGGACGGTTCTCATCGATCCGCAGAACGCTTCTACTCTCTATCTCGGTACCGATATCGGGGTGTTCGTTTCGCTGGACAGCGGCGAGACGTGGGCGCGCGATTCCAGTCCCTTTGCCGAGGCGGTGACCGAAACGCTGGTACTCGATCGAAGCGCCGGCCAGGATTCGCTCTACGCTTTTACCCATGGACGGGGTGTGTGGAAGACCATCCTGCCCGGCTCGGGCGACCCGTGCCAGTACACTCTGTCGGGGGACTCTGTCACCATCCCCGCCTCCGGCGCGGACAGTCCCACTTTCACGGTGGACACCGGCTCGCACTGCTCCTGGTCGGTGGTGCAGCGAGAAGGCGGTCCCTTCTTCACCCTCAGTTCGCCCGGTGGCGGAACCGGCAGCGGCAGCTTCAAGGTTACCCCCCGATTTGTCAACAACACTTCGGATCCGCTGGTCGCGAAGCTCCTGGTACAGGACACGACGGTTTCCATCACCCAGGACGCTGCCGTCCTGGTCGACGGCAACGATGAAAGCTCATACGCGTTTCCAGTGTCCCATCTGCCGGCCGTGCTCATCGAAAACACGAACAACGCCACCGAGTCGGAACGCGATCCAGTGCATTCCTGCACGAATTCGTCGGACAGCAGGACACTGTGGTTCACCGTAACAGCTCCCCATGCTGGCACGCTCGCAGTCGTCCTGGTGAATCGAACCGAGAGCGGTGCCGATGCGGGAACGGTGTTGACTGGCTATCGTGTTGCCAACGGGCAGATCGGCCCCGAGTCCGGGTGTATGGTGATCCCCCAAAGCGACACGGCGAATGGGTTCACGGGCCTGCAATGGAAGGTGGCGGCAGGAGACACTTTCATTGTCGAGGTCAGTGCCACGACATACGGCGGGGGCGCCGCGGCGACCCCCAGCGGCGGAAACCTGACGCTGATCGCATCTCTTGCCATTTAGCCGGGAGCTTCAGCAGGTTACCCACAACGTCGTTGCCGCGCCTGCGCCATCGCCGCCCGCACAGGTCGTGCCGCACATCGGCTGTGGCAGGGACGGGATGCCGCAGTCATAGGCGATCCGGCCGTCGCCACCATCTACAAACTTCTCAGGTGGAATCCTCCATCCACGTTCAACACCTGGCCGGTCGAGTAGTCCAGCAGGCCTTCGGCTATGGCGCGCACCGCTTTGGCCACGTCGCATCCCTCTCCCATTCGCCGCTGCGGGAGCAGCCCGGCTGCGATCTTCTCCTCGTACATCTTCTCCACGCGAGCGATCATGTCCGTGCGGACGATCCCCGGGCGGATCTCGAATACCTTGACCCCGGCCTCCGCCATCCTCGCCGCATACAGCGCTACCGACATGCTCAAGCCGGCTTTCGAAATGCAATATTCGCCCCGGTTGACTGAAGCCGTGTACGACGAAATCGACGTGATGAACACGATCCGCCCCTCGCCGCGCTCGGCCATCCACCGCGCGGCGGCCTGAGTCAGAAAGTGCGGCCCCTTGAGGTTTGTGGCGATCAGCTCGTCAAAGCTCTCCTCGGTGGCCTCCAGCAGGTCGCGCCGCTCGCGCGGCGCCATTCCGGCGTTGTTCACCAACAGGTCGAGCTTCTCGAAACGCTCGCGCGCGAAGCGTATCAGCGCCGCTCGGTCCTCCGGGCTTCCGATATCGCACTGGACAATGTCGCAGCCGGTCTCCCGCTGCAAATCCTCCGCGGCATCCTTGCGCCCGCGGTAGGTGCCGATCACATGGTGCGTCTTGGCGAGCTCCGTCGCGATGGCGCGGCCGATCCCACGGCTGGCGCCGGTCACAATGCTACATGGTTTGGGCAAGAGCGGCGTCGATTCCTTTCGCGATCTCCTCGAAGGTGAACGACTCCACGAACGGCGTACCGTTCACGAGAACTGTCGGGGTGTGGATTATGCCACGACCCACCCCGTCCTGATAATCCTTCTCCACGGCTTCGGCGTACTGCGCATCACCCAGCGCCGCCACCGCCTCGTCGGGGCTCACCCCGTGCTCGCGTGCGAAACCCGCCAGCCGCTGGTTGAAATTCGCTGGCGTGATCTCCCGCTGGTTTGCCAGTGTGTGGCGCCTGTATTCCAAAGCCAGCCTCGGGTCCTTTCCGGCGAAGTAGCGCGCGGCGATCGCCGCGGTTCGCGCCCATGGGTGTTTCGCCAGCGGAAAGTCGCGATGCACGAACTCCACCCGATCGCCGTACTTGGGCAGAATCAACTCATCCATCATGGTGCGGAACGCGGCGCAGTCCGAGCATTGCAGGTCTTCGTAAATCACGGCCCGCACCTTGCTGCCGGCCCGGCCTTCCGTCAGCCCCTGCGCGGACAACGCCACGCCGGCGGCCAGAAACAGCACCACGGGCCCAACCCGGTTCATATCCTGACCGGGTTATCCAACACGAACGTCAGTCTGGTTTCGGAGGGAATGCGAACCTGCTGCCCCTTGGTGACTACCTGGACGCCGGCGCCGGCTGCGCCGCCCGCGGCCGCGCCCACCGCCGCGCCCTTGCCACCTCCGGCGATGGCGCCGATGATTGCCCCCAGCGCCGCGGTTCCACCCGCGACCTTGGCCGTTCGCTCCCCGCGCGACGAGCTCTCCTGGCTCACGGTCTGCGTGTTCACATCCACAAGCCTCCCGTTCACGCGAATCGACACTAGGTCGAGCGTCAGTTCCGAGCGTCCCGTGAGTTTGCCCGATTCCTTCGAGTCCACCAGCTTCACCACCACGTCCGCGCCGCGGTCGATCAGAGTGTTGCCGTTGGTATCTTGCACCGGTTCATCCAGGCTTGCGGCAAAGGTCTGCCCCACGCGATTCACTTCCGAATCCACGCCGTCGATCATCCGCACCACCAGGTTGGTTCCCGCGGGCAGTTCCACCGAACCGCCCGGCGCCGCAGCGGGTCTCGGGCGGCTCGATTCCGCCGGATCCGGCCGCAGAATGCCCGTGTTCTCATTCCGGCTGTCGTTGCGTCGCAGCGCGGGACGCGGCTCTTCCGCCGATGCCGATACCGAGGAAGCTGACCCACCGAACTCGATGCGCGCGATGTCGGTGACGTCCACCGTTTCCACGCGGTCGCCGACTTCCACCTTCACCTGTCGCGGCGATCCGCCCAGGTACGTACCGTTGATAACCCGGCCATTCTTCAGCGTCACCGTATCGGCCGACAGACAGGCCGCCGCCACTGTAACTGCAATTCCGACATAAAGCAGGCGCATAACTTTCCCTCAGTCCTTACGACGCACCAAGCCGCTGATTAGTTTACGGCAGATTCCGGGGGTGGGGCACCCGACAGCGATGCCGCCACCTCACGTCCGCGCTCAAACGCATGACGGTACACATCTTCGCTCTCTTCCGCGGTGTGTTGCACTCCGGCGTGGTGGTAGTACTGCAAGCCCTTTCCCACAGCGAACGTACCGGCAAAGGCGATCCCACCCTTGGGGATCAGTCCGCCGCCCAGGGGAATCTTGCCCACCAGTTCACGGGCAATCGCACGCCAGCCGAACGCACCCGCTACGATCGAGAGCACCTCCCCCCTCTGTTGGGCAAACCCGATGGGCTTGCCGCACGCTCCCGCGATCAGAAAGGCCATGCGGATCTGGTTGGCGGTCAGGAACACCGTGTCCGAGGCGAACTCGCCGACGGCCCACGGCAATTCGATCAGGTTCGGCACCACGTTGGGCAGCGACGTCGCGATCGCAAACAGCGCATTCTCTCGCGCCACGGTATGCACGATGCGGTCGACCACGCATTTACGGAATGCCGGGAACTGGCGCGCCAGCGGCAGTCCCAGTTCCTCGCGATCCTCCAGGATCTGCCCCAGCGACGAGCAGGGATCGCCGGGGTCGAGTGTGTAGGCTCCGTCACCCGGCGGGACCCCCTTTTCGTAGAAAACCAGGTCCACTTCGGACGGCGGATTCGGGTCGTCAGCCCGGTGCACGCATACGCCATTGCCCTGTGCCTGGCGGCTGACCCCGGGCGGCACCAGGATCTCCTCCATCGCCGCATATGCTTCCTCGCCGGACGCTACCAGTCCGATGTGCAGCCGCCTTCCGGCGCGCTTGCGCACCTCACCCGGGTTCAGCATGGAAACGGCCGCGCGAGCCTGCTTGATTAATCTCAACATGGCGACAAGGGCGTCATACCGCGGTTGACCCCTTCCGCCATTCTACTCCGGACGTGATTCGCTGCACACCGCAAGGAGGTAACGAAAAGCCCACAAGCGAGCGCAGCGTTCTCCCGCCGGCCGGTCTCAATTCTCCCCGCTCGACACTTCACCAAAGCCTCGCTGAACTTCCTGGTGATGTCTTCCGGGCGGTGGCAGAGTTCCACTTTTTGAAACCCTCTTCGCAGCTATGCTTGTTGATGAAATCCTCAATCAGAGTCGCTTGGCGGTTGTAAGCGGAATCCGCCCCAGCCGCCCTGAGATCCGCGAAAGGACGCATCAGTTACTTCACCATACAGACGTCACCGGATCACATTCCCGGATGGATGGCCGGTGGCGCTATCAAGCGGGCCGGTCCGCGCCAGCCAGGCGGAACACCACCTGCAATCTCCTGCGCCAATCCGCGCCCAGGCCTACCCGTTCCACGGACACATCGGGCGAAAAAAAACTCAGGAGGGTCTCCGTCGACGGGTGGAATTCGAGCGATGGCGACACCAGCAGCAGGCGCGGCGGTTCGGGCCGCAGCCGGATGCCCGGGAAATATCCCTGCGCGGAAAACTCGGCGCGATCCAGATGCCACTTCACGCGAATCCAGTAATCCAGGGCTTGCAGCGGGAGCTGCAGATCCGCACTCGCCTTCAGTTCCACCACCGCCAGGCGCCCTGTATGGTCCACAGCCAGCAGGTCCATGATGCCGCGCTCCCCGCCCGCGAACGCCGGCACCTGGCCGTAAACCGGCCCCTGGAGCAGCGAGGCATCGATGGTCTCGATCTCCGCGCGCGCCTGCGATTCGAGCCAAGCCTCGGGGTATTGCCGGTAGAGCGGATGCTCCCGATCCAACGCCCCCGGCGATCGCAGGCGGTCCAGCTCTTGCACGATGCGCTCCAGCTCGCCTGTCTCCTCCGCCCGCGCCGGCCGCCGCTCGCTCAAACCGTAGCGCAGTTCGCCGCCGGCCAGCTCCGCGAACTCCAACCCGCGAACCCGCAGGCTCTCGCGGCCATCGTGCTTCGGAACCCGCTCCACGCCGGGCAACCCGGCGATGCGCCGCCACACGTCGTGCCGGTTCGGTTCGGCGCGGCGGCAAGGCTCAAGCCGGGTGTCCAGGTTGCCGTGATCGTGCGCATCGATACGCAGCACGAAATCCTCTTCGGTGTACGAGAACAGCTCATACCGCGCGGCCCTCGGGTCGAGGCACAGCAGCCGCAGCGCGGCGGCCCGCTCCCGCCCCGCAGGCACGTACACCGCCAGCCCCTCGATGGTGATTCGCCGTTCCCGCGAGCGGAGGTAGGCCAGCCAGATCAGCCCGAAGCTCAGCACCGCCGCCGCATCCCCCTCCGCCGGGCAGGCGATCGCCGCCCACCCGTGTTGCCCGTGACGCAGGAAGGCTCGCGGATATGCCGGCGAGAGGCTGAACTCCAGGTTGGCCTCCGCGCTCAGCTCGGACAGGTTCCACGACGGGAACTGCCGCCGTAGAAACAGGCGGAAGCGCTCGCGAAATACCAGCTTCCCGCTGCGGCGTCCCATTTCGGCTCCCGCGCGGCGCCCCAGGTCCAGCAGAAAGAGCTGGCCCTCCCTGCGCCCGAACCGCTCCACTTTCAACTCCAGCCGCGCCGCGGTGGAATCCTCGATGGCCACGATGTGTCGCGTCAGGTTGCGCGTCCGGTCCCACGCCTGCAGCGTGAGCCGCGAGCCGCGTTCTTCGATGGCATAGTTCTCGGCGGTGAGCGGAATCAGCTCTTCGCCCGGTTCCATCAGCGCCGGCTGCCGGCAGTTCTTGAGGAAGGCCTCGATGGCGGACTTCACTCTCCGAACCTCGCCGCTCGCCGCTCCGGTCCCACCGCCGTGGCCACCGAAGCCAGAATGAAAACTACCCCGGCGGTCACCGACATGGCCAGGGCGTACCCGCTGCGCCGTGCCAGCACCGCTTCGAAGTAGCTCACGTAGCTGCTGGCGAACACGCCCACCTGGTACGCGAACCCCGGCAGAAATCCGCGGACCGAATCCGGCGACAACTCGGAAAGGTGCGCCGGAATGACCCCCCACGCGCCCTGCACCAGGAATTGCATCAGGAAGCCGCCCGCGAACAGCAGTCCTACCGTGGGCGCGTAGGCCCACAACGGGATCACCACCACCGCGCCCAACAGCGCGGCGATCATCGTGCGCCGCCGCCCGATCCGGTCCGATATCAGCCCGCACAGCGTCCCGCCGATGATAGCCCCCACCATGGTGAATGCGCTCAGCGTGTTCTTCTGGCCCACTTGAAATCCCCATTGCCGTTCCAGGAAAGTAGGGTACAGATCCTGGGTTCCGTGCGAAGCCAGGTTCATGGCCGTCATGAGGAACACGATGTACAGGAACAGCTTCCAATGCGAGAGGATGGTGCGGCCCAGCTTGCCCCAGTCCTCCTCCCGGGTCTTCTTCCAGACCTCCGACTCCTTCACGTGCATGCGCACGAAGATCGCCAGCAGGGCCGGCAATCCGCCCAGGAAGAACAATGGCCGCCACCCCAGTTTTTCAAACAGAAAGAAGTTGGCTACGGAGGCCAGTAGGAAGCCCATGGCGTATCCCTGCTGCAGGAAGCCGGAGAGCAGCCCGCGCAGCCGCGGCGGCACTTTTTCCATGGCGAGTGACGCGCCCACGCCCCACTCACCGCCCATGCCGATACCGAACAGCGCGCGCAGTACCAAAAATGTCGTGTAATTCGGTGCCAGGCCCGAGAGAACCTCGATCACCGAATAGAAAACCAGGTCCAGCATCAGCGGCAGGCGCCGCCCGTAACGGTCGGCCATCAGGCCGAAGAGGAACGCGCCCACCGGCCGGAACGCCAGCGTCACCCCCAGGGTGATGGCCATTTCGGCATCGGTCTTATGAAACTCCTGTCCGATGGCCGTCAGGGACGACACTACCAGGAAAAAATCGAACGCGTCCAACGTCCAGCCCAGGTACCCGGCCAACAGCGCGGACCACTGGTCACGTGCTCCCGCTGGTGCAGACGCATCTAGGTTGCCCACGTGCCCGACATGTTAACACCCTCCGCGCGCGCCGCGCCGCCTCCCTGTCTAATCTGGTCCAAGCCTGCCCCCGCCGATATCAGTCAACGGATGACAAAGCGCGTTAACCAAAGACAGTACCACTCCCGTTAACCAAATACGGCTTGGTCCGGCTTCGCCGCTGAGCCAACATCGGGGAGTGGAACTCCTCGCTGAGCCGCGCCCGAAGGGCGTGAACTGCGGGGGCAAATGGCGGCGGCAAGCATCATGATACTCGGAGGAATTCTCGGTGGCTGATCGCGTTCTCGTTACCGGTGGCGCCGGATTCATCGGCAGCCACCTCAGCGAGGCACTCTTGGCCCGCGGCTACCGCGTGCGTGTCCTGGACAATTTGTCGGGGGGACAGCGCCACTGGATTCCGCCTGACGCGGAGTTCATCGCGGGCGATATTCGCGACGCCGGCATCTGCCAGGTTGCCTGCGAAGGATGCGACGGAGTGTTTCACCTCGCGGCTATGAGTCGTTCCGCGGCGTCCCTGAACGCCATCGAAATCTGCACTTCCACCAATGTCGCCGGCACCCAGAACCTGCTCATCGCCGCCCGCGACCAGCGGGTTCCCAAGGTCGTGTACAGCGGTTCGTCCACATACTACGGGAGCCAGCCGGTCCCTCATCGCGAGGACATGCCGCCCGATTTCTTGAACTTCTACGGCTTGACCAAGTACGTGGGCGAAGAGTACTGCCTGATGTTCGACCGGCTCTATGGCGTCCCCAGCGTGGTCCTGCGGTACTTCAACGTGTATGGCCCCCGCCAGCCGGAGCAGGGAGCCTATGCCCTGGTGCTTGGCATTTTCCTTCGGCGCCACCTCGACGGCCTTCCTCTGGTAATCCACGGCTCCGGCCTCCAGCGCCGCGATTTCGTTCATGTCGCGGACGTGGCGGAAGCCAATATCCGGGCATATGAGAGCGACGTTCGGGGCGAAGTGTTGAATATCGGCAGTGGCACCAATATCTCGGTCAAGGAACTCGCCGGCATGATCTCACCCTTGCAGGAGTATGGGCCCCCTCGCGCGGGTGATGCGGCGGAGACGCTGGCCGACCTCTCGCGAACCCGCGCGCGCCTCGGGTGGGAACCCCGCATCCGCTTCGCGGACGGACTGCGGGAGTTGGAAGAATCCATGGCCGCCGCCGACGCCCGGCAACCCGTATGACCGCATCCGGCACACAACCCACCCCAGCCCGGCAGAAGCCGGCTGGCATTGCCTTCCTCTCCGTCGCCGCACCCGCGTACAACGAAGAAGCGGGCATTGCTGAAGTGCTGGCGGAATGGCTCGCCTGGCTTCGCCAGTCGGATGCCGTGGAGACATTCGAAATCGTCATCTGCAACGACGGGAGCCGGGATGGCACGGGGCGCCTGCTCGACGCCATTGCCGGCAAGACTCCTGAACTTCGCCCCGTTCACCACCCAAAAAACCGCGGCGCCGCGGCTGCCCTGGCGACGGCCATCCGGCACACCCGGGGCGACTGGGTTCTCCTCATCGATTCCGACGGCCAGTTCCCCATCTCCAACCTCGCGGCCCTCGTGGAGAAAGTGCAAAGCAGCCGCGATCTCGCCGTAATCGGCGTTCGGCCCGCCAAGCAGGACGGCGCTTTCGCCCGCTTCGGCTCGTGGTCCAGCGCGTTGCTCTGCAACTGGGTCCATGGCTCGCACTGCCGCGACTTCAACTCCGCCTGCAAACTCGTGCATGGCCCCTTGCTCCGCTCCCTGCGCCTGGAAGCCAAGGGACTGAACTACTCGACCGAGGTCACCTCCCGGCTCCTCGAGCTTGGCATCCATCTGGCCGAGGTCGATATCACGCACCTTCCCAGGCAGTCGGGAAAGAGCAGCCTGCGCGCGCTGAGAGGCGCCCGCGATCGTTTCTTGTTCGTTTGCTACATTGCTTTTCGCCAGTTCCTGTTCCGCCTGCACATCTTGGAGAAGCCCTCAGTATGCTCGTGAGTTACGATCACACCACCCACGCTCTGCCCTTATGTCCTTCGGACGTCGACCATGCTCGCTGGCGGGAGACCGGGGCCAGGCGGAAGCCGGAGATATCCGGCATCGTTCCCCTCGCGCTCCAGGATCGGCTCATCCGGGTGGTTGTATTCTGCGGCGGCCGCGGCAGCGCCAGCATCGTCCGCGAACTCATCCGCTGGCCCCAGGTGGATCTTTCCCTTCTGGTGAACGCATACGATGACGGCCTTTCGACCGGCCAGTTGCGAGAGTTCATCCCCAATATGCTGGGGCCCTCCGATTTTCGGAAGAACCTGTCGCACATCCTGGACCTTTGCTCCGATCAGCAATACGCACTGCGCCAGATCCTGGAATTCCGGCTTCCCCGGGATTTCAGCGCCACGCATTTCGAAAGCCTGATCCGATTCCTGTCCCGGCGTTCCACCACTTCTGTCATGCCGCGGCTCGAAGAGCTCTTCGACGAAGTGGACCACCTGCGGAAGAAACAGATCGTCCGCTACCTGGAGGCATTCCTGGCTTATTACCTCTCCCAGGATGGCCGCGGCCTGACCTTCGCCGATTGCTCATTCGGGAATCTGATCTTCGCCGGATGCTACCTGGAATGCGGCAGGAGTTTCAATTCCACCGTGAAGCGCCTGTCCGGGCTGTTCGGCTCCAAAGCTAACCTGATTAATGTGAGCCGCGGCGAGAACCGGATCCTGGCCGCGCTTAAAGAGGACGGCCAGATCCTCGCCCGCGAAGCCGACATCGTCGGCGCGCAGAGCCGCTCGCCAATCCAGGACATCTTCTTCCTCGAGAGGCCGCTTACGGATGTCGAAAAGGACTGGCTCGCGGCCCTGCCGATCGCTGAAAAAGCGGCCACCCTCAGCCGCTTGTCGCGCGATGTGGCATTATCGTCCGAAGCCGAAGAGGCGCTGCTCGCCGCGGATCTCGTCATTTACGGCCCGGGCACGCAGTTCTCCTCGCTCCTGCCCAGTTATCGCATCGCTCGCGACGCCATCCGCCGCAGCCCCGCGGCAGTCAAAGTTCTGGTCGCGAACCTCGACCCGGATCACGACATACAGGCCCTCAGCGCATTGGACCTCGCGGACAAGGCTTTTGAAATGCTCGGTGACCCATCCAACCAGAACCGCGCCATCACTCACATCCTCTTGAACCACGATGGCGTGCGCGGGCGGATGCCGCTGAATGGCTCCGGCCGCGTGCCAGGAACCTACAAATCGGCGCATGTCGTCATCGGTGAATTCGCTAATCCCTCCAAGCCCACCGTCCATAGCGGATACCAGGTCGTGCGCAGCGCGTTCGCGTTGCACCGCACGGCCACGGCCCGGCGCCAGACGAAGACCCTGGATATCTATGTCGACTTGCTGGACCGGTCGATGGCCACCGATTTTCTGATACAGGAGTTCATGGAACTGCCGTGGGGGGATGGCTTTGCCCAGGTCCGGCTGCGGGTGAATCGACTCCGGCGCCCGGCCGGGGAACTGCCTCCCCATCTTCAGGTGGAAGCGGCGGAATGCTCCGGCCTCTTTTCGGATGTGGAAGTGCTGCAGCATTGGCTGGAGCGTGACGACAGCGACTACCTCGTGACCCTCACGGGTGACGGTGAATACCGCTTGAGCGATCTGCTGTTTGGAATTCAGGTCTGCGAAGGCGGCGTTTTCGGGGCGGTGTTCGGATCGCGAACCCAGAGCCGGCGCCAGTTCCGCTCCTCTCTTCGCGCCGCTTACGGAGAAAAGGGAATTCTCTACGGCATCAGTTGGCTCGGCGCGTTTATCTTCACGGCCGTGTTCGGGCTGCGATTCGGTGTCGTGCTTTCCGATCCCCTCACCGGCTTTCGGATCTATCAGCGACGCAAAATGAACACGGGTTTCCGCTCTGCGATCCGCCAGGCGCACACCGCCGCGGGAATCACCAGGCTGATGATCGCCAACCAGATCGAAATCGCCGAGATCCCCGTGAGCTACCGCACGTTCGACAGCTTTACCAAACCTGCCTGGCGCCTCTGGCGCGGTCTGCGCAACTTGCTGGGAGCCGTGGCGTGACCGGTATCGCCGGCAAGACGTGCTTTCTGTTCGATCTCGATGGCACGCTGGTGGACTCCAATCCATTACACGAGCGCGTTTTCCGCGAGGTCCTGCAAAGGCACGGGATGGCCCCCCGGTTCGACTACGAGCCGCTCAAGGGCAAGACTACCGTGGCCGCTTTTCAGGCGTTGGGACCGTTCCCGGCTGAGGTCCTCAGCGCCCTCGTGCGCGAAAAGCAGTCCGGGTATCGCTCGGCGGTTCAGGCAGGCGGGCTGCGTCTCACCGCTGGCGCCTGGAGCACTCTCCAGTTCCTCCGCGGCGCGGAAAAACGCCTGTTCGTGGTGAGTGGTGGCTCCCGGTCGTCCGTGGACGCAGCTCTCGAATCGACCGGGATTCACGAATTCTTCGAGGGTGTGGTCACCGGGGACGATGTCACCCACGCCAAGCCCGCCCCGGAGTCCTTTCTGCTTTGCCTGGAGCGCTTCGAAATACCGGTGGCGCAAGCAGTCGGAGTCGAGGATTCAGCTAGCGGGTTGGCCTCCTGCCAGGCCGCCGGACTGGACGTCGTCCTGGTGAACAACGCGGAGCTCACCAGATCCTTTCGGCCTTCCTTTCCCAGCCTGGCGGAGTTCCGGGAAGCGCTGATCGGGGACGAGGCGGCCGCCGATGCGTCGTGAAATCTGCGCGGTCGTTCCGGCTGCCGGCCGAGGCAGCCGGCTGGGCATCGACCGGCCCAAGATCCTCGCGGAGATTGGTCCCCATTGCACCGTCTGGACCATCCTCCGCGATGCGATTTCGCCGCTGGTCGATCAGATCCACGTGGTCGTCGCGCCTGCGTTCCGCGACCGGTTTGCAATGGCCGCGCTGGCCGCGCCACATCCCACCCCCGTCTCGATCGGTGTTCAGGACCAGCCGCGCGGAATGGGAGATGCCATTCTTGGAGCGCGCGGAACCTGGAGCCGCTTCGAGCATGTTCTCATCGTCTGGGGAGATCAGGCCGGAGTCTCTCGCGATACTCTGTCGCGGGCCATCGCCGTGCATCGCCGCGGCTCTGGCCCTCGCTGCAGCCTTCCCATCGTCCAGGTGGCGAACCCGTACGTGCAGTATTGCTTTGTGGATGGCCGGCTCGAAGATATCCGCCAGGCGCGGGAGGGCGCTTCCGTTGACAGCCGCGGGTCCAGCGATGCCGGCGTTTTTCTGTTGACGACCGCAGGACTTTCCGATGCCTGGGAGCGATACTCTACGGTCGCCGCGCCGGGAAGCATTACCGGCGAAGCCAACTTCCTCCCGTTTCTGACGTATCTTTCGCGGCAATGCGGCTGGAGATTCGAAACCGTGCCGGTCGCGGACCCCTCGGAAGCGAGGGGCCTGAACACCGTCCACGACCTGGAGTTCTTCAGGCAGCGCCTGGCCGCGTCGCTTCTTTGCGAGCCTGCCATCTCAGAATGAGTCCGAGCACGGCGCCGGCCGCTGCCATGGCGGCGCCGGCGAGGCCGCACGCCGCCCAGGGCGGGCTGTACGTTACCCTCACGACCTTCGCGGCTCCATCCAGATGGACGAGAACCCGGCCCCAATCGTCAGCCTGCGCCGATAGCGGGCGCCCATCGGCGAAGGCCCTCATCCAGGGACGCCAAAGGACGTTCACGACCAGCCCCGCGTCCGCGGCAAGCCCCGACGTTTCTACCCGGGCGCCCGTCATATCGAAGCGGACAGGCAGGGCGCGCCGGCTGTCGCCGGCAGCAAAAGCAAACGGGTCGGGATCGGGCAATTGGTACAATTCCAATCCGCCCGTGCGCAATGCCAGCGTGCCCTGCCGCCGCAGGCTCAAGAGAATCTCGCGTTCGGTCATTGCGGGAGCTTCGATTCCGCTCATGACCGGGTTCCCGGAATAGACGGGGTGCGAGAACAGCGTGTGCCAAACAACCCAGCGAACTCCGTATGCTCGTGCCGCCTTCACCGGATCGGCCTGGAGATACCGCTTCGCCAAGCGATTAGCTGGGGATTCCTCCACGAAAGTGTCATAACCGACGATCGAAAAAACGGCGCTGACGGTTGGAAAATTGAGGGCCTGCGTGTGAAAGAAACCGGTCGCGGGACTACGGGCATACCAACCCCAAGTTATCAACCGGCCGCTATTGGCATCGTTCTCGCCTGAAGCCACCAGCGCAGCATATCGGGAATCCAGAGCGGGATATGGCCTGTCGCCGAACGTGTACCAACTGGCCCGCGACCAGTAGCAGTTCAGCAGGATCAGCCCCATGGTTGCGAACGCTAGTATGTGCGCCTGCCTGGGCCGCCGGTGCGCGCTCCAATTCTCCAGGAGGATACCGCCGCCCACACACATATAGAGGACAACGAACGGCAGCATCTTCGCCGGCCATCGAAATCGATCAAACGGCGGAAAGTGGGCCATCAGCGGCCAGAGGATGCCGTCGGGGCCGAGAGACAGCAGCAGCGCAAAACCCGCCAGAATCAGCCACCTTGCCTCGCCAACTAGCTTTTGCGCTTCCTGGCGCCCGGACTTACAGAGGATCAGCCGGTAGAAGTAGTAACCCAAGCCAAGGAACGCGGCCAGCGCGAACGTCGTGCCGGCATACGGAAGCTGCCCGCTCCATTCGGGCTCGGTGCAAAGGAGTCGGTTGTCGGGCGCCCAGCGCCCCAGGGGCACCAGCATTCCAAGCAGGTTCACGCCGGCTCCGAAACTGCCGAACCGTTTGCCGTGCATCTCCCCCATCTGCGTCAGCAGCAACGGGGACGCAATGGCGATGCCGAAGCACATCGCCGGTACACACCACAGGGCATGCGAAACACGGATGCGGCGGCCGGCCGCCCCCAGCGCCGCCGCGACCGCGAAAAACATCACGCCGTATCCCCACATCTGCGCATGGCCTGCATGGAAGTAAATGCCCAGCACCGCCCCCGTTGCCAGTGCCCACTTCCAGCCCGCGCGGCCCTGCTCGAGCGCCCACACCGAACCGGCCAGCAGCGGCAGCCACACCACACCCGGCACGAACGTGCACTGCGACCGGCCGCCAATCAGAAACCAGGCCGAGAGGACAAAGCTGAGTGCCCCGGACGCCGCCAGCGATGGACGCAAGCCGAACCGGCGGAGCACCGCGAACGTGACAAAGTATCCGGCGAGCAGATGCAGGATGCTGAAAACCTCGATGGTGAGATATGGATCGTGAAACATCCATCGGGCGATCGCATAACTCACATAGGTCGGCGGGTAAGTCAGCATGTAAGTGCCGACCGTGGCCGTCGGAGCGCCTGACATCTGATAGGGGTTCCAGACCGGGAAGCTCCCCTGGAAGAATGCTTCAGCCGAACGGATGATCACTGGCAGGAACTGAGAGAAGTTATCGTCCTGAGTAAGTGCATACGGCTCGCGGCTGCGCGCCAGTATCAATCCCATGGCAAGAAACGCGAAGCCGATCGCCAGCCACGTAAGCCCCCGCTCGGCTGGTTCGGCCGCGGCGCGGCGCTCCGGAGCGGCAGGGAATCTCCGCATCCACCATATCAGCAGCAGGCACAAGCCCCAGCACACCCCCGCGATCGCGCCCGCCCGCAACGCCAGGGGCCGCACCAGTTCCCCGGGCGCTCGCAGATTGAGATACGTCTGCCCGCTCTCGGATCGCCATTCCAGTGTGGTTTCCGTTCCGGTTCGTTCGTTCAGTGCATAGGGCAGCGGCGTGGAACGATGCCATTTCACCGCCAGGTCCGCGGCGTCAAAGAGTATCTGTTGCGCGCCGATCTCCACCCGCACGGACTGCACCCGTCTGAGTACATCCGCGGGCGCAGTGATATGGAGCGCCCTCACCACGCCCGGATCGATCCTCCAGGAGAAATCGCTGATACGGCGTGCCAGCGTTTCCGTTCCTTCGCGGCCCCGGCGTTCCGCCTCGTCCCCGGCAAACGGTGCAAGGTAAGTCACCTGCAAGTGTTCCGCCTCACTGGCATCCAGACTGGTAATCCGGATAGCCACGGGAGCGGTCGTCGAGCCAAATCCCAGGTCGCCCAGCAAATGCTCCCAGGACGACACGAGTGCCACCAGAGCGATAGCGATAATGAATAACCGAACTCGGATAGGATCTGGAAGCGGTACCGCATTTCTGGATCCGGGCGACGCGTCTTCGACGGACGCAGCCAACGGCGGGGTTTCCATCGTTTTCGGATTTGCAGACTATGGGACTCGAGCGACGAGCCTCCAGCATAGCGCAACCCCATGCCGGCTGTCAGCCGGAATACTCTGTAAAGGAGAGTTAGTAGCGTGCCAGTTACCTAAGTTAGTCCGTCAATACCTGGCCGCTTCTGTAACCTGCTGGCACACGTTCGCTGATTCTCCCTTGTAACTACCCCAACACGCGGTCGCGCCAGCGGCGGACGCTCATGACGTCGAAGCGCTCGCCTTCGAAGACGATTCTGCTTGACGGGTTTCGTTGACGCTCTTCAGCAACTCCCGGATTTCCATCCAGCGGACTTCGCCGTCCGAGGTGCGGATCACCAGCATCACGGGAAACTCCTGCGCGGCCCAGTAACGGGCGTGTCGCTCGTCTTTAATAGTAAAGATCTCCGCGCCATCACGTTTGCGCTCGCGCAGGTAGGAGTCGCCGGACTTCAGTTGGAGATACAGCTTGCGTCCAGTGGCCTCGCCAGTGTCGTCCTTGAACTCGATCTCCATGTCGATGCCGTGGTCGCTCACGTTGAACTCGCGCGAGATCTGGCCGGCGAGCGCCACGGTGGAGATCACCTCGCCCACCAGGGCACGATCCTTGCTCTCGTTATCGAGCACGATCGCCGATTCTTTTCGCAGCTCTCGCACGCGTTGCTGGATTTCCGGGCTGGCGAAGAGTTCTTCAAGCTGGTCCAGAGCGGAATCCGTTTGCCCGGGTTGTCGCACTCCACGCAGGGGATGTCCTTCTTGCCCTCCAACAGCTTGCGCATCGCCACCTGCGGGTTGCCCGCCGGCGTGCCGCAATACGGGCAGACGTAGTGCCGCAGCCGCTCCACATTCTGCTCTTTTTCGAGCAGGTGCTCGTGGACGTATCGGCTGAAGATGATCTTCTCCTCCAGCGGGATGTCCTTTTCGAAGTACACCTGGAACTCGCCCGCGCCCTCGGCGAGACGCGTCAGCTTGATGCCCAGTTGTTTGCCGGAGAGCGTTTTGAAATCGGCCGCGTAGCGCCACAACTGGTCTTGCTGGAACGGCCTGGTGTGGTGCAACCGTACCACCAAAGTGGCGTAGATTTCGTCGAGGAAGCCCTGGAAGCGGTAGCTCACCAGCACCGCCGGGTGTCCCACGATATCCGGGCGTTCGCGGCGGTAGTAGGTGGGGAAGATGAGCATCGGTCCCTTGTCCGTCGGCTCGCGCAGGCACAGGCCGCGCTCCACCAGGGTCTGGTGCATCGCCAGCAGCACGAACCGCTCTTCGTCGCCCTCCAGGCGCCGCATCGAGGAATGGTACGCGAGGTCGCCCTTCAGAACGCGCTCTTCCGCGATGCACCCGCGCTCGAACTCGTCCTCGCGCAGTGTCTGAATCACGGCCTGCGCGTAGGCATTGATGCGTTCCGGCTGGAGCAGCACCCAGCTTCCAAACTTCAGTTCCCACACCGCATCGGGGCCGGCCAGCAGGCTCACCACGGCCTTCAACTCCTCGTCCTTGAATCCGGCGTCCTGGCCTGCAAGGCGCAGGCGCAGGGCGTCGCGCAATTCGTTGAACCACATCAGCACGCGGCCTTCATCCTTGAGCCGGACGATCTCCTCTTTGAGCCGCTTGAACAGCAAGGGCGAGGAGCGCCACGGGATGTTCTGCCAGTCGATGCCGCGCGAGGATGGCCTCCTTGAGTTGCTCACATCCGATGCCCGCTTTCGCGCTGGTTTCGAAGAAGTGGTCGAAGCCTCGCTCTTTTGCGAAGGTCTCAAGCTGGCCCCGGCTGACGCGCAGACCGCCGGCATCCACGCGCCCGGCCGCGAGCAGCTTGCTGAACGGCCTGCGAGAGGCGCGGGTGAGGTCGCGGTCCCACTGCCCCAGCGTTTCGAACAGGTCTTCCTTCTGGCCGTCGAACACCAGCACGGCCAGCGCGGTGTCCTCCATATAAAGCTGGTGAATCAGCCGCTGGTCCGCCTGCCCGCCGAAATCCCAGAGCCAGATCTCGCGCTTGACGCCGCCCGTGGACGATACCGGAAGCTTCCATTGGGTGGCCCAGGCGCCGACGGTAGAGTCGCTCTCTTTCCAATCATTCAGCGCGAGCCGCATGGAAAGCCCGGTCTTGCCCACGCCCGATTCGCCCACCAGGAGGACCTTGGCATTGGTGTACTCGATTTGGGCTTCTTGCTCCTCTGGGGCGAGCGAAGCCAGATCCCACACGCGCATCACGCCGTTTGCGGCTACGGAGAAAGCGAGATGGCCATCCTTGCTCCACACCACGCTTAGGACGCGATCGGAATGGCCTTGCAGCACGCGCAACGCACGGCCGGTTTCCAAGTCCCACAGCCGTACGGTCGTGTCTTCAGACCCGGAGAGCGCACGGCGACCATCGGGACTCCAGGCCACGCTCCAAACGTAGTCGGAGTGCCCTTCAAAGACACGGGACGAGCGGCCGCTCTCCAATTCCCAGAGCCGCATGGTTCGGTCCTCGGACCCGGAGAGCGCGCGCTCGCCATGAGGACTCCATGCCACGCTCAAGACGCGCATGGAGTGGCCTTGGAGCACGCGCAACGCGCGTCCGCTTTCCACATTCCACAGCCGCACCTCATGATCATGGGCTCCGGAGAGTGCTCGGCTCCCGTCGGGACTCCAGGCCACGCTCCAGACACCGCTAGAGTGGCCTCGGAGCACCTGCAACGCGCGGCCGGTTTCCACATCCCACAGCCGTATGGTCATGTCTTCGGCCCCAGAGAGCGCGCGGCCCCCGTCGGGGCTCCACGCTACGCTCAAGATGCGAGAGGAATGGCCTTTCAGCAAGCCCAACAACCGCCCTGTTTCAACGTCCCACAGCCGCATACTACCGTCGGCAGCCCCAGACAGCACGCGGCGGCCATTGGGGCTCCACGCTACGCTCAAGACGCTGTCAAGGTGGCCCTTCAGTACGCGCCCCGAGCCTCCGCTGCCAAGGTCCCATAGCCACACGGTATTGTCATGGGCCCCAGAGACCACACGGCGGCCTTCGGGACTCCAGGCGGCGCTCAAGACTCTGTCGCAGTGCCCTTCCAAGACGCGCACCGTGCGGCCGCCATCCATGTCCCACACCCGCACCGTATGGTCATAAGCCCCGGAGAGCGCGCGCCGGCCATCCGGGCTCCACGCCACACTCAAGACGGCGGACGTATGGCCTTCAAGCACTCGTAACGTGCGGCCGGTTCCCACGTCCCACACCCGCACCGTTTTGTCGTCTGCGCCGGAGAGCGCGCGGCGGCCATCCGCGCTGCAGGCCACGCTATTGACGCTGGCGGTGTGGCCTTCCAGCACGCGCTCCGCTCGCCCGCTGTCCACGTCCCACACCCGCACCGTATGGTCCGCGGCGCCGGAGAGCGCGCGGCGGCCATCCGGGCTGCAGGCCACGCTATTGACGCTGGCGGTGTGGCCTTCCAGCACGCGCTCCGCTCGCCCGCTGTCCACGTCCCACACCCGCACCGTCTTGTCCGCGGCGCCGGAGAGCGCGCGGCGGCCATCCGCGCTCCAGGCCACGCTCCAAACGCTGGCGGTGTGGCCTTCCAGCACCCGCTCCGCGCGCCCGCTGTCCACGTCCCACACCCGCACCGTATGGTCCGTCGGCGCCGGAGAGCGCGAACTTTCCGTCCGGACTGAAAGCCACCGAGCGAACGGCGTCAGTGTGCCCGAGGGAGAGGATTCTCTCCGCCTGCTCGGCCGGGGCGCTGCACGCTTCTGAGCCCGGCAGGCCTCGATCGAGTTTCGGATATTCCTCCTCGCGCCAGTCGGATGCACGGGAGTTGCCCCAGCGAGCCCGGAACCGCCGCATCATCCAGCCGCAGCAGAACGAACCGCCGCTCCCGGTTCAGCGGGTCGCGAAACCGCAGTGTCTCGCTCTCCAACCGTGCCCACTCTGCCCCGCCCGCATTCGCCGACAGGCACAGCACCAGCGTCCGCGAGTTTTCCAGTCCCTCTTCGACCTTCGCCGGATCGTCATCGAACCACACCCGCAGCCCGTCCGCCCGCAGCCGTTCCGCGAGCGGGCGCACGACTGGCTCATCCCTCGCACTGTGGCATAGGAACACGTCGAAGGTGGGCACCATCGAAGATATGATAGTCTCTCGAACGCGCCGATCGCCCTTCCTCGAGTCCCATCTCACCTTACCAGCGCCAAATGCGCGGCGGGGCATCCGCATCGCCCGCCCACCGCATGGGCAGGCCAGGAGGCCCACCCTACCAGGCCGGCTGTGGAGAAGCGGACTCGGTCGCCACGCTCAGGCCGCCTACACGGATCGATGTGTTCAGAATGGCCGAGAGCGGCACCAGCCCGCCGAGCTTGAAGGCCGCCACCGCGTGCATTCCGGCAGAGGCCATGCAGCCGCATTCCGTGCACACCGGCTTGCCGCCGAACTGGCAGGGGCCGACGCGGGTCTTCAGGTCGGCTGAAAGGCAGGTCGTCAGCCGCGCGAACGTACACTCCGCGGGGGAGCCGGGCGGCTGGCGGTAACCTTGCAGCACCACCTGCGGCAAATGCACTTTCGGAAACTCCGCTGCCACCAGGGAGAGCTCGTCGAACAGCATTTCGCGATCTTCTTGCCTCAGCCGCTCCGGCGAGTCGTCGCCCTCCTGCGGAGTGTAAATACTGAACCAGATCCGGCGGGCCTCGGGCCGGTCCGACCAGAAGCGGCAGAAGTCGGCCAGGTATCCGGGCCGTGCCATCATCTGCCGGGTCACGGTGCAATGCACGATCACGCGGTGCCCGGCAATGTGCTTCAGGATCCGATCGTAAGTGGCCGGAGCCCGCCGCCGGTCATGCTCCGGGGCCAGCCCATCGATCGACACCACCAGGTGCAGGCACCCGATCGAGCTCCATTCCTGCGGAATCGGGCGCACGGCGCTGGTCACCAGTTGCGTTTCGACTCCCATGCGATCGAGCCGCGGCAACAGCTCGCAGAGTTCGCGATACCGCACCAGCGGCTCACCGCCGATGATCGAGACGTGAACCGGGCGGACCCGGCGGACCACCGCCACCGCTGCGGTAACCAGGTCCTGGCCGCGATAATCCGAGAGTTGCCGGAGCGTGGTAGCCGGGCCGAGATGCTCCGGCGAATATGCATAGCAGCCCGGGCAGCGGAGCGGGCATTCCTTTGTGATCTCGAGCGAAAGAAACGGTGTGCGTCCCCGGAGTACGCGTCCCCACACGCGCAGAATATCCACCTTCTTCATGCAGCCCCTTCCCAGACCATTTACGTAACCCAGAACTGCGGGCACCACCCTAATATCCGCTGGCGCTTTTTCTTCATGATACAGCAGGCGGCGCCGGCGTTCGGCGTGATTGCATCGATGCGGTGAGCCGGCGCAAGGGCCAGGTTTGTCTCACGGTGGTCTGCGATCGGGAGCCACGGCATTTGCTGCCTGGCTTGGCCGTCGCACACTGCGCTCCGGTTTGGCCCGGACAAATGCTCAGGTTCTGATGCCACCGGTGACGGTGCCATCACATTCCAACCCGGCCCCTGTCGTCTTCAGACTACTTGGAGAGATTGCTGAACGAAGCGGATGCTTGTGCGGTCTTGCCGGTGAATCCCTTTTCCTCGTTCAAGGCCTTGTGGATGACGGCCACGGCCGATTGAGCCGCCTTCAGCTCCTCGGGACGAGCTTTATACCCGGGCATTTTAGGGTCAAGGAATTTGATGCGGAAGAATTGATTCTCTGTCAACGTTACCAACGCTTGTAGTTCCTCCACAGTCAGATCAACCCTTATTTTCTTCACATTCTGATTGTACCACCCGTCCCGCCACTGCCGCCGCGCCACTCTAACAACGCCACCACTAAAACCAATTCTCCGACGTGGGTGCCAATCCTATAAGTGATTCCACAGTTGTTATCACTCACCCGGAGATTTGCTGGCTGATCTTACCCTAATGTGCGCATAGACACTCGGTGGCAGTTACACCTGACAGCGCCACCCAACTCATCGATACTGCGGGCGATCCTATACAGTGGGCCTCTAACCGAAAACCGTCTCCGTACGTAAGGTGAGGGGTTACAAGCGGGAGTATGTGGCTGCTGCAGTGGTGGAAGATCGGACCCTCGTAACAGTCAATTCGTGTCCCAGCCCTCCCTCGGTCACAGCCCCTCGTCAATTAATTCATCCTTTGGTTTCAACTCCTTACAGCGCCTCCCCGCTCTCCGCTCTCCTGTCGCTCAGTTGTCCTGGCGTCGGGGAACCCACGCCCATGGCATCACTCAGACAAATCGAGGCCAACCGCCTCAACGCCAGAAAATCCACCGGCCCGCGCTCCGTCGAGGGCAAGGCCGCCTCGCGCATGAATGCCCTGAAATCCGGCATCGATGCCCAATCCCAGATCATCCGCGGCGAAGATCTCGCCGCGCTCGAATCCCTCACCGCCGAGTACCTCGAGCGTTTCCAGCCCGTCACCCCGGAAGAGCGCCTCTACGTCGACACCCTCGTCCGCGACGACTGGCAGCTTCGTCGCCTTGCCCGCGTCGACGCCCAGGTCTGGGAATACGGATTCGAAGCCGCCATCCGTCTCGACGAAGACGCGCCGCTTGGCCAGGTCTTCAACGCCCGCTCGCAGGTCTTCACCCGGCTCCAGCGGCGCATCGATGCCACCGAGCGTTCCTATCAGCGCGCCCTCCGCGAGCTCGAACGCCTGCGCGCCGCCCGGGCCGCCTCCGAGCCCGCCGGCAGCCCCGATCCGATCCCCCCGCCCGCCCCGCAGCCCGTTGCAAAACCAGGCTCTTCTCCCCAAATTGGGTTCGTTCCGCAACTTCCTGTTGCCTCCCCGCCCGAGCCCCAACCGGTTCCGGCCCTCTACCTCGATCCCGCGGGTCGCCGCCGCCTTCGCTCCAGCCGATCGACCCCATAACCGCCCAGGCACATGAGCCAGGCAGTCTGCCCCGCCGGTTTATAATCTCAACATCTATGAAAGTCACTTGGGAGGGTGTGTTCCCCGCCATCACTACGCAGTTTCGCGCCGACCAGTCGCTCGACCTTGCCGCCACGGCGAAGCATCTCGACGCGCTCATGCAGGCCGGGATCCACGGGGTGGTCCTGCTGGGAACGGTGGGTGAGAACACGGCGCTGGAATACCACGAGAAACTGGAAGTCTTGCGTGAGATGAAGCAGGTGGTGCGCGGGCGCATTCCGGTGCTCAGCGGAGTGGCGGAGTACACCACGGCGCTCGGAAGCCGCTTCGCGCGCGACGCCGAGAAGATCGGCATCGACGGGCTGATGGTGCTGCCCGCGATGGTCTACAAGTCGGACGCCCGTGAAACCATCACCCACTTCCGCACTCTGGCGCGCGCCAGCGGGATGCCGCTGATGGTGTACAACAACCCGGTGTCGTACCACGTGGACGTCACGCCGCCCATGTTCCGGGAGCTCGCCGAAGAGCCCACCATCGTCGCCATCAAGGAGTCTTCCGAGAATGTCCGCCGCATCACCGACCTCGTGAATACCGTGGGAGACCGCTTCATCCTGTTTTCGGGAGTGGATGACCTGGTGCTGGAAAGCGTGCTGCTCGGCGCGCAAGGCTGGATTTCAGGCCTTGTCAACGCTTTTCCCCAGGAGAGCCGCGCGCTGTGGGACCTGGCCGCCTCGGGGCAGTGGGAGCGCGCCCGCGAACTGTACCGCTGGTACACGCCGCTGCTGCACCTCGATACCGAAATCAAGCTGGTCCAGTGCATCAAGCTGGCCATGGCCGAAACGGGACTGGGCGCGGAGTGGGTGCGGGCGCCGCGGCTGCCGCTGGCGGGCGAGGAGCGGGAACGCATCCTGAAGATCATTCGCGGCGCGATTGCCACGCGGCCCGGGCTGCCGCGGGCGGCGGTTCGATGAATGCGCGGCGTGTTCGTGTGATCGATTCACACACCGGTGGCGAGCCCACCAGGGTAGTGGTGGATGGTGCGCCGGACCTGGGTGCGGGCACCATGGCCGAACGCATGGAGACGTTCCGCGCCCGCTTCGACGGTTTCCGCTCCGCGGTCGTGAACGAGCCGCGCGGCAACGATGCCATCGTGGGCGCGCTCCTCTCGGCGCCCTCGGACCCTTCCTGCGATGCGGGCGTGATCTTCTTCAATAATGTGGGCTACCTGGGCATGTGCGGCCACGGCGCCATCGGGCTCGTGGTCACGCTGGCCCACATGGGGCGCCTGCGCAACGGCCTCTGCCGCATCGAGACCCCCCCGGGCGTCGTCGAAGCCCGTCTCGGCGGTGATGGCCGGGTCACCATCCGCAATGTCGCCAGCTATCGCACCGCCGTGCACGTGCCGGTGGAGGCGCCCGGCATCGGTCGCGTCTACGGCGATATCGCTTGGGGCGGCAATTGGTTCTACCTGGTCGGTGGGCACTCCCAGGAGATCTCGCCCGAGCGCCTGGAAGAACTGACGGATTTTGCCTGGCGCATCCGGCGCAGCCTCGCGGCCCACGGGTACACCGGCGCGGACGGGCACGAGATCGACCACATCGAATTATTCGGACGTCCCACCGTTCCCGGCGCCGACAGCAAGAACTTCGTGCTCTGCCCGGGGAAGGCTTACGACCGTTCTCCCTGCGGCACGGGGACCAGCGCCAAGCTGGCGTGCCTGTACGCCGACGGCAAGCTCGAACCCGGGCAGGTGTGGCGGCAGGAGAGCATCGTGGGCAGCGTGTTCGAGGGCACGGTCCAGGTGGTAGAGGGCAAGATCTACCCCGAGATTACGGGCTCGGCGCACGTGAACGCCGAGGCGGACCTGATCCTCGATGAACGCGACCCGTTCTGCTACGGAATCCGCGGGGCATGGGCGGAAGCTACGACATAGCCATTGCCGGCGGCGGCATCGTGGGAGCCGCGTGTGCGGCGGCCTGCGCGGAGGCGGGACTCACGGTGGCCGTTGTGGAACCGGGTCCGGTAGGCGGCGGGGCGACCGCGGCCGGCATGGGCCACATTGTGGTGATGGACGATTCTCCCGCGCAGATCGCGCTCACGCGCTTTTCGCGCGAGCTCTGGATGCAGTTCGCGCCCGAACTTCCCGCGGATGTGGAGTATCTGCCGTGCGGCACCACGTGGGTAGCCGCGGACGAAGAGGAGATGGCCGAGGTGCGGCGCAAGCAGCGCGTGTACGACGAGTTCGGTGTGCGCTCCCAGGTGCTGGCCGAGAAGGAACTGGCGGAAGCGGAGCCGAACCTGCGCCCGGGGCTCGCAGGCGGGCTGTTTGTAGCCGATGATTCGGTGCTGTATCCGCCGTGCGCGGCGCGCTTCCTGCTGGAGCGCGCGCGCGCCACGCGCATCGCGCAGCCGGCCGAGGAATTGAGCCCGGGCGCGATCAGGCTGCGCGATGGCGCCACCATCAGCGCGGGCGTTGTGGTGAACGCCACCGGCGCGTGGGCGCCGGAGCTGACGCACGGAATTCCCGTGCGCCCACGCAAGGGGCACCTCTTGATTACCGACCGCTACCCGGGGTTCGTCCGCACCGTGCTGATCGAGTTGGGCTATCTGAAGAGCGCGCATTCCACCACCGCGGATTCGGTGGCGTTCAACGCGCAGCCGCGCAAGACCGGGCAGGTGCTGATCGGGTCTTCGCGCCAGTTCGGGTCCGAGGAGACCGTCGTCGAGCCGCACATGCTGAGCCGCATGCTGCGGCGCGCGGAGGAATACATGCCGGGCTTGAGCGCGCTGACGGCGGTGCGCGCGTGGACCGGCTTCCGCGCGGCCACGCCGGACAAGCTGCCGCTGATCGGTCCGTACGGCGAAGACGAGCGGCTGTGGCTCGCGACCGGGCACGAAGGGCTCGGCATTACGACGTCGCTGGCGACCGGGAGGCTGGTGGCGGATGGAATCCTGCGGAGGAAGCCGGCCATCGCGCCGGAGCCCTATCTGCCGGGGCGCGCGCATGAGTGACACGGTGACGCTCTCGGTGAACGGAACACCCGTGACGGTGCCGGCCGGCGCCATGGTTTCGGCGGCGGTGGCACTCGCGGGGGTGACGGCGTTCCGCCGGTCGGTCACCGGCGAGCCGCGCGGACCCCTGTGCGGCATGGGGATCTGCTTCGAGTGCCGCGTGACCGTGAATGGCCGGGCGCACATGCGAAGCTGCCAGTTGCTCTGCGCGCCGGGCATGGAGGTGCGGACCGATGGCTGACGTGGTGGTCGTCGGCGCGGGCCCCGCCGGCCTTTGGGCGGCGCGGCGTGCCGCGGAATCGGGCGCCGGCGTCCTGCTCATCGATGACAATCCCCGGCCTGGAGGCCAGATCTGGAGAGCGCACGAGATTCCGAGCCTGCCTCCCGGCGTGGAATTGATCTGCGGCGCGCCGGTGATCGCGGCTCCCGAGCCGGGCGTCCTCACGCTGGAGGATCGCGACGTGACCTGGCGCAGCCTCATCCTCGCCACCGGCGCGCGCGAGCGGTTCCTGCCGTTCCCGGGATGGACGCTGCCCAACGTCCTCGGCGCGGGCGGAATGCAGGCGCTGGTGAAATCGGGCATGCCCATCGCCGGCAAGAAGGTCGTGGTGGCCGGCACTGGTCCGCTGCTGCTGGCCGTGGCCGCCTACCTGCGCCGGCGCGGCGCCAACGTGCGGCTGGTCGCGGAGCAGGCCGGCAGGCGGGCTCTGGTTCGCTTCGGCGCCGGGTTGGTCGGGCATCCGGTCAAGCTGGTGCAGGCGATCGCGCTGCGGATCGGCATTCGCTACCTCGCGTCGACCTGGCCGGTCGCGGCCGAACCCGGCAGCGTGGACCTGCATTGCCGCGGGCGGAGTTGGAATGAACCGTGCGACTACCTGGCCTGCGGGTTCGGCCTGGTTCCGAACACCGAGTTGCCGGCGTTGCTGGGGTGCGGCCCCCCGGATGAGTATCAGCGGGTGGCGCCGCGGATCTACGCTGCGGGCGAAGTCACGGGAATCGGCGGTCTGGATTTGTCGGTGGTCGAAGGCGAGATTGCCGGCTACGCCGCCGCCGGACAACTCGATCGAGCCCGGGCCCTGTTCCGCCGGCGGGAACGGCACCGCCGTTTCGCGGCGGCTCTCGACCGCGCGTTCGCGCTGCGCGAAGAGCTGAAAAACCTGCCCCAGGACGACACGCTCGTCTGCCGTTGCGAGGACGTGAGCTACGCGCGCATCCGCCGCTGCTCCGGCTGGCGCGATGCCAAGCTGCACACGCGGTGCGGAATGGGTCCGTGCCAGGGACGGGTGTGCGGCGCCGCGCTGGAATTTCTCCTGGGGTGGAAGACGGAATCGGTACGGCCGCCGGTGTTTCCGGCGCCGGTCGCAAGCCTCATCGGCCCCAGATGTCCCCCACCGTGAACCCCTCGGGAAACGGATCGTCGGGATCGGCCACGTACTGCGCGAAGCCCGTGATCCAGGCCTGGCCGGAGAGCAACGGCACGACCGCCGGGTAAGGACCGGCGCCGGTCGCGAGCCTCAGCAGCCCCAGATGTCCCCCACCGTGAACCCCTCGGGAAACGGGTCGTCGGGATCGGCCACGTACTGCGCGAAGGCCGTGATCCAGGCCCGGCCGGAGAGCAACGGCACGACCGCCGGGTAAGGACCGGCGCGGGCGCGAGCCTCAGCGGCCCCAGATGTCCCCCACCGTAAAGCCCTCGGGAAAGGGGTCGTCGGGATCGACCACGTACTGCGCGAAGCCGGTGATCCAGGCCTGGCCAGAGAGCAACGGCACGACCGCGGGGTAGGGACCGGCACCGGTCGCAAGCCTCATCGGCCCCGGATGTCCCCCACCGTGAACCCCTCGGGAAACGGGTCGTCGGGATCGACCACGTACTGCGCGAAGCCGGTGATCCAGGCCCGGCCGGAGAGCAGCGGCACGACCGCCGGGCAAGGACCGGCGCCGGTCGCGAGCCTCAGCGGCCCCAGATGTCCCCCACCGTGAACCCCTCGGGAAACGGGTCGTCGGGATCGACCACGTACTGCGCGAAGCCCCTGATCCAGGCCCGGCCGGAGAGCAACGGCACGACCGCCGGGTAGGGACCGGCACCGGTCGCAAGCCTCATCGGCCCCAGATGTCCCCCACCGTGAAGCCCTCGGGAAAGGGGTCGTCGGGATCGACCACGTACTGCGCGAAGCCGGTGATCCAGGCCCGGCCGGAGAGCAACGGCACGACCGCCGGGTAAGGACCGGCGCCGGTCGCAAGCCTCAGCGGCCCCAGATGTCCCCCACCGTGAACCCCTCGGGAAACGGGTCGTCGGGATCGACCACGTACTGCGCGAAGCCCGTGATCCAGGCCCGGCCGGAGAGCAACGGCACGACCGCGGGGTAGGGACCGGCACCGGTCGCAAGCCTCAGCAGCCCCAGATGTCCCCCACCGTGAACCCCTCGGGAAACGGGTCGTCGAGATCGATCATGTACTGCGCGAAGCCCGTGATCCAGGCCCGGCCGGAGAGCAACGGCACGACCGCCGGGTAAGGACCGGCGCCGGTCGCGAGCCTCAGCGGCCCCAGATGTCCCCCACCGTGAACCCCTCGGGAAACGGGTCGTCGGGATCGACCACGTACTGCGCGAAGCCCGTGATCCAGGCCTGGCCAGAGAGCAACGGCACCACGGCCGGGTACGGGCCGGCGTGGGTCTCTCCGGTCAGCCGGCCGGTGAAGGTGGTGCCGAGGATGCCCTCGTGCACGAAGTCCTGGTGCAGCGGGAGCCGGCCCTTGGCATGCAGCGCGGCCATTTTGGCGCAGGTACCTGTGCCACACGGAGAGCGGTCGAGTACGCCCGCGAGCGTGCCGGTCGAGACCACCACCGCGTTCTTGCGGTGGGCATCCGCGCGCGAAGGCTCGCCCGAAAGCTGCGCGATGGACACGCCCGCGATGCCCGGGTTCTCGGGGTGGACCACGGGTAGTTGCTCGCGCGTGGCGGCTTTGATCATTTCCGCGACACGCACAATGTCGCGCGCTTCGTCGGGCGTCAGGCGGAGGCCGAGCGCCGCGGCATCGGCGATGACGTAGAACATACCGCCGTAGGCGACGTCCACTATGACGGTACCCAGGCTGGGGACTTCGACAGCCGTGTCCAGGTGTACTGCGAAGGCGGGCACGTTGCGGAAGGTCACCTTCTTCGCCTTTCCGTGAAGGACCTCGGCCTCGATGGCGATCAGGCCCGCGGGGGTTTCGAGCACCAGTCGCGTGAACGGCTCGGTAACCGCCACCATCCCGGTCTCGATCAGGACGGTGGCCACGCAGATCGTGTTGGTGCCCGACATCGCGGGGTATTCCGTCTGCTCCATGATGACGAAGCCGGCATCGGCTTCACGCAGCGTGGGTGGCAGGATCAGGTTGCAGTTGGCGGCGGGGTAGCCCCGCGGCTCGCGCAGCATCCGCAGGCGGAGCCCGTCGGCCGAGGACTGGAGGTGGCGCATTTTTTCGAACATGGTGGCGCCGGGGATGTCGAGGACTCCACCGGTAATGACGCGGCCGGGTTCGCCGCAAGCGTGAGCGTCCACGGCCGTGATCATGCTGGAGAATCGCAATGGTTCTCCACACTATACACCAGGGCAATCGGACCCGATGCTGGTGGGGATGCCGGAGATGCCGCGAAGGAATATACTATCGGTTCGTGCAAGGAGGCAATTGATCACCAGAGGAATCATCGCCATGGCGCTGGTCGCATGTGCCGCCGTGCTGGTCTGCGGTCAGGACCGCGATTCCAGCCAGCGGGTGGCGATCGAGCCGCGTTTGAGAAGACCGGCGGCGCTGGATGAGATCCACCATGCGACGTTCCGCATGGACGTCAAGCTGGTCCAGATTCCGGTGACCGTGACCGACCTCCGCGACCGCCCGGTGATGGGCCTCGACAAGAGCCGCTTCCGCGTGTTTGAAGACGATGTGGAGCAGGAGGTGGCGGCGTTTTCGATGGCCGATTCGGCGGTTTCCGTCGGAGTGGTGTTCGATACCAGCGGAAGTATGCGGAATCACCTCGCCCAGTCGCGTGAGGCGATCGAACAGTTCTTGAAGACGACGGTCCCGGGCGACGAGTTCTTTCTGGTCCGGTTCGCCGATCATCCCTCGCTGGTGACGCCCCTGACTCCTGCGGCCGGCGAGATTTCGCGGGAATTGAGGTCCGCCCACGCGCAGGGCTGGACCGCCATGAACGATGCCCTGTTTCTTTCGGCGAACGAGATGCGGGGCGCGTCGGATGCGCGGCAGGTATTGCTCGTGCTGACCGACGGTGTGGACAACAACAGCCGGTATTCGGACAGTGAGTTGATCTCGAGAATGCGCGAGGCGGACGCGAGCCTGTTCGCGATCGGGTTGTTCGAGCGGCCGCGCACCCTGGAGAAACTGGCCGACGAAACCGGCGGCCGGGTGATCTGGGTGCGCAAGGTGACGGATCTCGCGCCGGCGATGGAGAAGTTGAGCCTCCAGATCCGGAACCAGTATGTGATCAGCTATTTCTCGGACCACGCCCGCAACGACGGCCGGTATCACCGGGTTCGCGTCGAGGTGCAGGCGCCCCCTGAAGAGGGGCAGTTGCGGATTTCGTGGCGGAGAGGCTATTTCGCGCCGTAGGCGGCTATTTCCTCTCCAGCCATTTGGCGAAAGCCTCCGGGGCAGCCATGGTGGAGAGACGCCCCTGGCGCACCAGGGCCCAGTCGTTGAATTTGCCGGATTGCTTGATTTCGGCGAGGGTGACCGGAGTAGCCAGCCGGCCGGCGAATTCCAGATCGACCACCGCGGATTTCGGGTTCTTGGGATCGTCCCGCGGTTCGGAGCGCACGGTCGCGTAGCCCACCACGGCGGAGTTCCCGCCGCTGTGATAGATGAACACCCGGTCCCCGGGACGCATCTCGCGGATGGCGCGCACGGCCTGCGGATTGCTCACGCCGTCCCACGCGGTTTTGTGGTCGCGCTCCAGGTCGTCGATGGAATACGTTCCAGGATCGGTCTTGGCCAGAAAGTATTTCATGGCGGTTAGTGTCGCACACCCGGTCTGTCGGAGAATGGGAACGTGAGCGAGAGGGAGCCATGGTTGCGCGGCGCGATTGCCGGTGTGCATCCCCTGGTCGCGCCGGTATTGTACGCGTTCCAACAGGCGCGCGAAGATATCGCCAGGCATACGGCTGGCCTCACGCCGGAGCAGATCTGGATGTCGCCCCACGGCTTCGGGTCGGTCGGGTTTCATGTCCGGCATATCGCCGGCAGCATCGAGCGCCTCCTGGCCTACCTGCAACAGCGGGATTTGAGCGCAGCGCAACTGGCGGAACTGGACGCGGAGAAAGAACGGCTCCCGGGCGGGCGGGAGGAACTGCTGGCGCTGCTCGAGCGCGCCCTGTGCGAGGCGGAGAAAGTGGTGCGTGCCGTGGATCCCGCCACTCTGGCGGAACTGCGAACCGTGGGGCGCCGGCGGCTTCCCACCACCGTGATCGGTCTCTTGACGCACATCGCGGAGCACACGCAACGCCACGTGGGGCAGGCCATCAGCGCGGCGAAGTGGGCTGCGGTGTGAACGCGTAGCGGAAGCCGTTTCGGCCGATCTCCCGCAGTTCGCTTTCCGTGAAGCCGAACTGCTGAGCCGCCAGGCGGTATTCGCCGGTAAGGGTGCAGCCGAACATGGCAGGGTCGTCGGTGTTGAGGATGATGGGCACTCCGGCATCGTACAAGCGGCGTACAGGGTGGTCCTCGATGCGCTTCACCACGCCGCTCACCAGGTTGCTGGTGATGCAGATTTCGAGCGGGATGCGGCGGTCGGCGAGGTGACGCACTAGCGCGGGATCGTGGATGGAGGCGATGCCGTGGCCGATGCGTTCGGCGCCCAGTTCGAGGGCGCTCCACACGGAGTGCGCGGAGGTGCCCTCCCCGGCGTGGGCCGTCAGGCGCAGTCCCCTGGACCTGGCGAAGCGGAAGACTTCCGCGAACCATTCGGCGGGACCGCGCTCTTCGCTCCCGCCGATGCCGAACGCGATCACGCCCTGCGAGGCGCGTTCCGCGGCCAGTTCGGCTACGCGCATCGCCGGTTCCGCCCCGAACTGGCGCACGGCGTCGAGGATCCAGTGCACCTCTACGGGCGAGTCCTCGGCCGCGCGGCGGACGGCGTCGAAAACCGGGGCGAATGGCTGGTCCTTCCAAAGAACGACGCCGGCGGCCAGAATGATCTCGGCGTAGCGCACGTTCTGTGCGGTCAGCCGCTCCAGCAGCCGGCGGGTAGCCAGAGCGTACGCCTCCGGGGTGCGGAGAAGTTTGCCGACCGCGGCGAAGGCTTTGAGGAAACCGTCGAAATCGGCGTAACGGTAGAGCGCGCGAAACGTCTCGACGGGACTGGCGGGGTCGAGCTCGTGCAGGGTCTCCGGTTCCACGGAACCTTCCAGGTGCAGGTGCAGCTCGGCTTTCGGCATTTCCAGAAGGAAATCGGCCATACTTGATTATCGGTGGCGCGGGCCTCGATGCCCGTGCCAGTACCTGGCCGAAAAACGACGAACATGACTGCTGAAGAGATTGAAGCGATAGCGGGCGGCTACCATGGCGATGCGTTTCGCATCCTGGGTCCTCACCGGGTTCGAAAGAAGGGTGGGCAGGCGCGGTGGGAGGTTCGCGCCTTTCTGCCGCAGGCGCAGTCGGCGGAGGTGGAGGCCGGCGGACAGCGGCGCGAAATGGCCAAACTGCACGCGGAGGGATTCTTCTGCGCGGTGCTCAACGGGGAGCCGGAGCGGTACCTGCTCCATGCCACGCTGTGGGACGGCCGCAAGGCTGCGGTCGAAGATCCGTATCGCTTCGGGCCGCAGGTTTCGGACATGGACCTGTACCTGCACAATGAAGGGACCCTGCAGGAAGCGTACCAGGCCCTGGGCGCACACCTGTTGGAAGCGGACGGCGTGGCGGGTGTCCGTTTCGCGGTGTGGGCCCCCAACGCCGAAAACGTTACCGTAGTCGGAGAGTTCAACGACTGGGATGTCCGCCGGCATCCCATGCGGCGCCGCAACGGCGGCGTGTGGGAACTCTTCATCCCCGGGCTCCGCGAGGGCACCGCCTACAAGTACAACGTCCGTTCGCGATTCGCCGGATATCAGCAGCTCAAGTCGGACCCCTACGCTTTCTGTTGCGAGACGCCGCCCAAATCGGCGTCGGTGGTTTGGGACATCGGCAAACACCAGTGGCGGGACGCCGGGTGGATGGAGGCGCGTGGCAAGGCGGATGTGCTGAAGTCGCCGTTCTCGGTTTACGAAGTGCACCTGGAGTCGTGGCTGCGCGGGCCGCACGGGCAGCCGGCAACGTACCGCGAGCTGGCCGTCAAGCTGGCGGAGTACGCCAGGCAGATGGGCTACACGCATGTGGAGCTGCTGCCGCCTATGGAGCATCCGTTCTCGGGCTCGTGGGGGTACCAGGTGATCGGGTATTACGCGCCCACTTCGCGGTTCGGCACCCCGGACGATTTCCAGTACTTCGTAGACGCGTGCCACCAGGCGGGTGTCGGGGTCATCGTCGACTGGGTCCCGGCGCATTTTCCGAAGGACGCGCACGGCCTCGTGTTCTTCGATGGAACCGCGCTCTACGAGCACGCGGACCCGCGTAAGGGCGAGCACCGCGACTGGGGCACGCTGGTCTTCAACTACGGCCGGAACGAAGTGCGCACATTCCTGATCTCCAATGCGCTCTTCTGGCTGAAGGAGTATCACATCGACGGGCTGCGCGTCGATGCCGTGGCGTCCATGCTGTACCTGGACTACTCGCGCCAGCCCGGAGAGTGGGTGCCGAACCAGTTCGGCGGGAACGAGAACTTGGAAGCCATCGATTTCCTGCGGCGCTTCAACGAACTGGCGCACACCATTCCGGGGGCGTTCACCATTGCGGAGGAATCGACCGCCTTCGGGGGAGTTTCGAAACCGGTGTACCTGAACGGCCTGGGTTTCACCATGAAGTGGAACATGGGCTGGATGCACGACATGCTGGACTATTTCAGCAAGGACCCGGTGTTCCGCAAGTTCCACCACAACCACATCACGTTCAGCATGTTGTACGCCTTCAGCGAGAACTTCGTGCTGCCCATTTCGCACGACGAGGTGGTCTACGGGAAGCAGTCGCTGCTGAACAAGATGCCGGGCGACGAATGGCGCCAGTTTGCCAATGCGCGCTCATTCTTCGCGTACATGTGGGCGCATCCCGGCAAAAAGCTGCTGTTCATGGGTCAGGACATCGGACAGCGCGAGGAGTGGAGCCACGACGCGAGTGTGCGCTGGGAACTGCTCGAGTTCGACTACCACCGCAAGCTCCAGGCCATGGTGCGCGAGTTGAACCGGCTGTATCGTGCGACTCCTCCCATGTACGAGGTGGACTTCCACTGGACGGGATTCGAGTGGGTCGACTTTCACGATGTGGAGAACTCCGTGATCGCCTTCCTGCGGCGGGCGCAGAACCCGGCCGACTTTGTTCTCTTCTGCTGCAACTTCACGCCGGTGGCCCGCCAGGGTTACGAGTTCGGCGTGCCGGAGGAGGGCTTCTACGAGGAGATTCTAAATACCGACTCGGAGGCGTTCGGCGGATCCAACATTGGAAACGGCGGCCTGGTGTCGTCGCGCCCGATTCCGCGCCACAACCGCAAGTACAGCATCGCGGTCACGCTGCCTCCGTTAGCCGTGGTGGCGTTCCGGCGGCGGTGAGGCGGGCGGCTGTTGGGTAAGTATGGCGACCTTCCGGTGCAACATCTGCGACGAAGAGAACGGTTGGGATGGCGGCGTCCTGCGGCGCGACGACCCGAGTTGCGCGCGGTGCGGGTCTACGGTGCGGCTGCGCGCGCTCGTGCACGCGTTCAGCGTGGAGCTGTTGGGCGCGCCGCTGTCCTTGCCCGAGTTTCCGGTGCTGAAATCGGTCCGCGGGCTCGGCATGAGCGACAGCCGGGAGTGCGCCGCGCTGCTGGCCGAGAAGTTCGATTACCGCAACACGTTCTATCACCAGGAGCCGCGGCTGGATATCTCCCAGCCCGTGAACGAGCGCGGAGCTTACGATTTCGTGATCTCCGGGGATGTCTTCGAACACGTGGCGCCGCCGCCCGGCAGGGCGTTCGCCAACGTGGCGGCCCTGCTGAAGCCCGGCGGGTTCCTGGCCATGACCGTGCCCTATTCCACCGATGCGACCACGCGGGAGCATTACCCGGAACTGCATCAATATCGCGTGGTCGCGGCAGGCGGGCACCTGGCGCTGTTGAACCGCACCCGCGCCGGCGAATGGCAGGTGTTCGACAACCTGGTGTTCCACGGCGGAGCCGGCGCGACGCTCGAACTCCGCCTGTTCAGCGAGACGGACTTGCGCCGCGACCTCGCGGCGGGCGGTTTCCGGCGGACCCGCTTTGCCACCGAGGACTACCCGCCTTACGGGATCGTGCACGAAGGGGCGTGGGGAGTCCCGGTAATCGCGGGCAACGATCCGTACCGGCTGTCGCGTGAGAGCATCGCCGAAATGATGCCCGAGTATGCGCGGCGCATGGAGCATATCCGCAAGGTGGAGGCGGAGCGCGTGCGGCTTGAAGGTTTGTGCCGCGAGCTGAGCGAGCTGCTTGAGAAAACCGATGCCCGCCTGGAGGCCAGCGGCCGTTGGGGGCAGTCGCTCGAAGAAGACCTGCGGCGCGCCCGCGACGAAGTGGCGCGCCTCCAGAAATGCGAAGCCCAGCTCCGGGCTTCGGGCGAGAAGCTGAATTGGGAACGGGGCAAATTGCAGGCCGAGGTCGAAGAGCGCAACGAATGGGCGCTGCGCTTGCAGGCCGAGGTGGAAGAGCGGTCGGCGCAACTGTCCCAGCGGGCGGAAGAGTTGGATCTTCTCAGGCGGCGGGTAGGGGCCTGGGAGGCATCGCGTTGGGTGAACCTGGGCAAAGCGCTGGGCTTAGGACCGAAGCTGCCCTGAACGCGGCAAAATCCGAGTTGAAAACGCCGCTACGCGCGGCCTATGCTTGAGTCTGCATGAGAAAACTGTTGTGCCTGGTGGTGTTGCTGGCGGCGGTGGGCATGCTGTTTTTGTGGGGTCCGCCGGGCGCCGCCCAAAACAATGAAGCGGAATTGTGGAGGCATCGGAATCTCGGCAAAGCCCTGTACGAGATGCCCACCAGCGTTACCGAGGCGCCGGCGGAGCTGAAGAAGGCGCTGGAGCTGTCGCCGGATTCGGTGCGCGATCGCCTGAATTACGGCCTCGCCCTGCTGCGTGCCGGCGACCCCGTGGCCGGAACTGCGGAGCTCGAAAAGGTCCAGAAGCAGGACCCCAAGCTGCCCCACACCTGGTTCAACCTGGGGATCGCCTACAAGCACGACGGGCGGTATGCGGACGCCATCCGGCAGTTCCAGGGCATGCTCGGGCTGGTGCCCGACGAGCCCGTAGCGCATTATAACCTCGGGTTGCTGTACAACCTGACCGACCGTCCCAACGACGCCATCCAGGAGTTCCGCACGGCGGCGAAGCTCGACCCGAGAATGGTCGCGCCGCTGTTCCAGATCTACAACTATTACCGGCTGCACGGCGAGCAGCCGGAAGCTACCAAGGCGCTGGCGGCCTTCCAGGCCGCCAAGGAGCAGCAACAGGCCAACGGCGAATCCGAAGACGTGGAGTGGTGTGTATACGCGGAGCTGTACGACCCGATTCAGGCGCGGCCGGCGCACCGCGACACCGGCGCCGCCGCGAAGCTGCAGTTCGAGGATCGCAGACTCCCTGGAGCCGTGGACACAAAGAGCGCCGGGTTACTGGTATTGGACGCGGATGGCGATGGCAGCGCGGACCTGCTTGCATGGTCGAAGAACGGTCTGCTTCTCTACCGCGATGGAAAGGATGCGGTGGCGAATTCCGGCCTGGGCGGAGTGAAGGACGTCGTGTCTGTGGCGGCGGGCGATTTCGACAACGACGGACTGCCGGATCTCTGCGTGGTGACCGCAGCCGGCGCCCGGCTCTTCCACAACGCCAAGGGCCGCTTCGAGGAGAGCGCTGCGAAGCTGGCCCCCGGTAGCTACCGCGCCGCGCTGTGGCTGGATTTCGACCACGACTACGATGAGGACTTGTTCCTGTTCGGCTCGAAATCCGCGCTGATGCGCAATCGCGGCGATGGCACGTGGGAAGACTACTCGCCGCATTTCCCCTTCGTTTCCGGAGACGCCCTGGATGCGGTGGCGTTCCGCGTGGTGCCCGATTCGAAAGGGACAGACCTGGCGGTCTCGTTCGCCGATCGCAGCGGCGTGCTGTATCGCGACCAGTTGCGCGGCGTGTTCGAATCCGCGCCGCTGGATGCGGTCCCGGCACGGGCGGCGGGTCTGCGGGCGATCGACATCGACAACGACAGTTGGAACGACTTGGCTTTCACGGCCGGCGACAGTGTTTCCCTGGCGCTGAATCGCGCCGGAAAGTTCGAACGCCAGGCTACCGGCGCCTCCGGCGCTTTCATGTTTGCCGACCTGGAGGACCGCGGTTTCGCGGACCTGGTCGCGGGCAACATGGTCTCCCGGAACCAGGGCCTCGCGCAGTTCGGCAAGCCGCTTGCACCCGGCGGCCTGCCGGCGGCAACCACCTGGGCCGCGGCGGATTTCCTCGCGGCGGTGGCTCCCGATGGCAGCATCCACGTCCTGACGAACCGCACCGCGACGAAGCATGAATGGATCCGCGTGGCGCTCAGCGGCGTGAAGAACCTGAAACTCGCGCCGGGCACCGAGGTGGAAGTCAAGACCGGCGACCTGTACCGCAAGCGCCTCTACCACGGCGTGCCCCTGCGGTTCGGGCTCGGCCTCTACAAACAGGTGGACACCATCCGCATCAGTTGGGCCAACGGGCTGATTCAGAACGAGCCGAACAAGCCGGCGGGCAGCACGCTGGCGGTCAAGGAAGCGCCGCGCCTCTCGGGTTCGTGCCCCATGATCTTCACCTGGAACGGCAGCGGGTTCCAGTTCATTACGGACGTGCTGGGGGTGGCGCCGCTGGGCGCGAGCGCGAGCGACGGTGGGTATTTTCCGGTGGACCACGACGAGTACGTGCGGATTCCCGGCGAGGCGCTGGCCCGGACCAACGGGCAGTATGAAGTGCGGGTGACCGAAGAGTTGCACGAGGTATCCTACCTGGACCAGGTTCAGCTCATCGCGATGGACCATCCGCGCGCAGTGGACATCTTCACCAACGACAAGTTCAAGTCGCCGCCCTTCCCCGAATTCCGCCTGTTCGGAGTGCGGCAGCGGATCTATCCGGTAGCGGCGCACGACAGTCGCGGGCGCGACGAACTGCCGGCGATCCTGCGGCATGACAACACCTACGCCGCCGGGTTCCGCCACGATTACGCGGGCGTCGCGGACCTGCATTCGCTCACGCTCGATTTCGGCAGGCAGGCGGCGCGCGACAACCGCGCCGTGCTGCTGCTCGAAGGATGGGTGGATTGGGCGGACGGCAGCACGTTCCTCGGCGCCTCGCAGGCGCGGGGCGGCGGCTTGGTATTCCCCTACCTCCAGGTGAAGGACGCGGCGGGACAGTGGCAGACGGTGGTGCAGGACATGGGCATTCCTTCGGGCAAGCCGAAGACTATCGCGGTGGACCTGAGCGGCAAGTTCCTCTCTGCATCGCGCGAGGTGCGGATCGTCACCAACCTCTGCGTCTACTGGGATGAGATCTTCCTGAGCGCCGGCTCGGAAGCGCCGCCGGTGCGCCTGACGCCGCTCGACGCGCAATCGGCCACGCTGCGGCTGCGCGGGTTCTCCCGCACGGTGATCCATCCGCGCCGCGAGCAACCGGAGGTGTTCGAGTACGCGCACTGGACGCCCGATACCATGTGGAACCAGACCGCCGGCCTTTACACTCGCTACGGCGACGTGCGGGAACTGGTGACCGCGCTGGACGACAAACTGGTAATCATGGGATCGGGTGACGAATTGCGGCTCTCCTTTCCGGCGGCCGGGTTGCCGGCCCTTCCCGACGGCTGGCGGCGGGATTTCCTGCTGCTGGTAGACGGCTGGGCCAAGGATTCGGACGCCAACACGGCCTACTCGCAGACAGTGGAGCCCCTGCCCTTTCACGAGATGAGCCGGTACCCATACCCCGCGGGCGAACACTACCCGGACGATGCGGCGCACCGGGAATACCGGAAGACCTACAACACGCGGCCGGCGGTGCGGTTCATTGAGCCGTTAGTGGCAGGGACGCGATAGGGTAAACCTCCCGGCCCGCCCAGGTTGGGCCTCCCGGCCTGCCCGGACACCGCAGCCGGCTGCGGGCAGACACCACCTGAAAAATGTGCAGCGCTAATATAGAGGTGGTGTTTTATGAATAAAAAGGTCTTGTTGACCGCAACGGTCATGGGTACCACCCTTATGCTGTCAGCTTGTTCGGAAGCTCCGAAAACAGCGGCGAAGGTTGAGACGGAAGCGAAGAAGGAGCCTGCCAAGGCTCCGGAGGCCGTAACAGCACGACGAGCGTTTTTCGAAGCCTACAAACCGGCACGCGCCTGGGCAACCGATCTCCTGGCGCTCAGCGTGGTCAGCGGCGAAGTGCCGGGTATCAAGAATGAGGACGGCAAGGCAGGGCTGTGGACCATCGTCTTCGTTTCCCCAAGCCGCAAGGAGGCCCGCCGTTTCACTTACGCTGTGGTTGACAACGGGAGCGACATTCATCAGGGAGTCGGGGTGAGCGCCGCGCTGCTTTGGAGTGGGGCCACACGAACGAGCAAGCCGTTCGCGAGCACCGAGTTTGTGGTGGATTCCGATGCTGCCTACCAGAGCGCATCGAAACAGGCGGCGGGCTGGCTGAAGAAACATCCGAACCAGAAGGTCACGTTCCGGCTGGGCAATGCATCGCGGTTCGCGGCGCCCGTGTGGTACGTGATGTGGGGAACCACCAAGAACGGCTATGCGGCATTGGTGAATGCCACCACCGGCACGCTCGTCAAGTAGCCTGCGGGGCCTTAACGTCAGACTTGGGCGTGGTCGTGAGCCCGGTATGACCCGGGGGCGCGCGTGTGTTTCTGGAAGAGGAGGCATGGCCTCTATCTAGCGCGACCGATCTAACAACCTAGTCAGACTCGCGATTGACCGGCTTTGATATCTTGATGCGCTTTGAAGATTGGAAGAGGTCAACATCTAGCTCTTTCGACAGGAGAAACTGCAAGAATGACTTCTCCTGGAATCGACACGTCTGGGCAATTTCAAGGAGTTCGAGATAGGCGATGGCACCTCGCGGGTGGAAGGTACCAGAGATCTTCCTTTGTACCGCAAGATGCCGGATCGCCCGCTCAGCCGTGTTGTTGTTCCATGGTATCCCATCCTCATCAAGAAAGCGGAACAACGATTCCCGGTGCCGCACAAATCGTTTCTGGTATTTCTTCGTCACATCCAGCGCGTACTCCCTACCCTCAATCGCCGATATATAGAACCTGTCCACTTCCTTCTTGAATCTACGGAGATAGCGCGCTTTCAGGCCCCATTGGTGGATGGCCTCAATAATGGGTACGATCAGGTCTCTCACTGCTGAGACGAATTGCTGAAGTTCCTCATCAAAAGGAAACTTCCATAGGTCTTCATTCAAGTCCCGAACCAAATGGATCCAACATTTCTCCTGTCTGTAGTCCAGCGCGTCATATCCCGCGTAGAAATCCGTGACGAGCACTCCCTGGAAGCCCTTCAGAAGATCCCTTACGACCAGAGTCTCGCGTGTTTCTGTCAGTCGAAAAACAACGTGCTGACCGTCAGTGAACACCCAGACGTAGTGATCGACACCCCGAATGCTGAGTCGTGTCTCATCGACGTGCACGAACGGACTCTCCAGTAGGCGCCTCACAAGAGCAGACTCCGTACGACGGTAGTGCTCGCCAAACGAATCGACAAAATTGACAATGCTCGCCGCCGACGCAGTCTCGTGGAACAGGTCCTCCATCGCCTGGGTAACCATCCGGTAAGGAAGCCGAAGGATAATCCGCTGATAAACCGCCCAAGCCCGAAAACCGTGCCCAAATGTCTGTGCGCCAAGCCTCTGGATCGAGGGTGGTTCATAGTACTGTTCACACCGCGGACAGTAACGCTTTTCACCTGAATACTTGATCACAATCTTCCTACACCCGGTCTTGCAAAAATTGAGATCAACGATGACTTTCTCAACGTTCTTGCCCGACTTCTGGAGGTGTTCCCCTTGATGTTTGGGGCAGTTCCTCTTCGACGCGACTCGAATTTCGGTGCGGCGGCCCGCTGGAACGGTTCTCTCGTAGGCTTGGTGGCCCTTTGGCGCTCCTGGGCCCTTCTTTGTTTCTGCATCGAGTTCAGGCCGAAAGCAGATCCGCCTGTCTCCGTAATTGAAGTTGGCGTAGAGACGCACTTGGTCAAGGGCTGCGTGCAACTCGGTCCCGAAATCGGTGGTGTTCTGCTTGGGCTGGTCCACATAGTCGATGTTCAGCGCTGAATCGGCATCGGCTCGAAGTCTCGCCAGTTCCTCCGCCAGGATACGCAGCGCCTGGCAATCTTCGGCGTTGTACGAAATGAGCTTCTGCTTGTATTCCGACCCGCCCGCGATCTCCCACCGGTACCGCCAAACCAGGCTCAGTAACCCAGAAGCATCCGGCTCCGTCCAAGAAGCGCCAAGAGACCTGCCGAGCACTTTCAGGCTGTTCGAACGGACGGGAAAATAGACTTTGCCGTAAACCTGGGAATTGAGATTGACTAGCCGCTTACAGATGTCAGTGACATCCGGGCCGAATCGCTTGGCGAGGGACTCAATCGCGCGAATCTCGTAGCTTCCGTAATGGTAGATAGGAGCATCGTGGACTTGTCCCCAATTTTGAGACAAACGGTTAAGACTCATTTTTCATTGAATGGAGAATTGAGTCATGGGATTATCGCGTAGGCAGTTCACCAAAGAGTTCAAACTGACCGCCGTGCGGCGGCTGGAACAAGGGGTGTCAATTGGGGAAGCGGCGCGGGCGTTGGAGGTGAACCCCAACGTGTTGCACCGCTGGCGGCGGGAGTTCCGGCAGGGACCGGGCAATGTATTTCCGGGCAACGGGAAGCAGCGCTGGTCCGAAGGCCGGATCGCCGAGTTGGAACGTAAGGTCGGCCAGCAGGCCCTGGAGATCGATTTTTTGAAGGGGTGCTTGCAGCGCATCGAGGAGCAGCGGATGCTGCAGGCACTGACTGGAAGTCCGCGGTCTACCGGAAGGTCCAAGAAGAAATGAAAGCCGATCGGGGACTGACGATGGCGCGGATGGTAGAACTGGGCGGCGTGAGCCGCTCCAGCTTTTACCGCTATGACGAAGAGGCCGCTGCGCAGCCGGATCGCGACATGGACCTGCGCGACGCCATCCAACGGATGGCGCTGGAATGGCCCAGCTACGGACGGCCGCGGATCACGGCCGCGCTTCGCCGGCAGGGTTGGATCGTGAATCCCAAACGGATTTACCGCTTGCTGCGTGAGGACAACCTGCTGTGCATCCGGAAGCGGAAGTTCCGGGTGACCACCGATTCCAACCACAAGAGACAGGTTTATCCGAATCTAGCGGGACAGATGACGCTCACCGGTATTAACCAGCTCTGGGTGGCCGACATCACCTACATTCGGCTGGAGACGGAATTCGTGTATTTGGCGGTGGTCATCGATGCCTTTTCGCGGCGGGCGATTGGCTGGGCGCTGGACCGCAATGTCGAAGACGAGCTCACCCTGGCGGCGCTGCGCATGGCGCTGGAGTTGCGGCGGCCGCCCGTCGGATGGGTACATCATTCCGATCGTGGCAGCCAGTATGCATCCGGCGATTACACAGATCTGCTGAAGGAACACGGCTGCGCAATCAGCATGAGCCGCAAGGCGAGTCCTTGGGAAAATGCCGGCTGCGAATCGTGGATGAAAACCCTGAAGTACGAAGAGGTGTATCGGCAGGAATACCGCGACCTGGCCGAGGCGCGGGCTTCGATTGCACGATTCATCGACCAAGTCTACAACCAGCAGCGACTGCACTCGGCACTGGGTTACCGGCCGCCGGTGGAGTTCGAGCAAGCACTGTCGGTTTCCAGCGGCGGGGAGGTTCGAGCATGATCGTCGCACACAGCGCGCCCGGGGAAGGGAAAAGCGGCGTGTGCGACGGTGCGCCGCAGGTAGTCATCGGGATCGCCATGCCGGCGCGGAAAATGCGGGCTGGCGAGCCGGAGGATGGCTTCGACGTGAGGGGCGAGTTGGCCCTGCGAGAGCAAGTACCTGGCGACCCACAAATCCACGATGCTCCAGTCCGGCTGCGGAAAGCGTTCGAGAATGTGCCAACGTTGCATACAGTTCCGGTAGATCGTGGTCGCCTCTTCCGCGCTGGTCGGGCCAGGCTGTGTGGCTGTCGAGTCGATACTGAATCGCGAGGCCGGATGCCACAGTGGTTGAGCAGATTGCCTGACGGACCGCAGCAACCTCTCGGCGCACGGCGCCAAACCCACACCGGCGTGGATGAGTTTCACCCACGGAGCGTAACCTTTCGGTGTGCGTCGTGCGGGCTTTTGATTGGTGAACCCGGCGAGCCGTCCCAAGTGACGCCAGTCGGTGCTGGCCAAATCGCTCCATACAGGCACGCCAAGTGCTTGCCGGCAGCGGTCGCCAGCGCCGGTGCCAGCGGAGCAGTGCTGAGGCGGATCCAAGCCTGCAGATGACCGGGGCTGGTCTGCAACACTACACAAGGGTCATGCCCATTGGCGTGCATGGACTCGACGACCATCGGATCGGCACCATCCAGATCGACCAGAATATAGCCTGCGTTCTGGCTTCCGGCATAGGGCTGGATGTACACGTCACATCCCTCGCAGTTGCGGACGCGCAGAAACCGGATGGTGGCCGCACCTGCCAACTGGGTCGCCGTCCAAAGACGTTCGCCGGGAAACGGGCGACGTGTTTGGTGGTGAATCAAACGGATCAGATACAACTCGTTGGGCATCGCCGCAAGCTGGCTATGGATGGCCTGCCGGGTCAGAAAGAATCCACGGTTGTCCACGACCGCAATTTTGCAATCGAAGCAACACGCCGTACAATGAATTCTCAGCGGACGTCGAACAGTGTCTTAACTGTTTGTCTCACCTCAGGGGGCAGGTTCATCGGGATACTCCTTCGCCTTCTCGACAAAGATGCGCCATATGGCTTCTTCCTCCTCCATCGTGTCCGCCCAAAAGGCGTGATGTGTGATGGCCTGACGGTCGCGGATGAGCAGGCCAATGAGATAGGAGAACTGCTGATCCGGGACTCCCTCTATATCCAGGAAGAGTTCAATATCCCTTCTTTGGATTTCCGGTACCGTTTGAATGTAGATTTTGCCGGTCCTGATGGCGAGCGCTTGTACTTCAAAATCGTGGTGCGGGGTTGGGGCCGCACGCCGTCGCCTCCGTCGCCGTGGTTTGAACACAAAGGAGAGTTGCTTGACGGTGAAGATCCCTTTGTTGTGGTACCGCTGTATAGCCTTTGGGGTCATGCGATCTAACAGGCTAAGGTCATCAGTTCCCTCCGCCTGCTGGGCACAGACGTTCTTGAACGAGCAGGATGGGCAGTGCCTGTTGAGGATCACTGGCGGCGGTGGCTTTGGCGGATCTTTGCACCAATCTCTGATGTGCCCGAGGATGGAAGTGACGGTCTTGTACATGGGCCGAAGATTGACTCGGTGGCACTCGCCTTCAAGCGTTACAAGAACCCCTGTAGCGGGAGGTGTGCCCTGAAGCTGTTGCAGCACATAGCCGACAACCGACAGATTGAGCATCTGTTCTTTTTCCACACGATAGGTCCCAACCACGATCGTGGGATCATACGCGACGGGACCCCCGCGCCGACCAACGATCCTCAGGGCATCGCAATACGCTGCAACATTGGCGGCTTCGAGGGTGGCTTCTGTTAGGACCTCAGGGCCGGAGGGGATGGCCTCGTTCTTGTATGAGCAGGTCGGCGTGGCCGTCCGCTGGAGCGTCGCTAGGTATGCCATCCTGTTAGCGTTGGCGCGCTTCTCGAGGATGCGTGCATAATCATCTGCTGTGCCGCGGTCTTCAGTGCAATGGAGAAGGAAGGCTTTTCGCGGACAGTGCGAATACGCGATCACGACCTCGGAATTAATGATCTGGGTACGCATGGTTCTGGACATCTGGCGCAGCCTCCAATCCCGTAGGATCATAATGGTCAAACTATCCGCCGACTCCAGGGGGATATCCGAAACGCCTGCTTGACAGCATAGCGCTCGCAGATATTCGACAGTGCATCGTCGAGCGTCAGCGCCGATTCGCACATCCCGGCGACGAATGATGCTTACGCTTCGAACAGCTCAGTCCAGCCGTTTGTCAAGATCCGTGCGGTCCGTTGTCGTGCTTGACCCGAGCTCCATGCGTCTGAGGCGATTCGTGTCGCGAAGTCCCCTTCGCACCACCAACTGGGGGATAGATCCTGATAGGGGGCGTGGTACCTTCGGTGTAGTTGGGCTCGCGATTTCCTCGCGCGTCACTTTTTCGTCGGGGTCTCTCTGACCCGAACTTACCGCTTCCCCCTCCCGAGCGCTCCCCCCTCCCACCCACGCAAGGCGTCTGCCGCAAGGCTTGGTTCAAGTGGGATACTGTCCACAACCGCAAGGAGCGTTTCAGGACCGGTCCGTCCCAATATCGCCCCGTTGTTCGAACCTTTTTCAGTCACAAGTCGTTCCCCTAATCAGATCAGCCTCTTACGTGGGCTGTCGCATCCCTTCGCGCTACAGTATTGGCGTGCAGAAGAACTGGTTATCCGGAAATGGATGGGGCTCGTTTCGCATTCCGTGACTTCACCGCCTTTGTACCCCCGGGCCGGCCCTCCGCCCCACTCCTGTCCGCTCTCGATATCGGGTTCGTTTTCTGGCTTTTTGGCAGGCGCCACCCCTGGTCGCTCTGCTCATTGCTACCGGCGGCTTGCCGCGGTGTCCAGGAATGGGATTGGCTTTGTTTTTCGCCGCGCTTGTGCCGCCATCTCTGCTCCCTGACAGACTAGTAGGAAAACACTACAGACAGACGGCCCAACTCGGTCTAAATTCAGTCTAGTGGGGTCCTTACTCCGATTATCAGGTGTTTGCGGACTGCTGGCCTGTGGGATTGCCGCCAGCGATCTCATCTTTTCCGCGAGCTCCAGCTTCATCTTTACCGAGGCGCCTCGCTACGAAATGTCCGGTGGCGAGCGGTTCCCCTCCGGCGCCAGCCTGCAACTGGTGACGGGCACCCGGAAGCGCCCGCTGGTCCCGGAGTTTGCCGCCTCCGCGGATGCCACCTTGTCTTTCGACGGGCAGCGAGTGCTGTTTTCGGGTAAACAGAAAGCGGGAGATCCCTGGCAAATCTGGGAGATCGCAGCGGGCGGGGGCGTGGCGCGGCGGGTCGTTTCCACCCCGGAAGATGCCGTCACACCGTTCTACCTTCCCGGGGACCGGATCGTCTACGCGAAACGCACGGCGTCGGGATTCCAGATCCTGAGAGTGGAGTCGGACGGGAGCGAGCCGCTGCAGCTCACCTACGGCCCCGGGAACCACCTGGTCTGCGATGTGCTGCGCGACGGGCGGATTCTCTTCGAATTGGGCGGCGATCTGTACATGGTCTACAGCGATGGCAGCGGCGTGGAATCGTACCGGTGCGACCACCGGCCGGATCGCCACGCCGGGCGGGAACTGTCCTCGGGCGACATCCTGTTCGCCGTGGGCGGGCGGCTGGCGCGGTTCACGTCGGCGCGGGCGGTGCAGGTGGAAGTACCGATGCCTCCGGGAGAGTTCGCCGGTCCGGTGGCGGAAACCGCCCCGGGAGTGTGGCTGCTTTCGTATCGGGCGAACCCGGCCGTGCCGTTTGGACTGTACGCCTGGAGAACGGCGCTGGCGAAGCTGATGCCGCAGGGAGTCCAGCCCGTGGTGGTGAAAGCGCGCCCTGTTCCCAAGGCGCATCCCTCGGGACTGGGCGACCGCGACGGCGCCAATCTGCTGTGCCTGAACGTGTACACGTCGAAGCTGAAAATCACCGAAGGTTCGGTGGCGGCGGTGCGGGTGCGGGCGCTCGGTGACAACGGCGCGCCGGTGGTGTTAGGGCAGGCGCCGGTGGAGCGCGACGGGTCCTTCTACGTGAACCTGCCGGGCGAGCGGCCCGTTCAGTTCGAACTGCTGGACCGGGCAGGGAAGAGTACGGCCGCCGAGAAGGGCTGGTTTTGGGCGCGGCGCGGCGAACAGCGCGTGTGCGTGGGCTGCCACGCGGGTCCGGAGCGCGCGCCGGAAAACGCGGTTCCGCAGGTGCTGCTGCGCACCACGGACCCGGTGAAGCTGAGGGCGAAATGAAGCTGCGCTATCTGGCGATTCCGTTGCTGTGGCTGGCGGTGGCCGCCGAAGAGCCCGCCACGGGACCGATCCGGTTCGAAGAGGTCAGCGCGCAGGCGGGGGTTCAGTTCACGCACAGCTTCGGGGCGCAAAAGCTCGGATCGCTGCTGGAAAGCACGGGCGCGGGCGCGGTGTGGTTCGACTATAACAACGACGGGCTGCTGGACCTGTACGTCACCAGCGGGAAGCCGCTCGGTCCGGGCATGCATCCCTATCCGCTGCGCAAGGCTGCCGGAGAAGCCGCCGACCAACCACCTATACCGCAATGACGGCAACGGCCGTTTCACGGACGTGACAGAACAGGCGGGCGTGGCGGGCGACCTGTTCAGCATGGCCGCGATTGCCGCGGACTACGACAACGACGGCCACACCGACCTGCTGGTGACCGGCTACGGCCGCGCGATCCTGTACCGCAACCGTGGCGACGGCACGTTTGAAGACGTGACGGAGCGCGCGGGCGTGAAGATCCCGGGTTGGTCCATCGGCGCCGCATGGCTGGACTACGACCGCGACGGCTGCGTGGACCTGTTGGTCGGCCGGTACGTGAAGTTCGATCCCGAATATCGCAACTACTACGCCGCCGATAACTACCCCGGCCCGCTCGATTACGAACCCGACAGCAACGTGCTGCTGCACAACAACTGCAAGGGCACCTTCACGGACGTGAGCGAATCATCGGGCATCGCCAAACACAAGAGCCGCGCGATGGGCGTGACGGCGGCCGATTTCGACCTGGACGGCTATCCCGATATCTACGTGGCCAACGACAAGACCGAGAATTTCCTCTTCCACAACGAGAAGAACGGGACCTTCAAGGAAATCGCCCTGCCGGCCGGGGTGGCCTACGGACAGAACGGCGAGAATACGTCGGCCATGGGGCCGGCGTTCGTCGATTTCGACCACGATGGACGCGTCGACTTGTGGGTGTCGGACTCCAAGTACAACCGGCTGATGAAGAACGTGGGCGATCTCAAGTTCGAAGACGTCACGCAGCGCGCGGGCATTTCGCAGCTTGCGGCGCAATACACGAGCTGGGGCACGGGGGTGCACGATTTCGACAACGACGGCCGCTATGACATCTTCGTGGTGCACGGCGGCCTCATCCACATGGTGCCGCAGGAGCACTCGGTGTTTCGCGGGCTGGGCGACTGCAAGTTCGAGGATGTTTCGCGCGCCGCCGGACCATTCTTCGAAGTAAAGAGCGTGGGCCGCGGCGCGGCGTTCGCGGATTACGACAACGATGGCAGGGTGGACGCATTCATCGTGAATCTGGGAGGCCCGGCGTACCTGCTGCACAATCTTTCGCCTGGCTCGAACCATTGGATCTCGGTGAAGCTGGTGGGGCGCAAGAGCAACCGCGACGGCATCGGCGCGCAGGTGGAAGTGGTCTCCGGCGGGTTGCGGCAGCAACGCGAGCGCGTGGCCGGCTCGGGGTATCTCTCGCAGGACGACCCGCGCGTGCATTTCGGCCTGGGCGCGGCGGCCAAAGTGGAACGGCTGACGGTGACGTGGCCCTCCGGCACCAGACAGGTCGTCGAGAACCCCGCGGTGGATCGCGTGGTCACCGTGGAGGAGAAATAGCGATGCGGGCGGCATTCGCAAGCGCGGTGGTGCTGGCGCTGGCCGCCATGGGAGCGGACCGGCGGACCGAGCGCTATCCTTCACCGATCGAGTTGGCGGTCTCCGCCGATGGCAGCCGGCTGTACGCGGTGTGCGAGGGCACCGATGAAGTCGTGGTCTTCGATACGGCGGCGCGGAAGATCGTGAAACGCATCGCAGTTGGCCGCGAACCCAAGGGGCTGTCGTTTTCTCCCGATGGAACACGGCTGTACGTCACCAACTCGTGGGCGGACACGGTTTCCGAAATCGACACGGCATCCATGGCGGTCGTGCGCAATCTCCCCACGGGCTTCGAGCCTACCTCGGCCATCACCGACCGCGAAGGACGCTTCCTGTACGTGGCGAACCGCGTGAGCAACGATGTTTCGGTGGTGGACCTGGCCAGCGGCGCGGAGACGAAGCGCCTGCTGGCGGGCCGCGGAGCCAGCTACCTGCTGCTGTCGCCCGACGGCGCGCGCATCTACTGCACGCACGTGTATCCCAATCTGGCTCCGTTCCGCACGCCGCCCGAGTCGGAGCTGACGGTGATCGACACTGCGCGGCAGATGGTCGTCGAGCGGGAACCGATACCGGGCGCGGCCGGAGTGTTCCACATGGCGATGTCCGCGGACGGGAAGCTGGGACTGGCGGCGCAGATGCGTCCCAAAAACCTGATCCCGCTGGCGCACGTGGAGCACGGGTGGGTGATCGGCAACTCGCTCGCTGTGTTTGGCGAAGACGTGGGCGGGCTGGTGCAGGTATCGATCGACGAGCTGGACCGCTACTTCACGCCGCCCTTCGGCTGTGGTGATGGCGCCGGACAAGAGCGCGGCGTACTTATCGACCACGGGGTCGGACAGCGTCACCGTGATCGACCCGGCCAAGCTGGTGCAGTTCATCCGCGCGGCGAGCCCGGCGGAGCGGCGCACGCTGGCGAATGATCTTTCGGCATCCGCCAACTACGTCACCGCGCGCATCCCCGTGGGCACGACGCCCAAGGGGCTGGTGCTCTCGCCCGATGGCAAACGCCTGTATGTTGCCAACATGACGGGCGACACCATCTCGATCGTGGATACGGCGGCGCGCGCGCTGTGCGGGACGCTGTCGCTCGAAGGACCCACGGAGCTGACGCAGCAGCGCCGGGGCGAGCGGCTGTTCTTCAGCGCGCGGTTCGCCTTTCAGGGACACTTCGGCTGCGCCAACTGCCATATCGAAGCGACGAACGACGGCCTGCAGTGGGACCTGGAACCGGACGGCTTCGGCAAGGACATCGTGGACAACCGGCTTCTGGAGGACGTGGGCGACACGGCGCCCTTCAAATGGAACGGCGGAAATCCGAACCTGGAAACCGAGTGCGGGCCGCGGACGGAGAAGTACTTCTACCGCTCGCAAAGCTACAACGGCTTCGAGCTGGCGGACCTGGTGAGCTACATCAAGTCGATCCCGCTGCGCCCCAACCGTTACCGGCTGCCGAACGGACAACTGACGCCGGCGCAGGAGCGCGGGCAGGCCATCTTCGAGCGCACGCGAACCAGGAACGGAACACCGATACCGGCATCCAACCAGTGCCCGGTATGCCACGCGGGGCCGCACTTCACGAACCAGCAACTGACGGATGTGGGCAGCGGAAAAGCGACCGACCGTTCGCCGCTGATCGACGTTCCGCAGTTGACCAACATCGCGCTGACGGCGCCCTACCTGCACGATGGCTCGGCGCGCACTCTGGAAGAGATCTGGACGGTGTTCAATCCCCACGACACGCATGGAGTGACCAACGACCTCCAGAAAGATGAGCTCAACGACCTGATTGAGTACCTGAAAACGCTATGACGGTCATCGAAATTTCGCAGATAGTGGGGCAGGATTTCATCCTGCGGGCCGGTTTCCAACCGCCCCTGCCCCGAAGCGAATCAGCGCCCGCGACACACCCCTCGCGCGGCGCTGACGACTGCCCGAAGGCTGAGCGCAGGCGATTGCGGGGAGTATCTGAAAACGCTATGACGGTCATCGAAGTTTCGCAAATAGTGGGGCAGGATTTCATCCTGCGGGCCGGTTTCCAACCGGCCCTGCCCCGAAGCGAATCAGCGCCCGCGACACACCCCTCGTCCGGCGCTGACGACTGCCCGAATGCTGAGCGCAGGCGATTTCGAGGGAGTCCCTGCGCCACAATTCTCGCAGTTGCCCTGGCCTGCTCCGCCCTGGCCGCCGCTCCGGACATGCCGCGCTACCGCTGGGAGAACTTCACCACGGCCAACGGGCTGCCGGACAATCACGTTTTCCAGGTGTGCGTGGACGGCAACCGCGTGTGGGCCGCCACCGAAAACGGACTCGGACTGTACGAAAACGGCAAGTGGACGGTGTACCGCACTGCGGATGGTCTGGTGCACCGCGCGGTCCTCTTCGTCGCGGTGGACCCGCGAACGGGCGACGTGTGGGCTGCGACCATGGGCGGCTTGAGCCGCTTCTCGGCGGGCCGCTTTGTGAACTACACGCAACTCAACAGCGGGTTGCCCAACGACGTGGTCTACGGCGTGGCGGTCCAGGGTGATTTCGTTTGGGTCGCCACCGCGGCGGGAGCCGGCCGCCTGAACACCCGTACCAACCAGTGGTCCCTGTACAACGAACGCAACACGCCGATGTACGAGATCTGGACCTACGCGGTGAGCGCCACACCCAGCAAGGTCTACTACGCGGTGTGGGGTGGCGGTGTGCTCGAGTACGACGTGAAGACGGAGCGCTGGAAGGACTACAACGATCCCGACGGTGAGACCGAACTGGTGCTCTACAAGGACCAGGGACTGATCCACGAGATCACCACCTCGGTGAGCTACATGGAGAAGGATAAGATCCTGTGGGTGGCGACGTACTTCGGCGCTAGCCGCTACGACGGGCGCGACTGGAAGAACTTTCTGGAGAAGGACAGCGGGCTCCCGAGCAATTTTCTTAACCAGGTGAAGGGACTGGATGGCGACCGGGCGTGGTTTTGCACGGACAAGGGGCTGGCGTACTTCGACGGCCAGAACTGGGCCGTTTACCGGCCGGCGCTGGATACACACAAACCCGAGATGCTGGTGCGCGACGCGGCGGGTAAGGTGAGCCGCGTGGAAGCTGCGACGGCGCCCGCGCACCATTACATCCTGGGTATCGATTTTCAGGGTGAGGATCTCTGGGTGGCGACGGCCGAGGGCCTGAGCCACGGGATCCGGATTCGATAGTGGGAGGCGAAAACATGACGATGATGGATGTGCTCGGCGAACTGGCCGCGGCGAGGGCGATCGAGAAGAAACCGATCAGTGCGCCGGAAGCTCTGAATGAAGCTTTCCGGTATGCCCGTCCGAGCTCGTTTTCACGCGGGCTGCGGCTCGATCTGGGCGGGGTTGCGATCTTGCTGATCTCCGGCACCGCCAGTATCGGCCCCAACGGCGAGACGTTGCACGTGGGAGACTTCCGCGCCCAGACACAGCGAACCTTCGCCAACATCACGGCGCTGCTCGAAGCGGAGGGAGCGACCTGGAAGGACATCGTGCGGACGACGTGCTACCTGCGCGATATCGACCGCGACTACGCCGAGTTCAACGAAGAGCGGACGGCCTTCTACCAGGAGCAGGGGCTCGATCCTCTGCCCGCCTCCACGGGAATCCAGGCCAAGTTGTGCCGCCCGGAACTGCTGGTGGAGATCGAAGCCATCGCCATGTTCCGTACTGAGCCGAAGGAGTGAGAGCGATGTCCGCCGTGAGATGGCTGGTGGCGGCGGCGTCGGCGGGATTGCTGTGGGGGCAGGCGGCGGCCCCCTGCTCCTGCGGCGCGAATCCGCCGGGCCCTCCTCCGAATCGCGAGCTCCGCCCGTACGCCAACGCGCCCGAGGACATGCGCCCGTTCGAGAAGTTCACCACTCCCTATTACGAGAACTACGGGACGCTGGTGGAGTACAACGGAGGCGCCCGGGACGTTCCGACCCCGAAGCTTGGGGACGTGGATGAGGTGCGAATCGGCTTTTTGGGTCCGGTGGAGAACCATCCCGATGAGAAGCTCGGCCGGATGATGCTGAGCGGCGCGCAACTGGCCGTCGACGAGGCCAACGCCCGCGGCGGCTACGGCGGCAAGCCCTTCAAGCTGATGGTCCACAACGACCAGGCGGTGTGGGGCGCATCCAGCAACGAGATCGTCAAGATGGCCTACGAAGACAAGGTGTGGGCCATGCTGGGCTCGATCAGCGGCGATTCGACGCACATCGCACTGCGGGTGAGCCTCAAGGCCGAGGTGCCCATCGTCAACAGCGCCGCCACCGACCCCACTATCCCCGAGACGATCATTCCCTGGTACTTCACCACGATTCAGGACGACCGCGTGCAGGGATACACGCTGGCGCGCCGCATCTACACCGACCTGGGGTTGAAGCGCATCGCACTGCTGCGCGTCAACGACCGTTACGGCCGGTTCGGTGTGCTGAAGTTCAAGGACGCTTCGCGCCGGCTGGAGCACCCGGTGGTGATCGAGCAGAAGTACATGCCGGGAGACAAGGACTTCGCGCGCCCGCTGCGGATCATCAACGAGTCCGGCGCGGACGGCATCGTGATCTGGGGCGATGCCGCGCCGGCGGGGATGATCCTCAAGCAGATGCGGGCCATGGGGATGAAGCAGCGGGTGTTCGGGAGCTACCGCGTGCTCGGCGACGACCTGCTGGCCAATGCCGGCGACGCCGCCGAAGGGCTCGAGATCGTGTTTCCGTTCGATCCTACGCGCGACGACCCGGGCTGGCTCGCCTTCAACCAGCGCTTCGAGAAGCGCTTCGGCAAGAAGCCGGACGTGTTCGCCTCGCTGGCCTACGACACGATGAACATCCTGTTGCAGTCCATCTGCCGCGCGGGTTTGAATCGCGGCAGAATTCGCGACGCGCTCACGGGAGTCGAGAGCTACAAGGGCGTCACCCAGGACATGGTGTTCGATCCCAACTGCAAGAACATCGTGCCGATGTACCTGGCCACGGTCCACGCGGGCAAATACCAATTCCGGCGGTATGGAATGGATGCGGCCTACGCGAAGGTGGGCGAGAACGGAGTCGCGTATCATGGGCCTCCGCCCGCGGATCAGCCCGCGGGGCCTCTGCGGATCGGCATCTTCGGACCGGACGCGGCACGCGTCGTGGATGGGCTTGCGCCGGTGCTGGCGTCCTACCACGGGCGGTACAAGCTGGTGGCGGTGGCTTCGGACGTACCTTGGGGCAAGGCCTCCAACGACCTGGTGAAGCTGATCTACGATGACCACGCGCTGGCTTTGATCGCCACCGACCGCAACTCCAGCCACCTGGCGGAGCAACTGGCGGTGAAGGCGTTCCTGCCGGTGATTGCGGTATCGGCGGATCACGATCTGACCTCGGTGAACATCCCCTGGATTTTCCGCATGCCGGACGCCAGCGCGAGCGATGCGTTGCGGCACCTGATCGACGCCGCGGAAAAGGCCGGGCCGAACCGGGGACGCTTGCGCGAGGCACTGGCCCGGTAGCGCGCTTCGGTTATCATAGCCTTGATGCTCGGGAGGAGTCTCCTCGCCGTGGGTGCGGCTCTTTTTGCCGTTGCCTGCGGAACTAATCCACCGCCGGAAAAGAAAACCGCAGCCAGGTTGATCGAATATTTCCACGTAGACGCGGCCACCGCGGGGGTCCTGCGCGGACGGGTCACCTACCACGGCCCAAAGCCCTCGCGGCAGGTGATCGCCATGGATTCGGACGCCGGGTGCGAGCAGGCCAATGGCGGGCGGCCCGTGTATGACTCGTCCCTCATGGTGGGTCCGGGTGGCGGGCTGGCCAATGCCTTCGTGTACATCAAGTCCGGCCTCGAGGGCAGGTCGTTCGAACCGGTGAAGGACCCGGTAATGATCGATCAGCGCGGCTGCATGTTCGTGCCCCGTACGATCGGTCTCCGCGCCGGACAGACGCTGGAGGTCAAGAACAGCGATCCCGTGTCGCACAACATCCACCCGATGCCCGGCAACAATCGCGAGTGGAGCCAGCAGCAGTCGCCGGAATCACCGGACATGGAGCACCGGTTTCCCCGCGCGGAAGTGATGATACCGGTCAAGTGCAACGTGCACTCGTGGATGCACGCGTATATCGGCGTTGTGGACCATCCGTATTTTGCCGTCAGCGGTCCGGGAGGGGCGTTCGAACTGCGCAACGTGCCGCCGGGGGATTACACGGTGGCGGTCTGGCATGAGAAACTGGGTGACCAGGAAAAATCGGTCCACGTGGCTCCGTCGTCGAGCGTCACCGTGGATTTCCGGTTCGAGAAGGGGCGCTGAAGCATGTCCAGGCGGATGGTGTTCTCGTTGTTGCCGGCAATTGTGCTGGCGGGTTGCAGCCGGACGGGCGGTGAGCCGTCGTACCGGGTCTATGTCAGCAACGAAGGCTCGGGCGACCTGACGGTGATCGATCCCGTCAGGATGGAAACGCTGGCCACGGTGCCGCTCGGGAAGCGCGCGCGCGGCATCCACCCGGCCGCTGATGGAAAGACCATCTTCGTGGCGCTGAGCGGTTCCCCGTTCGCTCCTCCGGGCGTGGACGAGAGCACGCTGCCTCCTCCCGACAAGAGCGCGGATGGCATCGGCGTCTTCGATGTGGCACAGAACAAAATGCTGCGCAAGGTGCCGGGCGGGTCGGATCCGGAGCAGTTCGCGATCTCGAAGGATGGCAAGCTGCTCTATGTTTCCAACGAAGATGCGGCGGGGCTCAGCTTCGTGGACCCGGCCAGCGGGCAGGTGTTGAAGACAGTGCCGACCGGGCGTGAACCGGAAGGCGTCACGCTCACGCCGGATGGCAGGCAGGTCTACGCGACCTCGGAGGACGAAGGTACGGTCACCGTGGTGGATGTAGCGAGCGGGGACGTGGTGAAGAAGATCAAAGTGGGCCGGCGCCCGCGGAGCATCTCGTTCCTGCCCGACGGATCGCGTGCCTACGTCACCAACGAGAATGATGCGACCGTCAGCGTGATCGACACCGCCAAGCTCGAAGAGAGCGGTACGATTTCGCTGGGCGCTGGACTCAAGCCCATGGGACAGGCCATGACCCGCGATGGAAGCAAGCTCTACGTCAGCACCGGCCGCAGCAAGAAGGTGGTCGTGATCGAGCCGGCGGCGGAGCGCATCGCGGGTTCGTTCGAAGTTGGCGACCGGCCCTGGGGGATCGCGCTCTCACCCGACCAGAAGTTGCTGTTCACGGCCAACGGCCCGTCTAACGACGTGTCCGTAGTCGATCTCGCCACTCAGTCCGTGGTGAAGAAGATCAAGGTCGGGGACCGGCCTTGGGGCGTTGTTACTGTGGGCCAGTAGCCTCGAACGCGGCGCGGTATTCCACCTCCGCCCGGCTTTTCGCGGGGAGCCACCGGTAGGTCGGGACACCGAAGAGGCGGCTCCGGTCGATCATCTCGCGGCGCGATTCCGGGATCGGGGATACGCCGAACTCCATTCCGCGCGTGAGCGTTTCGCCGTTCCAGGGAGCGTGGGTGCGGCTGTGGTTCTCTTCCCAGATGCCCAGCCACGGGAAATCGGCGCGCCGCCAGGTGTACGCGAACTCCACCTGGAAGGGGGGAGAATACGCTACGAAATACGCAGTCTTTTGCGCTGGGTCCATGAGGTGCGTGGTGAAGGCGCTGGAAACGGGAGCGGCGGTGAAGACCTGAAGGTCCGTGAGGCCATGGCCGTCCAGGCGCGGCGCCATGGGCCAGTCGAACTCCGCCGCGGTTTCGAGGTAGGCTCCCGCTCCGAAGTCTTTCTCGTAGACTTTCGAGCGGGTGGCGGATGCGCGGAAGCGAGTGACGCCTCTCTCCAGGAACGGCGGACCGAGCGTGACGTGCTGGGTCCAGGCGATGGGGCGGTCGCAGGCCGAGAGGTTCTCCACGACCTCGCGAATCCGCACCGCACGGCCGTCGACTTCGAGCCGCCGCTCGAATCGTAGTTGGGCCATCGGCATTTCCGCGCGCATGACGAGCCCGCCTCCAGACTCGGAAACGTCGTGGGGAGCGACGGAGCCCTCGCCATGCACCGTGAGTCCCGCGGCGGCCTCTTCGGGCGATGGACCGCCGAAGAGATCGAGGCAGAGGTTGTGCCCCATGATGCCCGCCAGCAGGTGCGCTTCGGGGCCGGTGCCATATTCCGGGTGCCGCGCCGCGTCGTAGGCGGACGGCTCGATCGAGGGCCAGGGCGGAGTCCAAAGCGGATTGACACCGGTCTGCTTATCGAAGATCTCGGCGATATGGCCGCCCTCCCGCAAAACGGTGACCCGCAACTGGTTGTTCTCGATGGCTGCGGCGCGGCGGCCTCGATAGGTGGTCTCAGGCATGCTCGTCTCATTATGGTGCGCGAACGCAGGCGGCGCCAGCCATTCGGGCGCTTGATTCGCGGGCGCCGGCCGCGGCCCGGCCGCCGGCCGGAAGGGTCACGGTCCTCTCCGGAACCGGTTTCCCCCTGTTACAAAGCCTTACACTCCCTGGTCTCACCCGTGACGTCTTAATAGTAGGAGTCGGACAGGAGGAGGATAACGGCCCATGCCCAGCGTTCTTGAGCAATACAGTTTGGATCAGCTACTCAGTTCTCCGCCGCGTCCGGAGGCGCCGCCGCGGAGGCGCCGCTGGGTGCTGGCGGTCGTCGCCATAGTACTCGTTGCGGGAATCGGCGTCTGGCGCATCGCCGCCGCCCCCCAAGGCCCGCAGTTCGCATCCGCCCCGGTACGGCGGGCGACCATCGCGAAGTCCATCACCGCCACCGGCACCCTGCAGGCCGTGACGACGGTCGAGGTCGGAACACAGGTGTCCGGTACGATCGCCGACCTGTACGCCGACTTCAACAGCCATGTGAAGAAGGGGCAGGTCATCGCGCGTCTCGATCCATCCCAGTTCCAGGCGCAACTGGCCCAGGCCACCGCCACCTACCAGAGCGCGCTCGCCACGGCCCAGGCTGCACGGAACAATGTAGTGGCCGCGGATGCGGCCATCGCGGCCGCGCAGGCGAACGTGGCCCGCACGCAGGCCGCCGCCGACGACGCGCAGAAAAGCTACGAGCGCACGCGCCAGTTGGTGGAGGCCAAGGTGGGCGCGGCCATGGACCTTCAAACCGCGCAATCCACTTTGTCGCAGGCCATTGCTCAAAAGCAGCAGGCCGTCGCGCAAGCGAACCAGGCTGCGGCGCAGGCACAGTCCGCGCGATCCCAGGTCACCCAGGCACAGGCGCAGGCCGCGCAGGCGAAAGCCGCCGTCGAACTGGCGCAGGTGAACCTCGATCACACCGTGATCAAAGCTCCCATCGATGGCGTCGTGATCGCGCGCAACGTGGATGTCGGCCAGACCGTGGCCGCCAGTCTGCAGGCGCCCACCATTTTTCTGATCGCCAACGATCTCACGCGCATGCAGGTGCTGGCTAACATCGATGAAGCCGACGTGGGGCAACTGGGACCCGACAGCAAGGTCACCTTCACCGTCGACGCATATCCGTCCGACGTGTTCCAGGCCCGCATCGCGCAAGTCCGGCTGGCGCCGCAAACCGTGCAGAACGTGATCACCTACACAGCCGTGATCGACGTCGCCAATCCCGATCTGAAACTGATGCCGGGGATGACCGCGAATGTGACGGTCACCACCGAGCAGCACGACAACGTGCTTGCCGTACCGGCGGCCGCCCTGCGCTTCGTTCCGGAGGGACAGAGTGCGCCCGTCTCGCAGGGAACCGCTCACGTCAGCCGCGTATGGAAGGTCGCCGGCAAGGAACTGGTTCCGGTTACGGTGCAGACCGGACTGTCGGATGGCGTGCACACGCAGATCGTCTCCGGAGATCTGCGGGAGGGGGATTCGGTGGCAGTCGGAGCGCTCCCGGCCGGCGGCGCCCAAGCCGGCCAGGCGCCGGCGCGCTCGTTGTTCTCCATGGGCAGGAGGGGACGATAGCCATGGTTCCGGTAATTCAACTCGAGGGCATCGACAAGATCTACGACACGGGGGCGGTGCGCGTGCATGCGCTGCGGAACGTGAGCCTCCAGGTCGAGCCCGGCGAGTTCGTGGCCATCATGGGCGCCTCGGGTTCCGGCAAATCGACGCTGATGCACATTCTCGGCTGCCTCGACCGGCCTACCGCCGGCCGGTATCTGCTGGAGGGGGTCGATGTTTCCCGGCTCGACAAGGACCAGCGGGCCGACGTACGGAATCGCAAGATCGGATTTGTCTTCCAGGGATTCAACCTGCTCCGGCGCACCACGGCTCTCGAGAACGTCGAACTGCCGCTGATCTACGCCGGGGTGCCGGCCGCCGAGCGGGCGCACCGCAGCCGTGTGGCCTTGAGCGTGGTGGGGCTGGCACATCGCGAGGACAATCATCCGAACCAGCTCTCGGGCGGCCAGCAACAGCGGGTGGCCATCGCCCGCGCCCTGGTCAACAACCCGTCGCTGGTGTTGGCCGACGAGCCGACCGGTAACCTGGACACGCGGACCTCGCTGGATGTGATGGCCGTATTCCAGACCTTGAACCGGGACGCCGGAATCACCATCGTGCTGGTGACGCACGAGCAGGATATCGCCGCCTTCGCCGGCCGGATCGTCACGGTGCGGGACGGCAGGATCGTTTCGGACCAGCCCGTTGCCGGCCGGCGGGATGCGTGGGAAGAACTGACGGCATTGCCCGCTGAAGACGAGGAGGCATTGGCATGATCGCCTCGGTGTTGAAGATTGCTTTAAGAGCGTTGGCCCGCAACAAAGCGCGCTCGGCGCTCACCATGCTCGGGATTGTGATCGGCGTCGCCGCGGTGATCGCCATGGTGAGCCTGGGCGAGGGTGCGCAGAAACAGGTTCAGCAGCAGATCGCCAGCATGGGGACGAATATGCTCATCGTCTCGGCCGGCAGCCAGAACTTCGGCGGCCTCCGGGGAGGCGCTGGAACGAGCACCACCCTCACCCCGGAAGATGTGCAGGCGATCCTGCGCGACGATCCCGCCGTGCGCGCGGCGAGCGCGGGCGTCCCCGTTGGGGTCACCCTCGTCTTCGGCAATCAGAACTGGACCACGCGCGCTGAAGGCGTGAACACACAGTACCCGTTAATCCGCGATCGCGGCGTGGCTTCCGGCGAATTCTTTACCGAGGCCGACGTGACTACCGCGGCGCGGGTCGCCGTCATCGGCCAGACGGTCGCGGATCAGCTCTTCCCCGGCATCGATCCGGTGGGACAGATCCTGCGCGTGCGCAATCTGCCGTTTCGCGTGGTTGGGATCCTGGAACGCAAGGGTCAGACGCAATGGGGCCAGGACCAGGACGACACGCTGCTCATGCCGTACACCACCGCCATGAAGAAGCTGCTCGCGACCGTGTACGTGCCCACGGTGTACGTCTCGGCGGTGAGTGGCGACATGACGAATACCGCCGAACAGCAGATCCGTTCCACCCTGCGCGCAAGGCACAATATCCGGGCCGGTGAGCCCGACGACTTCACGGTCCGGAACCTCACGGACGTGGCCAATGCCGCTGAGGAGACCACGCACGTGATGACGCTCCTGCTGGGCGGTATCGCGGCCGTCTCGCTGCTCGTGGGCGGCATTGGCATCATGAACATCATGCTGGTTTCGGTCACGGAGCGGACACGCGAGATCGGGATACGCATGGCCGTGGGGGCGCGAACGAGTCACGTCCAATGGCAGTTCCTGATCGAATCTCTGGTTCTAGGGCTGGCCGGTGGACTGGGTGGAATCCTGGTAGGGCTCCTGGTATCGGTCCTGCTTTCCACCGGGTTTGGCTGGCCGCAATCGATATCGCCGCTCTCGGTGGGCGGCTCGGCGCTGTTCTCCATGGCGATCGGCGTCTTCTTCGGCTATTACCCCGCAAAAAAGGCTGCGAACCTGGACCCGATCGAAGCGCTGCGGTTTGAGTAGCGCGCGGCCCGCGCCGCCGCCGTGCCGAAGCTCGCCGCCTGATCTAAACTGACAGAAGCACAAGGGTCCGGCGAGCGGCCCCACTCGGCGGCCCGGCGAACCCGGGAGGCTTCTACATGCGCAGACGACGATTCCTTCTGGCGGCCGCCGGCGCGGCCATGACGCCGGCCGCATTCGGACGGGCGGCGCTCTCTTCCAAACAGCGCGTGGACCGCGCACTGGCCGGTCAGGATGTGGACCGGCCCCCCTTCAGTTTCTGGCACCACTTCGGACTGCACAGCGCGCAGGCACATGCCGAACGCACGCTGGAATTCCACCGCCTGTACAAGACAGACATCGTCAAAGTGATGAGTGACTTTCCGTATCCCAGGCCGGCGGGCCCGTGGTATCAGCTCAAGGTCGAGACCAACCCGTTCCCCGAACAGATCCGCGCCCTGGAACTCATCCGCGACGGGCTAGGCGGCTCGGCGTACATGATCGAGACCGTGTTCAACCCCTGGAACGTGGCGCAGAAGCTCTCGTCGAAAGAAGAGGTGCTGCGTCTGAAGGACGAGAACCCACGGGCTCTCATGGACGCGCTCGACGTGATCACCCAATCCGAGATCCTGCACGCCAAACGGGCGCTGGCAGCCGGAGCGTCGGGCGTGCTGTTCTCCGTGGCGAACGCCAACGCGCAGGAAATGCCGGTTGCGGATTATGAAAAGTTCAGCCGGCCGTTCGACCAGCGCTTCCTGGAAGGGATCTCGGGCACGAAGCTCACCTTTCTGCATCTGCATGTGGAGCCTGCCTACCTGGGATTGTTCCGGGACTTCCGGGCGCCGGTCATCAACTACTCGATGCATGTGTCCGGCATTCCGATCGCGGAGGTGCGGAAGCGGTTTCCATCCTGGGTCATCGCGGGAGGCATCGACGAAGTGAACTACCGCCAGCTCACGGCCGGGGAGTTACGGCGCCAGTGGGAGGCGGCGTCCAAGGCGGCGGGCCGCAAGTACATCCTCACTCCGGGGTGCTCGGTGCCGAACGACAGCGCGCCGGAAGAACTCGCGCGGCTGCCCAAACTGCTCGGCGCATGATGCGGATCCTCGCCATCCACGCGCATCCGGACGATGCGGAGATCCTGGCGGGCGGGACGCTGGCGCTGCTGGCCGCTCTGGGCCACGAGATCACCATCGCCACCATGTCGCCCGGGGACTGCGGCTCGCGCGAGCTGGGCCCGGAGGAGATCGCCGCCGTACGCCGGCGCGAAGCGGCCCAGGCGGCCGCGCTGATCGGCGCCAGTTATCTCTGCCTGGAGATGCGCGACCTGGCCATCTTCAGCGACGACGCCTCGCGCCGCCGCGTGACGGAAACGCTGCGGAGGACGCGGCCCGACATTGTGCTGGCGGCTTCGCCCGCCGACTATCTGTGCGACCACGAGGCCGCCAGCATGCTGGTGCGCGACAGTTGTTTCATCGCGCCCGCGCCGAACTACCGGACGCATAGCGAGAGCCCGGCGCCGCCCCTGGATGCCATCCCGCATCTTTACTACATGGACCCCGTGGCGGGGGTGGACCGTGAGGGCTACCTGGTGATGCCGGATTTCGTCGTGGATGTGACGGAGACGTTTGCGCGCAAACGCGAGATGCTGGCGGCGCATGCCAGCCAGAGGAGCTGGCTCATGCGGCACCACGGAACCGACGACTACCTGGAAACCATGGAACAGTGGACGCGGGAGCGCGGCCAACTGGCGGGACGAACGTGCGGCGAAGGATTCCGCGCCTACCATGGGCATCCGTACCCGCGGAGCCCCCTGCTGGAAGATCTGCTGGGAAACGAGGCGGTTCTCCTCCGCAAGCAGCCTTCGCCGTCAAGTGCCGGATGAGGGCGCCGGACCGGGCTGCCATCGCCCTCCGGCGAAGTGACTGCCGGCTTCGGTCCAGGTGCCGAACTTGGCCGCCATCTGCCCCCCATCCACGAACAGCGTCGCGCCGGTGATGTAGGACGCCAGGCTCGAAGCCAGGAAAACGCTCGCCCGCGCCACCTCGTCCGGCTCGCCTCCGCGCCCCAGCGGGATGTGGCGGAAGTAATCGCGGAGTACCTCCGGAGTGGAGAAGTGACGTTCGGTGAGGCGCGTCCGGATCAAGCCGGGGCAGACCGCGTTCACCCGGATCTGGTAGGGACCGAGCTCGTTGGCGGCGGTGTGGACCAGGCCCAGCAGTCCCGCCTTGCTGGCGTTGTACGCGGCCAGCCGGGCTTCCCCATCGTAGGAATTGGTGGAGGCGGTCACCACGATTGCCCCGCCGCCCCGCGACTTCATCAGCCGCGCCGCCGCCTGCACAGTGTGGAACGCCCCGGTCAGGTTGACGGACAGGATGTGCTCCCAGTCCTCGGTGGTGTGATCGCACAAGTCCGCTTCTTTGGCAATTCCGGCATTGGCCATCACGATATCCGGGGTGCCGGCCATGGCAAAGGCGGCATCCAGCGATTCGCGGCGGGTGACATCGGCGGTGACGGCCCGGGCGCCGATCTCGCGCGCCGCTCTCTCGGGATGCTCGCGTTCGAGGTCCAGAAGCCACACCGAGGCGCCTTGCCCGGCAAGCAGCCTCGCGATGGCAAAGCCGATGCCGTTGGCACCTCCGGTGACGACCGCCAGCTTGCCGTTTAGTTCGAAGTCGAGATCTGGCATGGGGAGATCCGGTTCATTCTACCCGCTCCAAGAACCGGTGGGCATTGGCAGCCGTCCGGCCGTGCAGTTCTTTCCCGCGCAATTTAGCCTAATAAGGTCTTTTTACCGTAGGATTTCCCCCCACGCGCCGCTCCGTCCCGTTGCGTAGTTCCGCCTATGCCCTAGATAGAACGTCGCTTACCACTCACGCCCCCGGCAGGTTGTACTCAAAATCACACATGGCAACCGGCGTGCTAACCTAAAAGAATTCGGTCAACTATGGTATTTTTCGCACATGGCTGGGGGGCTGGGCGGATCCGTAGGCGAGGGTTATTGTGGCTGCTGGGTATGCTGGCGTGGATGACCACGGCGGCGCCTGCGCCGCCGCCACCGCTCAATGTCGGCTTCGGCCACGTTCCCCCTGTGACTTACCGCGCCCCCGATGGGGGTGCCGCCGGTTTCGCCGTGGATGTCCTGAACGAAGCGGCGCGCCGCGCGGGCATCAGCCTCCGTTGGGTCCCTTCGGGAACGAGCCAGGAAGTGGAGGACCAGTTGGCGTCGGGGCGGCTGGACCTGGTGCCGGCCGGCATGGTTACGGCCGAGCGGCAGCGCAGGTTCTACGTCTCCGAGCCGTGGTGGTTTACCGAGCTCACCGTGCTCACCCGCGCGCAAAGTGGCGTGCGCCCCGCCGGGTCACTGCGCGGCCAGCGGTTGGGCCTGGCATCACCCATCTACCGGTTTCTCGCCGCCAAAGCCTACCCGGGCGCGATTCTCGTGCCGTCTGAATCGTCGTCCCTTGTGAGCGGGCTATGCCGGGGCGACGTGGATGCCGTGCTCATCACCCAGGGGGATCTGCTCGAGTTGCTGCGCGTCCGTCCAGCCGGCTGCTCGGGCATCGATCTCCAGTCCTTCGACTCGGATGTCGTGCTGGACCTGGCTGTGATCGCGCGGCACGGCAACGAAGCAGCGGCGCAAAGGTTGCGCGCCCGCATCGATGACATGGCGCTGGATGGGACGCTCTCGCAACTGGCCAGCCGGCACCCGCCCACGCCGACATCCGCCGCGCTGCGGCTGGCGACGGCGTTGCGGACACGGTACATGCGCCGCAACTGGTACATCCTGCTGGGCTCGATCCTGGCGCTGCTGGCCACCAGCGTGTGGTTCCTCCTCAAGCAGCGCCGCACGCAGCGCATACTGCGCCACGAGACGGAGCTGCTGCACCGGGTGATCGACAATATTCCGGTGATGATCGGAATCTGCGACCCGCGCCGGGAGGGATGCACTGTGAACCGCGAATTCGAGCGGACCCTGGGCCATGATCGAGAGACCGCGGCGCGAATCGACCGGGAGATCGGAGAACCGGATACCGGCTGGCGCGACCTGCAACTTACCGCAAAAGATGGCAGCCGGATCGACACTTCGTGGGCCAAGGTGTTGCTCTCGGACGGCACCAAGGTGGCGCTGGGGATCGATGTGCGCGAGCGCTTGCGGACGGAACAGGCGTTTCGCGACGCCAACCGGCTGGAGAGCATCGGGGCGCTCGCCGGAGGGGTCGCGCACGACTTCAACAACATCCTGACGATTGTGACCGGCAACATCAGCCTGGTGCTGGACGAGCAGGCTGTGAACCAGGAGTCCCGCGCCAGCCTCACGGCGGCGCTCGAGGCCTGCGGCCGGGCGGTGGGGCTGACGCGCCAGTTGCTGGCGTATGCGGGAAAGTCGAGCGCGGTGCGGCGCCCGGTCTCGGTATCCGCCATCGCGGACGATACCATCCGCCATCTGCGGCCTTCCCTCGCCCAAACCACGGAACTCACAGCGGAACTGGCGCCTGACCTCCCGCAGATCGAGATGGACCCCAGTCAACTCCAGCAGGTGTTCACCAGCCTGATCCTGAACGGCGCCGAGGCGATGACGGAGAGTCGTCCGGGAGTCCTCACCGTACGCACGGCGCTCGAGGATGACGGGATCGTGATCGACGTATCGGACACCGGATGCGGCATGGACGAGGAGACTCGAAAACGCATCTTCGAGCCATTCTTCACTACCAAGTTCACCGGCCGCGGGCTGGGGATGTCGGCGGTGCAGGGCATCGTCCGATCGTCGGGCGGGCGGATCGCGGTAGAGAGCGTGGCGGGCCAGGGTACCAGGGTTCGGGTGTGGCTGCCCTGTCCGGGAGCGAAGCCGAGGCAGGGGATTCCATCCGAGCCGGCGGGGCACGACGCGCCGCCCTCGGCGGTGCTGGTAGTGGACGACGAGCCGGCCATCCGCAAGATGGCTGCTTCGATCCTCCGGAAACGGGGCATCACGGTTTACGAAGCGGCGAGCGGGCGGGAGGCCATCGAGTGTTTCCGCGCCAACACGGCGGCGATCGGTGTCATGGTGCTGGACCTGTCGATGCCCGACCTGGGCGGCGATGAGGCCCTGCCGGAGATCGCCCGCCTGCGGCCCGACCTGCACGTGATCGTCAGCAGCGGCCACAGCGACACCGAGGTGCGCCACCATTTCACCGGCTCTCAATGCCGCGGGTTCCTGCCCAAACCGTATACCGGGACGCAACTGCTGGAGCACATCATGCCCATGCTGCAAGCGGACAGAATGAGACCGGCGGTCGGGGGACAGCCACCGGCCGACAGCAACAGCTCGGCCGGAACATCGGCTGCGTAATACCGATCCGCCTCGGCCCCGCGCTGTTCCCCGGCTAGCGCGCGGGAACCGGTTCGGTCTGCCGCATCACCGCCGCGGCAACATACTCCATCTGCCTGGTGGTCATCTCCGGGAAAAGCGGCAGCGATATCACTTCGCGGGCAGCAGCCTCGGCAACCGGAAAGCTGCCTTCACCATACCGGGAGTCGCGGTAGGCTTCCTGCAAATGCAGCGGCAGCGGGTAGTGTATGCCGTACTGAACCCCAGCGGCCTCGAGCGCCTGCTGCACGACCGCGCGGCTCCCGGTCCGGATCACGTACGCGTGGTACACGTGCCGCGCGTACGGCTTTTCCCGGGGCGCTTTCACCGCCGTGCCCAGCATCCGCGGATACTCCTGCGCGCGCGCCCGGCGCGCTTGGGTCCACTCTTCCAGGTGGCGGAGCTTGACGCGGAGAATCGCTCCCTGCATGCCTTCCATCCGGTAGTTGAACCCCCGGAGCCGATGGTAGTACTTGCGGTCGCAGCCCCAGTCGCGCAGCATGCGCACGGTTCGGTCAAACCGCGGGTTGTTGGTGACCACCGCGCCGCCTTCGCCGTAGGCACCCAGGTTCTTGGTGGGATAGAAACTGAAGGCCGCGAGGTCGCCCATGCTGCCCGCGCGGCGTCCCTTGTATTCGGCACCGTGGGCTTGCGCCGCGTCTTCGATTACCAGCAGCCCGCGCCGGCGCGCGATATCGAGAATCGGGTCCATGTCCGCGGGCTGGCCGTACAGGTGCACGGGCATGATCGCTTTGGTCCTGGAAGTGATCGCCGCCTCGACCTGTCGCGGATCCATGTTGAAGGAGTCCGGCTCGATATCGACGTAGACCGGCGTCGCGCCCGCGTAGGAAATGGCGGCTACCGTGGCCACAAAGGTGAAAGGCACGGTGATGACTTCATCGCCCGGCCCGATTCCGCCGGCCAGCAACGCCAGGTGCAGGGCGCTGGTGCCCGAGTTGACCGCGACGGCGTGCGCTACCTGGCAGTATGCGGCGAAGTCCTGTTCGAACCCGGCCACCTCAGGTCCCAGGATGAATGTGCCGTTCTCCAGCACGCGGCCGACCGCTTCATCGATCTCGGCTTTGATCGCGCGGTACTGCGCCTTCAGATCCAGGAAGGGGATGGTCATGTTGGTGGCCACGCACCAGTTTATCCCAGGTACCGCACCAGGTCGTCGGTGCGAAAGCAGTGCGCGAAGGCGGTGTCTTTGCTGATGCGGCCGGTGCGCACGAGTTCGGTGAGCGACTGCTCCATGGTCATCATCCCCTCGGCCCGGCCCACGGAGATCTGTGAGCGTAGCTGGTGGTCGTCGCCCTTGCGGATCAGCGCCCGCACGGCATCGGTAGCGATCATGATCTCGACAGCGGGCCAGCGCGAGACGCCGTCGGTTCCGGGCACGAGCTGCTGCGCGATTACCGCCGCCAGTGCCAGCGACAACTGTTGGCGGATCTGCGGCTGGTGGGCCGCGGAGAAAGAATCCAGGATCCTGGCCACGGCCTGAATCGCGTCGTTGGTGTGCAGGGTCGAGAGCACCAGGTGGCCGGTTTCCGCGGCGGTCAGGACGGTGGCCATGGTCTCGGCGTCGCGCATCTCGCCCACCAGGATCACGTCCGGCGTCTGCCGGATGATACTGCGCAGCGCCACCGCGAAATCCGGCGTGTCGCGGCCCACCTCGATCTGTTCGAAGATGGAGGACCGATTGGCGTGCTGATACTCGATGGGATCTTCGATGGTCACCACGTGCGCGGCCCGGCGCGCGTTGACGATGTCGATCAGCGCCGCCATGGTCGAGGACTTGCCGACTCCCGCCGCGCCGGTGACCAGCACCAGCCCCTGCCGCCGCTCGGCGAGCTTGGCAAGGCTCGCCGGCAAGTGGAGGGATTCAAGCGACGGGATGCGCGAAGGTAGCAGCCGGATGCTCGCAGCCAGGGTGCCGCGCTGGTGGTGGATGTTGATCCGAAACCGGCCCAGGTTCTCGCGCACGAAGCTCAGGTCCACCGATTTGCTCTTCTGCAATTCCTCGAGTTGGCGGGGCTCGAGCAGCGGCAGCACGAGGCCGCGCACGTCCTCCGGGTCGAGCGCGGAGCCGCTGGTTGCCGCCAGCGCGCCGTTCACCCGCAGCATGACCGGGGTGCCCGCGACCAGCAGCACGTCGGACGCGTTGCGGCTGGCGGCGGTATGCAGCAGCTCTTCCAGCGACGCCGAGAGCACGTGCCCCGAATCGCGGCGTGCCGCTGACTTCTGGCTGGGCGCCGCACGGTTCAGCTCGGCGACAATCCTGGACAGCTCGCTGTCATACTCATCCATATCTTCGCAGTATACCGGCGGGTGGCCGCGGTGGTCGCTTGCCTCCTGGTTCATGAACGTTTAGCCTCGGAATATGTCGTGGTGCGAACTCCGATTGTGAAGTTACTCATCTTTTCCGACATCCATACTGATTGGAAGACGCTGGAACACCTGCTAAGCGTGGAGGCCGATTATTACATCGCGGCCGGCGACCAGGCGACCTGGACCCGGGGGCTCGACCGCTGCGGCGAGATTCTGCAGGCGCGCGGGGACCGGGTCTACGTGCTGCCCGGCAACCACGAATCCGCCTCCGAGGTGGCCAGGATGTGCGCGCGCTACGGGCTCCACGATTTCCACGGGCGCCACTTCGCGGTGGGCAAGTGGCATGTGGCCGGACTGGGCTATTCCAATCCGACGCCATTCAATACCCCCGGCGAGTACACCGAGCAGCAGATCGCCGATCGCCTGCAACGCTTCGCCGACCTCAATCCACTGGTGCTGATCTGCCATGCGCCTCCCTTCGGCACCGCGCTCGACCAGATCCGTCCGGGCGTGCACGCGGGCTCGCGATCCGTGCGGGAATTCATCGATGAACGCCAGCCTCCGTATTTCTTTTGCGGCCACATTCACGAGGCCGAGGGGGTCACCACCCGGGTGGGCAATACGCGCGCCTGGAATGTCGGCAAGAAGGGGTATTTGTTAGAATTGGAATGACACCTCCATGACCCTCGAAGAGTTAGAACGCGAATATCAGCCCCTCCGCGAAAAGGCGCTCGCCGTGCGGAGGTATCTTTGACGTCTCCGAACAGAAACGTAAACTAGTTCAGACCGAAGAACAGATCTCCTCGCCGACGTTCTGGCTGCAGCCCGAAAAGAGCCAGAAAGTGATGCAGGGGCGGAAGCGGCTGGAAGAGGCCATCGCCAATGACGATCACATCCGCTCGCTGACCGACGATCTCGATACGCTGTTCGAGCTGGCGCGCGAAGGCGAGAACGTGTCCGGCGACCTGGAGCGCGATCTCCAGTCGTATAACGAACTGCTGGAGCGGCTGGAGACCGCCATGCTGCTCTCCGGCGAGAACGACGCGCGCAGCGCCATCGTCACCATCCATCCCGGCGCGGGAGGCACGGAGAGCCAGGACTGGGCCGAGATGCTGCTGCGCATGTACCTGCGATGGGCCGAGCGCGACGGTTTCCAGACCGTGATCACCGACCGGCTCGAAGGCGAGGGCGCCGGCATCAAGTCCGCGACCTTCGAGGTCAACGGTGAAAACGCGTATGGCCTGCTGCAGTCGGAGATCGGCGTCCACCGCCTGGTCCGCATTTCGCCGTTCGATGCCAATGCCCGGCGCCACACCTCGTTCGCGTCGGTGTTCGTCTACCCGCAGGTGGACGACGAAATCAAGATCGATATCAAGGCGGACGATCTCCGCATCGACACCTTCCGCTCCTCCGGCGCCGGCGGCCAGCACGTGAACATGACGGATTCGGCGGTGCGCATCACGCACTTCCCCACCGGGATCGTGGTGCAGTGCCAGAACGAGCGGTCGCAGCACAAGAACCGCGACAGCGCCTTCAAACAGCTTCGCGCGCGTCTGTACGAGTTCGAAATGGAGAAGAAGCGCGAGGAGTCGCGCAAGACCGAGGACAGCAAGCTCGACATCAACTTCGGCAGCCAGATCCGCAACTACGTGCTGGCGCCCTACCGGCTGGTGAAGGATGTTCGCAGCAAGCTGTCGCTGGGGGATGTGGACCGCGTGTTGGACGGCGATCTCGACCCGCTGATCCACGCCTACCTGGTGTGGCGCAGGACCGGCAAGACCGCCGGCGACGGCAAAGACGAGCTTCCGGAGTGAGTGTCGAACACGCCGCGGCGCTGATTCGCGCGGGCCGGCTGGTCGCATTTCCCACGGAGACCGTCTACGGCCTGGGCGCCAACGCGTTGGACGCCTCCGCGGTGGAACGGATCTTCACCGCCAAAGGGCGGCCGCGCAACAGCCCGCTGATCGTTCATGTGGATTCCGTGGAAATGGCCCGTGGCCTGGCTTTGCGGTGGCCGGATGCGGCCGGCGTACTCGCGCAGCGCTACTGGCCGGGTCCGCTCACCCTGGTGGTGCCGAAGCGCGCCCACGTTCCCGATATCGTCACCGCCGGACTGCCCACGGTCGGGATCCGCATGCCGGCGCACCCGCTGGCGCTGGAGCTGATCCGCGCGGCCGGAGTGCCAATCGCGGCGCCGAGCGCGAACCGCTTCACGGAACTGTCCCCCACCGCCGCGCGGCACATCCCCGAAGCGCTGGCGGACTACGTGTTGGACGGAGGGCCGGCGCGGGTAGGCATCGAATCCACCGTTCTTTCGCTGGCTGGCGAGCCTGCGCTGCTGCGGCCGGGCATCATCCCGCTGCCCGAAATCGAGGCGTTGATCGGCCCGGTGGCGCCGGCGGCAATGCCCGGCGCGGGCGCCCACGCCTCTCCCGGGATGCATCCGCGGCACTACCGCCCCGCGACGCCGCTCTACCTGCTGCGCCGCGGCGAACGCCCGCCGGAAGGAAAGGGTGTCTGGCTTCGCGTGGGGGAAGAGATGCCGGCGGATCCCCTGGAGTACGCGACGGCGCTGTACGAAACCCTGCACCGTCTGGATGAGGGGCACCCCGACTGGATCGCCGTGGAATCGCCTCCCGATACTCCGGAATGGGCGGGCGTGCTCGACCGGTTGCGCCGTGCTGCGGGGTGACCGTTTTCGGCCGGTGCCGTGGGATCGTTCCGGCGAAAGCGCCGGTCAACGTTTTGGCGGCGAGCTAGACTAATAGCCATGTTGTCGCGCAGGGGTGTCCTGTCGGCTCTTGTCGTGCCTGTTGTTCTGGATGGCCAGGCGCGGAGAACCAACATGTTCGGTAACGCTGAAGCTTACGAACGATTCATGGGCCGGTGGAGTCGCTTATTAGCGCCTCTTCTTGTGGATTGGACCGATGTTCCCGAAACGGGACGGGTGCTGGATGTCGGCTCAGGCACCGGGGCGCTGGCGCTCTCGATCGCCAAAGCGAAGTCCCATTGCCGGGTGTTGGGGATCGATCCTTCGAAAGAATACGTCGAGTTCGCAACGAGAAGGAACCCCTTCCCGGACCGGGTAAGCTTTCAGGTCGGCGATGCCCGGGAGATGCGTTTTCCCGGAGCGACGTTTGAGACCAGCCTCTCCCTGCTTGTCTTCAATTTCATTCCGGATAGCAGGAAGGCCCTGCGCGAGGTGAGCCGGGTGACGAAACCAGGTGGCTGTGTCTCGGCGGCTGTTTGGGACTACGGGGCGGCAATGCGAATGTTGCGGGTTTTTTGGGATGCCGCCGCCGCGATCGATCCAGCCGCTGAGAAGTTGGACGAGTCGCACATGCCGCTTTGCCGTGCCGGCGAGTTGGAAGAACTCTGGAAGCAAGGCGGTCTGGAGCATGTGGTGGAACGCCCGTTAGACATCACGATGCGGTTTCGGTCCTTTGCGGATTACTGGGACCCATTCCTACTCGGACAGGGGCCGGCTGGCAGCTATCTCCGGAATCTCGATGGCGGCCGCCGTGAGGCCTTGCGTGGTGAGGTGAAGCGCCGATTCGCGACTACGGTCAGAGAAAGCTCCTCTCTCACTTGTCGGCGCGCGCCTGGGCCGTGCGCGGCATCGTTCCAAATCGCCGCTGACGCCGCAGCATCAGGATCCGGAACGATACGTGGGCATCGCGCCTGCCATGTTCCGCATGGCGGAGCAACCCAACGGAACCTCTCTGCCTCCGGTGGTAATCCATCGTCGGCATATGAGGCTGCTCCTTGGGCCGCGAGAAGGCGCTCGCGCGTTTCCCGAGTTGCAGAAAATGTTCCGTCTGGCCCTGTCGGGAGTGCAGTTCACAGGCGCGGCAAGTGATATCCTCCAAAAGAGATTGATCAGCGCTCAAGGCCGTGAGGGAATCATGAAGGAGCAGAAGACGATCGCTGTAGTCGGCGCAACCGGCGCCCAGGGCGGGGGTCTGGTACGGGCCATCCAGCGGGATTCCAGCGGGGAGTTTCGCGCGCGGGCGATTACCCGTGATCCGAATTCCGAGAAGGCCCGGCGACTGGCGCAACTCGGCGCAGAGGTGGTCGCGGCGGACATCGATGACGAGAACAGCTTGCGGCGGGCATTTGAAGGGGCTGACGGCGCGTATTGTGTGACCTTCTTCTGGGAGCACTTCTCACCGGAGAAGGAGATGGCCGAAGCGGCCGGCATGGCGCGGGCGGCCAAGGCGGCCGGTGTGCGGCACGTCATCTGGTCCACGCTCGAAGACACCAGGAAATGGGTGCCGCTCAGTGATGACCGGATGCCTACGCTCCACGGGAAATACAAGGTCCCCCACTTGGATGCGAAAGGGGAATCGGACCGCTTCTTCGTAGAGTCGGGCGTTCCCACTACGCTGCTGCTCACGTCGTTCTATTGGGACAACTTTATGAACATCGGCATGGGCCCGCAGAGAGGCCCTGACGGACGCCTGGCCATCACCTTACCGATGGGCGACAAGAAACTTCCCGGCATTGCGGCGGAGGACATAGGCGCCTGCGCGTACGGCATCTTCCGGCGCGGCAACGAATATTCCGGCAAGACAGTGGGGGTTGCCGGCGAGCACCTGACGGGGGCACAAATGGCGGAGAGCTTCAGCCGGGTGCTGGGCGAGGAAGTCCGCTACAACGACGTCCCACCCGAACTCTATCGCGGGTTTGGCTTCCCCGGCGCGGACGACCTGGGCAACATGTTCCAATTCAAACGCGACTTCAACGATTACTTCTGCGGCGCCCGCAGCCTGGCCGTCTCGCGGGCGCTGAATCCCGGGCTTCAGACGTTCGATATGTGGCTGGCGCAGAACAAGCATCGGATCGCGCTGGCGCAGAGGACTGGATCAGCATAGAAAGGCGCGATTCCCGTGGGCTGCGCCGAGTCGCGGGAAGGTGACGGATCACGCCCGCCCTGCGAGTTGACCGTTTCCAGTCGCGGCGCCTGGAACCGTAGGCGACAACCGGCCAAGTGGCGTTTGCGGTCGGCAGCGCGCTGGAGACCATAATATCGCCAGGGAGCGCACCACCGATGGAAACACCCTTGCCCGGATCGATTCCCATCGTACTGGGACAGGAAGATGACGGTCGTTGGTGGGCCGATATCGAATCCATGCCCGGAGTGCTGGCCTACGGACCGACCCGCGAGGCGGCAGTTGCGGCGGTCCGAGCGTTGGCTCTGCGAGTTGCCGCCGACTGCATCGATCACGGAGAGGACGTCCCGCCGCAGTTCGAAAAGGTCTTCTTCGTCGCATGAGCCGTTGGCCATCGGTGAAGGCGAAAAGGTCTTAGCCGCCCTTATCCGAATCGGATGGATGATCGCATGGCAAAACGGATCCCATCGCCGGCTCCAGCGGCCTGGCTGGCCCAACTACACATTTGGCCTTTCATGACAGTGAGGAAATCGGCCCGAAACTGCTCGGACAGATTGCAGAAAAAAAAACCGGCTTGCGTCCCGAGGACCTGTAGCAACTCTTAGCTTGGCTGGACGGGTGGCCAAGGTCCGACTCGGGGACGATACAGCCAAGTGGATTTTGTAAACGCGGCGCGCCGTCACCGGCGGGTAAAACTCATGGACAGCCCGACGTGTGGCGGAATCGCCGTCTCACCGCGCCGAATGGCGAATGGTCTGGCGGCAGCCTGTGAACCCTGCACCACTCACCTCCGGCCATTAACGGCTGTTATGCCGCTCAACGGACGAAGGTAAAAAAGCCGAGACGCCCCTGCAAAATCGGGCCAGGATCTACATCATCCAGGTTCATAAGGAAGATGAAGTAGGGTGCAGTTTCGCGACCCTGACACGCGACGGTCAAGGAGGTGTCGCCACATCTTTGCAATACAAAGTACTGTGTGGTTCAATGGTTGACATGTTTAAGGGTATCTGGAGCGATTTGGTTTATGCCGCCCGCTCGCTGGCGAAGGCTCCCGCGTTCACATTCGTGTGTATCGTGTCACTCGGAATCGGGATGGTGCCTGTCATCGCGGTTCCGTACCTCGCCCGAATACCACGCACACCCCCTCCCGGCGTGAACACGGACGGACTGGTCGAAATTATCACGACGGCCAATGGGTCGCGACCGGCGACCAACTCGTGGTCCTATCCGGACTTCATGGACCTGCGCAACTCGGATACCGGGATTGCGATCTTCGCGTGGGCCACCGCGCCAAGCGAAATCAAGCTTCCGGGAGGACTGAAGATGGCCTTGTGGCCGATGTACGTCTCTACCGGCTACTTCAAGACGATCGGCGTGCCGCTGGCGCGCGGACCTGGATTCGAAGGGCAGACGGACGCCGTCGTGATTCTGGGATACCAGTTCTGGCAGAACCACCTGAGTTCCGATCCAGAGATCATCGGTAAAACGCTCAAGCTGGATAACGTTCCATATGTCGTGGTCGGCATCGCGCCCAATCAGTTCCAGGGGCACCTCGGTCTCCAGGGAAGAGAATTGTTTGTTCCGCTCGAACGGTATCCCCTTCTACTTACGGACAGCAACGCTCGTTTCGACCGGGGCAAGGAATGGTTGCACATCCACGGCCGCCTTTCGCAAGGGGTTAGTGTTGCGCAGGCGAGCGCGGCGGTTGCCGGCATTACAGCGCGACTGGCCAAAGAGTATCCGGCGACGAACCAACTCAAGGCCGGCATCGTCGAGGCATATGACCCTCTGGGCGTTCTCGATCGTTCGCAATTCCGCGTGCTTGAGGCGGTCGGGATGACCCTGACTGGGGCGGTGCTTCTTGTCGTGTGCCTGAATATCTCCGGCATGATGCAGGTTCGCGGCGCCATGCGTGAGAGGGAACTATCGATACGTCAGGCGATCGGCGCCAGCCGGCTACGGCTGGCCAGGCTTCTTTTGACCGAAGCCGTATTGCTGGCGGCTGCCGGAGGGACCTTCGCTTCGCTGGCGCTTTTCAATGCTCCGACAGTGGTTTCCCGGCTCTCCGGGCAACCAATACCGGTTCAGTTCCAGGACGCGCTGAAGGTCGATCTTTCCATGGTCGCGATCTGTATCGGGCTCTGCCTTTTGACAAGCCTGGTCTTCGGATTTTTGCCGGCGATTCGTTTCAGCCGTCCCGTGATCATCTCTGCCTTGAAAGACGATGCCGGCGCAGGCGGGCTCCGCGTTGGCCGCGTTCATCGCTTCATTGCTGCGTTGCAGGTCGCGATAGCGGTGCCCCTGCTGGTCATTAGTGGCATCGGCCTTGATCGCGTCCGCTCAACGGCAACATCCGATCTCGGATTCAAATCCGACCTTCTGTACGCAGCGCCGCTGGAGCTTACCGCCGGTCCTGAGACTGACAACGCTGCGGCCATGGATTTCCGAATCCGAAGCCTCCGAGACAATCTTGCCAAGGCGAGCGGTATTGCATCCGTCACTGTAGCGGATGGCCTGCCGCTGGACTTTCGAGGTCGCGGAACGACCGTATCGCTGCAGACGGAAGCTTCGGCGCTCGTCCGCGTCCAGGTGACTCGCGTCGGTGACGGTTACCTGAATACGATGGGCATTCCGCTTTTGAGCGGTCGCGATTTCAGCGACGATGACAGTGCAGGCTCCGAGAAGGTGACGATCATCACGAAACCGCTCGCCGATCAACTCTTCCCGAATGCCGGAGTCGTCGTAGCGATCGGCAAACGATTGACTTTCGGTGCCGCCGGTGCAAATGGCTCCGCAGACAAGCCGCCACAAACCCTCACGATCATTGGTGTCACCGGCGATTTCCCCACTTCCCAGATGAGCACGGAACGGGCACAATTGCTGTTGCCGCTGGCTCAGCACTCGAATTTGCGCCGGAATTCCGTACTCACTGACGATGAAGGCAACCGACTGCCGAATCTATTGCTGATCGCGCGCAGCGCGGCCGGGGAACAACCGGGGAAGATAACCGCGGTCCTCGAGAACGTGGTTCGACAACTCGACCCGGAATTTCGGCGCGACCGTATCGTTACCGGCGTTTCCCTTCGAAAAAACAGCATGAACGACTTCCTGAAACAGTCGGCAATCGCGGGTGCCACTGGCGGCGTGGTCCTGATGCTGTCTGCGCTTGGAATCTACGGCGTCGTCGGATTGATGGTCGCGACGCGCACTCGCGAGATCGCCGTGCGCGTCGCGCTGGGCGCCTCGCGCCCGCGCGTGCTGGGTATGATCCTCTTTGATGTCGTCAAGCTCACCGCGCCTGGCGTGGGCGTTGGACTCATTCTGACAGCCGCCCTCATTCGCCTGAACGGTGAACGCATGGGCATCCCGCTCAGCCACGTGGAGACGCTCGCCTACGTCGTCGGCGCTGCGATTGCAATACTCGTCGCGGTCGTTGCCAGCCTCGCCCCGGCACGCCGCGCCGCGTCGGTACTGCCGATGGTGGCCATGCGCTCGGAATAGAATCTCGTTTTCTTGGAAGGTGGCTCGCGATCATGTCGCCTGGTGTTTATGAACGGGTTCGATTCACATGGCCGTATCACGCGCGACGCTTCCCTGTGAGGATCAAGCTGCGGCCTTGCTCAATCGCTGGTTTGGGGATACGTCAACCTGGATTGCTCTGCGTGCCCGACGATATGCATTCGGAGATGCCGCGTCCAGATCACCGCGCCGCCGGTCCTGCAGCCGCGCCGGGCGTCCGGGCAGGCAGTCCGATCCGGCGCAACAGATCCGTGAAGCGCGGGTCGCCATGAAGGCTCCGGAACTCGGGCAGGATCGCCAGAAAAGCAAGAAAGACGTCGCGATCTTCGTAAGACTTCTCAAGGCAAGCGAACACACGGTCCCGCTCTCCCAATGCGGCATAAACGAAGGCGAACCCACCCGCGCCGTGGAACGGAGTCTCCTTCTCAAGATTCTCAATACACGCCGTCGCCTCCGCACGCATCCCGCAGTTGGCATACACCATGGCAAGAAAGCAGCGGCTCCGCGGATCCCGCCCGGAGAGGCTCAGAAAACGCTCCGCCTCTTCGAGAGCGTTCTCGCACGCGCCTCTCCTGGAATACAGAACGGCGAGTTGTCCGTGGGCGGCGGGGAAGACGGGGTTTAGCTCGAGCGTCTGGAAATGTTGCTCGATGGCCTGGTCCTCCAGGCCGGCCCCATAATATGCACCGGCCAGATTGTGGCTGATCAGGATCGAGAGCGGGTCCGTTTCCAGTGCGAGTCTCATCTCGCGGATGGCTTCTTCGGACTGCCCCATCGCGTTCAGCCAGACGCCGTAGCATAGGCGGCAATATGGATCGTTGGGTTCAAGTTCAAATGCCCGCACCAGCTCCTGCCGGGCTCCTTTCCAATCCCACTCGTACAGGAGGCGGACCAGTGCGAGTGCGACGTGCGGGCTTCCCGTTTGCTCGTTTCTCTCCAGCGCGTTGAGTGCTGCGGCCCTGGCCTTCGGCAGTACATCGACCGGCCGCATGACTCCGAGCATGCCGAGGATGCTGTAGATATACGCAAGCAAGGCATAAGGATCGGCATAGGACGGATCCTCTTCAAGCGCCTTCCAGCAATACTCAATCGCTTTTCGCAGCCCCTCTGGGGTCCACTGGTTCGCGTGGTACCAGCCCTTCAACAGAAGCTGAAACGCCTCGCGGCTCTCCGTGGCTCGCCTGGTCAGCAGTTGCCGTTCCCTTTCGCCGATCCGCAGCCGCAACTTACCGGCAATTTTGGCGGCGATCTCCTCGTGAACCGAAAAGAGATCCTCGATTTTCAGGCTGTACTTTTCCCCCCAAACCTGCGCTTCCTTCTCGGCATCGACCAGTTCGGCGCCGACCGTTAAATTGCCTCTCTCTACGAGCACCCTCCCGGTCAGCACCAGCCGGACTCCGAGCTGCCGTCCGATACTGACCGGGTCGGCTGCGCTGCGCCGGTAACGAAACACGGTCGCCCGCGGAACCACGCGCAGGTTCGTGAGCTGGGACAGGTGATTGAGAATGGTCTCGGCGATTCCATCGCTCAGATATTCGTTATCCGGGTCGTTCAGTGGATTTTCGAATGGAAGCACCGCGATGGAGTCGAGGAACGTATTGGGGCGGGCCGTGATGCTCTTCGGAAGCCTGTGCGCGGCATCCTTCGCACCGGACGCCAGCTCCTGCTCCAGTCGCATCAGATCCGCCCGCAAGTCCAGGATCGTCTGGTAGCGTTTGCGCCGATCCTTCCGAAGCGCCCTCGCGACGATCTCCTCAAGGTCGGCCGGCACATCTCGATTCAGTCGCGAAACCGGCTCAGGTTCGCGGTTCAGGAGCGCATCGAAGAGGATCGCGGGAGTACGGCCCCTAAATGGCGGCTGGCCCGTGATCATGTGATAGAGCACGGCGCCAAAGCTGAATATATCGGACCGCGCGTCCAGAGTTCCGCCTTGCGCTTGTTCCGGTGACATGTAGGCGGCCGTGCCTAGAATTCTGCCCGGTTCCGTCTCGTCGTCTAAAGTCCTGGTTTCCTCGTGTTCACCGGGGCCGGCTCTGTCCGCCGCGAACTTCGCGAGCCCGAAATCCAGCAGCTTGACCTGTACCGATTCGGTCACCATGATGTTACTCGGCTTCAAATCGCGATGGATGATCCCCGCCGCGTGCGCGGCCGCGAGTGCATCGGTCGCCTGCACGGCATACCGCAGCGCATCCGCAACGGGCATCGGACCCGATCCGATCAGGGCGGCCAGGCTCTTCCCCGGCACCAGTTCCATCACCAGGAAATCCATGTCGTGTCCCGCGCCGATATCGTGGACGGTGACGATGTTCGGGTGATTGAGCGCGGATGCGGCCCGCGCCTCCCGCAGGAATCGCTGGCGCCGTGCGCTGTCGGCCACGCGCGCCGAGCGGAGGACCTTGATGGCGACGTGACGTTTCAGGCGCGTGTCCCGCGCCTTATAGACCTCGCCCATGCCGCCCGCGCCTAGCGGCTCCTCGATAACATACGGCCCCAGCCTGTCCCCTCGCATGAGGCGCATCGAAACCCCCAGTCAGTTTACCGAAAAACGCCCGTTCCTGATGAGTGGTGCAGGCTGGAGCCAATCGGTGGTATGGGGACTACACGGCCAAGTGGATTGCGTAGGCCGCTGTTGCGCCCGCCCAACCGCCTACAAGCCATTTCCCAAGATGTTCAAATCTTTCCGCCGTCACTGCCTAAGGCGTGACCGTCACAAACGCCGTGTCGGGTGGCTGGGCGATACTCTCCAAGAGAAAATGCAACTCACGGGTGAGTGGTTTTTGGGCAGACCAAATCGGCCTCCAGAAAACTGATCCACCACTGGAGCCGACTCGACTCCATACACCATTCATCATCATGCCGTTGAGATTCCGCATGTACCGATCGCAAGAAGAGTCTTGAAGCGCCTCCTCGAACATATTCGCAGCCGTGAGAAGAGTGGCCTCCCAATGCGCCACCGTGGAACACCAAAAGAACAAGAGATTGTACCCGCCATCGAAAAGCTGGCGCGCGTACTTGACCGCGAACCTGTACATCTGGTCCCACGCTTCCTCTCTTCCTTCGGTTTCACTGAGATTTGGTATCCGAGTAAAGACGAGCGCATTGGATTTAAGGAGGGTCTCCTCCACGGGATCATGCTGGGGCTTCCACCGAAAATGCTTGACCTCGATTCCAAGGGATAGCCCACCGATTCGCGCTTCCAAATCGGGGCTGTCACGCATGGTCACTTGGCAGCCATGTTGGGCGAACGTGAGGGCAACTCTTCCCTCGCAGACTAGATCCTCGAGGTTGGCTGGAACGGGAGCATTGTCCTCAAGCCTCTTCTGATAGGTATCGACAGCGTTAATTCTCGCAGCCCGGAGAACGTCACAGTATTCCTGAATCGTCACGGCGTTACGGCTCCGCTTATCGACTCCAATTATCTCGCGTATTGACGAATGAAGAATTGGTGTTGAATTGAGAGCAAACGTGAAGACGTATTTGTCAATCTTCGATTTGGGGAAACATCAAACTGCCGGGAGCGATCGCCTACCAGCTTGCCGACAGGTACTCATCAGCGATGACGTGTTTGTTGTGATCAAGGAGGTAGAAGAATCCGCGCTCGACGTCAACCGGGCGCAGCTTTCGCTGGAGATGTGCCGCGATAGAGCCACAGATATGGACCCAACGTCGATATACATCCTCGTTGTGCGCGTTGATCGGGATGCACGTCTTGTGGCGCTTTAGGCGATCAGAGAAGAATTCCAGATTTCCGATTTTGCTGTCGAGGACGCAGTAAAACTTCGGATCGACGAATGTTCGGAATTTCGTTACGAATGCCATTCGGCTGAACTGGGGCAAGCATAAATCACGGAGGGTGACCAAGCTGCTGCCATCGAGGGTCTGAATCACCGCGCTCGCATGGTTGAGCTGAGCACTCGTAACCTCCGTTCGGAATTTTGTCACCCGGTAGTCCCGATACGGCGCTCGGTAGTGGCCCCAATAGAGGATACCGGATAGGCCGTCTTTGAGCTTGTTCGGATCGCCGCTCAGGAGCAGGTCCTGAAGATAGCGGTCGAGATCGATCATGTGCGGAAAGGAACGCTCGCGCTCAGAGAGGAAATCGTAGGTGACTGGCGGGTAATCGTAACTTCTGATCGCGTTAACGATCTGATCTTCGAGCGGACACCCCATGAGTATGATGCTACTTCATTCACCACATGGCCGTATCACGCGCAATGATGAAATGTGGCCCGCCGGCGCATAGACCTTCCGCGGCGCCAGAGATGGCGCAGGGCGGGAAATCGTTCCTGCTACCGGAAATTCTGGAACCCGGGTTCAGAGAATTCCGCGGCAATCATCATGAACGCGGGTGTCGGGTTCCCTGACCCGAATGCCATCAGCTCTGAAATCCTACACTCGCTCCAGCGTCGACACAGCCCAGATGTAGAAGGCATTGTGCGGGCTCCAGTACTCGGTAGTGCGCCAGTCGAAGCCGTATTCGGTGTCGAGCACCGGTGCGTCCCCGGTGTTGCCGGCAATGCCGTTCATGATGCCGCCGGGGATCAGGCCGACGAAGCGCGAGTGCGGGTACGGATTGCGCATGCCCTCGCCGGTCATCAGGCACGCCCCGAAGGGGTTGGCGCCCATGACCCACTCGAGCTGGCGGTACGCGAGGTCGCGGTACCCGGCGCCTCCGAACGTCTCCGCCGCTTCGGCCAGCAGCAGGGCGTAGCATTCCAGGTGGGACGTCGTGCCCAGCCACCAGAACTGCTTGCGCACGGGCATGAAATAGCGGTAAGTCAGATCGCCGGCCAGCGGGCGGTACGTCTCCTGCGTGGGGTGTCCGACAAAAATGCCGAAGGGCACAATGTCGTAGGCGGAGTGCGCGGCCATCGGCAGAACGTAGTCGTCGAGGTGGCGGCGCACCGCGTCGCGCCAGCGCCCGGCATCGCGGTGGTCGGGCACGGCGCGCGTCAATTCCAGCAGGGAGAACGGAGGCAGGGCGGAATGCACGGCGTCGGTGTAGGGGCTGGTGTTGCTCTCCGACACGCGCCAGAAGCCGCGGACCTCCTTCTGCCCGGCGGTGTAGTCGGCGGTCTGCAAGGCCAGCAGGAGACCGCCCAGCCGCACGGCCTCGGTGAGATAGGGCTCGCGGCCGGTGGCGCGGTGCATTTCGAGCGAGGCCAGAGTCCACCAGGCAAGGTCGCCGGTGTTGCCCTCCCGTTTCGAGGCGTTCCAGCAGCGCACGGCGGCGGCGAGGCATTGCGCGGCGTAGGGGGCGTCGGCGCTCTTGTAGGCCTGCGCGGCCATGGCTTCCGTAGTGACGAACAGCGCCTGGATGCGGCCTCGTTTCGCGGGATTGATGTAGCGGTCGTCATCCGTGCCGGCTTCGTTGTCGGTCCAGTGATTGTCGCTGTTGTCGCCATTGACGCCGCCGGCCGTATCGGCCCAGACGAGGCCATCGGTGTCCTGCATCTTGAGGAAGTACCGGTTGCCCCATTTCACTTCTTCGAGGATCGGCGCCAGGCCGCTTCCCGCAAGATCCCACTTCGCCGCCAGGTTACGGGCGAGGCGCAGCAGGGCGATGGCGTTGAGCATGGTGGCGTCCATCCACTTGCGCAGGTCGCCGGCATCGTGCCATCCGCCGGTGACATCCACGTGTTTGCCGTTGTCGCGGCGGCGGGCATCATCCAGGTGGCAGGCGGCATGCACCCCGGGCACCTCCACGCCGCAGCGCTGGTAGCGGTAGTAGCCCACGGCCTTGGGCAGTGTGCGGCGCCACACGTCGGAGCGGATGAAAAACGGCACGGAGCGCTCCTCGCCGACGTTCACCTGATACATGGCTTCGCGCTCGATATCGCTGAAGTCGCCCACCAGGCAATCGATGACGTCGGAAGTGAAGCGCTTCAGCGGGCGCGTTTCCCGGAACGGCGTGCGCGGGCCGCCGATATCCCGGATGACAAAGCTCTCCGGGGCGTCGGCGCCGGCGTAGCGGAAGATCACCTTCTTGCGGGACTTGGGCAGGAACCCGAGGTGGTTGAGGGCGATGGCCGGCGCGATCTCGGGCGTCATCCGCTCCACGCGCTCTTCCCGCGGAGGCCCCTGCTGCGCCAGCAGCATGCCCGCGGGCGATGCCAGGCCAAGGCTGAGGAGCCGGCGGCGGTTCACCCCAGCACCTTCCGCACGATGTCGATGTTCTCGCGCACCTGGTCCGAGTAGCGCGGGAACATGCCGACGATGACGGGGTCCGTCGGCTTGATGTTGGCAAACGCGTATCGGAAGGCGTTCTCGATCTGCTGCCGGCTGTTCACCGTGCGGCCCGCGCCGAAGAGCTTGAACGCCAGGCAGGGCTTCTTCGTCTGGCGAATCATCTTGCACATGCGCTCGGGGTCCTTCTCCATGTAGATTTCGGCGATGGGCGCCTCCTTGAATTCGGCGCGCGCCTCTTCGGCGGTGCGGCTGACACGGTAGAAGCAGGTCTGGTAGTAGTCGATGTCCCAGCCTTCGCTTTCGACGGTGTCGACGACCGCGGGATTGTGGGTAGAGAGCCCGACCATGACGCCCGAATCGCGCACGGCTTTGAGGAAATCTTTGACCAGTTGTTTCTGGCCGGCGCGGAAACGCTCGTCGGTGCGGTTGCCATGGTGGCCGATGCCCATGACGCCGAGTTTGGCGGCTTCGGGAAGCAGCGCCGGATTCTTCATGAGCTCGAAATCGGCGAGCAGCACGATGTTCATGCGGCCGCCCTCGGCCTTGTAGCGCTGGATATCGGCGACGGGTTCGTCATTGTAGTGCACTTGCCAGGTGTTGATGCCAAGGCGTTCGCACTGCCGCAGCACCTCCATGCGCCGGTCCTGGGTGTACCACTCGCGCATGGTCTGGTCGAGGATGCGGTTGAAATGCGAGTACCCGTAGAACGGATTGGACCCGACGATCATGCGGGTGATCTCATGCTTGCCGAACTTGACGGTAGGCAGGAGAGTCGGAGCCGGCTGCTGGGCGTTGGCGGACGACAGCGCGGACACGGCTGCCACGGATTGAAGGAAGCGGCGGCGCGAATCGGAAGGCATGCGGTGCTCCTTTCGGGCTTGACGACCTTATTGTATGGGATTGCGGGGCGGGTAGGGTGGACCGCCCGCCCGGGGGGCAGGCAGACACGCCGCGGCACGGTGCGCGGCGGCGCGTTCGCCACAGGGGAGCCGCCGGTCAGTACCGGCTGGCCAGCAGCGAAAGCACGCCGCCCAAGCCGCTTACGGCATACAGCAGGAGGGCAACGGATCGAGGAGTGAGGCCGCGTTCCAACAGGCGGTGATGGATGTGGCAGCGGTCGCCGCGAAAAATGGGCTGGCCGGCCCAGGCCCGGCGCACGATCGCCACTGCCGTGTCCAGGAGTGGAATCGAAAGCGCCATCAGCGGCGCGGCCATGCCCAGCAGGGTATCAGTCTTGTGGGACCAGATCACGCCATAAGCCCCCAGCAGGAAGCCCAGGGTGAGGCTGCCGCAATCACCGAGAAAAATCGAGGCGGGCGCGAAGTTGTACCGCAGGAACCCGACGAGCGCTCCCGCCAGCGGCGCGGCGGCAAGCGCCAGCGCTGTGTGACCGTGCAACAAAGCCGAGGTCACAATGGTCAGCGCCGCCAGAAATCCGACGCCTCCGGCCAGGCCGTCCACGCCATCCACCAGGTTCAGCGCATTCATCGCGCCCACCAGCCACGCGATGGTGAGCGCCACGCCCCAGGGCGGCGGGATCGCGTGGGCGGCCACGTGGTCGATGCGCACTCCGGCCGCGCACGCCATCGCGGCGCCGGCAATCTGAATCACGAGTTTCTGCCAGGGGCTCAACCCGTACAGGTCGTCGCACAGGCCGCAGGCAAACACCAGCAGCCCGGCGGGCAGCAGAGCGGACATGGCCGGCCACGCGCCCGCTACCAGCGCCACGGAAAGCACGCAGGCCAGCAGGACCGGCACGCCCCCGATGCGCGGGATGGGACGGGCACGCGCCGCGCCGTGCTCCGGCTGATCCACCCATCCCCAGCGCAACGCGAGATCCCGGCAGACCGGCGTCAGCACCAGCGACAGCCCAAAGGATATCAGCGCCACCCAGAGCGGTACCATCATGCCGTGATGTTCTCCCGCGAGGCGGCCTGATACCATGCGATGGTCCGCCGCAGACCCTCCTCGAATGGGGTGCGTGCCTCGAAGCCGAATTCGCGGCGTGCGCGGGACCCATCCAGGGAGCGGCGCGGATGCCCGTTGGGTTGCGTGCGGTCCCAGACAATGCGTCCGCGGAAACCGGTGATCCCGGCGATCCTGGCGGCCAGGTCGCGGATGGAGATTTCCTGCCCGCTGCCCAGGTTCACCGGCTCCGGCCCGTCGTATCGCTCGGTGGCCGCCACTACGCCTTCGGCGCAGTCGTCCACGTACAGAAACTCGCGGATGGGGGAGCCGTCGCCCCAGCAGACAAACTCCTCGGCGCCGCCCTCCACCGCCTCCACGCACTTGCGGATGAGGGCCGGGATCACGTGCGCCGAGCCGGGGTCGAAGTTGTCGCGCGGCCCGTACAGGTCCACCGGCAGAAGGTAGATGATGTTCATCCCGTATTCGCGCCGGTACGCCCGCGCCTGCACCAGCAGCGCTTTTTTGGCGATGGCGTAAGGGGCGTCGTTGTCCCCTGGGCCTCCGCTCCACAGATCCTCCTCGCGGAAGGGCACCGGGGAGAACTGGGAGTAGGCGCGGATCGTCCCCAACAGCACGGTCTTCTCCACGCCATAGCGGCGGCAGGCTTCGATGAGCTGGATGCCCATGATGGCGTTGTGGTAGAAAACTTTGCCGGGGTGGGCCCGGTAGGACCCGCCTCCGCCCGCCAGTGCCGCGCAGTGAATGACCACCTGCGGGCGCTCCTGTTCCAGCAGCAGATCGATATCGCCGGGGCGGGTGAGATCGTAATACTCATGGCGTGGAACGATGAGCTGCTCGCAGCCGCGAGCCCGCAGTTTCTCTAGCAGGTGAGAACCGAGGAATCCGCTACCGCCGGTGACGAGGATGCGCTGGTTGTCGAGATGCATGCTTCACGTGTCCCACTCAGGATGTGCAGAATCCGAGCTACGCCGGTCTCGCGGTCGTTCGAGCCGGAGAAGGCCGCGAGGGCGCGCGCGCCGGTCGCCCGGATCAGTTCCGGCTGTGCTTCGAGCCGCAAGAGCAATTCGACCAGCGAATCGACGTCGCCGGGTTCGACCCGCCAGCCGCAGCCGTGGCGGGCGGCGATGCGGGCGGGTGTGGACTGCGGCGGGCCGATGAACAGGAACGGCCGGCCCGCAGCCATGTAGCCATAGATCTTGCTCGGCACCAGGGTGCCGCAGGTTTCGGGGTTCTGCGTCACCAGGCCGATGTGAGCGGCGGCGAGATGCGCGCCGAAGTCGCGGCAGCTCTGATAGGGAAGGAACAGAGCCTCCGGGCAGCGGGCCTGCAACTCACGCCGGCGCGGTCCTCCGCCCGTGAAAACGAAGTGGAAGCGGGAGGGGTCGAGCCGGGCGATGGCCCCCGCGATGGTGTGAATATCGTGCGCCAGGCCCAGGTTGCCGGAATAGAGCACGGTCAGCGGACCCGCGGCGAACGGCTGCGGGTGGAACTGCGCGGAATCCACCCAGTTCTCGGCCACGGCGATCCGGGAGGACGGGATTCCGCGGGCTTCCAGGCGGTCGCGCATGCAGGGGCCGAGCACGATATTCGCGTCCGCGCGGCGCCGCGAGAAATCGGCCAGAATCCCCACGGCCCGGTCGGCCAGAGAGCCCGCGGCGAACGTGCCGACGGCTACGGCTACGTCCGGGTAAAGGTCCATCTCCCAGATGAAGTGCGTCGCGCCCCGCAGATGTTTGGCCAGCGTGCCGGCCAGCGACAGTAGCGGGGGAGTGGTGAGGGTGAGCACCACGTCGGGGCGCGGGCCGAGCAGGGTATGGCGCAGGGCGCCGGCGTAGAAGGAGGCGTAGGACAGCATGCGGGCGGCGCGGCCGCGCGCGAACCGGGCGCAGCGGACGCGATGTACCGGGAAAGGCGGGTCGGCGGCCTGTTCCACCTGCGGCGCGTAGCGGGTACGGCCGCAGATCACGGTCACGCGGTGGCCCTCTTCGGCCAAGGCATACGCGACATGAGCGAGCAGTTGCCCGGTCGGCGCCGGATCAGGCGGGAAGAACTGGTTGATCAGCAGGAAGTGCATGGCGGATAGTCCTGGCGCGGACGAATTGCGCGGGATTGCCGGCGTGGATCTCGAACGGCGGAATGGGACGCGTGACGATGCTGCCGGCCGCGGCCACGGCGCCCTCGCCCAGCACCACGCCCGGGCAGACCACGGCGCGCGCCCCTATCCACGAGCCGTTGTCCAGAGTAATCGCGGCGACCACCAGTCCGAACGCCGGATCGGACCAGTCGTGATTTCCAGTGCAGAGATAGGCGCCCTGGGAGACGCAGACGTCACGGCCCAGAGTGACGGGCGCGAGATTATCGATCCATGCGTCTTCGCCGATCCAGGTATGGTCGCCCACCGAAAGCAGCCAGGGGTACTTCACCCGCACGCCGGGCTTGATCACCACGCCATGCCCTATGCGGGCGCCGAACAGCCGCAACAGCCTCACACGGATGGCGGACCACGGCATGACGGCGCAGCGCAGCGCCGGCTGGCCGAAGAAGAACCACAGCGCCTGGACCAGGCGCGGGCGGCCGGGCGAGTACCATGAGTTGTCGAATCGGCCGAGATCGGGGGTCATTGAACCATTTCGACGTTCGAGGGCCGGGGGCCGCCGAGCACCCAGTCGTAAACCGAGGCCATCTGCGCGGCCACCTTGGGCCAGGCGTAGCGCTGTTCCACCAGCGCGCGGCCGTTGGCGCCGAGAAGGGCGCGGTCGGCGGGGGTGGCACCCAGGGCCTCCGCGAGGGCGGCCGCTACGGAGCGCACGGTTGGCTGCACCACCCATCCGCACGCGCGTTCGGCGACTTCCGGCAGGTTGCAGGCTTCGGAGGCAATCACCGGGACACCCGCAGCCAGGGCTTCCAACACCGCCACGCTGAATCCTTCCGAATAGGAGGGCAGCACGAAGACATGCGCGGCGGCAAGAGCGCTCCAGCGGAGTTCGGCGCCCAACAGCCCGGTGAAGGTGATGCCGCTCCCCGCTACGAGGCGGGCCCGCGTGCCTTCGCAATCCGGGCCGGCGATCACCAGGTGGTCCTGAGGGTTGCGGCGCGTGCATGCCCACGCCCGGCACAGCACATCCAGACCTTTCTTGTAGTGCACGCGGCCCAGGAATAGCACCAGGCGGCCGCCCGCGCAACTCGGGGTATGCCGCCAGAAACGGGGCCGGCGATGCGGCGGGCGGAGGGCCGACGCCGTTAGGCACCACCGCGATCGGCACTTTCATGCCGTAGCTCCGATAATCCATCGCTTCGCTGCGGGTCAGGGCGCGCAGGCAGGCGGCACGGCCCAGATTTCGACGCTCCACCAGCGCGCCATACACCAGCTTCTTCCAGCGCTTGTTGCGGAGCGCCCACGGCTCCAGCATGCCGTGAGCGGAGACGAGATACGGCTTGCGGCGCCGCCGCGCGGCGAGGCAGGCACCGAGCGAATGCTGGCGCCACAGGCCATGCACGTGGACCAGGTCGGCGCCGGCCACGAGCGCGTCGAAAGCCTTGCGGGCGGAGCGGCCCACGATCCATTCCAGGGCGCTGGAGGGGAGCCGGCAGGTATCGGAGCCGGCCTGCTCCCAGGGGTCGCAGAAGGCGGCATTTTGGCTGCGGTACCGGCCGGAGGCGTCCATGGCATGCGCCAGTCCAGGGAGCGAAGAGGCGATCCCCCCGTATAGAGGATCGGCATGCTCCATCACGTTCAGGCAGATCATCGGACGGCGCTCAGACATTCCAATACCGCGGCGGCGCCGCGCTCCGGAGAGAACCGGCTTGCCACGCCGCGAGCCGCGGCTCCCATGGCCGCCAGCTTCTCGCGCGACGAATCCACGAATTGCTGCAGTGCGGCGGTGAGTTCGCCGGCATCGCCCGCACGGAAGATCCAGCCGGTCTGCGGGGTCACCAGGTCGGCGGCGCATCCGCACCGGTCGGAGACAATGGCGGGCAGGCCGCAGCACATGGCTTCGGCGACCACCAGGCCCCACGGCTCGCTGCGGCTGGGAAGGACTAGCCCGTCGGCCGCGGAGTAGATCGAGGGAAGATCGCCCATGGAGGCGGGGCCATGGAACTCGACGAAAGGCTCGATGCCCAGTTGGGCGGCGACCGAACGCAGATGCGCGTCCAGCGGCCCGAAGCCCACGAGTTTCAAAACCAGCCGCGGCCGGGATGCTTCCTGGGGAAGGCGGCTGAGGGCGGTGAGCAGCAGCGAAACGTCCTTCTCGGGCGCGAAGCGGCCCACATAGACCAGCGTCTTGTGCGGCGTCACCGCCCGAGGATAGGGCATACGCCGGAAGTGGGAGATATCTACCACGGCGCGGCCGGTGAAGATGCGGTGTGGCGGAAGGCCGAGGTCGAGCAGGTAGTCGCGGTTCGAACTGCCGTAGACGTGGGCCGCCCGGAAGGAACGCACGTACAGGCGCTTCAGGGCTTCCGCCCACGGACGCCGGTCGCGGTCGAAGCGGTTCGACTCGGACCACAGGATCATCGGCACGCCGTGGGCGCGGCCCCAGCCCCACGCCGCCCACGCGGCGGCATCGCACCAGCCGCTGACAATCAGGCGCCGGGGGCGGACCCGGGCCAGGGTGCGCCATACCTGGGCGGCGGCCCGGCGGGCTTCGACCGATTCGTACGGTCCGTGATGGGCCACGAAATAGCGATAGCTGGAGGCGATGGGCAGTTGCGGGCGGTACAGGCTGGTGGCCGCGGTGTACAGCACCAGCAGGTCCACTCCGCGCTCGGCCAGGGCGCCGAAGAGCAGATCCTGATAGTGAATGCGGTGGTTGTGCACCACCGCCAAGTCAGAATGGGAGGATGGAGAGCAGACGCTCGGCATACCTGGCAATCGTGAACTCGCGCGCCCTCTCGGCGGCACTGGCGGACATGGCCGCCAGCAGGCGCGGATCGGACGCAAGCTGTTCCAGTTTCCCGGCGATGGCGCGGGCATCGCGGACAGGGACCACGTAGCCATCCAATCCGTCGCGGACCACGCTTCCCGCGTGGGGCGTGGTGATGACCGGGAGCCCGGCGGCCAGCGCTTCGTAGCACACCGTGGCCGAGCCCTCGCAGATGGAAGGCAATACGAACACGTCGGCCCAGCGGTAATGCTCGGCCATGGCCGGACGCGGGACGCAACCCGCCACTTCGCAGTGACGCGCGAGGCCGGCGCGCCCGGCGGGAGCCACCGCCAGCCGTCCGACCAGCCGGAAGCGGAACCGGGCCGATGGGAGGCGCTGCGCCGCTTCCAGGAGGTAGGGGACCCCTTTGCGGAGCCCCGCGGTCCCGGCGAAGAGAACGTGCAGGACACCCGGCTTGGGGGAGCGCCGCGGTACCGCGGGCGGCAGGTCCACGCCGTAGGGGACGACGTGGCAGCGCTCCGCGGGGCCCCCGGCTTCCACCACGGACCGGCGGGCGAACTCCGAGCCGCAGACGATCAAGTCGGCGGCCGACCACTCCGCGGCTTCCCGGCCGGCAAACTCCGCCCCGGCCTCGCCCGGACCGGCGTCGGGTGCCCAGTCCGGCCAGGCGGCGCGCTCTTCCTCCAGCAGGCGCGACTCGACCTGCCTGGCGGCAACGGTCTGCTCCAGGATGCGGAACATCCCCCGGTTGCCGGCCGCCTGGAATAGTTCGAGCGACGCCGAGTTGAATCCATAGACCGCGGCCGCGCGGCCGAAACCGCAGCGGGCGATGCGCGCGCAGAAACGGCGGCCGATCGACATGCACAACCGCAGGTACTGCGCCTCCGAGCGCGCCAGGCGGGCCAGCAGAGCGGAGGACAAGCCCAGCGCGGGGAACTGCGTGATGCGCTCCAGTGGAATCGCGTGGGGATGGCGCGAGAATAACCGGCGCAGCGGGGCGGGCGGCGAGAACCGGGCCGGGCAGGCGGGCGCGGCAAAATCGGTGAACAGCCGCTCCAGCCGGCCTGCGCCGTGAAAAATGCGCGGTACGGCGTAGTGCATCCGCGCTCCGATCTGGGCCACCACTATGGACGACATGGTTGATGCGCCGGCTGCGCCAGCGCGCGCTGCGACAGCGTGAACAGAAGCATGGGCGCCACGGCGTAGGGAAACGGCACCAGGATGGCGCCGAAGCCCTGAGCGAAGCAGTTCAGGCTCAAGGCCAGCAGCATCACGTAGGCGACGCTGGCGAGCGGTGAGTCCAGGGTCAGCGCCCGCGCATACAGGCGGCTCGATCCCGCCCCGAACAGCCAGAAGAATACGAGAGAAAAAAGTCCGAAATTAGCATACACGTCGGCCACGATACCCGGCGCGGCGCCGCCCGCGATCACCACCCCGGTTTGAGCCAGGACGTCGGACGAATCGATGCCGGGCGTTGGAAAGCGATACGGCTTGTCGGGCCAGAGGATGCGCGGGATGGGATGCACCAAATAAACCCACGCCCAGTTGATGCCGTAGTCGTACTTTCCGGTGGCGTCCACAGTATCGAGCACCGAAGCGTGCACCACGAATTCGTTGCCGGTGATGCGGCGGATGGCGGCGGCGGGATCGATGTTCATGGCCGCGGTGAACGCCTCGCCGGCCTCGGGCAGCACATCGCTTGGCTCGCCCAGGTGCAGGACGGAGCGGAAGCCGAGTACGGCCAGCACCCCTAGCCCCACCGCCAGGGCAACCGGTGCGGCGCGGCGCAGCGTGACCTGCCAGCCCTTCGCGATGGCGATCGCGGCGGCCATGGCCACCGTGGTGGCGAACAGCAGGCCGCGCGAGGACAGGAGAATGGCATTCAGCCACATCATGACTGCAACGCCCGTGGGCACGAACCAGCGCGCGGGCTGGTGGGGGAGACGCGATGCCGCCAGGTACATGGTGGCCATGCCGGCGATCGTCCACCACGGCCCGAGGTAGAGATAGGCGGTGTTCTCGCCCCAGGCCGCAGCCTGGCCGTGCTGCTGGCCGAACGTGCCGGCCAGGCCGCCTGAGCGGAGTATGAAGATACCGTAGACGGCCAGCCCCATGGCGACCGTGAAGAGGCCGAAGCACCACAGCCGTTTCGCGTCCCAGGGCGGCGAGGATGGCGCGGGCGAGTGGCGCCGCGTCCAGCCGAGGAGGAATGCGGGCAGGGCGAGCGCCGGCCAGAGGAACGCTTTGGCAAGCTGGCGGTCGCTCAGGAACAGGTCGAGCTGGCCTGCGCGTTCCAGGAACAGGGGCTGGACGACATACAGGAAGCCAAACGACATCAACGCGATCGCGGGAAGGCCAAGGCCTTCGTGCCGGCGGCGCGCCAGGACGAAGAAGCAGCCGGCGAGGGAGGCAAGCAGGGCGAGGAGGGCCGGGCGTAGCATCGAAGCGGAAGTCAATTCCGCCAATATTGGCGGGTTTCGAAAATGCTGTTCAGTGGAATCAAGAAGTTAGCGCGACGCTCCGCCAAGATTGGCGGAACCAGCCGGCGTACGCGTCGATCGTAGCGTCGCGATCGAATCGGGAACGGTATGCCTCCTGCACCTGTTCGGGACTGCGCCTTCCGGCGGCCAGCAGGGATTGCGCAAACGACTCGGGGGAGTCGCCGGGCGCGATGGAGCCGAGGCGCGGATCGGCAAGCATCTCGGGCAGGGCCCCGGCGGGCGTGGCCACGATCCGCCGGCCGCGGGCCAGGATTTCCAGCGCGGCCAGGCATTGGCCTTCGGTGACGGAGGTGAAGGCGAACAGCGAGCAGGAGTCGATCGCCGCCGGAACCCGGTCCGGCGCGACCGGGCCGTGGAACCGCACTGTGGACTCGAGTCCCAGGGCGCGCGCGAGCCGCCGCAACGGGCGGCCGAGCGGACCATCCCCGTAGAGGTTCAGGACCGCCGGCCGCCGCCGCAGCAGGGCGCGGAAGGCGTGCAGCAGGTATGGCAGGTTTTTGTCGGCGACCAGGCGTCCGAGGTAGCCGATGGAGAGCGGGTCGCGGGGAAGCGGCGCCACCGCGGTGCAAGCCGGCGGGATATAGGGCAACACGGTGATCGGACCGGCATACCCCAGGGCCTGCAGGTCCGTGCGGAAGCCCTCAGCTTGCACGGCGATGGCGTCGAGCCTGTTCAGCAGAGGCGGGGCGGACTGCCACATTTCGGCCGGCCGGTACGGTGTCACCAGAACGAAGCGCGGTCCGGGATTGGTTCCGCGCAGCTTCAGGAGGCCGCGTTGGACGGGCTCGGGCAGAGGCTTTGCGAACAGCACCAGGCCGGAATCGAGGATAACGGAGCGGGTACGCGACAAAAGCAGCCGGTCGGGCCAGGCCCAGCGGCAGCCCCGGCGAAAAGGCAACCGGTGCACGCGAACGCCCCCGGCGGAGAGTTGCCGCAGGCGCGCGTCGCGGCCGCCCCAACAGAGCAGGCGGCAGTCGAAGCCCCGCTGCGACATCGCGGTGAGCAGGTCGTAAAGGAACGACTCGACGCCGCCGATCGGCGCGAAACCGGCCGCAAACACGGTGATGGGGCCCACGTCCGTATGTCTGAGGGCGGCACTCATAAGCTGTGCAGCAGGGCGGAGAGGTGGGGGATGCCTTCCACGTAAAGCAGGTCGCGGATGGGCTTCACATAGTGCTTGGCGGCCAGGCCGCGCCGGATGCCGGGAGAGCACACCAGCGCGTAATCGTCGCTCAGCCGCAAGGGCCGGTGACGCGCGCCGTACATTGCCCACAGCGTCTGCTCGCTCCAGCAATGGTTGACCAGCTCCGGCCGGCCGAGCCAGTCCTCGATCCAGTCGTAGCGGAAGCCGGAAACGTCGGCGAGCATGATGCCACAGTTCAGAGAAGGCGGCACGTCCACGCCGAAATCGGCGGCGAGCCTGGCGCGTGGAGCGGCGTAGGCGTCCTGAAAATCGTTCTGGAACAGGAAGTCGCCGGGCTCGCGGTCGGCCAGGCGGGTGATGAGTTCGGTGGGTTCTTCGAAGAACAGGACATCGGAGTCGAGAACCAGGATGAAGCGGGATTCGCAGATGGAGGGAAAGTCGATGATCCGCAGGGCGTAGGGCTGGGTTTCGCGATACTGCCGGCAGCGGGGATAGCGCTCCAGCAGGAGTTCCATCGCGGGATCGATCCAGCAGCGGTCCACCACGCGGGCGTTCGGGAAAACGCGGATCATGGCCTCCGCGTGGGCCGGGGTCAGCGTGCCATCGCCGTAGATCAGCAGCGGATCGCGGCGTCCGCTGAATCGATAGAAGCTCGCGAGCCCCCACAGGCAAGGCAGCCAGTCCTTGGCGCTGGTGAGGACGCAGACCGTGGGATCGCCCCAAAGATGGGTACGGATGGGCTCGGAGCGGAGAATCCGCCGTGGAAAAAGGCTTTTCCAGAACGGATACAGGGGACCGTGCTTGGCGAGCAGCTTGAGGTACCGGTATGTGGAGTGAACGGTCATGATGTGCGACGTGCGACGAACAGTGTGGCGGGAGACTGGATCCCGTTGCCGATCAGGAGCGCGAGCGCGAGCCCCATGACGCCCAGCCGCGGCACCAGCCACCAGGAGGAACCCAGCGTGGCCGCCGCCCAGAGGCCCTGTAACCACAGCCCGGTCCACACGCGGCCGGCGCTGAACAATGCGAGCGAGGCGATCCAGCCGGGAACCTGGATGACGCCGGAGACGATCAGCAGCGCGAGCGATACCCAGTGGCTGCGGAACTCGGGGTGGTAGATGGCGAGGATCCACGGGGCGCCGAGCAGCACCACCAGCCCCGTCAGGACCGCGATCCCGGTGGCGAGCACGAGCGTCTGCCGGTAGATCTGACGGAAGCGCCGGCCGATATGCAATTCCCGCGAAAGCATGGCGAGCGCCGGTTGCCCGAGGGCCGACGGCAGATAGGTGACCAGGGTGCGCACCTGGTTGGCCGCGGTATAGATCCCCATCTGCACGAAACCTCCGGGCGACGTCACCAGCAGCGCGGCCATGGCCCACTGCACCGGGGTAAACGACAGGGTGTGCAGCAGCGAGGGCAAAGAAAAGGTGGTCAGGACGCGCCACTCCCTCCAACAGCCCAGGTAATCCGGACGCGGGAAGGTGGGCGGCAGGGCACGGCGCACGGCTACGGCGCCGGCGATCACGGCGGCCAGCGTTCCCGCGATCAGCGAAAGGATTGCGCCCTGAAGTCCCCCGAAAGCAATCAGGATCACGGTGGCGGGGACGGTGATCAGCGCGCGCCCGAGATTGATGGTGGCCAGTGTCTGAAAACGTTCCAGACCGGCCAGGATTCCGGCCTGCACGCCGGCGAGCACGCTGGCGAGAACCAGCGGAGAAGCCAGCCGCAACTCGGACGCCACCTGGGGGGCGTGCAAAGCTCCGCGCGCGATGGGAGCAGCCAGGCAGGCGGCGCAAGCGGTGCCGAGCAGTCCGAACAGCACGGCGACGAGCACCGACAGATCGACCAGGCGCCGCCCGCGTCCGGGATCGGTGTCGCGGCAGGCGGCGAGATGGCGGGTAGCGGTTACGCCGATGTTGAGGGCCACGATGGTGCCGGTCATGCCGATGGTGGCGTTGATGATGGCGAACCTGCCGAAGGTCTCGGGACCAAGCTGGCGGGCGGCGATGATGGCGCACGCCACCGATGCCGCGTGGATGGAAACGTTGGACAGCAGGTTCCAGGTGCTGCCGCGGACCAGCCGCACCGCGGCATGCTCGGAGCGGATGTAGCCGGCCAGGGCGAAGACCCCCGCGCTCATGTTCGCGCCCACACGGTGGTTTCGGGTTCGTTCCGCAAAATGCGATTCACGGCTTCGACTCCCTGCATGAAGGAGTGGTCCTGGTTGCCGACCTCGTATTTCCAGGCGCCGAACCGGCCGCGCGAGTAGATGTCCTGTTTTTCCAGTTGGCGTAACCGCGCTTCGACGATCTCATCGCGGCCGATGGTGGGGGTCGGATAGCCGTAGTCGGCGCGGTGCCGCCAGGTGGAGACCACCTCGTCGGTGGAGCTCAGAAGCCGCTTGTGGCGCAGGCCCGCCAGGGTCTGTTCGATGAGTGTGGACTCGTCCACCGGCCGGTACGGGGAGGACGAGACCTCCGCCAGGAGCGACCAATGCCCCGGTGGCGCGTTGTGCGGGGAGTAGTTGGACAGGACCGTCACGCGATAGAACGGGCAATCCGGTTCCGGGAAGTAGATCCAGTTGCGGTTCTTCAGGTGGGCTGGAGTGGCGCCGCGGATGCCGATGCCGATGGAATGCACCGAAGAGTGCCGCGTGGTGCCGGCGGGAGTATCGAGCGGCATGGTGGAAATGAGGGCGTCATAGTGGTGTTCGGCGCCATCGGTGGCGATCACCACGTGACGCGAGGACTCGATACAGGCCACTTCCTCGCCGTAACGGATGGAGCCGGGCGGCAGGGTGGCGGCGAGATTGCGCCACAGGGCGCCGGCGCCTCCGCGCGCCGGAACCTGGAAGGTGCGATTGGGGCCCCATTCGACGTCGTCGCGGTCGAGGATAAGGTTCTCCAAAACGCGCTTGAGATCCACGGGGGCGACGCGGCCGGATACCCATGCGGTGCTCAGCATTCCCGCCGGCCAGGCCCAGACCTTCTCGTTGTAGGGCAGGAAAAACAAGGAGGCGAGAGCCGGTCCGAACGAGGCGCTGACCCAATCCTTGAAGTTAGGCGCGGATCCATTCACCGGGGGCCGCGCCAGCAGTCCGAGGATGCATTCGAGCAGGTCTTCCCTGGGCAGCAGGCGCAGGTTGTTTTGCAGCGGGTAGGGCACGAACCGGTCGCGGATCCAGATATGAGACCGGCGGTCGTGAGTGATCCACCCGCCCGGCAGCGCCGAGTGCATGGCTTGCCGGAAATAAGGGTACTGGGAGAAGTAGACGTGGCCGCCGATATCCCAGGTGAAGCCACGGGGATCGGTAAAGGAGGCGGCGAGACCACCCGGCCAGGTGTTCTTTTCCAGCACCAGGAAATTGCTGTGGCCCAGCTCGCGAAGGCGGCAGGCAGCGCCGAGCCCGGTGGGTCCGGCGCCGAGGATGAGAATTCGAGTCACAAAAGTTGGAAAAAAGTAATTGGCTTTTTTATGAGTTACTTGGTTCCAGGTCCAGGGCGGAACGCGGGAGCCGGGACGCTAACATTGGGGCGATGATGAACTATCTCACAAGACTGTATCAATTGGGTTCGCTGCCGGTGATCCGGCCGGGAGCGACGCAGAAGATCACGGTCACTTCCACATCCAGTCAGAGCGCGGCCGCCGACGGTAACGTCGTCCGGCTGCTGGCAACCGTGGATTGCCATATCGCGTTCGGTCCCGCCGCGGTTGCCGACGCAAGCTCCCTTTTTCTTCCTGCCAACACGCCGGAGTACTTTGCCTGCTACGGGACGGACCGTGTGGCGGTGATCAGCGACGGCGCGGACGGCGAACTGTACATTACGCCCGCGGCGGGAGTGTAGCGCATGATCGTCAGGGCGGGAGGGTTCCGGGGCCGGCGCGCGCAGCGGCCCTGGTACGTGGACTCGGTCAACGGCTTCGACGGGCACCAGGGCAAGTCGCCTGCCGATGCGCTGCGCACGATAGCGGCGGTCCTTCCCAGGATTCGGAGGGGCGACGTGGTGGCCCTGGCGAGCGGTTCGCACTGGCGCGAGAACCTCGCCATACCAGCGGATCACGTGAAGGTGATGGCCTACGGCGCCGGCGCCAGGCCGCTGCTGGACTGCTCGGACGTAGTAGCGGCGGCCGCCTGGTCGAAGGCGGCGGGCCTTACGAATGTCTACCAGGCAACCGTAGCCCTGGATGGCACTGACTCGGCGCAGTTCGTATCCGTGTGGGAAGACGATGCGCGGCTGGTCCGGGCGTCTTCGCCGGCCGATTGCGATGCGCAGGCGGGCAGCTATTACCCATCGTCGGATTCGGCGCCGTCCATCACTCTGTATGTCCACGCCGCGGACGGCTCTGGCCCGGGCACCAGCGGCAAGACCTATGAATACAGCCGGCGGCAGTATGGACTGGAAGGCGCGAACTACATCACGGTAACCGGCATCCAGACACGCCGCAATCTGCACAACGACGGCTCGCTGAAGGTGTACGCCCACGGCACGCTGTCGAACTGCGTGGCATCGGAGGGCACGAAACACAATGTATACGTCGGCCCCCGAAGTAAGGTGACGGGGGTGGAAGCGGACCGGGCGTATAGCACGGGCGATGCCATGATGTTCGTCTATAACGGCGCGAACCTGTCCAACGACAATGTCACGTTCGTGGATTGCTACGCGCACGACTTCGTGGGCCCGACGGGGGCGGGGTTCGGAGGCCATTCGAACGACACCAGCGAGTTCGGGATGATCACCTGGGAGGGATGCCGGGTGGAGAACTGCCCTCGCGGCTACACCGCGGGTAACGCGGTGGGCACGGTCGCCATTGGCTGCACGGCAACCGAGGGGACCGAATCCAACGGAGCGGTTCTCTACACGGAGGCGACCACGGTTGTGATTGACACGTGCGTGCTGAATGGCAAGCCGGGGAACGGGCGTGCGGTTCAGATTCAATCCGCGGGCGCCGACGCGACCATCCGGAACTCCAGCCTGGGTGGGAACACGGCGCTGCTGGTGATGGGAGACGGGTCGTCGGTCACCCTGGAGGGCAGCACCGTCGCCACCGATGGTTTCTGCATTTATGCCAACGGCACGGCGTTCACTTTGCATTCCAGCGGGAACTCCTTCGAGAGCCCGGTGCTGTACTACTTCTGCGACAAAGCGCCGGCGCTGATTGCGAGCGACAACAACACCTTCGTCTCTCCGGGGACCGCCAACCACTTCGAAATGCCGAGTGGGACGCGGTGGAACCTGGAAGGATGGAAGGCAATGGGCCAGGATACGCATTCGACACCGTAGGGTGAGTGGCGCAGGTTTTCCGGCCCGCCGGCCGGAAGGCCTGAGCCGCCGCTACATCGGGGCGGCTTGGTAATAGCGTTGGTAATAGCGGCTGTAACGGGACGAGTGTTTGGGATTCCAGTCGTTGAGGACGGCGCCGAGCACGCGGGTGCCGTCTTCGGCGAGGCGATGACAGGCGTCCTGGAGCGAATCGCGCGATGTGGCATTGGCGCGCGCCACCAGGACGACGCCATCGGTGTGGCGGGCAATCACGCGGGCATCGGCGATGGTAAGCATGGGCGGCGCATCGATCAGCACCATTTCGAACTGCTGCCGGGCATGCTGCAGGAGTTCGGGAAACCGCGCGGAGTGGAGCAGCGCCGGGGCGCCTTCGCCCGATGGACCGCTGGTCATCACCCATAGATTGGGCACACCGCTGTAGCGGATGTGGTCGTGGAGCGCGTGCTCCAACGGTTCAACACCGGCCAGGGCGTCCACGAGACCGTGTTGGTTCGCGAGATCGAAAACACGGTGCAGGCGCGGGCGCCGCAGATCGGCGTCGATCAACAGCACCTGGCGGTCGATTTCGGCGAGGGCAATGGCCAGGTTGGTGGCGAGGGTGGTCTTTCCTTCCTTTGGCCCCGCGCTGGAGAAAACGATCACGCGCGGGCCGTCGCCGCCGGGACCGGTGTAGAGAATCGACGCCAGGGTGGCGCGGAACGAATCGGCCATGGCCGACGGTTTTCGCCGGAGGGTGACGAGCTCGGTGGAGTGGGCGATGCGGTGCCTGGGGGCCGGTTCGAGCAGGGCGCTGGGCACGGTTCCCAGCTCCGTGAGCCCGACCAGCGTCGTGGCATCGCCGGGATCGTGAATGGTGCGGTCCCCGCGTTCGCGCATCACGACAAACCCCACGGCGAGGCACAGCCCGGCGAACAGGCCGGCCGCCGCGTTCTCCGCCAGGCTGGGTTTGTAGGGCACGGCGGGAGGAATCGCGGGATCGACCACCCGTACGTTGGAGGCGCGCAGCGCGGAGGCGATGCCCGCTTCCTTGACGCGCTGGAGCATGTTGTCGTAGATCTGCCGGTCGGTATCGACCTCCCTTTTCAGAATGTCGTAGTGGGTCACCTTGGCGGCCTGCGCGGCAACCACCTGGACGCCGGCGGCGTAATCGGCGGCGAGCAGTTTCTCGCGGCGTTCGGCGGCTTCGAAATCGTTGTGAATGCGCGCCAGGATATTGCCACGCTCCCGCGCCAGGGTATTTTCCAGCTCACGAATCTGCGCCTCCACTTTCTTCACCCGGGGATGAGCCGGCGTATAGGTGGAGGAAAGCTCGGCAAGCTGGCGGCGCAGGTCGGTAAGCTTGCCCTGGACATCGCGGAGCGACCCGTCATCCAGCACTTCGGCGATGGAATCCACCGCGGCGCGCCGAGCGAGCTCGTAACGGGACTGGCGCGTGATGCGATCGGCCTGGGCTTTGGAAAGCTCTTCCTGAAGCTGCTTCAGCCGCTGTTCGGCGACGTTGTCTTTCTCCTGGGTAAACAGAAGACCGGACTCGCTGGCATAGGTTTGCAAGGCGTGTTCGGCGCGCTCCAGGCGGGTCTTGACATCTTCCATCTGGCGTTGCAGCCACTCGCCGGTGTGCTGCGTGGTCTGCCAGCGCGCTTCCAGGTTCTGCTCGATGAACTCGGCGGCGAGGGTATTGGCGAAATCCGCGGCCAGGCGGGCGTCGGTGGAATCGAACGAGATTTCGATGAGGCGGGTGGCGGCTTGCGCCCGCACGCCCAGATTGCGCGCGGGATCGAGCACGGGCGGGCGGAGTCCGAGAGCGTTGCGCCAGCGCGCGACCATGGCTGGGGGCGCTGCGATGGGGCGGTGCGCGAGATCGAGCTTCCCGGCAACGCGATCGACGAGGGCGCGGCTCTGGAGGATACGAACCTGGGTCTGAAGGTCCAGCGCGGGATCCCACCCGGCCGCCGAGCTGGAGGTCGGAGTCAGATCGCGCATATGCAGGAAGTCTTCGTTCAGATTTTGAATTTCGATGGTGGTGCGGGCCTGGAAGACGGGGGTCTGCGGCAGGGTGTAGAGCAGACCGGCGAGCAGACCGGCGAGCGCGATGAGGCAGGCGCCCGCGCGGCGGCGGCGGACAATCCGCCAATAGTCGAGAAGTCCGCCGGGGGGCGGGGGCGGAGAACCGAGGGCCGGAGGATATCCTCCGGAAGAGATGGGGCCGGGTAGCTGTTGCATTAGCGGCGAAAGATGATGAGCCCGGTGGTGATCTGGACGGCGGCTTCGGCCGCCCGGCTGATGGCTCTTTTGGGAGCGCTGCTGGGTATCAAAAGGATGTCTTCGGCCTGGAGCGGCACGTCGCCGGACTGGCCGGCCATGATGCGCTTCAGGTTGACCGCGATTTCGGTGCGGTTCCCACCGCCGGCCGGCAGCCGCAGGATCCGCCCGTTCTGGGGCGCGGCGGCGCGGTCGAGCCCGCCCGCCAGCGACAGGGCCTGCAGCGCCGAAAGCGTTTCCCGTTCGCGCAGCACGTAGCCGCCGGCTTTCGGCACTTCACCGATGACGTAAACCATGTTCGCGCGGGGAACGGAGATCACGTCCTGCGGGCGGATGACGATATTCCCGGCCGGGTTGCGGGCTTCCAGAATCTCCTTCAGGCTGACCTCGGCAACGGAGAATGCGCCGGTGGAATCGTCGGCCGCCGAGGGCAGCGGGATGCGGCCCCACTCCAGCCGTCGCGTGATCTTCACGGAGTACCCGGCATCGTCCGCAAGCCCGCCGGCCAGCGACAGCATCTCCACGAGCGTCTTCTGGCCCTCGAGTTGGTGCACGCCGGGATTGCGCACGGAGCCGATCACGCTGACGGGCTGGCTATGGAACTCGACCACCGATATGGCCACCTCGGGTTGCTTGACGTACACCTTGAGGCGGGCGCCGATCTCGTTCTCGAGCTGCTCGATGGTGAGCCCGGCACCCCGGATGCGTCCCACCAGCGGCAAGCGCAGATAACCGGTCATATCGATGCGAACCGGCTTGTCGCTGATCTCGTCCACCTCCAGCGCGCGAATGCTGATCTGGTCTTCCGGTCCGAGGACGTACGTAGAGCGTATCGGCGCGGTGGCGGGCTGCTGCGGCTGAGCGGCGAGTGCCAGCGGCAGTAGCATCCAGGCGAGCAGGATTGCGGCCCGCATGTTTACCCGGCCTCGCCCGGCTTGTCCTGGATCAGCGCGTGCAACTGGCGCAGCGCGTGGTTCAGCGAGTTGAGCTCCAGGGCGAACTCATCCATTCTGGATTGCAGCTCGCCGGGAACAGGGATATGGCGGCGCGACTCGCGAAAGAGTGAGTCGCGAGCGTAGTCCGAGAGGCTGCGGGCTCCGTCTTTCAGGGAGGCCTGCTGCAGCACCCGGTAATCCTCGTCCGAGAGACGGAGGGTCAGCACACGGTTCTTGCGTTTCAAAACAACCATAGGATGAAGGTGGATTACTTAGGCGGATTGCGCCGGCCGCCAGGCGGCATTGACGGGCACGACCATGGAACTGTCGATATCGACCTGGATGGAGCGCTGGAGCAGCGAGACGGAAACGATGAGGCGCTGCTGATTCCGGATCTCGAGAAAGACTCCCTCGATGCCTTCCAGCGCACCGTACCGGATGCGCACCCTCTGGCCTGCCTTCAGGTAGGGCCATGGACGGCTGGCGATTCCCGACGCGACGACGGCTCTGACAGCGGCAATTTCCCGTTCCTCCACCGGGACCGGCCCACCGGGTCCGCTGACAATGCGGATCACGCCGGGTGTGGTGACGACAGGCAGGCGGCGCTGGGAGGCGTCGAACCGGCAGAACACATATCCGGGGAATAGGGGAGAATCGATTTCCACCGTGCGGTCGGACCAGCGGCGGCGGACACGGTAGCTGGGCAGGAAGGGGTCGTAGCCCTTGTGATCAAGCGCCGTGGCCACCCGCGCCTCGTGGTGGTGCCGGACTTGTACGGCATACCAGTTGCGGTCGCCCGAACTCTCGATTTCGACGTGCATTTGGACAGGCTGCCGCCACGGTCAGTCCCATAGTTAGGGATTGAGGCTGATCTTGACGGACATAGGTATGTATCCCACACGTCATACATCTCTCAAGAAAAGAGTGTTGGGAAATGCATCGGAGGGTACTAGAAGCGGCCCTAGTACTCTCCGGTTTTACGGCCTGAGGCCGAAGATTGTCGGGTCGCCAAGGCGGTAGCGCTGCAGGCCGTTTAGTGTGCGATCATGCAGTCCGGCGGACATCGCATTCAGGAACTCGCAGAATGACGTGGATAGACCGATTTCAAGTGCGGTCTGAGCGTGGACTTGCGACGGTGTATGGAAGCGTCACCGCCGATACCAACGTAAGAGTCAGCCGTCGAACTACGATGGATCCGGGCGTGTTTTTTCGGCTTGCGGCAAGACTCAGCCTCCCGCGTGGGATACTGAACACCGAGTCTGACTGATGCCTGCCTTGCCGATTGCAGTTCCGAGCGAACGCGTCGTGGAGTTTTGCCGCCGGAATCATATCCGGAGGCTCTCCTTTTTTGGCTCGGTCCTGACGCCGCGATTCAACGCCGACAGTGACGTCGACGTTCTTGTGGAGTTCGATCCAGATCACCTGCCAGGCTTGATCACTCTGGCAGGTATGGAGATCGAGTTGTCTGCGATCCTGGGCCGAAAAGTCGACATGCGGACTGCCGAGGACCTGAGCCGGTATTTCCGCAAGGAAGTTGTGAACTCCGCACTCGTGCAGTGTGAAAGCCGATGACCGCATCCGTCTCGGGCATATGCTGGAGGCGGGTTTGGAAGCGCGGGCGTTCGCCAAGGACCGTACGTTAGCGGATCTCTCCAGCGACAGGATGCTTTTACCGTCGCTGGTGCAAAGAGATAGAGATCATCGGGGAGGCCGCCACAGCGGTGTCCGAGGAACTGCGCAACGCGGCGTCCGACATACCGTGGGCCCTGAACAAAGGAATGCGCAACCGGCTGATCCACGTATACTCCGACGTGAACGTCGGACTGGTCTGGAGCACCGTGGTGTCGGATCTGCAAGTCCTGATCGCGCAACTCGAAGACCTGCTACGCGACGAGTAACATGTAACGGCATCGTGCCGAACTTCCAGTTGGGCGCGACTTCCACCGAGAGGACCTCGCGACCCGTCCCAGAGAGTTGGCGACCAAGTCCGGCAAAAGGGACCCAGCAAACGAGTGAAATTCAAACACTTGGTAGCCCGGTTCCGCCGGAATCGCTGGCCCGCCCTAGTGAATTGGCAACCTCGCTGATTGCAGGTGCTGAACGAAATAAGTTCTTGATTTTCCCCTTTTATTCGCCCACAATAGGGGCATGGCATTGACTAAGCGGCAGAAGCAGGTGCTGGACTTCATCGCCACGTTCGTCGATGAACACGGGTATTGTCCCAGTTACGACGAGATCGCGAAGGGCCTCGATCTGGCTTCGCTGGCGACGGTGCACAAGCACATTTCCGTGCTGGAGGGCAAGAACTACCTGAAGCGCGGCTTCAATCAGAGCCGCTCTCTGGAACTGTCCCCCAAGTATTTGCAGGAGCAACGGCGGATGCGGCCGGAGATCCCGCTGCTCGGGCATATCGCGGCGGGCGCCCCGGTGGAAGCGGTGGAGCAGCATGAGACGCTGAGTTTCGCGGACTTCACGGGCAACCCCAACACGTTCGCCCTGGAGGTGCGCGGGGACTCGATGATCGACGATCACATCTGCAACGGCGACCTGATTCTCCTGGAACGGGTTTCACAGGCGCGCGACGGCGAGGTTGTGGTGGCGCTGGTAGCCGGCAGCGAGACAACGCTGAAACGGTTCTATCGCGAGCCTGGAGACATGATTCGCCTCCAGCCTGCGAATTCCGCTCTAAAACCCATTGTTGTCCCGGCACGGGACGTCATCGTTCAGGGCCGCCTGCTGGCGGTGTTGAGAAGGTATAAGTAATGACTACGCGGTCTGGGCCTTGCTGCGTAATTCGTGTTCCGCGCGGTGCCAGTCTTCTTCCGAGGAGCCGCCCTGGCGGCCACGGGCTTCCCAGTATTGGTACGCAACGAGCGCAATTTCCTCGTGAGTCGGTTCGTACGCGGCCGCGCCGTTCGTGGTTTCCGGGGTTGCGACTTCCGGCTCGGAAACTACGGGTGCTTCGGCCGGGGAAGCAACATACTTGGAACGGGTGCGGCTGGAAGTCTTACGACGGGCGGGAGCGGCGGAAGAACCCTGGGTAGACACTACAATTTCGGATTCGGTGTTGCGCTTTCTGGTCATTTGGTTTTTGTGACTCTCCCTCGATAGTTCAGATCCCCCCTATTTTAGCGGAAAGCGCACCAAAAACCCATCGAAACTTTGTATCAAACGAATTACCAAAGTGAGATTCCTCGCGGGAGGCAACGGAGCGCGGAGCGGTTCCCGATTTCAGACTCGATTATCTGTTTGGGTGGAGTGTGCGGGCGGACCCGGGAGCGCGGGATGCGCTGTTTCGGACTGTGTTGTCCCGATCGGTGTATATTTAGGATAGATTGCGAAGGAGTCCGATTGTCGCGTTAGCGTTTGCGCTTGCGGCGCAAGCGGCCGCCGCATCGTTGGCGATCGTGGTGGATGTGGACGGCGTGGTGCATCCCATCACGGCGGACATTGTGGGCAGCGCCATCGGCCGCGCACGGGAGGCTCACGCCGCGGTGGTCATCGTGCGGCTGAACACACCCGGCGGGCTGATGGATGCGATGCGCGAAACCATCGAGGAGATCGCCTCTTCGCCCGTTCCCGTGGTCACGTACGTGGCGCCCAGCGGGGGACGCGCGGCTTCGGCGGGGTTCTTCATCCTGGAAGCGGGGGACGTCGCGGCCATGGCTCCGGCCACCAACACCGGCGCGGCGCATCCGGTGGCGATTGGCGTCGAGATGGACGCCACCATGAAGGAGAAAGTGGAAAACGACGCCGCGGCGTATCTGCGCAGCATCTGCGCCAAGCGCGGCCGCAACGCGGCCCTGGCGGAAACCGCGGTGCGCCAGAGCAAATCGTTCACGGAGCGCGAGGCGCTGGATCAGCACCTGATCGACCTGGTCGCGCCCAGCGAACAGGAACTGCTCACCGCGCTGGACGGGCGCCAGGTCACGCGCTTCAACGGAACCACGGAGACCCTGCACACCGCGGGCGCGACGATCGAGGTCTACCGGAAATCTCTGCGGCAGAAGATCATCTCCGCCATCGCCGACCCGAACATCGCGCTGGTGCTGTTGTTCATCGGCGCCATGCTGATCTTCGTGGAATTCTCGACGCCGGGGCTGATCGCGCCGGGCGTCTTCGGCGCGATCTTCGCTCTGCTGGGCCTCTCGGCCATCTCGGTGCTGCCCATCAACTGGCTGGGAGCGGCATTGCTGGTGCTGGGCCTCGTGCTCTTTGTGCTGGAGGCCAACTACGCCTCGCACGGCGTCCTGGGGGTGGGCGGCGCGGTGGCGATGCTGCTGGGCGCCATGACCCTGGTCAACAGCCCCCTGCCCGAGATGCGCATTCACTGGGCCACGGCGATATCGCTGGTGCTGCCGTTCTCGGCGATCATGGTGTTCCTCCTGACGCTGGTGGTGCGCGCGCGTAAGAACAAGGTCGAGACCGGAGGCGAGGGTATGATCGGCGAAACCGGATCGGCCCTCACCGCGCTCGAGCCCGAGGGCAAAGTTTTTGTGCACGGAGAGTATTGGAACGCGGTGGCACTCCGGCCGGTGGCCGCCGGCGCCCGCGTGCGGGTGACGGCCATCGACCGGTTGAAGCTCACCGTAGAACCGGTTCCAGAACAGAATGGAGACTGAAAATGAGCGACACAATCCCCTACGGAACCATCATCCTGATCATCATCGCGCTGTACCTGTTCAGTTCCATCAAGATCCTGCGGGAATACGAACGGGGGGTCATTTTCCGCCTCGGCCGCGTACTGCCGCAACCCAAGGGGCCGGGCGTAATCCTGGTGTTCGCGCCCATCGATCGCATCGTCCGCGTATCGCTGCGGATCGACACGCTGGAGGTGCCGTCGCAGGATGTAGTCACGCGCGACAACGTGACGGTGAAGGTGAACGCGGTGATCTACTTCCGGGTGATCGAGCCGAAGCCTGGCGGTGGTGGAGGTGTCGAACTTCCTGTATGCCACGTCGCAGTTGGCGCAGACCACGCTACGCAGCGTCCTGGGCGAGGTGGACCTGGACACGCTACTGAGCCAGCGGGAGAGCCTCAACGTACGGCTGCAATCGATCCTGGACCAGCACACTTCGCCATGGGGCGTGAAGGTGACGATGGTGGAGGTGAAGCAGGTCGATCTGGCGGAGCAGATGATCCGTGTGATCGCGCGGCAGGCGGAGGCGGAGCGCGAGCGGCGCGCCAAGATCATCCACGCGGAAGGCGAGTACACCGCCGCGGAAAAGCTGAGCATGGCCGCCGAAGTCATTCAGAAACAGCCGATGGCGCTTCAGCTTCGCTACCTGCAAACCCTGGTGGAAATCGGGACCGAAAAGAATACGACCATCGTATTCCCTCTGCCACTCGATATAATTGCATCGTTGGGCCGCGCCCTGGATCGCGCTGGGAATCCGCCGGATCCGGGCGCCCGGAATCCCTAAAACATGCGGAACAACGAAACGGGTGAATTCGAGCTGGTGGTGGGCAACCGCCAGTTGCTGAGCGGTTTTTTTATCGTCGTCCTGCTATTCGCGGTGGCATTCGCCATGGGATACGTGGTGGGGCAGAACTCGCGGGTGCCCAGGATGCAGGCCGAGGCGTCGCCGCCGGCCGCGCCCAGGCCGTGTCCGCGGAGCCGCGCCCGCAGCCGGCATCGGCACCCGTGCCTCCACCGCAGGAGGCGCAGCCGCCCGCGGAGGGCACGCAAAGGAGCCCCCGGCGGCAGGCGCGGAAACCCGCGGCTTCCGGCAGCCGCAGCCCACCACGCAGCCGGCTCGCGAACCGGACCGCCGCCGGCAGCCGCCTCCCCCAACCGCCGCAGAGCGCCGGAACCCGCCTCGGGGTCGTATTGGCAGGTGATCGCCACCGCCAACCTGCGAGTCCGCGCAGATGATTGTGCAGAGCCTCAAGGACAAGGGATTTCCGGCCACCACGAGTCCCGGCCCCAGCAACCTCACTCGCGTGCTGGTGGGACCGTACAGCGACAACGCGTCCATGGGACGCGCCAAGACGGAACTGGAGAACTCCGGTTTCAACCGTCTCGTCACGTTCAAGAGATAGGGTGGGCGATTCGCTGGTACAGATCGGTCGTGCGGCGGGGAGCGTGGCGCGCCCGCGGTTGCCGGAGTGGGCGCGCAAGGGGCGCACGCATTTCGAGTCGCTGCACCGGCTCAAGACGGGACTCCGGGAACTGCGGCTGCATACCGTGTGCGAGTCGGCGCGGTGCCCGAACATCCACGAGTGCTTCCATCGCGGGGCGGCGACGTTCATGATCCTGGGGAACCGCTGCACGCGGGGGTGCGGCTTCTGCTCGGTGCCGAAAGGCAATCCCGCGCGGCACGACATGCGGCTGGACGCCTCCGAGCCGGCGCAACGTAGCGCGCATGGCCGCGGACATGAAGCTGCGCTACGTGGTGATCACGAGTGTGAACCGCGACGACCTGGCGGACGGCGGGTCGCGGCATTTTGCCGAGACCGTGCGGGAGGTCCGCCGCGCGCTGCCGGAGGCGCGGGTGGAGGTGTTGACACCGGACTTCTGCGGCGACCACGCAGCGGTGGCTCGCGTGCTGGACGCGGAACCGCACGTCTTCAACCACAACGTGGAGACGGTGCCGCGGCTCTACCGGCGCGTACGGCCGCAGGCGGAGTATCGGCAGTCGCTGGATGTGCTGGCGTTCGCACGCGGGTATGCGCCGGGGATCCTGACCAAGTCGGGCCTGATGGTGGGGCTGGGTGAAACCGCGGAGGAAGTGTGCGCGCTGCTGCGGGACCTGCGCGGCGCGGGAACCGACGTGGCGACCATCGGGCAGTACCTGCAGCCCACGCGGAGGAACCTGCCGGTAGCCGCGTTCATCGCGCCCGAACAGTTTCGAGCCTACCGCGACTACGGGCTCGGGCTGGGCTTTCAGGCGGTGTTCAGCGGGCCGCTGGTGCGAAGTTCGTACATGGCGGACGCGGTCGCGGAAGAGGCCACCCAAGGCAAAGACCGGTGCTGAACCGGGTGCTGGCGCTGGTTTCGGCGGCGCTGCTGATCCTCACCTTTCCCAAGTTCAACGTGGTGTGGTTTGCGCCGGTGGCGCTCACGCCGCTGCTGGTGGCGGTGGCGCGCGAGCCGCGGTGGCTGCAACGCTTCTGGCTGGGGTGGGGCGCGGGGACCGTGTACTGGTTCGGCGTGTGCTACTGGATTCAGCACGTGCTCGATTTCTACGGCGGGACGGGAGACGCCACCGCCTGGGCCCTGTTTCTGCTTTTCGCCCTGGCCAAGGGGCTGCACATGGCGGTATTCGCGGTGCTGGCCGGAACGCTGATGCGGAGGTGGTGGGCTATTCCCGCGGTGGCGGCGCTATGGGTGGCAGTGGAGGTGACGCACGGGCCGCTGGGATTCGCGTGGCTGGCGCTGGGCGATGCCGGGATCGACATGGGAATTCCGCTGCGGCTGGCGCCGCTCACGGGAGTCTACGGCCTGTCATTCGTCTTCGCCATGCTGGCCGTGGCCCTGGCAGTAGCGGTGCTGGGCCGGCCGCGACGGGAACTGTTGTGGCTCGCGATGCTTCCAGCGCTGCTGGCGCTGCCGGCGATGCCGCGCGCCCAACGCGGGCGCGACACCGCGCTGCTGGTGCAGCCGAACATCTCCGAAACCGAGGACTGGACGCAGGAATCGGTGGACGCGATGCAGCGACGGCTGGCGGCGAACTCACTGCGGGACGCGCTGGCGCAGAGCGCCGAGCCGCCCTCGATCATCGCCTGGCCGGAGGTGCCGGCGCCGCTGTACTACTACGAAGACGAACGGTTTCGAAACTACGCCGACAGCCTGGCGCGCGCGGCGCACGCCTACCTGCTGACCGGCATCGTGGCGCACACGCCCGGCGGCGACCCGCTCAACTCCGCCATACTGATTTCGCCCGCGGGCGCCCTGGTGAGCCGGTACGACAAAGTAAACCTGGTGCCGTTCGGAGAGTTTGTGCCGTGGCCCTTCGGCATGCTGACGCGGAAGATCTCGACTGAAGCCGGCGACTTCCACGCCGGAAGCCGGGTGGTGGTTTCGCCCGTGGGGACGCACCGCATCGGGGCCTTCATCTGCTACGAATCCGTGTTCCCCAACTTCGTGCGCAAGTTCGCCGACGGGGGCGCGGAAGTGCTGTTCAACCTGTCGAACGACGGCTGGTTCGGGAAGAGCGCGGCGCGCCAGCAACACCTGAGCATCGTGCGGATGCGGGCGGCGGAGAACCGGCGCTGGATCCTGCGCGCGACCAACGACGGGATCACGGCCGTGATCGATTCCGCCGGACGGGAACGGGGCACACTGCCGCTGTACGTGGAGGCGACGTCGTACACGGGATTCAACTACATCTCGGAGAAGACGCTCTATACACGCTTCGGCGACTGGTTCCCACTGCTGTGCGCGACGGCGGCGCTGGTGGCGCTGATGGCGGAGCTGGCCACGACGCGCGGCGCGCGCTGAGCCGGCTTTAGGCGAACAGTTCCTGCGCGCGCTGGAGCCGGCCGGCCACCTGAACACCATTGGGGCATTGGATGGCACACTGCGCGCAGGAGTTGCAGCGCACCGCGGCGACCTCGGCGGGCAGCGCCTGAAACTGCTCGCGGGCCATGGCGAACTGGCCGTAGCCCTCGGCGTACATGAGGAAGCGCAGCATGTCAGAGACCGGCAGACCCCGCGGGCATTTGCCGTCGCAGCGCCCGCACATGCGGCAGTAGAGCGGCCCGATCTCTTCCAGGCGCGCCGAGAGCAGCTTGCCGTCGCCGGGGGTGAAAGGCCCGCTCATGGCGGCGATGTTCTGGTCGAGCTGTTCGTTGTCGACGATGCTGGGAATCACGGTATCGACGTGGGGGTTCTTCAGCACCCACTTCAACGCCGCCACCGGCGCGCCCTCGCGGGTCAGGCGGTTGAGCTTGTCGGCAGGCACCTGGTAACTGCGGACGGTCGGCTTCACGCCTCCCGCCAGCGCCTTCATGGCCACGATGCCGACGCCGGCCTTGCGGGCGTTCTCGATCAGCGGTTCGATGGACGGATCCATGGTGAAGTTGTAGCTGATGAGGAAGACATCGAAGTGGTTGAGCGCGAGCATGGCGGGGATCATCTGAGCGTGCCCGCCGTGGAAGCTGACGCCGGCGAAGCGGATCTTGCCCTCTTTCTTCGCGGCGCGCTGCGCTTCGAGAAGCTCATCAGTGACGGTGTCCGGCGTGCTGCGGCTGTGCAGGTACCAGATGTCGAGGTGGTCGGTCTGCAACTCTTTCAGGCTGGTTTCCAGGTCGGCCATGGCGCCGGCGCGGTCGCGGGCGAGCGTCTTGCTGGCGATGTAGACCCGGGAGCGATATTTCCCGAGCGCGGCGCCGACCATGCGTTCATTGTTGCCGCCCTGGTAGACGCGGGCGGTGTCGAAGAGCTTGATACCGATATCCGCGGCTCTTTCGATCACGCTCGAATCGGAAGTGGTCATGCACCCGAAAGAGACGCGGGTTACCCGCAAGCCGGTCCTGCCCAGGGTACCCCAGGTGAACTTGGGGGCGTCAGCCGCGACGGGTCTGGCGGGGGTCTGTGGCTCCGGAACGCCGGTATCGGTGGGAACGGAAGCCAGCGCGGGAAGGGCCATGCCGGCACCCAGAAAACTACGTCGGGATGATGAGCTCATGATCGCGAACCTCCTCAGAGGAATTTCAGTCTCTAATATCCGAATTGATATTATCGGCGTTCCGCGGCCGGATGGCAAACCGGGGGGATGGCAAACGGGGGGATGGGCGGAAGCGGCGTACTCCGGCCACTTCCGAGAGAGGAAGTTCGAGGCTCGGGCACACAGATAACCAAGGAGTCCAGCCGCCCCTGAGCACAGTTTGAAACCGGCGTATGGCCACCCACAAAGCCAGCTTTCAAAAAATCAGATCGCGGAAATCAGCTCTGGAGATCGAAGAACACCTGCTTTTCGTCTTGTCGTAGCTGACTTTGCAGGTCATAGCGGGATGACGCTGAAGACGGCTGTGTTGGCTCCGATGCCGAGCGCCAGGGTAGCCGCCACCATGGCGGTGAAGCCGGGCGCCGGCGGAGCATGCGGAGGGCGTATCGCGTGTCCATGCGATTGGCAGATTATCACAGCAGAAAGTCTCGCGCCCTGGCGGCCAGCGTCTCGACGACGTCGACCAGTTCGTGCCCGGAATCCACGATCTCGAGCCGCGCGTCAGGATGCGTGGCGGCGAACTGCCGGGAGAGGGCGGCGGGAACCACGTCATCACGGGAGCCATGAAAGATGAGCGCGGGTTGGCGGACATCGGGGAAGGGCTCGTAGCGCGCGGCGTCGGTGAGGAGGTCGTAGCTGAGGCGGCAGGTGCGGCCCTCGGAATAGTGAAAGACATCGATGGTGCCGGTGCGGCGCCACGCTTCGACCTGCCGGGATCCGAGGTGATCGGCCCAGCGTCTCGCAAAGTCGAAGGCTGGGGCGAGGAGCACGAGGCGCGGCACCTCCGGATGCCGGGCCGCGTAAAGCGCCGCCAGGTAGCCGCCCAGGCTGGAGCCGATCAGAGCCACGGGCCGGCCGGCGGCGAGATGTTCGATGACGGCAAGCTGGCCAGTGAGCGTCAGATGCTCGAAATCGCCGGCGGCCAGGTCGGGAACTTCGACTTGGGCGCCGGCGGCTGCCAGGCATTCCCGGAAGCGGCCCGCCTTGGTCGAGTTGGGACCCGAAGCGAAGCCGTGGAGATAGAGGATGGGGCTCATTTCTTGACGGGCGGCGGGAGAGTGGCGGGATCGGGCACTTCGGTGAACTTGATGTCGGTATCTGTGCTGAAGAACTTGAAGGGCTCGTAGCGATAGAGGTTCTCGGTGACGAGCTGGCCGTCGATGCGGTGCTGGTGGCGCACGGAAGCGGGGGTCAAAAAGCCGTGCGGGGACAGGACATAATCGATGGTCGCTTCGTCCCGGATGGTGTGTTTGGCGGCATCGACATACTCGGCCCAGGTCTCCACCCGCAGGGGGAGCCCGTCGGACCGCCGGACCCACAGCGTACCCTGGAGCGGGCGGCGGGTTATCAGTTTGCCACGGAATTCGAGCTCGCCGCCGACGGGGGTGTTTTGCTGCCAGGAGAAGAGCAGGGCTTCGTCCGGGCCGACGCGGCCCTCGCCGGCGGGTACGATCTGCATCTGCCGCTGGCCACGGCTGGTGAAGGCCAACAGGATCAGGCCGTAGTCCGTGGCCAGGTCGACCAAGCCGTAACGGGCAAAGTTCTCCAGCATGCGCTTACGGACCCGCTCGTCCTCGGACCGGATCCCGAGCGAAAGCGCGTGGCGGGCTTTTTCAACGGTCTGGACCGGGCGGCCGTCCACCGAGGTGACGGCGCGGAATTCCACCAGGGAACGGGCGGCGGAACCCGGGAGCGGGCCGACGCTGTATTCGGAGACGACCTCCCGGACCCTGAAGCGCGGCTTGGGAGCCTCCAGGGCATCCTGACCGACACGCGGCCGGAATCGCGACGGGGGCATCAGGGCCCGCTGTTCCAGCGTCTCCCGGGTGAGGGATTTGGGAGCGTTCTGCTGGAAGACCTCCGCCTCTTCGGCTACGCGGGAGAGGGCCTGCTGAACGGTGACTTGGGCGGAGGCGGGGAGGGCGAGGAGTGCTGCCACGAGCGGAGCGGACCGGAGCGGCATAGCTTTTCCATTGTAATCCCCGGGCCGGGGCTGGCGGTCGGAGTCGCCATAATCCCGCAAGCTGTTGGTTCTAAAATGTTTGGTAGCGCTGGGCCGCAGCCGGCGTCTCAGGTATTTGCCCGAACGTGTTATTTCGGACGTGGAATTCTGGAATTTTTTTGTAACGCCTCTTGCACTCTGCGCCGGGCGATGCTATGTTTAGTGAGTCACCGATTTCGAGGGCTGTAGGGTTCGCTTGCCCTGATGGATTTGCTTTGGGCCGGCGAAAGTGGTTAAGATAACTATAGACCCTCTGCAAGGAATGGTAACAAAACTCTGTCCGGGCCACCGGATGGAGCGGAATACGGCCTTCCTGTTTGGTTCTTTTTAAAGTTTCTACACTTTGATTCGGCGGCAGAGATGCGTTGTGCCGCTCTGTGGCCGGGCAAGTTTCGAGGCCCGCAGTGTTCATGGATGTTCAGATGATGTCCGTGGGCTGCTGCGCAGATCTTTGAAAATCTGGTTGGATGCAGTAAAGAACACTTCGTCAGAACTCTGAGTAAACCGGAGCGATTTATAACTCTACATTTCTCAAATGAGAGTTTGATCCCGGCTCAGAATCAACGCTGGCGGCGCGCCTAACACATGCAAGTCGAACGAGAAAGTGGAGCAATCCATGAGTACAGTGGCGTACGGGTGAGTAACACGTGGGTAATCTACCCTTTAGTGTGGAATAACCCTGGGAAACCGGGGCTAATACCGCATAATCCCGAGAGGGGAAAGCAGCAATGCGCTGAAGGAGGAGCCCGCGGCCGATTAGCTAGTTGGCAGGGTAATGGCCTACCAAGGCAAAGATCGGTAGCCGGCCTGAGAGGGCACACGGCCACACTGGCACTGAAACACGGGCCAGACTCCTACGGGAGGCAGCAGTGGGGAATCTTGCACAATGGGGGAAACCCTGATGCAGCGACGCCGCGTGAGCGATGAAGCCCTTCGGGGTGTAAAGCTCTTTCGGCAGGGAAGATGATGACGGTACCTGCAGAAGCAGCTGCGGCTAACTACGTGCCAGCAGCCGCGGTAATACGTAGGCAGCGAGCGTTGTTCGGAGTTACTGGGCGTAAAGGGTGTGTAGGCGGTTGCTTAAGTTTGGTGTGAAATCTCCCGGCTCAACTGGGAGGGTGCGCCGAATACTGAGTGACTAGAGTGCGGGAGAGGAAAGTGGAATTCCTGGTGTAGCGGTGAAATGCGTAGATATCAGGAGGAACACCGGTGGTGTAGACGGCTTTCTGGACCGTAACTGACGCTGAGACACGAAAGCGTGGGTAGCAAACAGGATTAGATACCCTGGTAGTCCACGCCCTAAACGATGCACATTTGGTGTGGGTCATTCAGTTGATCCGTGCCGGAGCTAACGCGTTAAATGTGCCGCCTGGGGAGTACAGTCGCAAGGCTGAAACTCAAAGGAATTGACGGGGGCCCGCACAAGCGGTGGAGCATGTGGTTCAATTCGACGCAACGCGAAGAACCTTACCTGGGCTCGAACGGCTGGTCAACGGCGGTGGAAACATCGCTACCCCGCAAGGGGGTCCAGTCGAGGTGCTGCATGGCTGTCGTCAGCTCGTGTCGTGAGATGTTGGGTTAAGTCCCGCAACGAGCGCAACCCTTGTCCTGTGTTGCCATGCCGAAAGGCGGAACTCGCAGGAGACCGCCAGCGATAAGCTGGAGGAAGGTGGGGATGACGTCAAGTCCTCATGGCCTTTATGTCCAGGGCTACACACGTGCTACAATGGCCGGTACAAAGCGCCGCGAACCCGCGAGGGGAAGCCAATCGCAAAAAACCGGTCTCAGTTCGGATTGCAGGCTGCAACTCGCCTGCATGAAGCTGGAATCGCTAGTAATGGCAGATCAGCACGCTGCCGTGAATACGTTCCCGGGCCTTGTACACACCGCCCGTCACATCACGAAAGTGGATTGTACTAGAAGTCTGCAGGCTGACCCGCAAGGGAGGCAGCGGCCCAAGGTATGATCCATGATTGGGGTGAAGTCGTAACAAGGTAGCCGTAGGAGAACCTGCGGCTGGATCACCTCCTTTCTAAGAGAGAACGTGGGTGGAGTCTCGGAAAACGTCTCGTTGAGTGTACCCGGGACCGAGTAAGAGGCAGCCGTTCCACTCCAAACCGCTGTCCGCGCTTCGGCGGGGGCAGTGAGCCCGCTCTGGAATCTCCACTTGGAGTACGGAAGTGCGTCTGAGGCGGCCATGGACTGGTCTCCATGGTCCCTGCATCCAACTGGCCTCGAGAAGGATAGTGGTCAGCGATCAGCGGTCAGCAATCAGCCGGGCGCATGCCGGGTGTAGCTGAACGCTGAGAGCTGACGCTGAAAGGCTACAAGGGGCTGTAGCTCAGCTGGGAGAGCGCCTGATTTGCATTCAGGAGGTCGCCGGTTCGATCCCGACCAGCTCCACCAGAAAAGCGGAGTGAAGGGCGGAACCGGGCCTGTAGCTCAGGTGGCTAGAGCGCACCCCTGATAAGGGTGAGGTCGGTAGTTCAACTCTACCCAGGCCCACCATCCATGCGGTCAGCAGTCAGCGACCGGCTCTCAGCTTGCGGGCTGAGAGGTTTTCGCTGAAAGCTGATGGCTGAAAGCCGAACGCTTTCCTCTTGATCTTTGACAATTGAATATTGACGGGCATAAACAAACACAAGTGTAAGCGCGAAAGTAGCGCCTGTGATGTGTGAAGTAGATTTTATGGTCAAGCTACTAAGGGCGTGTGTGTGGATGCCTTGGCGCAAGAAGGCGATGAAGGACGTGATCAGCTGCGATAAGCTTCGGGAAGCCGCTAATAGGCTGTGATCCGGAGATTTCCGAATGGGGAAACCCAACGGGTGTGAACACCCGTTACCATCATCTGAATTCATAGGGTGATGGAGCGAACCGGGGGAAGTGAACCATCTCAGTACCCCGAGGAAGAGAAAACAACCGTGATTCCGAGAGTAGTGGCGAGCGAAATCGGAGAAGCCTAAACCAGGTGATTCGCAAGGAGAGCCTGGGGTTGTAGGGCCACAATATCAAAGCTATCAGCGGTCAGCTTTCAGCAATCAGCCAAAAAGCTGACGGCTGAATGCTGATGGCTGACGGCTTTGATAAACGAGGGACAGGAAAGTGTTAGTCGAACTGGTCTGGAAAGGCCGGCCATAGAGCGTGACAGCCGCGTAGGCGAAAATGCAATCCTCCTTCTAGTGGTTCCTAAGTAGGGCGGGGCACGTGGAACCCTGCTTGAATCTGCCGGGACCATCCGGTAAGGCTAAATACTCACTTGCGACCGATAGTGAACCAGTACCGTGAGGGAAAGGTGAAAAGAACCCCTGCGAGGGGAGTGAAATAGTACCTGAAACCACACGCCTACAAGCAGTTGGAGGGCTATGCCCCGCAAGGGGAATGCCTGACATCGTGCCTATTGCATAATGAGCTGGCTAGTTATTCTCAGTGGCAAGGTTAAGCGAAAGCGAGCCGTAGCGAAAGCGAGTCTGAACAGGGCGATGGAGTCGCTGGGAATAGACGCGAAGCGGGATGATCTACCCTTGGCCAGGATGAAGGCCGTGTAACAGCGGCTGAAGGTCCGAACCAGTGTTGGTTGAAAACAGCTTGGATGAGCTGAGGGTAGGGGTGAAAGGCTAATCAAATTCCGTGATAGCTCGTTCTCTCCGAAATAGCTTTAGGGCTAGCCTCTCGTGGTCCGTCGCGGTGGTAGAGATCTGATTGGACTAGGGGCCTTCCCAGGTTACCGAATCCAACCAAACTGCGAATGCCGCGAATGTGTAGCGAGGGAGTCAGACAGTGGGGGCTAAGCTTCATTGTCGAAAGGGAAACAGCCCAGACCGTCAACTAAGGTCCCCAAATCCATGCTCAGTGGGAAAGGAAGTCGGGACGCTCAGACAGCCAGGAGGTTGGCTTAGAAGCAGCCATCCTTTAAAGAAAGCGTAATAGCTCACTGGTCGAGCGGCCCGGTGCCGACAATATAACGGGGCTCAAGCATGGTACCGAAGTTACGGAATCGCAGCAATGCGATTGGTAGGAGAGCGTTCTTAACGCAGTGAAGGTGTATCGAAAGAAGCGCTGGAGCGTTGGGAAGTGACTCTGCCAGCATAAGTAGCGAGAAACCAGGTGTGAACCCTGGTCGCCGTAAGTCTAAGGATTCCTGAGAAAGGTTAATCCGCTCAGGGTTAGTCGGAGCCTAACGCGAGGCCGAAAGGCGTAGCGGATGGACAGCAGGTTAATATTCCTGCACTACCTTGTTTCGATCAAGACCGAAGGGGGGACGCAGACCGTAAGTCCTGGTGCGCAATGGTTTCAATCCAGGGCGAAGGGAGAGCCGGAGAGGCAAATCCGCCGGTTCGTCTGCCAGGAAAAGCCTCTAAGGAGAAGCAAGGTATCCGTACCACAAACCGACACAGGTGGACGAGAAGAACATTCTAAGGCGCTCGGGTGATGGTAGGTTCAGGAACTAGGCACATTAGCTCCGTAACTTCGGGAGAAGGAGTGCTCTTCGCAAGAAGAGCCGCAGTGAATAGTCTCAGGCGACTGTTTAACAAAAACACAGGTCTCTGCAAAGTCGAAAACGACGTATAGGGGCTGACGCCTGCCCGGTGCCGGAAGGTTAAAGGGAGAGGTCAGCGCAAGCGAAGCTTTGAACTGAAGCCCCGGTGAACGGCGGCCGTAACTATAACGGTCCTAAGGTAGCGAAATTCCTTGTCGGGTAAGTTCCGACCTGCACGAATGGCGTAACGATCTGAGAACTGTCTTAACCTGCCGCCCGGCGAACTTGTGGTCCCGGTGAAGACGCCGGGTGCCCGCCACTAGACGGAAAGACCCCGTGCACCTTTACTATACCCTTTCATGGAACTATGGGGCGGTCTGCGCAGGATAGGTGGGAGGCTTTGAATCCGGGTTCTCGGACTCGGAGGAGCCAACGGTGAGATACCACCCTGATCGTTCTGTGGTTCTAACCTACACCCGTAATCCGGGTGAGGGACAGTGGAAGGCGGGTAGTTTGACTGGGGCGGTCGCCTCCTAAACGGTAACGGAGGCGCGCGAAGCTTGGTTCAGGCGGCTTGGAAATCCGCCGACGAGTGCAAAGGCATAAACCAGGTTAACTGCGAGACCAACAAGTCGAGCAGATGCGAAAGCAGGCCTTAGTGATCCGGTGGTTCTGTATGGAAGGGCCATCGCTCAACGGATAAAAGGTACGCCGGGGATAACAGGCTGATCGGAGTCAAGAGTTCACATCGACGCTCCGGTTTGGCACCTCGATGTCGGCTCATCGCATCCTGGGGGTGTAGAAGCTCCCAAGGGTTAGGCTGTTCGCCTATTAAAGCGGTACGTGAGCTGGGTTCAGAACGTCGCGAGACAGTTCGGTCCCTATCTGTGGTGGGCGTAGGAGATTTGAGGGGGCCTGCCCTTAGTACGAGAGGACCGGGGTGGACGAACCTCTTGTGATCCAGTTGTGGCACCAGCCGCATCGCTGGGTAGCGAAGTTCGGTCAGGATAAACGCTGAATGCATATAAGCGTGAAACCTTCCCCAAGATGAGATCTCCCAAGCGTAAGCTTTGAAGGGCACTGGAAGACGACCAGTTTGATAGGACGGATGTGTAAGCGTGGCGACACGTTGAGCTTACCGTTACTAATTGCCCGTTCGGCTTGACCATAAAATTTACTGCGCACATCCCAGTGCGCTGCTTTTCGCCAGGCCCGTCAATATTCAGTCAAAGCGGTGGCCCTCAGCCATCAGCTATCCGCTCTCCCGTTCCGAGAGAGCAGATGGCTGATCGCTGAATGGCGATCGCTTCTTCTGGGTGACCTTAGCGAGAGGGACCCACCCGTTCCCATCCCGAACACGGTAGTTAAGCCTCTCAGCCCCGATGGTACTGCACAGGTAACTGTGTGGGAGAGTAGGAAGTCGCCCGGTTATACTCAAAAAGCCCGACCCCCCAGGTCGGGCTTTTTCATTTGGCGGCGACGGCAGCCTACTCCGACCGGATGCTGATGCTGGGAGCAATGTTGGCCGCACGGAGCGCCGGCACCATGCATGCAACTGCCGCGCTTGCGAACAGGAACAACATTACGGAGACCAGAGTCATCGGATCGGAAGGGCTCACGCCGTAGAGCAGGCTCGCAATTCCCTGGCTCAGAATAACGGCGAGTCCCAAGCCGAGCACAGAGCCGGCCGCAGTCAATCCCAGCCCTTGCCCGACGACGGCAGCGAGGATCCTGCCGCGGCGCGCGCCCAGGGCCATGCGGATCCCAATCTCTTTCGTGCGGCGCGATACCACGAAGCTGACCAGCCCGTACAAACCAGCACCGGCGATTATCAGGCCGACCAGTCCGGCGAGTCCGAACAGGAAAGCGCCGACCCGCTGCAGCAGTAACGCATCATCGATGTGTTGTTGCATGGTGCGGATATCGAACAGAGCCAGCCCGCGGTCGACGCCACGAACGGCGGCGCTCAGTCGCGACACATAGGAAGCCGGGTTGCCCCGGGTGCGCGCCAGAAGGGTGACTCCGGTGATGGAATGCGACTGGCCGTCCCCCGGCAGGGGCTTGTAGATGCAGGGCCGTGGATCCTCGAGCATCATGCGGGACTTGCCCGTGGCCACCACGCCAACAACCCGAAGCATCCGCTTATCGTCGCCCTGTACACGCCTGCCGATGGGATTGCTTCCGGGGAACAGCCGCTCGGCCGCCGCACGATTCAGAATCACCGTGCCGCCCTGGACGTCCCCCCGCTGGAAGTCCCCACCCATGACGAATCGTATGCCGACCGTTTCAAAGAACCGCGGGGAGACCTCGTAGATATCGCTGTCCAGCGCACCGTCCTTCTGATCCAGCTTGTTTTCCGCAGTGACCAGACCGGAGATGCCGGCCAGACTGAGCGGTACGGTCGTGCTGAGCGCCGCGGATTCCACGCCGGGCACGTCCCGCACACGATCGAGGATCGCGTCCAGGAGATTCTCGCGACCCGGGTTGGCGCCAGGCTGCAGAAATGGATCGAAGGCGATGAGAACCACATTCCGGTACGCCATACCGGTGTCCGCGGACCGTGCAGAACGCAGCGTGCGGAGGAAAAGGCCGGAACAAACCAGCAACACGGTACAGATGGCGACCTGGCTCATCATCAGGAGGTGGCGCAGGTTCCACCATCGCGGCCGGCCGGCTCCCGCGGGGCGGTCTTTCAGCCCGCTGACCAGGTCCTGCCGAACTACATGGAGCGCCGGCGCCAGACCAAACAATACACCGGTCAGCAGCGAGAGCGCGGTGCAGAACAGCAGAACCCGATAGTCAAGTGATACGGAGAAGTCCACCGGAAGCGCGACGGGAAGACGCAGGCGGCCAAAGTAGCGAGCACCGGCGTCGGCGATGACGTACCCGAGCGCGCCTCCGAGCAGGGATAGCAGCACGCTTTCGGCCAGCAACTGGCGAATGATGCGTCCCGCGCCGGCCCCCACGGCACGCCGGGTGGCCATCTCTTTGTGCCTGGCGGTGGCACGCGCGAGCAGAAGATTGGCGATGTTGGCGCAGGCCGTCAACAGCACCAGGCCGGACACCGTGAGCAGGAGGACGAAAAAGACGAGCATGGCCCTCCGCACCGCCGGCGCCAGTTGTCCGGCCCGCTCCACGTGGAAACCGCGGTCGCGGTTCGAGGCCGGATAAGATGCGGCTAGCCTCTCGGCGACGACCTGGGCCTCGGCAGCGGCATGTTCCCGGGTCGCGTTCTTGGCGAGGCGGCCGAGGACGAACAGCCATCTCGCGTCCCGGTCGGCGAAAGCATCGAGTTTGTTCGTGGGCAACATTGGCAGGATGAGATCCCGCATGGACAGGGGAATCCAGAAATCCGAGATCATCGCCACCTCGGTGCCGCGGAAACCGGCCCGGGTAATGCCGATGACGGTGACGCTGCGTCCGTTCATGATGATCGGCCGGCCGAGGAGGCTGGCATCGGCGCCGAACCGGGAAACCCAAAGGTGATGGCTCAGCACGACCACCGGCGCGGAGCCCGGTTTATCGTCGCGTCCCGTGTCGAATCCCCGCCCCAGGACGAAGCCGGGCCTGACGACATCGAAGTAATTCGCCGTCGCGATAGTTCCGAAGTACCGGCGTGCATCCGATCCGTCGAACGAGAGCGCCGCCGGCACCATGGGAAAGCATGCCGCTACACCCTCAAACGAGCGGGCGGCAGTCAGGTCGCGGTAGTCGGGGTATGACATTGCGCTGACGATTTCCGCGGTCTTGACGTTTTCGGCGCTGATGCTCATGAGCCGGGCGCTGTCGGCTACCGGGAGCGGCCGGAACAGCGCGACGTTCGCGAGCGCCACAATCAGGGAGCAGGCGCTGATGCCGAGCGCCGAGGACAGCACCGGCACGATGGCGGTGGCGGGACGCCGGGAGAGAGATCGCGCCGCAATCGTAATATCCTGAACCAGGTCGGAAAGCCAGCGGGCCCGCGGCCCAGTTCCCGGGACGGCCTCGACCGAAGTAACCATCATCTGCTCAGGTTCGGCAATGTTGATTGGTTTCATAGCTTCCTTTCCAGGTGGGTCGGAGATCCGGCCTATCTTCCGCCGCCGTCGTCCAGGCCCGTGCCGTACATGAGGCGCCTGGCGGTCTTTCTCCCGTTCTCCGGCAACGCTTCGATCAGCTTCGCCACAAACTGATCCGGCCTGGTGTTTCCATGCGCCTCATAGGAATAACGCTCGACTAAGCTGCCCAGGCAATTCATCAAGGATGCGCCGTCGATTTTGTCCAGTGACAACAACACGAAAGGTCCTTTGTTGTACGCAATCTCATTGGCCGTGTCGGCCTGAACCAGGGGCACCTCGCGATTCCGGAGGCGGGACTGCGCCGCGCGGTACCGCGCTTTCTCATTCTCGAGGGCATCCTGTTCGCTGAGGACGCCACGCCGGCTCAGGAACTTGTAGGCTCCGAACTGGGGAAGCGATTCCAGCAGGAACAGCCTTCCGGGAGTGCGCGTCGGCACCACGCGATAGCCCCACCACTGATGGGCGATCTCGTGCGCCATTACGAACTCGAGGAGGTTGCTGGCCGCGCCGGATTTGGGGCTCCGGCTGGCGATGATCTTATCGCTGATGGCAATTGCGCCGTCGAACGCCATGGCCTCACCGAGCGGTGTCGGCGTTTCGATGATATTGAGGTCATGCCGGGGATAGGTTGGCCACACGCCCTGGTAGAAAGAGAGAATGCTCTCGGCGAGCGGCGCTTCCGGATCGCCGTCCGATGTAGCCGCGGCGGACCGGAACACCTGGACCCTGGTGCCGCTCTTCGAGACCACCACGGTCTTCCGAAACCGCGCGCAAGCCACCAGAAACGTCGCCAACCGCTGGCTGCGGACGGTGAATACATGCTCGAGCAAGCCGCCGGCGAGTCGGCGGATCGACTCTGCACCGGCACTGGACACGCCAAACGGTTCGGGAGCAACCACCGTTATGGTGCCCGTCGCCCGGTCGCTCATCAGGTAGTTCTCGGCACTGCCGCACGCGGCCGCCGAGACCGTCCCGGCTCGCGGTTGCGAAGACGCGAGGCAATCGGCGCTGCGCGAGCCCGGCATGATGTCGGCATCGGTGAGAAAGAACGCGCTCCTTAGCACCTTGGCCTGCACGGAGAGATCGAACGCACCTGCCGGCCGAATCAACCCCCGATAACGCACGCGCACCGGACTGGCAGGGGGAATCGCGTTCGCAAAAGTCACCTGAACATACTTGCCCAGTGGATGTAATTGGTAGCCGCCAACGCCATAAAACTCGAGCCGATCCGGAGTCATCAAACCAGGCAACTGGAAGTACGCGGTGCGAATTGGCTGTCCGGGATTGCTAAACGTCTGGACGCCCTCGACCGCGACCGTCTCCTGGCCGGGTGAATAGGTCAGGTGAATGTTGAAGTGAGTGAGTCCCAGGCGCGTTTCGCCGTTTGTCCCCCGCAACGCCGCATCCACCGCGGCCTGGGAGGGGGCCTTGTACCTGGCAATTCCGTAGCGTTGCAGCCGCACCAACCCCGCGACGGTAAGGATGCAGACTGCCAACAGCGCGACGCTGACCGCCATCGATACACGCCGTCTGCGACCCGCCGTTCGCAACTGTTCCAGGACACTGGCCAACAGCGGGCGCGGCGGGATATCGAACGTGTACAGGATCGAGAGCAGGAGGAGGGTCACGAACGACCAGTAGGCGCGAAGCAGCCAGGCAGCGCGGTCATAGAGCGGCGCGGTGGAGTAGGTCGTCAGCAATACAGGAATGCTGGATCCAAAACCGATGTAGGAGGTGATTCCCCATCGGGGACCGGCGACAAAAACGAAGACGGAATAGGCGATAAACAGCAACACGCCGACCCAGACCCGGCGCGTCAACACATACAGAGTTGTCGTGAAAATGCCGATCAGGGTGAGGTCGTATGTCAGTTCACCGGCAACCCACAGCAGTGTAACCGTACTTAGCGGCGCCGGACGCAATCCGTAAACAGCGGCGATGGCTGCCGCCGTCGCGCACACCGTAGCGATTGCGATCGCGACACTCACGACGATGGTTGCGACGATTCCGGCGCCAGGCAGGCCCAATCGAGGGCAGACGCACCGCACCCGTCCAGCCAGGCACCCGATTACGCGGTCCTTTACGCCAGTAAGCGGCACCATGAACAGGGCGGCGAGCATCGGGCAGATTTGCAGCACAATCTCGACCAGCGTGGGGAGGTCATGGGAGACCGCGAACCCGTACACTCGCGCCGTGTTGGAGGAGAGGATCCAAGCCGTTACGGCCGTGTACCCGCCAAGCGCGATTACGGTAGCGGCATACAGGCACATCCGGCCATAGTTGCTTCCTGTTTTGTCCGCCGGAGGGGACACGACCGGGTCACATGTTTCGAAACGATCTGAAACCATAGGAGTCTACTCGAAGCACCAGCACGCAGAGTACTGTGGTTAGTCCCAAAGCCACGGCCGCGGATGGAACGGATGTCGCACCCAGGCCGAACAGATCCGCCGCCGGCGGGAGGTCAGTGAAGCACTCGAGATACCAGACCAGGGTAAAGACCGAGATGCCGAGCAGCGGCCTTCCGATGCCGGCACAACTCCAGGCGATCCACAGCGCCATGCCAATAATTGCCAACAGCACGTGGACGCCTCTTACCGGCGGCAGCGTCACGATCACCGGCAAAGCTGGAATGGCGGTCATGGCAGCCAGTACCGCCGCTGTAAACAGTAGCGGCGCCGGACGCCACAGGGCTGCCATCGACAGTTCGAACTGCCGGACATGAGTTTCGCCGGAAATGCGCCGGAGGTTGACGATCGACGGAGCAATCAACAGAGCCGCCCCAATGGCCACGCGGGGCAAGTGCGGAATCATCACCGCGAAGACCACGCCGGCAGCGAACAGCGCCCGCGGGCAATGCGCTCCGGTGAACCAACGCCGGCACAGGATGAACGCGGCCGAAAGCGGTCCGATCGGGGACGGGCGCACCCGTGGAAGGTCCAGTGCCTCAATTACGGCGGCGGCGGCCCCGGCGTGGGACCGCCCTGGAGTGCATGTAAGCGCCTCCATCAACCCGGGGGCGGCTATGATACAGGCGAGGCCGGACATGACAACGGTCAAGGCCAGCAGCGTAAGCCGGGCGGCCGTGAAGGACGGTGTAAGTTCCACTGTTTTCCATGGAACCTGTTCCATATGCTCGGCAACGATGATCCCTACGGAGAACTCCGAGCCACTGACTCCGCCGGGTACGTTTTGTTTGAGTAAGAGTAGCCCAAACGCGTCGGCCCCGGTTGTGAGCGACAAGGTCATCAGCATGAGCCACAGAGTGATCGCGGCTGTGGACTTCACAGTGACTGAGTCGCCGAGATAGCGATCCATCCAGGCCGCCACCGGCAGACTCAGGAGGCCGGCTGGGACCACGACGAGGAGATATGCCGCTACGGAAATCAGATCGGGCGTTGTGTGGAATCGAGAGGCGGTCACCACTATGACGAGTGGCAGCGCGACCAGCGAGAACAGCACCACCAGGATGGCGTTGGCAACCATCCGCCCCGCCAGAAGGCTGAGCGCACCGATTGGTGAAGAGGCCGGAACAACGCCGGTTCCCAGGCGCCGGTCACGCGAGCAACCCAAGCCCAGGACCAGCAGATACACCGGAAACATCAGCAGGGCCATCACGATTCCCGCGCTGACAATGGAAGTTCCAGCCGACATCACAGGTTTCAGCCCACCGAACGTGATCACGGCGTAGTTGGCGCCGGCCGGTGGAGTCAGCAGCACACCGAGCGCGGCGACACACGTGAGGGCCAGCGGCACATTCGTGTCGCGAAATCTCAGGAGCAATTCCACGCGTGCCACGGAGGGCCACCGCGGCGCCAGGCGGTAGACGAAACTACCCGAGCGCTCGGGAATGCGGAAAGGCTGGTTCGAGGCGATCACCATTGAGTTACCAGCCGTCCATCGGCAATGCGGGCGACGGCCGCCCCGCGGCGGAGCATGTCATCCACATGATGGGTGCTCACGATCACGATCCGGTCGCGACCGGTTCGGAACAGGAGGTCCATCAGGACGTTGCGACTCTCGGGATCGACGCCGGCAAAAGGCTCATCCAGAAGGTACAAACTTACGTCCAGTTGCATCGCATGGGCGAAGCCCAGTCGCTGGCGCATGCCCTGGCTGTACGCTCCTGTCCTGGTTTTCGCGGCCTGGCGGAGGCCGACTGCCTCCAGCCAGGCGGTTGCCACGGAGCGCGCCTGCCGGCCGCCGGCGCCGCGCAACCGGAGCGAGTACTCGAGAAATTCCTGCCCGGTCAAGTCGGGATATGTGGCAAAGTTCTGAGGCAGGAATACCAGGCGCTCCAGAAAGCCGCGCCGGTCACGGGCGCGGGTCGCACAAGCCAGGTGAATCGAGCCGCCGGCAATGGGGTGCAAGGTCGCCAGGGCGCGCAACAGCGTCGATTTGCCGGAGCCGTTCGGACCAACCAGGGCGGTAACTCCAGGCTCGAATCTCGCGTTCGGTGCCGCGATGAGATGACGTCCATCGGGCGCTTCGATTCGCAGATCACACACGGTCAGACTGAGCGGAGTTACTCCGGATGATGCAACAACGTCTTGGGTCAGCACAGCACACCCCCTGACTCAACCGGGAGGGCGGCAGGATCGCCTTCGGGTCTCACCGCGCCACATCGCAGAACAATCCGGCAGTCCGCGCCGGAAAGTAGCGCTCCCTGGTGCGCGATGATCACGAACGTCACGCGCTCGCGAAGATGATCGATTACGGCCTTAATGGCGCGTTCGCTCACGACGTCCAAGGACGCTGTCGCTTCGTCCAGGATGATCACGCTCGGATTCCCAACCAGGGCGCGAGCAATCGCGAGCCGCTGACGCTGGCCTCGCGACAGGTTCTTGCCTGCTTCGTTTATGTGCGCGCTGTAACCGCCGGGGAGAGCCATGATGAAGTCATGAATCCGGGCCGCGCCCGCGGCGTTCCGCGCATGTGACTCGGTGATATTCTCGCGGCCGAAGGTGATGTTCTCGAGAATGGTCCCCGCGAACAGGAACGGCTCCTGCGGAACAATCGCGATCTGCTGGCCCAGGGCGGAAGGTTCGAGGCAGGTGGAGCCGCCATCCTGCCCGATGACCCGGATCGAACCGTGCTGGGGCTGGTACAGGCCGCAAAGCATCGCGGCCACCGTGCTCTTCCCCGCTCCACTCTCTCCCACGATCGCGGTCACCTTTCCCGGCGGAACGGTGAACGACACGTCCGACACGGCCGGCGACACCTGCCCCGGATAGGCGAAAGTGACATTACGAACGTCGAAACCGTAGGGCCGAAGCTTCAGGTTCCGAACGACCTGCACGCGCGGAATGAGAAGACGGCCCCCGCCGGCGGGCCCAGCGGATAGCGACAGCATGCGTTCATGCCTGGCAAGGATCGCGCCCGCCTGCCGCAGGCGTCCGGCCAGGTAACCTACCTGGCTTACCGATGCCACCAGCACGGCGGCAAAAGTGAAGTATGAAATCAGCATCGGGATCGTGAGATGGGCGCTTCGGAGCTGCTGCATACTGTAGGCCGCCATCGCCGTCATGACCGCTGCAAACAGGACCAGGCAGACGGGGCTCATACACGCCATCAGGAGCATCTGCCGCCAGACGCGCGAGAACATCCCGTTCAACCAGGACGCGAAACGGGCGCTCATGTATGTGGTGCGGCCATACGCCTGAATGATGTATGCGTTCGCCGCCGCCTCGAGGAGCAGTGCCATGACTTTGGCACGCCACTGCTGGACGGCCATGATGGAGGCCGTCGCGCGTCGGATAAACAGCAGGAGGACGCCGGCCACGGCGCCGACCCCTGCCAGGGCGATCACGGTCATCTTGAAGTCGATCAGGAACAGCGCTGTGAACGCGCCCGCGGTGACCAACGCGTGCCGGATGGTATCGATCAGGGTAGTCGAGAGGCCATCCTGCACGAGGGACAGGTCGGAAGCGAATTCGCTGGCGACCTGTCCCAGGGCCTTAGGCGGATGGCGGTCCAGACGCTGGTTGACCAGGTTATCGAAGAATCTCGCTCTCAGGTCATTGACAATACGTTCCGAGACGAACGAGACCAGGAAGGTGTAGACCAGCGCCGCAACGCCGTGAAACGCCAGCAGCGCGGCACACGCCACAACAGCGCCTATCGCCGCCCTGCTGCTATGGCCTTCCGCCACGCTCTGCAGGGAGGCGATCACGCGCCCCAGTTGCGGAGGGATGAAGAGAAATGCCGCGGACCCCGCCACCAGCGCTGCAATCGCGACGGAGTAGGTTCCGGCATAGGGGCGGGTCAGCTTCAGGAGACGGATCAGATCCTTCAAAGTAGTCCTCATGCGCTTAATGCAGACTCCGGGCGCCAGCGCCGCGCGACCCGGATCCGGAACAGCCAAACGGCATTCACGGTCAATGGCAAGTACAGGCACTGCTCCTGATCGCCATCCGCCGAGGGTGACTCGGCCAACAGTGTGGGGAAGCCGTACCGGCCATCGCGCCGCCTCTGTAGGGCGATGAAGTACAAGGCCTCGGTGGATTCCGAACACGGTTCTCCCAACTGGAACACTGTGCGCAGCAGCGAGCAGCCGAGATCGACCCGGTAGTTCCGAAGTTCGGCCAGCGCAATCAGCGAGAGAACTCTCGTGGAGGTCTCATCGAGCGGGCGGCCATCAGCGACCAAGTGGTCGGCGATCTCGGCCAGTTGCGCAACGGGAGCAGTGAACCACTTGTGGGATGACCTCAACAGGGCCGCCATCTCCCCGGACGGTTTCGCCGGCCGGATGGGAAACCCCAGTGACGCCAGCCGCGTGGCTATGCCGCGCACACGTCCGACACGCAGCGTTTCGGCCGGTTGGGCCAGCAACTCGGACGCAATCCGCTGCAGCAGGGCGCGCATGCCCGCGAGATCGCTGCCCGCGTCTCTCAGCATTTCATGGGTTTCGACAAGGAGCATCGGATCCAGTTCGAGACCATGCGGTTCCGGGTGATTCAGAATCAGATGGCTCAGTTCGACTGTTTCTTCCAGGAGTTCCTCCAGGTGCAAGCCGGCCGCCGGGAGCGTTGACAGGCAGCAGCGCCCAAACAGCGCCTGAACGAGTACCGGGACGCTGGGGTACCTGATCGACAGTTCCTTCAAGTAAGTGGACGTGGCCGCTGCCTCGTCAGCCGACAACAGCAGGGGCTCGATCTTGTACATGCAAATCTCCTAATGTGCAAAGCGATAATAAGAGCGCGATGGTGCTCCGGATGCGCAGTCCGCGCCCGGCCGTTCCGACATATTCCTCCTCACGCCCGGAGGCTTTCGGAGCGGGCAACAATTCTCCGCGCGCCGGCAAATACTCCAGAAGGCTCTGCAAGGCCACATCCCGCAAACCATGTTCGAGCTGAAGAAAATGCGCGCACAGGAACGCGAGGACGGGCAGCCAGTTGGCATTCCGCGAGCGGATGGCCTGGACCAGCAGCACCTGCGGGTAAAGGACAGGCCGGCGGCCCACGGAGCCCGGATCCAGGCGAAGCAACTGGGCGAACATGAGCAGGGCCAGCACGTCATACTCGTCGGCTCGAAGGCGTAGCACCCGCTTGTCGATCATTCGGATCAGATCCCTGCGCCCGAGGTCTCCGAAGTCAGTCTCCACACCACAGCGTGTCAGATAGGCGGCCGTCAACTGTTGAGTCATTACGGGCATTTCGCTCCTGCCGATCAGGCGGGCCTGACAGAGGCGCTTCATCACGGTCATGTCCGGGATGGAATGGGCATGGCTGCGCTGCGCCAAATAGGCAAGTAGCGCGACATAATAAGTGAATTCCACTCTGGAGAAGCAGAGATCCTCGAGAACGCCCGATCTCAACCACGTGGCAGCGGCTTCACCCAGCAATTGACACAGGGGTTGCGCTTCCGGAGCGACGTCACCAAGGACGACCAGCTCGGCCACGGCGCCAACGTCGAAGAGGCCGGAGGAGGTCGGGACAACCTGGAAATCATCCGCCAGCGCGGCAGTCTCCGCATGGCAGGTGGAGAGAAGATCAGGTACGAGCTCAGTTAATTGCATAGTGCCTGTTACCGAGGAGAGTAAACAAAAACGCGCCGACCAGAGTGGTGTGATATAGCTGTTTGAAGGATGCCTCCCCCGCCCTGGCCTGGTGAAAAATGTGCGCCGAGGGAGCAACCGCTCCATCCCCGGTTACCGCCGCCATCATCTGGTGAAGGGCAAGGTCGAAAATCACGCGGTTCAAGCCGATGCTCTCTATGCCGCAGAACAGCCAGCAGAGAAGCAGCTCCCCGAGGACATCGGTGTTATCGGCGCGCAGCATGACGCATGTGAGAGTGGTGAGCTCCGCACGGAGTCTTGCGGCTGTGGGGGAATCCAGTAACGACTCTGTGGTTCTCAACCCCAGGTCAGTCAGATAAAACACGGCATGGGTGAGGGAATACACATCGTCGATGGTGTAGCGGACGATGTGCTGACGGCGGCCGAAGGCCGTGCTGCCGAACCACATCGGCATGTCCTTCTCGTAGTCCGGAGAGACAATCCGCCCCAGGTTGTAGGCAAAGTCCATGTCCCGATAAGGCATCCGGTCCATGCCCTCGAAGTATTCGATCTGGTGCAGAAAGCGGAAAAACCGGTCGTCAAAGGGGGCCGGTCGATTGAAGGAGTGGAAGAAATCGGCGACCAGCGCCATACCAGTGGCAGCCGATGGATCGTAGGCGGCGAACTCGTGCCAGTCAAAATTGTTTCCTTCCGCAAGCGCGGCGGCGCTCAGCCGCTCGAGCGAAGGGCCGCAAACGCCGTGCCTCTTCAACGCGGTGAGCAGGAACATCAACTCCGCCAGCGGTTTGACCTGCCACGGGACAGCTTCCGCGCTCACGCGGGATATCTGGAAGTCGCTTTCGTGCCGGGAGAGCCAGCCGAGGGCGTTTTTCCCCAGCCTCGCGGCGCATTTTCTGTCCATCAACTTTTGAAGCGAATAAGTCATTGGCGTGAAGTTTGGCTGCTCACCGTTTTTCGGAACGCGATGAGCAGCCGAGATGTTGACTACTTGTCGGAGCCGACGAAGACGTAGTGGCTACTGACGAAAGCCCACCAACGGGGAACCGCAGTCGCATTCTGGTCGGCAGCGAAACCGACGGAGATCGAGTCTTTCAGAAAATTGAACATCGTTTTGTTTTCCTTTCGAGTCAGATTCGAAGCAACCCGGATCGATCCTGGTGGCGTCCAACTTGCTTCATGGCCTACTAGTGTCGGGGGCCCATGGGGCGTTGCACAGTCGGGCAGCCGGTTGTGTGCGAGTTTTCAGGCCCGATGCGGCTCCCGCACCGGGGCGATTGAGGGGGCCGGCGCCGTCCGGGGTTTGTTAGCCGTCAGCAGCCTGAGAGCAAAAACGCCCTAGTCGGGCCAAAATCCTTCTTAGCTCCTGGAGCCTGGAGATTAAAGGACCACAACGCCCCGCCTCGGGCCGTTGACGGTTTTACCTCGGGCGCTTGCGCTGTGTGGTGCCGGGGAACCGGTGCGGTGCCCTCCGCACCTGTCAGTTTTCGCGGAATCGGCCGATATGAGCGGTCAGGAGACCAGTCCTGTTACATGTTGAAAGAATCGTCCTCGTCCTTGAAAAAGGTTCGCGTCACGACAGCGATGAAAGCCCGCTCTGTGGAGACCGGAGACTTCCAGTGGTTCCCGGAAGGCGCCGTCCTGTGGCATCTGGAACTCGGACCCGAAGTGGCACACTTCGTGGAGATGGGGGGAAGGGAAACCTACGAGTTCCCAGTCGACGAGTTCCTGCAGCGGATCCGGAAGCTGTCGCGATGAGGCCGTGGCCGTCCAACTGGCTGCCGGCGGGCGATGCGTTGGAGTTTGCCCGTCCCGCCGGCACCGGTCCGGCGGCTTCCCTGCGGAAATTTCCAGGATTGTGACAAAGGAACTGCGGCAAACGGGTAAATATGGTATGGAGGACTAAAAGAACATGCCCAGGCCAACACACTTCGAAATACCCGCGGAAAATCCCGAGCGTGCCATGACGTTTTACCAGAACGTCTTCGGGTGGACGTTCCAGAAATGGGATGGGCCAATGCCCTACTGGATGATCATTACCGGGCCGGACAGCGAACCGGGAATCAACGGCGGCCTCATGCCGCGGCAACATGCCGGACAGCCGTGCGTGAATACCGTCGCCGTGGCGGACGTGGATGCAGCCATCGCCACGGTCACGAAAAACGGCGGTGGTGTCGCCGTCCCCAAGATGGCTGTTCCGGGAGTCGGCTGGCTGGCATACTGCACCGACCTCGACGGCCACATATTCGGGTTAATCCAGATGCAGGCCACCGCAGCCTGAGAAGGCCGGAAGTTTCGTATCAGGCGGCGGGAGGTTCGCTATAACGCCGGGGCGGACGCGGCCCTCAACCGCCGTCCGCCTTCGTAAAGAAACGCCGCACCCAGCATGCATACCACGTGATACAGGCCGTTGTGGTCCAGGGGGCTGAACGCGTCCACGCCCAGAGCCTGAATGGCGGAGCCGGCAAACAGGATCAGAATGCCCGCGATCATGGCGGGTGAGCCCAGCCCCTTCCGGAGGCCGATGCAGTTCAGGATCAGCATCAGTACCATGACCGGCGTGTAGTTGAGGATCACGACCAGAAAGCTGTCGATCCGCAGCGCCAGAATGGCATCGATGATGAACTGGACCATTCCCACCACCAACACGATGCGCTGGAGGCGCGGCGAAAAGAACTGCATGGAGATGGTCATCAGGACGCACCAGGTCATGGCTGCCAGTACGATCCAGTTCGGCCGCTCGATCCAGTAGCGGGGAAGGTTGGCGGTTTCGAAAAAGCCGTGGTCGATTCCACCGAGCAACGCCGCTATGCCGAGCAGCAGCAGCACGGCGCTCCAGAACCAGGCGGCGGAGAATCGGGCTTTGGGGAAGGCCGTCAGCCGGCCGGCCAGGAAGAGAACCTCGGCAGCCAGAACGAGGTCGGTGATGGCGGTGAGAGCAGCCGCGGTCATAAGGGCCTTGTCAAGTGGCACGCGAATTGCCAGCTTCCAGCACATTACCAGTTTTCAACAGATTGAACGAGGTACATTGCGGGCTTTCACCCCGCTCCGGGGCATATGACGCTGGAAATCAACCAAGCTCTTCGAAACCATCCATTCCTGCAAGGCCTCAGCGAGGCGCGGATCGCGAGCCTCTCGCCGCTGGCCCGGGAAGTCACTTTCGAGGAGAACGAAGTGATTCTGGTGGATGGCCAACGTTCGGCGTATTTCTACCTGGTGGTGGAGGGCAGCGTCTCGGTGGAGTTGCGGACGCCGCGATACGCGGTCTGCGTCGATGCGCTGGGGCCGGACCAGGTGTTTGGATGGTCGGCCCTGCTGGAGCACCAGGACACGCTGTTCCAGGTGCGGGCGCGGGAGCGCACCACGGCGCTGCGTATCGAGGGTGCCGCGCTCAAGGCCAAATGCCACACCGAGCCGGAGCTGGGTGTGGAGATCCTGCAGCGCACGCTGCGGGTCGTGGCCAGGCGGGTAAAGTCCACCGAGATCCGGTTCGCGGAAATGTGCGGCGTACGCGTATAGCGCGCCGGCCGGGTGATCCACGGAACAATCGGGCGCGGGCGGGCGTATGGACTTTCGGAAGGAGATCTGATGCTCACCAGGTGCATGCCGCTCGCAGCCGCTGTCTTTCTGTCCGGGTGCGTGGTGGAATCAGCCGGTCCCGTCCAGCACGATTTCCGGTCGATCGAGTTGGACAAGTCGGAATACGTTCGCGTGAACCTGAAGATCGGGGCGGGACGCCTGCGGGTGGGAAGCGGCACGCAGAAACTGGCGCGCGCGGATTTCAGTTACAACGTGCCGTCGTGGAAGCCGTACGTGCGGTACGAGAGCACGGCAGGGCACGGGGTCCTGACGATCGAACAGCCCGGAACACACCACACCCACATAGGCCACGTGCGGTACGAGTGGGATGTGCGGTTGAACCGCGAGATTCCGGTGGATCTGCGAGTGAACTGCGGAGCGGGCGATGCCGATCTGGAGGTGGGAGGCCTTTCGCTGCGGAACGTGGAAGTGGACATGGGGGTCGGCAAGGTAGACCTGGACTTGCGAGGCAGACCCCAGCGGAGCTATGACGTGCGCATCCGCGGCGGCGTCGGTGAGGCCACGGTGCGGCTGCCGGCGGACGTCGGCATCCGGGCGGAAGCGGAAGGCGGGTTGGGCGAAATCAAAGTATCCGGCCTGCGCCACGAGGGCCGCCAATACGTGAACGAAGCTTACGACCGGTCGAAGGTAAAGATCAACCTGGATGTGCGTGGAGGTATCGGAGCGATCCGGCTGATCGCGGACTGACCCACGGGGCGCCCCTATCTGTTAGGCTACGCGGTGGCCCTGTTTTCCCTGTTCTTTCTCCTGTCGGGGTTCTGCGGCCTGGTCTACCAGGTGGTATGGCTGCGTGTCGCGATGGCGTCGTTCGGCGTCACGACCGCGCTCATTTCCATCGTGCTTTCGGTGTTCATGGCCGGGCTGGCACTGGGGAGTTGGGGGGGCGGCCGGCTGGTCCGGCGATTTGAAGAGCGCCCGGCAGCATTCTTCATCCGGCTCTACGGGGCGATCGAGTTGGCGATCGGCGCTGCGGGCGTGGTCGTCATCCATCTCTTGAAGCTGGGCCGCGTGGCGGCCGGCTCCTACCTGCTCTCCGGCATCTGGATCGCACTGGTCATGATGCCGTTCTGTACGTGCATGGGGGCGACCTTTCCGGTGGCGATGGCGGGGATCCGGCGGGCGTTTCGCGAGGAGTCGCCGCGTTCCTTCAGTTACCTGTACCTGGCGAATGTGCTGGGCGCGATGGCGGGCGCCCTGGCGTCGGCATTCGTGTTCATGGAGCTGATGGGGTTCTCGCGCACGGTGCTGATGACCGCGGCGGTAAACACGGCTGTGGCGGCGGGGGCCTGGGCGTGGGCGGGCATGGCCGGCCGGGACAGCGCGGGGCCGCCCCCGCGCGAGCGGGGCATCGGGGTCGCCGCGCCGCCATGGACGCTGCCGCTGCTTTTCTTTTCAGGCTTCGCCAGCCTGGCCATGGAGGTGGTCTGGACGCGGCAGTTTGTGCCCTTTCTGGGACCCGTGGTGTATTCGTTCGCCGCCATGCTGGCGGTTTACCTGGCGGCGACGGCCGCGGGTTCACGCATCTACCGGGCGCGTGCGCGGCGCGCGAAGCCCGCCGACGCAACAGCGCTGCGGGCGGCGATCCTGGCAGGCTGCTGCGCTCTGCTGCCGCTGCTGGCCGCCGATCCCCGCATCACGCTGCAACACCGCCTGGCGGTGGGCGCACTGCGGGTGTTGGGCGGGGTGGGCGCGTTCTGCGGAGTGCTGGGATTTCTCACGCCGATGCTGGTGGACTGGTGGTCCGGGGGCGATCCCGGCCGCGCGGGCAGGGCCTACGCGGTGAACGCGCTGGGGTGCGTGATCGGGCCGCTGGTGGCCGGCTTCGTGCTGCTGCCGATGGCCGGCGAGCGGTTGACGCTGATATTGCTGGCGCTGCCGTTTTTCGGATTCGGACTGGTGCGAGGTTTCCGGCCCAGGCCCGGTTTCGCCGGGCTGGTTGGGGTGGCGGCCGTAGCCTCGATGCTGCTGATCGGGCTGACGCGGGACTTCGAGACTCTGTATCCGGGAGCGGTGGTGCGCCGCGATCATACCGCCAGCGTGATCGCGGCGGGCGAGGGGATGAACCGGAAGCTGCTCATCAACGGCATCGGTATCACTTCACTCACTCCGATCACCAAGATGATGGTGCATTTGCCCCTGGCCATGCTGGAGTCCCGGCCTCGCAACGTGCTGGTGGTGTGCCTGGGGATGGGGACGTCGTTCCGGTCGGCGCTGTCGTGGGGCGCGGAGGTGACGGTGGTGGAACTGGTGCCAAGCGTTCCGCCGCTGATGAGCTTCTTTCACCCGGACGCCGATGCGCTCCTGCATTCTCCCCGGGCGACGGTGGTGGTGGACGACGGACGGCGGTTTCTGGAACGGACCCGCGATACCTTCGATGCGATTGTGGTGGACCCGCCGCCGCCCGTGGAAGCGGCGGGATCGAGCCTGCTGTATTCCGTGGAGTTCTACGAGGCCGCGGCACGGCGTCTGAGGCCGGGAGGAATCCTGCAGCAGTGGCTGCCCCAGGCGGAGCGGATCGTGGTTGCCTCGGTGGCGGGCGCGGTGGGACGAGGATTCGCGCACGTGAGAGTGTTTCCTTCCGTGGAAGGATGGGGGCTGCACTTCATCGCCAGCCAGAAGCCCATTCCGCCGTGGACGGCGGCGGAGCTTGCGGCGCGTCTCCCCGCCGCCGCGGTGCGCGACCTGCTGGAGTGGGGGCCCGCGGCCACGGCCGCGGAGCAGTTGGGCAGGGTGGTAGGGCGGGAGGTGCCGTTCCGGGCGGCTCTCGAAGCGGATCCGGGCGCGCCGCTGCTCACCGACGACCGGCCGGTCAACGAATACTACTTTCTCCGCCGCTCGCGGGGCGGCGCGACGCGGTTCGAACTGCCTCACTAGCAGAACGTCTACCAATCGTCTGGCAGACCGTCTACCAAAGCAGCTCCCGCTGTGGTAGAGTGGTTGCAGGCCATGGCAAAGCGAGAATCCTATCGTCCGCAGATCGAGGTACTGCAGGGAACGCTGGATATGCTGATCCTGCGCGCGCTCCAGTGGGGTCCGCAGCACGGCCACGGTGTGGGGCAGACACTCCGCAGCATTTCGGCGGATGCCCTGCAGATCGAACATGGTTCTCTGTACCCGGCGCTCCATCGCCTGGAGGCCCAGGGGTGGCTGACCTCCGAATGGAGGGCCTCGGACACGAACCGGCGCGCCAAGTACTACAGGCTTACCGCCAGGGGCAAGAGACAACTGGCCCGGGAGAAAACGCGATGGGACTACCTGGTGAAAACGATCGCCCGCATCATGCGGCCCGCCTGACGGCGCTGGAGGCCAGCCGATGACCTGGTGGTCGCGGGCATTCCGCACGCGGGGACTCCGGCGGCGGCGGGCGGAGAATGAGCTCGACGAGGAGATACGGTTTCACCTGGACCTGGAAGTCGAGGAACGGAGGGGCGCGGGTGTGACGGCGTGCGAGGCGGAACTGGCGGCGCGCCGAGAATTCGGCAATATGGCACAAGTCAGGGAGGTGACCAGGCAGATGTGGGGATGGAACTGGGCGGACCGAGTGTGGCGGGACTTGCGGTACAGCATTCGGGCCCTGCGGCGATCGCCGGTGTTTGCGGTTACGGCCGTGCTCTCGCTGGCGCTGGGAATCGGCGTGAACGTAGCAGCCTTCAGCTTGGCGGATGCCTTTCTGTTCCGGCCGGCGCCGGTGGAGCGGCCGTGGGAAGTGGTGGCGATCAACGGCGAGACCGCGCAGAACCGGCTGGAGGGCGTGTCCTATCCGGATCTTCAGGACCTGCGCGGTAAGAACGGTTCGTTCAGCGGCGTAGTGGGGTACACGCTGGCGCGCTTTGCCTTCGCTCCCTCGCCGGCGGCCGTGCCGCAAATGCGGATGGGGATGCACGTCACCCAGGCATTCTTCCAGGTATTGGGCGTGCGGCCGGTCCTGGGGCGGGCGTTCACGGATGGGGAGTGCGGGATACCCGGGCGGGACGCGGTGACTGTACTGGGTTACGACTTCTGGCAGCAGCAGTTCGGGGGCGATGCCGGAGTGATCGGAGCGACCATACGGTTGAACGGCGTTCCGTTCCAGGTGATCGGGGTGGCGCCCGAGGCGTTCACCGGCATGGATCCTTTTATCCGGCCGGCGATGTTCGTGCCCGTGACCATGGCGCCGCGACTCAGCCGCTCGGGCCACGACCACATACTGGACGATCGCGGCAGCCGAAGCCTGAATCTGCGGGCACGGCTGAAGCTCGGGGTCTCGATCGCGCGGGCGCGGGCCGAACTCGCAGCGTTCTCGAAGGCGCTGGAGCGCGAGTACCCGGAGGCGGATCGCGACCGGGTGCTCCGCGCGCGCACCGAACTGGAGCTGCGCGTGCAGCAAGCGCCGCCGACCGCCATGGTGGCGGTGCTGTTGCTGGTGCTCGCGGGCCTGGTGCTGGTGATCGCCTGTGCCAACGTGGCGAGCCTCCTGCTGGCGCGGGCGCGAGCGCGTTCGCGGGAGATCGCCGTTCGCCTGGCGATCGGGGCCGGCCGCGGGCGGCTGGTGCAACAATTTCTGACCGAGAGCGTGGTGCTGGCGCTGTGCGGCGGCGTGGCGGGCCTGGCCGTGGCGTACGGGTCGATCCGGTATCTGGCCGCCATTCGCGTTCCGACAGACACCCCCATGGCGATTTCCACGCAACTGGACGATCGCGTCCTGGGGTTCACCCTGGCGGTGTCCGTGGTCAGCGCCGTGCTGTTCGGCCTAGTGCCGGCGTTGCGCAGCGTGCGGCCGGAGATCGCGCCGGCGCTCAAGGCGGGGGAAGTGGCGCCGGCGGGACGCAGGCGCCACCTCGGGCGCAGTATTCTGGTCTCGTCGCAGGTGGCGCTTTCGCTGGTGTTGCTGGTGATCTCGACGACGCTGCTGGACGCGTTCCGGCGGATGTTGGTTGTGGATCCGGGCATACGAACCGGACAGGTGATGATGTTCGAGTTCGATCCGTCGCTGATCGGTTACAGCGCGGACCAAACAAGAATCTTCTATCGCCAGTTGGTGGAGCGGACGCGCAACCTGCCCGACGTCCGCTCGGTCACGCTGTCGCGCGCCGTTCCGTTCCGACCCAATTTCACGGACGAAGCGCTGGTGCCGGAGGGCTATACGCCGCCGCGAAACCAGGACAGCGTCACGGTCTCCACCAACTCAGTGGACGAACATTATTTTGAAACCATGAAAACCCCCATTCTTCAGGGGCGTGGGTTCACGACGGGCGATACGGAAACGTCGCGGCGGGTAGCGGTGGTGAACCAGGAGTTCGCCAATCGCTACTGGAGCGGCCAGGATGCAGTGGGCAGGCGGTTTCGCCGGGGAGTAAACGGGCCGTACGTGGAAGTGGTGGGTGTGGCGCGCACGGGGAAATACTTGTCGCTTGCCGAGACACCCCAGCCGTACGTGTACTTCCCGTTTCCGCAGAAGCCATCCAGCCGGATGACGCTGTTCGTGCAGACCGAAGGGCCGCCGGCGGCCATGACCGACCCGGTGCTGCGCGTGGTACACACGCTCGACGCCAACCAGCCCGTTTATAACGTCCGGCCGTTCGATACGTTCTATGAACAGGGTGTGCTTGGCCCGGCGCTGGTGGTGATGCAGATGGTAGGCTCGACCGGACTGCTCGGGCTGGTGCTGGCGCTGGTCGGGCTGTATGGACTGATTGCCTACTCGGTGTCGCGGCGGACCCGCGAAATCGGCATCCGGATGGCCATCGGCGCAGGCAGGGGAATGGTGCTGCGGATGATCCTGCGGCAGGGGATCGCGCTCTCGCTGGCGGGCGTGGGCGCGGGACTGGCTGTGAGCTTCCCGGTGTTTCGGATGCTGTCCTCCGCGCTGGCGGGGTTGGGAGTGCTGAGCCCGTTAACGCTGGTGATCGTACCGTGCGCGCTGGTCCTGATCACGATGTGCGCCTGCTGGATCCCTGCCTTGCGGGCCTCGCGGATCGATCCGACGCGAGCCTTGCGGTACGAATAGGGCGGCACGGCCGGCTCTGCCGTTGCGCCTATAATGCAACCAGGATGTCTTTCGAGGGGTTGAGGGTCCTTTCGCTGGAGAGCCGGCGCTCCGTGGAGATCGCCGAACTGATTCGCAGGCAGGGGGGCGAGCCCTTCGTAGCGCCGTCTTTGCGCGAAGCGCCGCTGGAGCAAAACGCGGAAACGTTCCGGTTCGCCGCGCGGTTCCTGGCCGGCGAATTCGACATGATGATTCTGCTGACCGGGGTGGGAACGCGGCAGTTGAACCGGCTGTTCGCGGCGCGGTTTCCCGGGAGCGCCTTCGCGGATGCGCTGCGGCGGACCACGGTGGTGGCGCGCGGGCCGAAACCGGTGGCCGCGCTGCGGGAGATGGGCCTCACGCCTACGCTGCTGGCTCCGGAACCCAACACCTGGCGGGAACTGCTACAGGTTACCGGCGGGCGGCCGGAGACACGGATTGCGGTGCAGGAGTACGGGCGGTCGAACCCCGAACTGCTGGCTGGGCTTCGCGCGCGCGGCGCGGAGGTGACTCCGGTGCGCGTGTATCAGTACGCAATGCCGGAGGATCGCGGGCCGCTCAACGAAGCCGTGCGACGGCTGGCGGCGGGACAATTCGACGCGGCGCTCTTCACCACCGCGATCCAGATCGTGCACCTGATGCGGGCCGCCGAAGACCTGGGCATCGCCGCTGCCGCACTCGAGGGACTGCAGCGTGCCTGGATCGGCTCCATCGGGCCGACTACGACGGAGGCGCTGGAGGAGTTCGGTCTCAAGCCGCGGCTCGAGCCGTCTCACCCCAAAATGGGCCTGCTGGTGCGCGAGGCGGCGGAGGCGTGCAGCCGGTTAAACTACGGGAGTGGCGGGGCGCGGTAAATCGGCGTTGGCGAAGGCGGCGGAGTACAGTTCGCTGGCGTTGATGCTTCCGGCGTCCACATTCGTCGGCTACCTGATCGGATACTACCTGGACAAGGCGTTCGGCACCACGTGGCTGCGGATTCTGTTCCTGATCCTCGGCAGCGTGGCGGGGTTCGTGGAGCTGATCCGACAGATCATGCGGGATTCGCGCAATGACGGTGCTTCCTGAGGAACTGGACTACGAGCGCGCGGCGTCGCGCATCGGGCGCAACATGGCCATGATCGCAGCTACCGGAACGGTAGCGGCTCTGGCTTGGCGCGGGTGGAACTGGGGCGCCGGCTTTCTGCTGGGGTCGTTGATTTCCTGGCTGAACTACCGCTGGCTGCGCGCGCTGGTGGATGCGCTGGGCGGAGTGAAGCGCCCGCAGCGCCGGGGGATCCGGATCGCGCTTCGCTACATGCTGTTGGGAGCGGGCGCGTATGCTATAGTACGATTTTCTTCCATCAACCCGCCGGCCGTCATTGCGGGTGTTTTTGTGTTGACGGCCGCGGTCTTCGTCGAGGCCATCTTCGAGATTGCGTATGCACGAAAGTGAACTCTGGATTACCAGGATCTTCAATGACTACCTTGCCGGACCCGGGAACTGGTTCCTGGGCGTGGTGGGGATGCACGCGGAGCCGCGTCCATGGGCGAATTTCGTGGTCATGCAGATTGTGGTGGTAGCGGGGCTCATGGTGGTATTTGCGCTGCTGCGGCCCCGGCTTTCGGTGGACCGCCCGGGCAGGATGCAGCACGTGTTCGAAATGATCTACGACTTTGTGAGCTCGCAGGCGGAAGACCAGGTGGGACACGCGGGCCACAAGTACCTGTCGTTTTTCGGAACCATCTTCATCTTCATTCTGGCGGGGAACCTGATCGGGCTCATTCCGTCGCTCGAGTCGCCGACCATGACCGCGTCCGTGACCTGCGGCTGCGCTCTGGCGACCTTCTTCTACTACCACCTGATGGGGATGCAGGCGAACGGGTTGGGCTACATCAAGCAGTTCCTGGGGCCGATGGCGTTCCTCGCGCCGCTCATGTTGCCGATCGAAATGGTCAGCCACCTGGCGCGTCCCCTCTCCCTCACGGTTCGTCTTTATGCCAACATGTTCGCCGGCGAGCAGGTGACTTTGGTCTTTCTGAAGATGACCTACTTTTTGGTCCCGGTCATATTCATGGGGCTGCACGCTTTCGTCGGTGTGATTCAAGCTTATATCTTCATGCTGCTCACCATGGTGTACGTGGGGAGCGCGGTGGCGCACGAGCACTGATACCGGCTTTATCCCGCCTTGCAGTGTGAGCCCGGCTGAATGGTGTCCGGGAACCACCTCCTGGGGCGATTCATCGAGGAGAACCAAATGACGAAGAAGCTACTGATGCTGGCGGTGATGCTGATGCTGGCCAGCTCGATGTTGTGCGCGCAAACTCCAGGGAACAACACGCCCGGCGGCCACTGGGTGCCGATCAGCGCCGCGTTCGGCATGGCGATCGCTTCCAGCCTGTGCGGCCTGGCACAGGGAAAGGCGATCGCGAGCGCCGTGGAAGGCATGGCGCGGAATCCCGGGGCAGCCAAGGCGATTCAGCTCGCCATGCTGATCGGTCTGGCATTCATCGAGTCGCTTGCACTTTACACGTTGCTGATTGTGTTCGTGTTTGCGAAGTAAGGAAGTAAGTAGGAGAGGCCGCGCGCTGCAAAACATGCCGAGCTCTACCCCGGGGCGCGCGGCCTACGCATCTTCATTGGTACCGCCCGCGGCTTCAGACTAGTACGGGAGACCTGTTGCAGGGCCGCAAAATAGTACGAGTGATGCGGTCCGCGCCATGCTCGGTCTATTGACCTTTCCCTCGCATACGCCTTAGCATGAAGCCAACGATGGAACAGCGTAGAACGCGGCGATTCCAACTGGAGCTTCCACTCTCGATTACCAGGACAGGTAGTCTGCGAGTGACGCTTGCCGGCAGAACCAAGAACATCAGTTCCGCGGGGGTGCTGTTCACCGCTGCCAAGGAGCCGGATCCGGGGACAGTGATCGAGTACATCATTACGTTGAACCAGGAGACGATCCAACCCGTGCAGCTTCGCTGCGTGGGGAAGGTGGTGCGCCTGATGCGCGCCGATTCCGCCGGAAGCGGCGAGGGCCGTCCCTACGAGATCGCCGCCACCCTGGAACGTTACGAGTTTGTCCGCGAAGGTCCGCGGGTACTTGCCAAATCTTCCTGAACTTTTTCGAATCCAAGCGCACCCGACGTGATCCGCGCGGTGTTGTTTCGTTGCGCCTATTCGTTGTAATGTAGCAAAGAAAAGGCGAAACTGGCGCATGGACTACACTCTCGGTTTTCCCGAATTCTCCCTGGAACTGGAACTGGCATCGAAGCCGTCGTTGGAGGCGGTCGTATCCCGCTACCAGCAGGTTCAGCATGATCCGAATTCTCCGGTTCGAGCGATTCACCACGAGCCTGCCGTGGGGGGTAGCTTCGCCCCGCTCCCGGAGGTGGCCGATCCGCGGCTCCGGTCCATGCTGGAAAAACGTGGGATCACACGGCTATACACGCACCAGGCAGAAGCGTTCGAGCACATCCAAGCCGGCAGGAACGTGGTGATCGTGACGCCGACGGCCAGCGGCAAGACCCTGTGTTACAACCTGCCGGTGCTGAACCAGGTGCTGCGCGACGCCGGATCGCGCGCTATGTACCTGTTCCCGACGAAGGCTCTGGCCGAGGACCAGCTACACGAGTTTCAGGCCGCGGTAGACCAGACCGGATCGGAAATCAAGGCTTTCACGTATGACGGCGATACGCCACAGGACGCGCGCAAGGCGATCCGCCAGCGGGCCAACGTAGTGCTGACCAACCCGGACATGCTGCACAGCGGGATCCTGCCGCACCACACGCGCTGGGCACGGTATTTCGAGAGCCTGCGGTACGTCGTGATCGACGAGCTGCACTACTACCGCGGTGTCTATGGCAGCCACCTGGCAAATCTCCTGCGGCGTCTGGAACGGGTCTGCGGCTTCTATGGTTCGAAGCCCCAGTTCATCTGCTGTTCGGCGACCATCGCCAACCCGCGCGAGCTGGCGCAAGCGCTGGCGGAGCGGCCGTTCGAGCTGGTGGAGCGGAACGGCGCGCCGTGCGGCGAGAAGTACTTCATCTTTTACAATCCGCCGGTGGTGAACCGGCAGCTCGGAATCCGGCGCAGCTACATCAACGAGTCGCGGCGCGTGGCGATGGAGTTCGTCGAGCGCAATCTGCAGACGCTGGTGTTCGCCAATAACCGGCTGGCCACGGAGGTGCTGGTTACCTATTTGAAAGACGCGTGCGACCGCGGGCCGGTGCCCAGCGAGACGGTGCGCGGATATCGCGGGGGCTACCTGCCGCGCGAGCGGCGGGAGATCGAGCGCAGCCTGCGCGATGGCCGGATCCGGGCGGTGGTGGCTACCAACGCTCTGGAACTGGGGGTGGACATCGGGTCGCTCGACGCGGTGGTGATGGCCGGTTATCCGGGCACCATCGCCTCGAGCTGGCAGAGGGCGGGACGCGCCGGGCGGCGGCAGGGCACGTCGGCGGCGGTGCTGGTGGCCTCCAGCGCCCCGCTCGATCAATACATCGTAGAGCACCCGGACTACTTTTTCGGGCGCTCGCCCGAGCACGCATTCATCAATCCCGACAACCTGGAGATCCTGCTGGCACACCTGAAGTGCGCCGCCTTCGAGTTGCCCCTGCGGGATGGCGAAAAATTCGGCCGGCACGACCTGGGAGAGATCTGCCGTTTTCTGGAGGACACGGGCTTCCTGCACCATTCCGCCGGCGCGTGGCACTGGACTTCGGATACCTATCCGGCGGATGCGACCAGCCTGCGCTCGGTGAGCAGCGACAATTTCGTGGTGGTGGACACGACCGATGAAACCAAGGTGATTGCGGACGTCGCGTACACGGCGGCGCTGACCACGCTGCACGAGAAGGCGATTTACCTGCACGAGGCGCGCATGTATCACGTGGACCGGTTCGACTACGAACAGCGCAAGGCGTACGTGACGCGCGTGGACTGCGACTACTACACCGACGCCATCGACTATACCCAGATGAAGGTGCTGGAGGAATTCGAAAGCGCGGAAATGGCGGGCGCCAGGCGCGTCCACGGCGACGTGCGGGTGAACCGGCAGATCGTGGGATTCAAGAAGATCAAGTTCTACACCATGGAGAATGTGGGCGCGGGAAAACTCTCGATGCCCGGGCAGGAGATGCACACCACGGCGTTCTGGCTGCACTTCCCGGCCGCGTTTCTGGCGCGACTGGGGGAATACATGCCGGCGGAGAGGGAGAGCGGAATCCACGGGCTCGGCAACGCGCTGCGCACCGTGGCGGCTTTGTTGCTGATGTGCGATCCCCGCGACCTGGGCGTGGCACTGAGCGAGGAGATCGCAGGGGGCATCGAGCAGTTCGAGCCCAACCTGTATCTGTACGATGCGTACCCTGGCGGGATCGGCCAGAGCGGAGCGCTGTTCCGGTTAGCGCCCCGGCTGCTGCGCCAGACAGCCGAGTTGCTGGCGGCGTGCGGATGCGAGGGCGGGTGCCCTTCGTGTGTGGGTCCTGTAGGTGAAGTGGGCGAGCGCGGGAAAGAGGTGGCGTCGAAGCTGTTGGCGAACCTGGCGGCGTAGCAGCGCCGGGCTCAGGCCGGCTGCAGGCAGTCGGCGATTTCCTTTTCTTCGATGACCCCGGTCTTGATCAGGCGCCAGTAGGGTTCCGTGATGTCCACCGTGGTGGCGCCCGGCCCGGAGCAGGTGCCGCCATCCAGCACCAGGTCCACACGGCCGTCCATCATGCCGAACACCTCGATGCCGCTGCGGCAGGTGGGATGCCCCGAGATGTTGGCGCTGGTGGCGATCAACGGCTGATTTATCAGGGCCAGCAGTCCCCCGGCCACACTGGATTTCGCATGACGCAGAGCGAGCCTTCCGGTGTTGCCGGTCACTTTCAGAGGCATCTTGGCCGAAGCCGGAACGATGATGGTCAAGGGCCCCGGCCAGAAGCGGCGCGCCAGAATGAAGAAGCGATTGTTCAGCTCACCCGCCACTTCTTCGGCCATCAGGATGTCGCGAACCAGGATGGGAAGCGACCGGTGAGGCTCGCGCCCTTTGGCCTTGAAGACCTGCGTTACGGCGCGTAGATTGAAGGGATCGGCCACCAGGGTATACAGCGCATCGGTGGGGATGGCGACCACTCTGCCGCGGCGCACGGCGGCGGCGGCTCGCTCCAGGGCTTCAGGCTGGGGTTCTTCGGGGTTGATCTCAACCAGGTCGGTAGCCATTTTCGAAAATGCGATCTTAGCGCGGGCCGATGGCTTCTGCCACGTCCAGAGCCATCTGGTAGCGGCCGAAGGGCGCACTTAATTGTACGCCCTGGACCATGGGCTGGACGCGCATCACCATCTCGCGGGCGATCGCCACCCCTTCCTCGCGCGCCTTTTCCGCGTTGTCCACGCGGCGCATGCGGTCCATGAATTCGTCCGGCACGGGGACTCGCAATTCGTTCACCATGAACTCGGCGTTGCGAAAGCTGGTGAGGGGCCAGATGCCGCACACCACCGGAATCTTCACGCGCTCGATGCGCCGCAGAAACTGTTCCAGCAGGTCGAGATCGAACACCGGCTGAGTCACCACATACTCGGCCCCGGCCTCCACCTTCCACTCGAACCGGCGGATCTCTTCGTCCATGTTGAGGGCTCCGGGATTGGCGCCCACGCCGATCAGCAGCGACGTCTGCGAGCCCATGGGGTTGCCGCCGATATCCAGCCCGTGGTTCAGATTGCGCACGATGTTCACGAGGCCGATGGCATCCACGTCGAAGACCGCGGTAGCATCCGGGTACGCACCCATGCGCGGCGGGTCGCCGGTGATACAGATGAGGTTGCGAACGCCCACCGTGTGGGCGCCGAGCAGCTCGGACTGGATGCCCAGAATGTTTCGGTCGCGGCAGCAGAAGTGGTTCACGGCCTCGATTCCAGCCTGTTGCTGGATGAGCTGGCAGGTCACCTGAGCGCTCATGCGGGCGCTGGCGCGCGGGCCGTCCGGTACGTTGATGCAGTCGATTCCGTGAGCCGCGCACCGGCGGGCGCCTTCGATCTCGCGGGAGGCGTCGATGCCGCGCGGCGGAAGGATCTCCACAAAGGCGACGAACTTCCCCTCCGCCAGCTTGGCACCCAGCTTGGATTTCCGCGCCATGGGCACGGGCTCGAGCGCGTGCGCCTTGACCTGCGGCTCTTCCACCGTGACCGCAAGCTGTTTCCGGCCCGGCTGTAGCGAGCGGGTCTCAGAGCGGATGAGCTTGATGTGGTCGGGCGTCGTCCCGCAGCATCCTCCGATCACCTTGACCCCCGCCCACAACAGGCGCCGCGCGTACTGCGCCATGTATTCCGGCGAGCAGAGATAGATATTGCGCCCTTCGATCCGCATCGGCAGGCCGGCGTTGGGCATGGCGCTCATGGGCTTGGAGGAGAACTGCATCATGCGCTCGATGGTTTCGAGCGTTGCCTTGGGACCCACCGAGCAGTTCAGGCCGATCGCGTCCACGGGCCAGGAATCCATGGTGCGGGTGAAGGTTTCGGTGTCGGTGCCGCCTGGCAGGTAGCCGAAATCGTCGATGGTCACCTGGGCGATCACGGGCAGGTCGTTGCCCCCGGCATCGCGCGCGGCCATGACCGCCTCGCGCAACTCGTCCAGATTGCCAAAGGTCTCGAGGATGAGCAGGTCCACGCCGGCGTCGAGCAGAGCTTCGATCTGCTCGCGAAACGCCTCGCGGGCTTCGGCGAACGACGTGGGGCCGAGCGGCTCGATGTGGACGCCCAAGGGCCCCACGGCGCCGGCCACGAAGGCGCCGTCCTTGGCGGTCTCGCGGGCCAGGCGGACGGCGGCGCGGTTGATGTCCCGCACCTTGTCGGCGAAGCCGAAGGCGGCCAGGCGCGAGCGGCTGGCGCCGTAGGTGTTGGTCTCGAGGATTTCGGCCCCGGCCTTCACATACTCGTGGTGAATCTGTCGTACCAGGTCGGGCTGGGAGAGGTTCAACTCGTCGAAGCAACGGTTGATGAATACGCCCCGGGAATAGAGCATGGTGCCCATGGCGCCATCCGCCACGATGACCCGGCGCGACAAGGCATCGCGAAACTCCTGGGCACGGGCACTGGTAGCTGTGGTCATGGGGAAAACGTTACCGTTGGGATATTAGTTAATTTTAGCGCGTTTGGGCGCTTTGGCGCCATGAACGACATCGCAAAACAACCGTGTGAGTTCTCGGTGCCGATCTCACGGGTTCGGCTGCAGCCATCTCGCGGGACGGGCATTGTGGAGTCCTGAGTTGCCTGCCGGATACTGCGGCCGACAGATGCTCGGATCGCGACTGCCGGGCCTTCCAGCGTCCCCGACTGGCCGGAACCGGTGGCACACGCTGCGGCGTCAGCCGGTAATGATCAAGTCATTGACTTCGATGCCCGGACCTATAGCTGACCTCGGCCGCTCCCTTCCTGTCCCGCTGCTACTCGTGCCTTAGAGCCGCCGCCGGATCGATCGCCCCTGCACGATAGGCGGGCAGCCCGCCGGCAATTACCGCAGCTCCGAGGAAGGCCGCCATTGCCGTGCCGATGACGAGGGGGTCGACGGGCGCTATTCCAAATAGAAGAGATTGCACAAAACGCATCAGCGCAAGGGCGCCGGCCAGCCCAGCCATCAATCCTGCCGCCATCGTGCCTGACAGATCCTTCAGGACAAGAACGTAAATGGACCGCCGCTGCGCACCCAACACGGCGCGAATCCCGATCTCTCGTGTCCGCCGCGTCACCGAGTAGTTCAGGAGCCCAAACAGGCCGGTAGCCGCCAGGATCAGGCCGAGGAACGCAAAAGCCCCGCCCATGCCGGCCAGGAGTCTTTCTGTTCGAATCGTGCTCCCCACCAGTGCCTCCAGAGTAGTGACATCCCGGACCCTCAGTCCCGATCCCAGAACATCCGCTTCGCGCTCCACCATCTTCGACACCGAAAATGCGTCCAGCGTGGAACGCACATACATGGTGAAGGCCCGCGGCGGCTTCATCGGCATGTAGGCGATTGGCTCGGGTCCATTACGCAGACTGCCGAAGTGGGAATTCGCGGCAACGCCCACGATCTGGTGGCGGACGCCATCATCCCGCCGGAACTCTCTGCCGAGCACCGGTTCGCCCCCGAAGTACTTTCTCGCGAATGCGCGGTTCACGATGGTCGGCACAGGCTCATCATCGTTATCCCGGAACGTAAAATCGCGGCCGCTGCGCAGAGGGGTGCGAAGCGCCGTGAAGTAGCCGGGCGAAACCCGGTAGAACGTCTCCTCCTGATCGGAAGGCGCCTTGCCGGGCAGCACCACTCTTTGGGCGCGGCGGGCGCCGGAAAAGATGGCCATCCAGGCCGTGGCTGCGCCTTGCACCTGAGGCAGCGCGGCGGCGCGCATCTGAATCGCACGCATCAGCGGGAGTTGGCGGTCTCTCTGCGCCGTGCTGGTCATGGTCAGCACCGTCACACCCTTCGGATCGAACCCCATATCGACAGACGCCAGGTTGCGCAGGCTGAAGAGAAAACCGGCGCCGCCCGTCACCAGGCAGAAGGCGAACGCGACCTGCACCCCCACGAAGAGCCGGCCTAACCGGAGCCGGCCCGCCTGCCCGCCGACATGGCGAAGTTCGCAAAGCGGACCGGCACTCGTTGCCCGCCATGCCGGGAGCAGGCCGAAGAAGAGCGCGGAGAAGGTGCAGATCGCCGCGCAAAACAAGAGCACGCGCGTATCCAGCGCCAGATCGAGTCGTACCGGGCTGTCCTTCGTCGACACCATGGCCAGGAACGTCGGAGCGGCAATCCGCGCCAACCACCAGCCACAGAGGCCGGCCATGAAGGAAATCAGCAGGCATTCGGTCAGAAGCTGACGCACCAGGCGCGCCCGCCGCGCGCCCAGAGAGACCCGCAACGCCATCTCGGCCGCACGCGCGGTCGCGCGCGCCAGCAGCAGGCCGGCGACATTCGCGCTGGCAATCAGCAGAATGCAGGCGGAGACGCCGAGCAGAATCCACAACGGTCTCGAGAAGGTCCGGCGGAATCCGGCGATTCCGTTCGCGCCGGAATCAACCAGGAGGATCGCCTTCCGCATTTGCTTCTCTAAGCCGGGAGGCATCTCGCCCGGGACGATTCTGCGTTCCTGATGACGGTGGAAGGCGGGTTGTAGCCGCGCGGCCAGTTGCCGCCGCTCGACACCCGGCGCGAGGCGTCCCATGAGGTGGAACATCCGGACATCCGGGTTGGTGAAGATGTCGGGATCGGCCACGGTGACGGGCAGCCACACGTCGACGAACTTGCCCGGCTCCGCGCCGGAGAAGCCTTTGCGGGCGACGCCAAGAATTGAGAACGTCCGGTTATCCACTGCCAGCCTTCGCCCCAGGATCCCGGGATCGCCGCCGAACCGGCGCTGCCAGTAGTCGTAGCTCAGGACCGCCACTGCGCGGGGGGCCGGGTAATGGTCTTCGGCAGGCGAAAAGAGCGCGCCCAACACCGGCGGCACGCCTAATATGTCAAAAGCATCCGGCGAGACGAATTGCTGGATCACTTCTTCGTATGGCGCATCGGCGCCGGACGCCTTGGCCTCCACACGGTTCGGCGAGTCGAACAGCGCAAGGCGTGCGGCGTTGCCCGCCGCGCCACCAAGCTGCTCGTACAAGGGATAGCTGAAGGCATCGCGATCACCGGATAACGGACTCCCCGCCGGCTGGTCCGCGGAAGTTGCCAGGGTGAACAACCGGCCGGGCTCCGGCACGGGCAGCGGCCGCAACAGGGCCGCGTCGACGATCGAGTAGATGGCCGTATTCGCTCCAATCGCCAGGCCGAGAGACGCGACCGCGGCCGCGGCGAAAATCGGATTCCGGCACACGCCGCGCCAGGCGTAGCGGGCATCCTGAAGGGTTCCTTCGAGCGCCGCCCAGAGCCTGAGTTCCCGGCTCCTCTCGCGCACATTGGCGAGATTGCCGAAGTTTAGTGCCGCCTGCCGCTGAGCTTCCGCGCCGGTCAGACCGCGACGCTGCAGTTCCTCGGCGCGACGCTCGATGTGGTCGCGAAGCTCGTCGGCGAGATCTTCGTCCAGCCGGCGCGGGTTCAATGCGTTCTTGAGCCGTGAAAACCAGGACATGATCACCCTCCGGGCTGGCGCTACGCGTAACGGAGCACGCGGGCCACGCCGGCCGAGAAGCTGTTCCAGCTTTCCCTTTTGGCCGCGAGTTGCTTCACCCCGGCACGGCTGATGCGATAAATCCGTGCGCGCCGTTTGTTCTCCGTGATCATCCACCCCGCAGTAATCCATCCGGCTTCCTCCATACGGTGGAGCGCGGGATAGAGTGACCCTTCATCCACGCGGAGCGCCTCTTCGGAAATCTCCTGAATGGCGTTGGCAATCCCGTAGCCATGCGTTGGGCCGCGGCGGCTAAGGATAGTAAGGACCAGCATGTCCAGGGCGGATTGGGCGGAATTCGAGTTAGCCATATACTCCGATCGCTAGGGTAGCAATCTAATGAAACCACCAGCGCTGTCGCTTTGTCAAGTTTTTCAGCCAGCGCGCCAGCGCGCTCACTCGGTCACGCCCGACCCACGTGCAGATCTGACGCACGACCCCCGATTGTTCGGGAATCGGCAATTGTCGTGACTTGCGCCGTTTGCCTTGCGCCGTTTGCCCCGCAACCCCCGAATCACTCGATGATGGGCCCAAAAACATCGGCCAACGACGGGCGGCTCATCCGGGCATCGAAGCGCTCTGCCTGGCCGGCAAAGGCCCGCGGGGGCCGGCACGCCGCTGGAGACCAGGCTGCTGGCGACCCGGCTCTCCGTCCCGCCGAATTTCCGCGCGCCGGGCGTAATTGCGGTCCCAAGCCGAGCTGACCGCGCAATGGCGCGAACTGCTCGTGTGAGTTACGCGCCAGGATTTCACCGCCCGCATCAAAGACGGTCTCCAGCACGCCGATCAGAACACCAAACGGGATCTCGTGCGGGATCTCGTGCGGTGCCGTCGAAATTGGCCCGGACGGCGTGAACGTGGTCTTCCGGGTTGACTCCGCTGTTCAACCGTCAGTTCATCCCGAGTCGCTTCCGCCAGATTGTACAAGGAGTGAACTCGCCGTGCAGGTCGCTGGCGCGGGAGAAGCCGCTTCCGGCATCAGCGTCACTCGTTGCGCAGGGTTCGCGCCGGATCCAGCCGGAGAACGCGCAGCGCGGGCACCACGCTCGCCGCCACGGCCACCAGCAGGAGCATGGCCGCGGTCGCGGCAAAAGTCACGGGGTCCATGGGCCGCACGCCCCACAGCCGGTGCGCCAGGAACCGAACCGCGACCGCCGAGAGACCCATGCCGGCGGCCATCCCGCAAGCCGCGAGCGTGATACCCGGCCGGATGGCGTTCAGCATAGCCTGGCGTGCCGTGGCGCCCAACGCCATCCGCACACCGAGTTCGTGCCGCCGGTCGATGATGGACTGCGCGATCACGCCATAGATTCCGATCGCGGCCAAGAGCAGCGCCAGCGCTGCAAACACCGAGAACACCAGGGCGTTGAACCGTTCGCCGCGCGTCCCGGCGGATCGCACTTCGTCCATGGTCTGGAAGCCGGTCAGCGGTAACTGCGGATCGACTGCCGCTACGGCCGATCGAAGGCGCGATTCCATCAGTCCCTTCGCCGCGGCGGTGCGCACGACCCACCGGGGCGCGAACCAGGTGTGGATCACGCGGAGAAAGTCGTCGGAGGTCTGGGCCGCCGGCAGGTAGAGCGTGGGATCCATCGAGTAGGGGCCGCCGGCAGCGGAGAGACCGCTGTGCTGCTGCACGTCGCCCATCACGCCGACGATCTCCCGTGGATGGCCGTCCGCTTCCAGGTGATGGCCGATGGCATAATCGCCCGGGAAGAACCGGGCGGCGAAGGACTGGCTCACGACGACCACCCTGGGGCTGTCCGGCGTGTCCGAATCGCGGAAGGAGCGGCCGCGCAACAGCGCCATGCGCATGGTTTCGAAGTAGCCGGGAGTGACATAAACGGCTTCCGTCATGCGGCGCTGCGCGTGGGCGCCGTCCAGGACGCGAAACGGATAATTCAGCGGCCTCTGGTAGGGCAGGGTCAGCGCCACCGCCGCGGATTGAACGCCGGGAATCCGGCGGATGCGCGCCAGGCTGGCTGTAAACAGGCGGTCGACGCGCTCCCGTGTATCATAGCGCGCGTCCTGCAGGGAGGCCTGCGCCGTGACCACGTGACGCGTATCGAAACCGGGATCCATTCCGTTCAGATACAGCAGCGTCCGCACCAGGAGTCCGGCGCTCACCAGCAGCACCAGGCTCAACGCAACTTCGGCAGCGACCAGCGCGTGGCGCGAAAACGTGCGCCGTGGTCCGCCGCCGCGGCCCGCTTCCACCAGCACCGCTCGCAGGTTGACCCGGCTCGTCTGCCATGCGGGAGCGAGGCCGAACCCCACACTCGTCAGCAAGGCCAACGCCAACATCGCGACCAGGACTCGGGTATCCAGCACAATCGGATTCCAGGATGGCAGTCTGCCGGCGGCCAGCAGTTTCAGCCCATCCAGGGCAAAGGAGCCGATGGCCAGACCTCCCGCCGACCCGGCCATCGCCAGCAAAGCGCTCTCCACCAGCAATTGCCGGACGATCGCACCCCGGCCTCCCCCCAACGCCATACGCGTGGCGATTTCGCGGGCGCGCGCGCCCGATCGCGCCAGCAGCAGTCCGGCCACGTTCACACAGCCGATCAGGAGCACCACGACCACCGCGCCCCAGGTCAGCAGCACCAGGTTGCGCGTGTCGCCGGTCAGACCGCGCTGAAAGGGCACGATCCGTTGCTCGATGGCCGCTCCCCGCGGCACGTCCGCGCCTTGCAGGAGTTCGGGGTGGAGGGCTCTCAGTTGAGCCGCGGCCAGATCCCGGGAAGCGTGCGGCCGCACCCGGGCCACAACCTGGTAGTTGGCGTCACCTCCCTCACCGACGCGGGAAGGGCGCAATGGCGTCCAAAGATCCACCGGGACCGAGTCCCGAAACCCGCGAGGCATGATGCCCACAACGGTGTAGAGTTCACCGCGCAGACGAATGGCGCGGCCAACGACCGCGGGATCGCCGCGAAAGATTCGCTGCCAGAACGCGTGGCTCAGGATGGCCACCGCCGGTCCGTTCGGCGCATCCTCGAAACGCGTGAATTCATGACCCGCTTGCGGAGCCACTCCAAGCACGCGGAAGTAACCGGCCGAGACTCGTTTCTGCTGGACATATTCGAGGCGCCCTTCCGCCGCGAAGTTGGCGCCGCTCTCTCCGGCGAAGGCTGCCACATCGAGCGAAGGAACGAAGTCTCGAACCGCTTCGAACTGCGCGGCGCTCTGCGCGTCGTTCATTCCGGCCGCGCCGCCGAGACGCCAGGCCGTCTCGACCAGGCCGAGCCGCCCGGGCTGGGGATACGGCACCGGCCGCAGGACGATGGCATCCAGAACGCTGTAGACCGCTGTGTTCAGGCCGATACAGAGCGCGAGGGTTCCCAGTACTATCAGGGTAAAAGACGGGTATTTTTTTGCCTGTCGAAACGCAAACCGGATGTCGTTCCCAAGCCACATGCGGAACCCGGGGTGCAAATAGCTGGCCTTTGTAACTCACTTCTTTTACAGTTAGTTACAGTATGGTGAACCAAGCCTGGTGTCCGTTTGTGGAACCCCATGCCGCCGTTATCGGTAAACGTATTATTGCTTACATAGCATAAGAATTCATTAGATTTTGCATTTGTACTATTAGTACTGAAGGATTAACCTAATAAAGCAGGCGAAACTGGCGGTTCGCCTTTACTGAAAAAGTTTGAGCTGGCTGATTCAAGGCGCACAGGGGGGTGTGTCTATGCACAATGATCCACGCGAGCCGAGCGTGTCCGCCTTGATGGTGGGCGCATACGAAGCAGACCGGTCGCTGATTCACGAGATCTTCCAGAAGCTCGGCTGGCGCCTTTTCGAGGCACCCGACCGGAAACAGGCCATGCAGTGCCTGGAGAGGAATCCTGTCCAGGTGGTGATCGCGGAGAGCGATGTTCCCAGGTGGGACTGGCGCCATGTGCTTGGCGATCTGCGGCGGCTGGCAAAGCCACCGCAGTTGATCGTCACATCGCGTCATGCGGACGAGTACCTGTGGGCGGAGGCGTTGAACATCGGGGCTTACGATGTTCTTCCCCAGCCGCTCCAGCGGGATGAAGTGGAGCGCGTGATTGCGTCCGCTCGCCGGCATTTCGAATCCGAGTTACTCCGCGCGAACGGGAGCACGTCGCTGTCTGTGGCCGGGGCGGCGTAAGTCACCGCCCCGGATTCATCGCCCTGCGACATGTCTCCATTTGACAGTCAAATGGAATTTGTCTAGACTCTATTCGAGTGTCAAATAGAGAGCCGCCCGGCCAGAAAACCGGTGTATTGCAAGGCACCCTGGACCTCATGGTGCTGAAGACCCTTGCCGCCATGGGGCGCCTGCACGGTTACGCCATCGCCGCCCGCATCGAGCAAGTCTCTGCGGGCGCGATTCAACTCAACATGGGGACCCTGTATCCGGCCTTGGTCCGGCTGGAGCAGCGGGGGCATGTGCGGGCCAAGTGGGAGATTACGGAGAACCGCCGGCGGGCGCGATTGTACGAGCTCACTGCCGCGGGGCGGAAACAACTGGAAATCGAACAAGCCGGCTGGGAGCGCATGGCCAACATCATGCAGCGCCTGCTGGCTGAAAGTTCGTGAGGGGAGGGGACGATGGGAACGCTCCGCGAGTGGATGGTGCGCCTGTTGGCGCCGTTCCGGCGGCGTGCACTCGAGCGCCAGTCGGAAGTGGAAATGGAGTTCCACCTGGCCATGGAAATCGAAGCGGCCGAGCGGCTCGGCATTTCGCACCAGGAGGCGGAGCGCGAGGCGCGGCTGCGCGCGGGCTCACTAGCGGCGGCGCTCGATGAAGTCAGGGACCGGCGCGGGCTGGCCTGGCTGGATGGCACGGGCATGGACCTGTGCCACGCCTGGAACACTCTGCGTCACCGTCCCGGATTCTTCATCGGGGCTTGCGGGGCGCTGAGCTTCGCCGTTGCCGCCAACACCCTCATCTTCACCATTGTGCGCGGCGTACTGCTGGAGCCGCTGCCATACTCCCATCCCGAGCGGTTGGCCCGCGTTTTCGAGGCCACACCGCGGAATCCCAAGTTTCCGATTTCGATCTACAACTACCTTGAAGACCGCCGCGCCAACCGGACGTTGGACGGCATCGCGCTGTATACCCGTCAGGACATGCAGTTCATGCATGGGGAGCGGGCGGAACGACTCACAGCCGTGCAGGTAACGGACGACTTCTTCCCCACGCTGGGCGTACAGGCGGCGCTCGGCCGCAACTTCACGTCCGCGGAGATGCACAAGGGCGTGCGTGTGGTCATGCTCAGCCATAGCTTCTGGCGGACGCGCTTCGGCGGCGACCCCGGCATCGTCGGCCGCACTCTACGGCTCGACCGGGAAGCCTGGACCGTCATCGGCGTGCTGCCGGCGGGCTTTGAGCACGTGGGTGGAGACTACCGTTCGCCGCTTCAGGGCGATACGGTGGCCGTCTGGTGCCCGCTGGCGCTGGATCTGCCGCAACAGGCTCAGCAGCACTGGCATTTCACGAATGCCGTAGCCCGCCTCCAGCCGGGTGTGTCGCTTCCGGCCGCCCGGGAGGATCTGAATCGGATCATGGACGATCTGGCCCGCCGCTTCCCCGATGCCTACGGCAAGGCGAGAGCCCGGGTGGAGCCGCTCAGCGCGGAAGTGGTCGGCGGCTCACGCCTGACGATCGAGATCGTGATGGTGGCAGGAGCCTTGGTGCTGTTGGTGGCGTGTGTCAACATCGCCGGGTTGGGCGTGGCGCGGGCGCTGGCGCGGCGGCGCGAACTGGCGGTGCGGCAGGTCCTCGGCGGCGGCGCATGGCGGCTGGCGCGGGCGGTGCTTTCGGAAAACCTCGTGCTGGGAATGGCTGGCGGACTCACCGGTCTGGTTGCGGCGGCGGCCCTGATGCCGGTGCTGCACTCCATTCTTCCCGCGGACTTCCCCCGCCTGCACGCCATCCGCTTCTCCTGGCCCGCCGGCCTGTTCGCGGTGGCGGTGGCGCTCGCGACCAGCGTTATCGCGGGCCTGCTTCCGGCCATGCGGCAAATCGGGGTCGATCTCACCGAAGGCCTCAGCGAGGATCCGCGGACGAGCGCAGGCTCGCCACGCACCACGCGATTGCGGGGTGCACTGGTGGCGGCCGAGGTCGCCCTGGCCTGCGTGCTCTGTTTCGGCGCGCTGCTGCTGGCGCGAAGCTCGGCGGCGCTCGGCTCGCGCGACCAAGGCTTCGATGCGCGCGGCGTCCTCACCTTCCAGCTCGCGCTGCCACCGAACGCCTACAACAAGCCCGAGCAACTGGAGACCTTTTACCGCGAGGCCGAGCGGCGCTGGAGCGAGATCCCCGGAGTCCGCGCCGTGGGCCTCTCGACCAACCTGCCGTGGGCCGGCTACGACGAGAATACCAGCTTCGATATCGAGGGCCGCGCGCCGCGGCCGGGCGAATCGATCCAGGCGCGTTTCCAGGCGGCGAATGCCGGATTCTTCCCGGCGCTCCGTTTTCGCCTGTTGCAGGGCCGGTTCATCCAACCGTCCGACCATGCGAAAGCGCCTCCGGTCGTGGTGGTCAACGAGACCCTGGCGCGCCGCTTCTTTCCGGATGGCAACGCGCTGGGCCGGTATCTGGAGATATGGGGCGATAAGCGGCGCATCGTGGGCATCGTGGCGGATGTGCGCGACCGCCCGGCCGATGCGGCTGCGGAGCCCGGGTTCTGGTGGCCGATCGCGCAGCGGCCCTTCGGCCTGATCGAGGTGGCGGTCCGGACCGCGGGCGATCCGATGTCTGTTCTGCCAGGCGTCCGCACGGCGCTTGAATCGCTGGATCGCGAACTGCCGATGGCTGAGGTTCGGAGCATGGAGGACATTGCCGCGCGGGCGCTGGCGGAGAGGCGGTTCGCGCTCTGGCTGTGCGAAGCGTTCGCCGCCCTGGCCATGCTCCTGGCCGCGATCGGCGTGTACGGCATGCTGACGTACATTGTGGAACAACGCCGGCGGGAGATCGGAATTCGCCTGGCGCTGGGCGCGACCCGTGGCGACGTGCTGTGGCTGGTCCTTTCCAACGGCGTGGTGCTGGCGGGACTAGGGATCGCCGGGGGCCTGGCTTTCGCACCCCTGGCGGGATGGGCGATGGCGAGCCTGCTGTACGGGGTCACGCCGGGGGACGTCGTGACGCTGGCCACGGCGCCGTTGCTGATCGCCGCCATCGCACTGGCGGGCAGCATCGTCCCGGGCTGGGTTGCCGCGCGGAGCCAGCCGATGTCGGCCCTTCGGCAGCAGTGAGCGGCCGGGATTCGCTGCGATCTTCCGCGTTGATCCGGTTGTCTCCGTGGCATCGTTGCGCCCTCGCGCCGGTGCCCCCGGCCCTCGCTGCCGGTCCTGGGCGCAAACGGTTCCGACCATGCGCGCCGCGTCGTGATAGATTGGATGGCCGAAGCCTATGCGCACAGTACTCGGACTCCTTCTGCTTTCGGTGTGCCTCGCGTTCGCCGCCGATTCCGATTTCAACGGCCGGTGGGATCTCACCGCCGGGACCACGCCGCGTCCCCGCGCGTGGTGGGTGGAGTTGAACGGCGTCGGCTCCGCGGGAGCCAACGGCAAGTTCGTCAGCGCCTTCGGCGGGGATATGAACAAGATCGATAGCATCACCGTCGAAAACGGCGAACTGAAGTTCACCATCGTCCAGCCGGCGGGCCGTAGCGGCCAGCCGCGCCGCACCAACCTCTATCGGGCTCATCTGGTCGGCGGCACGATGGAAGGCACGCTCACGATCGAGGGCCAGAGCACACCGCCCGTCCCATTCACCGGCGTCCGCGCTCCCGTGATCAACGACAAGGATGACGGCACCTGGAAGGAAGGCACCCCCATCGAGCTGTTCAACGGAAAAGACGTCTCCGGCTGGAAGGCGCTGAATCCATCCGTGCAAATGAAGTGGACCGTGAAGGACGGCGTGCTGCGCAACGCGCCGCCCACCACCGACATCATCTCCGAACAGAAGTTCTGGAACTTCAAACTGCACGTCGATTTCCGCATCGTAGAGCACTCGAACAGCGGTATCGGTCTGCGCGGCCGCTATGAGATCCAGATTCTCGAAGACTATGGGCGCCCGCCAAATTCGCACGGGTCGGCGGCGCTGTACAGCCGCTTCGCACCGTCCGTGAACGCCAGCAAGCCGCCTGGTGAATGGCAGAGCTACGATATCCGGCTGGTGGGCCGCCAACTGACCGTGGTCTACAACGGCACGAAAGTACTCGACAAAGTTCCGGTCGAGGGCCTCACCGCAATCGCCAACAACTCCGATGAGGCCGAGCCCGGGCCGTTCATCATCCAGGGTGATCACAGCTACGTGGAGATCAAGAGCTTCACGGTGACGCCGCTCCACAAGTAGCGGCTGAATCAATCGTGCCGGTATAGTGTGATTCTCTGGATGCCGGGCCGTACGCCGAAGATCATTCTGCTGCCGCCGCCATTCTCATCGCCGTTCAGGCGCCGGCCGGCCACCCACCTGCCGTCCACGAAATGCCCCTCCTCGATGGATCCGATGCGCGCGATCTTCGGCCCCGGCGAATCCGCGGCAAACCTCATGCTGAAGCCGCGGCCAGCGACGAGGTATTCGTCGGGGCCGGTGCAGATCGCCAGGCCGAAGGCCCGGTCGGCCATCGCGCCCGATCGCGAGGGCGGGCCGGCCGGCGCCGCATCGCGGCGAGCGGTGAACTGGATGTTGAGCCTGTAATCCCCGAGAACCAGCGAGGCTGCTTGTTCCCGGTCCTGGAGGATGCCCGCCATTTTGCCCGTGCCGTTGTACTTTGTGATCATCGGCATGAGTTCATTGAGCATCGCGTAGCTCTCGGCGAGCGGGTCTTCCCGCACGGCGTTCTCGGCGGCGCGGCCGGGAATGCCGTCGATGCCGAACGGAGAGAAGCCCATGGCATCGTGCTGACCGAAAGCCCAGAAAGCGTTCGCCGCGCCCACCGGTCCGCCCACGGCCTCGGGAATGAACAGCGGGTTTCCCGATCGGTGATAGCTGGCTGTGACGGCTTTGAAATCGGGCAGATAGATATCGGGCGCGAACAGATCCACCTGGGGAGCCGCGGCGCGCCAGATGTCCATGACGCGCGAAACCGGACCGCCGCTCGGGTAGCCTCCGGGTTTCTGCGTCTCATTCTGCACCAGCCAGGCGTTCACATACATGGGCAGCGGATATTCTTTCTTGCCCGCCGCGATCACGCTGCCGATGTAGCGCCCGTAATGCCAAGCCATGAACGCCTCCTCGGCTTCCGGCGAGCTGCCGAACACCTCGGCCCAGGTCCCCGAGGGCTTGAATCCGTTCGCCCCCCAAACCGCCGTTGTCTCGGGAAGCAGCGTGTCTTTGTTCTTTTGCAGGTAGTCCATCAGTTCGGCGGGAACGGGCTTCGCCCACTCGGCGTCCGCCGCCGGTGAGTGGTCGCGCGCATCGCCCAGGATGCCGACTTCATTTTCTACCTGCATCATGATCACGGTGCGTCCGGCGTCTACTTGCCGGAGGTGCCGCATCAGGGCGGCGAAGGCCGCGGCATCGGCGTTGCGCGCGTTGTCGCTCAAGGTGGAGAGCACTTCGAGGTTTTCACCGCTCCGGTTTTGCGCGCGCGGGAAACGGCTGAGGTCCTTCTTCACCCAGAGCGGCACATAGCTCGACACGCCGTTCTTCCAACTGCCGAACCACAGCAATACCAGGTGCAAGTTGTTGGCGCGGGCATCGCGCAGGATGCCGTCCACCAGGTGGAAATCGAACTCGTGCTCCCGCGGCTCGAGCAGTTCCCAGGAAACCGTGGCCAGCACGGTATTCAGATGCATGGCCTTCAGCCGCGGCCAAACAGGTTTCATGTACTCCATGCTGGATGCGCTGGAGTTGTGTAACTCGCCGGCGAGCATGAGGAACGGCTTGCCGTCCACGACCATCTGGGTGGCGGTGCCCTGCTTACGTAGTTGTGGCAAAGGCCGCATTACGGGTTTCGCCTGCGGATCCGCGGCGAACACCGCCGATACCAGCACCAGGCCGGCGATCGCTCTGTCAATTCGGAACATGGCTGAGTTCCAGACTAACTCCTTTTTCAATGCCCGATGTCCACTCCTCGGAACAGAAACAATCCCGACTTCCCTCCCACAATCACATCCGGACCATGACCTGGTTCCAGCCTGGCCACCCTCACCTGCATACCCGCGCCCGCGCGTCCCCCGTAGTCGATCAGGTGCCTGGCCCACTCCACAGTGCCCGCCGCCGTCTTCCAGTACTCATACCAGTAGATGCCCAGCGGCTCGCGCTCGCCGGGGTCGCGCCCGTTGTGCGCCATGAACCGCTTGCCCGTGACCAGGTCGAGCCTGCCATCGCCGTTGAGGTCGGCCAGCACCAGCGAGTGGGCCTGCGACCAACTGTCGTCGATCACGTGCTTCACCCAGGTTCCCAGACCGGTTTGTTCCATCCAGAACACACCGTAATTGTGGGCCATGGAGGTGACCAGATCGGGGCGTTCGTCCCCATTTACATCCAGCACGTGGATGAAGCCCACGTCGCCAAGCTGAAAATCGCTGTGAAAGGTCCAGGTCCCGGAGCGGGGATCGGCCGGCGCCTCGAACCATCCCGCCGGGGTGAGAATGTCGTTGCGCCCGTCCTTGTTCACATCGCCGGCGCCAATCCCGTGGCCGAACGAATGATCCGCGATCACGTGCGCCACAAAAACACCATCGCGCACCTCATACCAGGTCAGGGGCGCCTTCGGATCGCCGAACTCCGGCAGTACCTCTCTCGCCTGGCCGTCGTTGTCCAGGTCTACCAGGAAAGCGAACTCCACGTGGAAGCGCGTCTCGATCGGGTGGTCCTTCCAGGTGGCGCCGTCCTTCCCCGGGTTCTCGCTCCAGTAGAGCCGCCGGCTGAACCACGAGCAACTCACGATGTCGATCCAGCCGTCGCGGTTCACATCCAGAGGAAGGTCACTGAAGTCGTCCAGATAGTTGTTGGTGAAGGCGATCTGGCGGAAGCGGTGCCGAACCCATTTCGGCGCTTCGTACCAGTTCTCTCCGGAGATGATATCCAGCTTGCCGTCACCGTTGATGTCGGCGACGGCGGCTGTCTCGCTCGAGCCGGCATCGATCATCTGTCGCTCGAAGACGATGTCCGGCGCCCGATCGGCGCTCCATGCGATCCACGCGGCCGCCGCAGCCATCGCGGCTCCGCACCACCCGACGCCCGATAAACGCATTAGCGGACCTCCCTGCTGCCGGCTATCGCAGCGACTGTCAAAACATATATGTGGGGGGCACAATCCCCCTTACCCGAAGGTAGACTTCAGCCTGGCCACGGTGATGCGCCGTGTGGGTGAAGTAGGACCACAGCCACTCGAAGCCCGTCATCTTGCGGGTCGTGCCCACAACGGCATCCAGCTTTTCCGGCGTGATGGAAGCGACGGCCTCGTTGCAGAACCGGAATGTCTCCGTCAGGAACTGCATGGCCACCTCCTTGTCCACTTCGGGCTTGGCCGCCTTGACGGCCTGAGTTACCTTCTCCGGTATCGCGGGCCGCGCCATACCGCTGGCGGTGGCGCAGGCGTTCAGGTTCGCACCGGCGATCTGAAGCATCAACTGGCCGAAACTCAGCTCTTCGGGAACGGGCCGGAAACTGTAGTTCTCCGCAGGCATGGCGTCGGCAACCTTCAAAGTAAAATCGGTGGTGACCTTCCAGTGTTTCACCAGCGCATCTTTGATCGTGGACTGAGCGAGCGCTGGAAGTGCCAGCGCGCATAGGGCGAGCAGCGTTTTTTTCATCGAGTAAGCCTCGGGATACAATTGATATCGCAAATCCCGCACCGAGAGCAACTCTCCATCAGGTTCAACCGTCCAGCGCGGTGGCGTTCCGCCCCGGTCGCCATCGGGGTGCTGAACCTGAATCGGGTATTGTGGATTCCCGGGCCTGAGTGAAGACCCTCGTAATCGAGCGGCCAGGGTTGAAGGATTTGGTACTGCTGTACCTGCCGGGCGGCCGCTGGATAGGACCGTTTTTGAGGGTCCAACGCCGGATCTTCGCTTGTGGCGTGTAAAATCGTCGCGAGGGATCCTCGAATGCCGACTGTGAAACGGCCCGCGATTCTGGCCGCGGTCTATGAGGCTGCCAAGAAGAAGATCGACGTACGGGATATTCCCACCCTTGTCGTCCAGGCTGGCCAGACCCTGTTCCGCTCTATCAATCCAAACAGTCCTTATAGCTCACTGCCGAAGCCCGCGCCCGGCACCCATGTTTCCAAGCTCCAAGCGAACAAACTCCTGATTCCGGGAGATGGCACACTGGAGTTGAACAACCGCTTTACCGGCCCATCCTATAGTCCGGCGGTTCCTTCCGCTTCCGGCCTGTATTGCGTACTCCAGCAACAGGCTCTGGTGAACGAGTCCATGCACTACTCGGGAAAAGTGGGGGCTTGGGCCCTATCCGGCCGGTGTGTTCTCCGCATCCAGGTGATGGGCTCCCTGCTGGTGGCCGACCTTTCTCCACACAACCCGCGCGGGCTCCGTTTCCTGCGCGAGTTAGGGGCCGGGACTTGGGACCAGATGATCGATCCCGACGACTGTTCCGTGGCCCGGGGAATCGGCTTGGCCATTGCCCAAAGCGGATTCCTGCGCGGGATGTCGGTGCAGACGGTTCGTGAATCGGAACGGTCCCCGGAGGAACGGGGCGACAACCTGGTGCTCTTTGCGCCACCGAATCAAGCGGTGCCCGGACTCTATATCGACGAGGTTTCCTACTATGGGAAAACCTCCCAGCCCGAAGTGTTTCCGGTCGCCTTTCCCTGAGTCGGCGTTATCCTCCAGCCTCTGGCTGGGACATTCCCCCCGCGTCTTCCTGCGCCCGTTTCCGGCGCGCAGAGGATGGGAAGGGCTGTCCTTAGTGCATCCTCTCCTTGAAATCTCCGATGGAAGCGTCAATGAAGATCGAAAAACTGGATGTGCCCAGCGATTCACCCCAGATCACCCGCCATACAGGGTCGGGATACTTGTTGTTCTTTTCCAGTAGCCAGGTGATCGGTTTTCCAGGGTTCTTCTTGTCGTAGTCTTCGGAGTGTTCCAGTGCCGTCTTGTAGGCTGCATCGGTATCGACTTTGACCGCCGCCATGAGAAACGGAGTGGTGATGCCGCGTGGTCCCGACCATCCCTCATCGAGCCCCGCGAACACGCCTTTGTGCAGCGACGGCAGCGATTCGACGACGGAGTAGGTATATGACCTTGCCTGGCTCTTTTCGGCCGAAACAAATGTTGCCTCCCAGGCCGCCGCCCTTCCTCGCGGTACGTCCGGCATCTCGGATACCAGCATGCTCTGCATTTTGAGCACCTGCGCATCCGGCGCCCACGTCCGGGCAACCTGGTACATCCGGAACAGAGCCGTTTGCCCCGTGACCGGCTCGGGCGGTTTCGGCGGTTCTTTCTTGGCGGTGGAAGAGGGACTTTCCGAACAACTCGTCAAAGACAGTACAGTGGCCGTCACCAGGTAAAGGGTTCTCTTACGCATTTGCAAGCCATTCTAACAGGAGCGGATCAGGGTTTAACACCGGCGGTGCCGGATCTGTGACATAATGACGGCATCGACGGAGGGCTTTATGGCTCCAAAGACGTTCGCACGCGCACTGGCAATTGTGGCATTGGGCGGGCTGTTATCGCCGGCAAGCTACGCCCAGGGCAGGGGCGGGAGCGGATCCACGCCGCCGGCGGGCGGCGGTTCCACAGGGCCCGGCTCAGGCGCTCCCACGATCACCACACCCAACCCTGGAAGAACGCCAAGCATTCCCACCACACCCAACCCCAACACGCAGCCAGGCATCCCGCAGCAGCCGATCTTCCTCAGCGGACGAGTCCTGCTCGAAGACGGCACGGCGCCGACCGAGTCCGTCGTGATCGAGAGCGTGTGCGGCAGTTCGCAGCACAACGAAGGCTACACCGACAGCAAGGGCTATTTTTCCATCGAGTTCGGCCGCCGGATGGGAGTCCTGCAGGATGCCAGTGAGACCTCCGGCGGTGGATTTGGGGCTGACGGTCTCGGCGGAACAGGTCCGGGTAGCCCATCCATGGGCGGCGGAACCGGGTTTGGCGGCAGTGGCAGGATGCCGTCAATCAGTCAGGACATGCGGCTGATGAATTGCGAACTGCGCGCCAAACTGGCCGGGTATCGCTCCCAGGTGTATAGCCTCGCCAATCGGCGCCCCATGGATAATCCGGACATCGGCGTGATTCTCCTGCACCGGCTCGGTGAGAGTGAAGGGACGACGGTCAGCGCCAGCACTTTGGCTGCACCCAAGGATGCTCGCAAGGCCTTCGAAAAGGGCCAGAACGCGATGAAGAAGCGAAAGGTGGACGACGCGGCTAAGAACTTTCAGAAAGCAGTCGACCTCTATCCGGGCTTCGCCGCCGCGTGGTTCGAGCTGGGGAGAATCCAGACCAGCAAAGGAGACGTCGAAAGCGCGCGCAAATCATTCGACAGTGCCGCGCAGGCCGATCCCCGGTTTGTCGCGCCTCTCGTCGAAATTGCCTCGTTGTGCCTGAAACAGCAGAACTGGAAAGAACTGGCAGACGTCACCGACCGGGCCGGAAAACTCGACTCGTTCGACTATCCGCAGGTATTCCTGCTGAACGCCATTGCCAATTACTACCTGCACAACTTCGAGGCCGCGGAGAAGAGTGTCCGGCAGGCCGACAAGCTCGACACCCGCCACCAGTTCCCAAAAACCCAGCATCTGTTCGGCATCATCCTGGCCCAACGGCACGATTACACCGGCGCCGCTGAACAGCTCCGGGCGTATTTGAAATTCGCGCCGTCCGCATCCGACGCGGACACGGTTCGCTCGCAGTTGGATCAGATCGAAAAGGCAACCGCCCAGGCGCCGCCCAAACAGGACCAGTAAAGGAAGCGGGCGTTACCGTCCCGGCACACCCAACCATCCGCGTGTCGTGAAATCGCTGAGGCTCAGCACGATCAGGATCGCGAGCCACACCAGTCCGCCCGTAACCACGAGCTTGGTGAGCCGCGTGCTGTAGCGGATGTGCATAAAGAAAAGCGCTACCAGCAGCATCTTGCAGACCGCGATCAACAGGGCCACCACCACGCTGAAGGGGCCCAGGTCCACGAAGGCAACCGCAGTCGTGAGAATGGTCAGGGAGATCAGTGCCACAAAAACCAGAACGTAAGTCTTGACGCTGTCAACGTGCTCGGTCATAAGTCATTTCAAATGGCGGTCAATGAGGTAAAGCAGCGGGAAAAGGAAAATCCAGATGATATCCACGAAGTGCCAGTAGAGACCCGCCACGTCCACCGGCGTCATATATTCTGGACTGTATTTGCCCTTGTAGGCGGAATACAGCAGGACTGAAAGGATGCCCACGCCGACCACCATGTGGAGCGCGTGCAGTCCGGTCATCGCGAAGTACAACGAGAAGAACAACTGGGCGTGCCCTTGCGCTTCGGGGGGTACGCCCTCCAGGTGGAACGACAACCCGGGAACGTGGTGCTCCTGGAACTTTTCGTTCCACTCGTAGCCCTTTACCCCGAGGAAGACCAGCCCCAACAGCAGCGTGAGAATCAGGAACAGAATGATCCCCTTACGCCAACCAATCTGCGCCGCGCGCACCGCCAGCACCATGGTGAGACTGCTGCACAGCAGCACCACCGTGTTCGTGGCGCCGATGTACACGTTCAGAGTGGTGCTGGCGATGCCAAAAACGCCCGAATACGCCGAACGGTAGACGGTGTACGTCAAGAACATCCCGCCGAAGAACATGATTTCGGTGATGAGGAAGACCCACATCCCGAGTGTCGAGGCGTCTTTCTGCTGTTCCTCGGTGTCGAACTGCGTTCGTAAAGCGAGCGTTTCCGCGTGAGCTTCGCTAGCCAACTTCGATTACCTCCCCGATCGTCGTGCTGTAGTCGTAGGCATCGTGAGTCACTATTGGAGTTTCATCGAAATTATGCACCGGCGGCGGCGACGATGTCTGCCATTCCAATCCGGTAGCCTTCCATGGGTTCGCCCCGGCGACCTGCCCATACCTCAACGACCAGATGAAATAGATCATGGGTATCGCATAACCCACAGCCAGCACCGATGCGCCCGCCGTCGAAAGCACATGCAGCACCTGGAATTCGTCCGGGTACACGTGATACCGGCGGGGCATGCCCAGGTAGCCCAGGATGAACTGCGGGAAGAAGGTGAGGTTGAATCCGAGGAAGATCACCAGCGCCGACAGCTTGGCCCAGCCCTCTGGATACATGCGGCCGGTCATTTTCGGCCACCAGTAGTGTAGTCCTCCCAGGTAGCCCATGATGGCGCCTCCGACCATGATGTAGTGGAAGTGTGCCACTACGAAATAGGTGTCGGTCACGTGCACGTCAATTCCCAAGCAGGCCACGAAAAGGCCGGTAAGCCCGCCGATCGTGAACAGCCCGATGAAGCCGAAGGCGTACAGCATCGGAGTTGCGTACGAAATCGAGCCCTTGTATAGCGTCGCGGTCCAGTTGAACACCTTGACGGCCGAGGGAATGGCCACGAAGTAACTCAGGAACGAGAACACCATCCCCGCGTATACCGACTGCGTGCTGACGAACAGGTGATGGCCCCACACCAGGAAGCCGAGCACCGCAATGGAGACGCTCGAGAAGGCTACGAACGCGTACCCGAACACCGGCTTCCGCGAGTAAACTGAAACCAGTTCGCTGACTACACCCATGGCCGGTAGCACCATGATGTATACGGCGGGGTGCGAGTAAAACCAGAACAGGTGCTGGAACAGAACCGGGTCGCCGCCCAGCGCGGGGTCGAAGATACCGATGTGGAGCAGCCGTTCGCAGAGCACCAGGACCAGGGTCACGGCCAGAACGGGCGTGCCCAGCACCTGTATCAAACTGGTGGCGTAGTGCGCCCACACGAACAGCGGCATGCGGAACCACGTCATCCCCGGGGCCCGCATGCGGTGCACGGTCACAATGAAATTCAACCCCGTCAGGATGGACGAGAAGCCCGCGACGAAAATGCCCAGCGCGGTGGCGATCACCCACGTGTTCGAATACGTCGTGCTATAGGGTGTGTAGAAGGTCCAGCCCGTGTCCACACCGCCGGCCAGCATCGCAAACAGGCTGAACAGGCCACCCACCACCAGCAGGTACCAGCTCAACAGGTTGATCCTGGGAAATGCCAGGTCGCGCGCGCCGATCATCATCGGCAGAAAGAAGTTGCCCAGGGTGGCGGGAATGGAGGGGATCAGGAAAAAGAAGATCATCGCCACCCCGTGCATCGTGAACAGCTTGTTGTATGTCTCGGCCGAGACCAGGTCGCCCTGCGGAGTCAACAGCTCGATGCGGATCAGCGTCGCGAACGCGCCGCCCAAAAAGAAAAACAGGGTGATGGTGCCCAGGTACAGTAGCGCGATACGCTTGTGGTCCTTGGTGAGCAGCCACGACTTCAGGCCGTAGCTCGCGTTCAAATAGTGTTCCCGTTCTTGTGCCGCTGCGGTAATCATAGGTCTAACGATTGTTGGGCATAGCGCTCGAGTTAGCCGGAGCCGCCGGCGTCGCGCCGGCCGGCTTGGGCGCCAGCGACTTGATATATTCCAGCAATTCCAGAATTCCTTCTTCGGTAACCTGCCCCTGGAACGTGGGCATGACCGGCTGATAGCCGGCCACGACCTTGGCCAGGGGCTGGAGGATCGATTCGCGGACGTACGCTTCGTCCGCCTTCACCCGCCCACCGCCTGTAAGTTGAACGGTGCTGCCGAACACTCCGATCAATGAAGGGCAGCGCCCCGAACTGTCCGGTTTGTGGCAGTTGGCACACCCCATTTGATCGAACAACTTGTGTCCCAGGTCCGTCAGCGACCCGGAAGGAGCGCCGCCGCTCAGCCAGTCCTGATAGTCCTGAGGCTCCATCACGTAAACCCAGCCGATCATGCCCGAATGTCGCGTCCCGCAGTACTCGGCGCAGAACAGGTGGTATTTCCCGGGCTTCGTCGGGCGAAACCAGATCGTGGAGTAACGCCCCGGCACGACGTCCTGCTTGAGGCGAAACGCCGGCACGAAGAAGCTGTGGATGACGTCCTCGGATGTCATCGTCAACCGCACCGGCCGTCCCACCGGAATGTGCAGCTCGTTGATCTCGCGCTGCCCCTCCAGGTGCTGCAGCTTCCACATCCACTGTTTGCCCACCACGTAGATTGGAAGCGCGTTGGCGGGCGGGCGGCTCTCTCTGAAGAAGATGCTGGCGCCCCAGGTGAACATGATCATGGTAAGTCCGAAGGGAATCACCGTCCACACAATCTCCAGTGTCAGCCCCGTGTGCACCGTGCGCGGCAGTTCCTGCTCCGAGCGGCGCCGGTAGCGGATGGCGAAGTACAGGATGGCGAAGAAAATCACCAGCGTGAAGAACACCGCCACGGTCAGGAGAAAATACAGCAGGTGGTCCACTTCGGGTGCGATGCTGGATGCCTGCTCCGGAAATAGTGGTACTAACTTACCCATGGTGTTTGTCAGTCTTCAGGTCGCGGCGCAAAAAAATCAGCAGGAAGGCGCCGCAAACCAGTACGAAGGCCCCGCCGGCAAAGCGTACGATATTCATGGCGACAGCGCCATACTTCCCGGTGGCGGGGTCGTAGTGATAGCAGAAGAGGAGGAGCGCGTCGACCGGGTTCCCGATCTTCTTTTGCGATGCCTCCACCAGCCCCAGCCGGACGTCGCGCGGCGCATACTCCACACCGTAGAAATAGCGGGAGAGATGGCCTTCCGGCGTCAGGATCATGATGCCGCTGGCGTGCGCGAACTGGTCCGTCTTGGGGTCGTATTTGTAATGGAAGCCGATCGCATCCATGAGCGGCTTGATGCTGGCTTCGTCGCCCGTGAGGAAATGCCAGCCGTTGGCGGTGTTGGCGCGGCCATAGCGGCGCAGGTACATCTGCTTCTTGGATGCGGCGATTTCGGGAGTGTCCTTCGGATCGAAGCTCACGCCGAGCACTTCGAAATCCCGTCCGGGTTGGAACGACACTGCCTTCAGGCTGCTCACCAGCCCGTTCAGGATCTGCGTGCACAGCATCGGGCAGCGGTAATAAACCGGCGCCAGGATCACCGCCCGGTTCGACTGAAAGAACGTGGAGAGGGGCACGGCGCGGCCGTATTCGTCGCGGAAAACCAGGTCGAGCGGGATCTGCTGGTCCAGTTTTTGATCGATCCCGACGCCTTGGAGCGCGCGCGGCAACGCCGGCTTCAGGTTGGAGTCCTGCATGCTGATCGTCGGCTGCACCGGAGCCAGTTGGCCCGGCTGGGCGAAGGCGACGACTGCCGTAAGCAGCCAGAAGCCCGGGCAGGCCAGCATGCCCACCCTGCCGATGAAATCGTGTCCCAGGTTACGCATTGTTCTATTTCTCCGTTGCGGCACCGCCCAACGGCCCTCCCGGCCGCTGCATGATCTGTCCCAGTCCGCTGTCGGTTGGAACGCTGATGCCGCTTGCGGCCGGGCCCTGCGGCCGGGAGGGCAGTCCGTGCTGCGCCAGCAGATCGATGGCGCGGCTGATGGGAATGCGGGCGATACCGTTTTTCTGATCCACCCAGCCATAGCTGTTTAGGGCCGCGTCTTCGCCGGCTCTCATGGCCGACAGATCCTGAATCGGATGGGTCTCCAGGCGTGGGGCCGGCGGCAGCCGGTTCGCGATCGCCGTCGCGCCGGGTGGCGTCACCACCTCCTGCGACTGGAAATATTTGAACAGCCCGGCCAGTATGAGCAGGGCGACGCCGCACAACAGCACCAGCGCGATGGCGAACTTGGTTACCGCCCAGGTATTGACGTCGCGCAGTTCGTGGCGGGCCTCGGGCCGCTCGAGATCCTGCGGCTTATTCTCGGCCATGCTCTAAAGCCTCCTCCAACTGCGGATCGTGAATCGGAATCAGCGGCCGCTTTTCCAGTTGCAGCAGGAAGTACGCCAGCCACAGCCCGCCCAGCCCCAGCGGAGCGGTGATATCCATCCAGCTCACGCCGAAGGCGCCTTTGCGAAAGTCCGGCGCCACCAGCCAGTACATGTCCACCATCCGCATGAACAGGATGAAAACCGCGATTCCCGCCAGCAGCTTGAAATTCCGCTTGAGGTCGCGCGAGAGCAGCAGGGCAAACGGCAGCGCAAAGTGGCCGACCACCAGGCCCAACCCGACAAACTGCCAGCCGCCGCGCAGGCGCTCCAGGTACCAGGGGATCTCGTCCGGCAGGTTGCCGGCCCAGATAATCAGAAACTGCGAAAACGAAAAGTACGCCCACACCATCACCAGGGCCAGCAGCAGCTTACCCAGGTCGTGCAGGTGGCGCGGTGTCAGGATCTCGGACATCGGCCGGCGGTGCGAGAGCAGCACCATCAAGGTGATTAGAAAGGCCATCGACGACAGGCCCTGCCCGGCCATGAACAGCATGCCGAACATGGTCGAGAACCAGTGCGGGTCGAGCGACAGCACCCAGTCTATCGCCATGAATGTGATGCTACCCCCCCAAAACACCAGGCCTGGCCCGCTGAGGGTAGACATCTTGCGGTGCGCCACGAGCGTACCTTCGCGATCCTCCACCGCCGACCAGCGGTTGAGATACCAGCCGCAGAACCACCAGCCGCCCAGGTACAGCGCCGCGCGGGCCAGAAAAAACGGCACATTCAGGTACGCCTGCTTGTGCTTGAGGATCTCGTCGGCCGCGACGATATTCGCGTGGGACCACTGGTACAGGTTCGGAATGCCAATGACCACCGGCAGAAACATCAGCGCGATGAGCGGCAGCGTCCGCGCCGCGGCTTCGCAGGGACGGCGGATGACCAGCCCCCACGCCCCGCCGGTCAGGTATTGCAGCATCAGCCAGGCCAGCGACCCCACCGCCACACCGACGTAATAGACATATGCCCAGAGATAGGAGCGGAAGAACTGGAACGGCGAGACAAAGAACCCGATCAGGCACAGGATGGTGCCCGCGACGCCGGCAATCAGCGCCCGCGTGCGCCACTGGCGAATCTCGCTCCCGAGCTCCGCGGAGATACCGAAATCGAGCGCGGGCGCCGTCACCGGCCACCTCCCGCAAGCTGCGCCCGGTCCTGCGGAGACAACTCGCTCGCCGGGACGTCCTGGCTGAGCTGCAGCGCGCGCACGTAGGCCACGATGGCCCACCGGTCGCGCGGCGGGATCTGTGCGGAGTAATCCGGCATGGCGCCGAAACCGTTGGTAATCACGTCGAAGATGTATCCGTTGGGAACTTTTCGCAGGCGGTCAATGTGATAGGACGGCGGGTGCCGATACCCGCGCTGCACGATCATGCCCTCACCGTTGCCGAGCCGTCCGTGGCACGGCGAGCAATAGATGTTGAAGCGCGCCTCTCCGTGCTCAATGACCTCTTTCGTCACCGGGAACGGGAACGTGTCGAGCGGCTTGCCGTCAGGACCCTTGCCGGTGTAGAACGCTGCATCGTCGTCGAGATGCCCGCGCGCGACGGTGCCCTCGATGAGCGGGCGCTCCGACCGGCCATCGTTGAAAAACGCGCTGGGCCGGAGTGGAATGTACTTTGGCTGGTCCTGCATGTCCTGGCGGCAAGCCACCGTGGCGCCCAGGGCCAGGATTGCCACACCGAGCTTGAAATCAGTGCGCAACTTCGGACACCTCTTTGGCCTCCAGGCCCTCCAGAAACCTGCAAGTCCGGTCGTGATCGAACATCGGGTCCGTAGCTTCGATACACAGGAAGAACCGGTTGCGCGACGCCAACGCGAATCGGGGCACATTGAAGGTCGGATGATATGGCATGGGTAGCCCGCACAGCGCCAGCAGGCCCAGCACCGTGGAGATGGCGGCAAACAGAATCGTGAGCTCGAAAGTAATCACGATGTACGCCGGCCAGCTATGCAGCGGCCGCCCCCCGATGTTGATGGGGTAGGAAATAACCGTGACATAGTACTGCAGCAGGTATCCGGTGAGACCGCCGACGATGCCGCCGATCAGCACGATCAGCGGAAGCCGGTTCTTGTGCAGGTGCAACGCTTCGCTCAGCTCTTCGATGGGGAACGGCGAGTAGGCGTCCAGCTTGCGGTAGCCCTTCTCGCGGGCGGCCCGCGCCGCATTCACCAGCAAGGTGGGATTGTCGAACTCGGCCATCACCCCGTAGATTGCTCGCTTCAACCCTGCACCTCCTCTTCGACTTTCGCCTGAGGCAGCAGCGTGCGTACTTCAAAGATGGAAATCATCGGCAGCAGCCGGATGAACAGGAAGAACAGGAACAGAAACAGCCCGATAGTGCCCACGAAGGTAAACCAGTCCCAACGCGTGGCCTGGAAAATGGACCATGAAGACGGCACGAAATCCTGGGCCAGGCTGCTGACGATGATGACGTACCGTTCCAGCCACATGCCGGTCAGGACGATGATCGACCACACGAACAGCAGTGCCGGGTTGCCGCGGATGCGCCGGGACCACAGCGCCTGCGGCGCGATGATGTTGCAGAAAATCAGCGACCAGTAGGCGACGGCATAAGGTCCGGTCATGCGGTTCCAGATGGCCGCCTGCTCGTACACGTTGCCGCTGTACCAGGCGGTGAAGGTCTCCAGCATGTACGCATAGGCTACGATCAGCCCCGTGGCCAGCATCACCTTCGCCGAGTTTTCCAGGTGCTTGTTGGTGATCAGACCCTGCAAACCGTACGCTGCCCGCAGCGGAATCGCCAGCGCCAGCACCATGGCAAAGCCCGAGTAGATGGCGCCCGCCACGAAGTAGGGCGGGAAGAACGTGCTGTGCCAGCCGGGCACGATGGCGATAGTGAAGTCGAAGCTCACCACGGTGTGCACCGAGAGCACCAGCGGCGTCGCCAGCCCCGCCAGCAGCAGCGACGCGGTTTCGTACACGCTCCAGTGGCGCGCCGAACCGCGCCAGCCCATGGCCATGATGCCGTACACGAAGCGCGCGAAGCGGCTCTGCGTGCGGTCGCGCAAGGTGGCCAGGTCGGGCATCAGCCCCACGTACCAGAACAGCAGCGAAACCGTGGCGTACGTCGATACCGCGAACACGTCCCACACCAGCGGGCTGCGAAACTGCGGCTGCACGCCCATGGTGTTGGGATAGGGGAACAGCCAGTAAAACAGCCAGGGGCGCCCCAGGTGAAGCAGCGGAAACATGCCGGCGCAGGCCACCGCGAACAGCGTCATGGCCTCGGCAAAGCGATTGATGGAATTGCGCCACCGCTGGTTCAACAGCAGCAGAATGGCCGAAATCAGCGTCCCCGCATGGCCGATTCCGATCCACCACACGAAATTCGTGATGGCGAAGCCCCACATCACCGGCACACGGATGCCCCAGATGCCCACGCCCTTGGCGAATAGAAGCGCCACCGACAGCAGGAACAGAAACAGCAGCGACAGCCCCACCGTGAATCCGGCGAACCAGAACAGCGGCGTCTTCTTGGTAAGAACCACCGTGGCGATCTGGTCGGTCACCGTCCCGAAGGTATAGCCCGGCGCGATGATCTGCCGCGGTTGCGGTCTGTCGAGTACCTGTGGATCGTCGGGCATGGCTTACCCTTCCACCTCCGGGTTCGGATTGCGCAGGGTCGCGAGGTAAGTCGTGCGCGGGCGGGTGTTGAGATCCGCCAGCATTCCGTAGTTCCGTTTCTCCGCCTTCATCTTCGACACGCGGCTGCCGGCGTCGTTGACATTCCCGAAAATAATCGCCTCGGTGGGACAACTGGCCTGGCATGCGGTCTGGATCTCGCCGTCGCGCACCTTGCGGTCCTGCTTTTCCGCGTCGATCTTGGCCGCATTGATCCTCTGCACGCAATACGTGCACTTCTCCATCACCCCGCGGCTGCGCACCGTGACGTCCGGGTTGTTCAGCAGCGTCAGACTGGGCGTTTCGTAATCCGAGTACAGGTAAAAATTAAATCGCCGCACCTTGTACGGGCAGTTGTTCGAGCAGTAGCGGGTGCCCACGCAGCGGTTGTAGACCATGTCGTTCAGGCCTTCGGCGCTGTGGTTGGTCGCCTGCACCGGGCAGACCAGCTCGCACGGCGCATTCTCGCACTGCATGCACGGCACCGGCTGGTTGTAGAGGTCGGGGTTGTTGATGTCGCCGTGGTAATAGGTGTCCACGCGCAGCCACTGCATCATGCGGCTGCGGCGCACCTGGTCCTTGCCGACCACCGCGATGTTGTTCTCCGCCTGGCACGCCACCACGCACGCGCCGCACCCGGTGCACGCGTTCAAATCGATCGCCATGCCCCAGGCATAGCCCTCGTACTTCCATTGCGGATAGATCGTCAGCTCGGGCGGAGGGGATTCCGCGCCCTGGTGCACCGACTCCGGGTCCTTCTTATATTCTTCGAGCAGGCCCTCGTGGATGATGTGCCGCCGCGTGTCCAGCACGTGCTGGTTCTGGGTGGTCGCGAAAAGGTAGCCGCTCCCGGACTTCTCCGCATCCATCCCCACGTCGTGCCACAGCGCCTTGGCGATGCGCAGCCCGTAAGGGTCGAATCCGTAACCCGACCCCGTACGCCCCGCCCGGGTGCGCCCGTAGCCCAGGTGCAGGGTGACTGCGCCATTCACGTGGCCCGGCTGGATGTACACCGGCGCCCGCAACGTGCGGCCCTCGTAAGTCAGCCGCACCAGGTCCCCGGTATCTACGTTCAGCCGGTGCGCCGTGGCCGGGCTCAGGAAGGCGGCGTTGTCCCAGGTCAGTTTGGTGATCGGCTTCGGCAGTTCCTGCAGCCAGCCGTTGTTGGCGAAGCGGCCGTCGTAGATGGTCGGGTCGGGACGGAAGATCACTTCCAGTTTGCCCCCCAACCGCCGCTGCTGGGCCCGCTCCGAAATCGCCGCGCCCTGAATCGCCGGAGTCTTCGTGGGAAGCGCCGAGCCGGACACCACGCCATCGTGCACCGCGCGCCGCCACCACGCTTCGAAATCCGCGCCGGGGTGCTGGGCCGCCCAGTAGTTCTTCACGATCTCACGGGGCGACAGACCCGGCGATTCGCCGCACATCTGGATCAGCTCATAGGCGGACCGGCCGCCGTACAGCGGCTGGATCAACGGCTGCTGGATCGTCACCGTGCCGTCGAACGCGCGCGCGTCGCCCCAAGTCTCCAGGTAGTGCGCCTCCGGCAGCCGCCACTGGCACACGTCGGAGGTCTCATCCTCGTAAAGGCTCAGGTGCATCCGCACCTTGGCCTTCCGGATGCGATCGCCCATGCCCAGTTCCACGGGGGCGTTGAACACGGGGTTGCCCCCCAGGATCAGCAGCAGATCCACCGCGCCCGCGTCCAGGTCCTTCACCAGGTCCTGCAGCGAGGCAAGCTGATCCACCGGGTTCACCTCGATGGAATCGGTGTAGAACACCGTCTTCCCCACATTGCCCAGCGAGGCGTTCATCACGTGCGCCAGCGCGTGCACGATGGGCGGCTGGTATTCGCCCGCGATTACCAGGCACGCTCCCTTGTGGTTCTCCAGGTCGCGCGCGATGGCGCCAATCCACTTGTAGATGTCGGCGTTCTCGCCCTGCTTGGGACCATTCGCCGCGCCCAGCCCCGTCGCCAGGGCCCAGGCGAATTCCTCAATGTCTCCGGCGCGCAGCGGCAGGCGATGATCCGCGCGCGAGCCCGTCGCGGTCGGCATCGGTTCGATCGCGTACAGGCGGTTCATCTCGCCGCCGGTCTCGGTGATCCGGCGCCCCATCGAAAACTGCCGCGCGTAGCGCAGGCTGGCCGGACCGGACGCCAGAAAATCCGAATCGATGGCCACGATCACCTTCGCGTTGGCCACGTTGTAGTAGGTGTTGACCGGCTGTCCGAAAGCCTGCAAAGCCCCGGCCCGCGCCATGTGCGCTCCCGCCGGTTCCCACTGGTGCCACTTCGCGGCCGGGTACAGCTTCAAGAGGGTGCGGAGCTGATCTCCCATAGTGGGCGATGTGACGGTTTCGGTCAGAATGCGAAGGCCCGCGCCGTTCTTCGGTTTTTGCGCCAGCAGCAGCTCGCGGAACTCACTGAGGAAGGCGCCCCAGGATCGGATCTCGCCCTGCGACGTGATGGCCTGAGCGCGGTCGGGATCGTACAGTTGCAGTACGGATGCCTGCGAGAAGATATCGCACGCCCCTAGCGTCGCCGGGTGCTCCGGGTTGCCCTCCATCTTGGTCGGGCGCCCTTCGTGACTCTCCGCCAGCAGACCGTTGGCCACTCCGCTGAGCGTCATCGCCGTGGCGTAGAACAGCGGCCTGCCGGGAATCAGTTCCTCCGGCTGCCGCACGTACGGCATGATGTGCTCGGTAGGTTGCCGCGTGCACGCGGAAAGGCCCGCCAAAGCCAGCGACGCGCCCATCAGCTTCAGAAAATTGCGCCGCCCTTCGACCCCGTCTTCGTCTTCGCTCCAGCCGATCGCCTGCTGCGGAAATTCGCGCTCCAACAGCTCGCGGAATTCATCACTCGCGGCCAGGTCTTCCAGGCTGCGCCAGTATTCGCGCCCACGCGCGCCGTCAAGCCGCGCGCGAACAGCGGCTAAATTGAGTTTCTCGTGCGATTCGCTCATCGATGGCAAGTCGAACAACTCGTCAGCACACGCGCATCCTGAATCTTGTATTCCCGCATCAACCGCCGGCCGATCTCTTCCTGATCGCCCGCGGGCTGGTAGCCCATGGTGGTGATGAACTCGCGCGGCCGGAGCACCCTTTCGGGATGCCGGTGACAATCGATACACCAGTTCATTTGCAGCGAGTTTTCCTGCCAGGTTAGGGGCATGCGATCCACCCTTCCGTGACAGCTCTCGCAACCAACTCCCTTGTTGATATGAATGCTGTGATTGAAGTAGACGAAGTCCGGCAGATCGTTCACGCGCGTCCACCGGATCGATTCCCCGGTTCGAAAGCTGGCCCGCACCGGCTCCAGCGTGGGGCTCGTGTTCCAGATCTGCGAATGGCAGTTCATGCAGGTCTTGGTTGGCGGAATATTGGCAAACCCGGAAGTCTCCACCGTGGTGTGACAATATCGGCAGTCGATCCCCAGGCCGCCCACATGGTGGGCATGGCTGAACGGCACGGGCTGTTCCCGCGGCTGCGTCGCGCGCGTCGCGTAGGCGGACCGGTCCAGCTCGGCGAACGCCCAGGCCAAAAACGCGATGATGAAGACCGCGCCGAAGATCGTGATCCGCGCGAAGGTATTCGTGCTGTGATGAAAAATCTGGGACATGCTTTTATTGCCGTCCCAAGGCGAATGTCAGAAAGTCTTTGTTTCGCATCCCGAAAAAACAGGAAACCACAGCTTTATCCCAACTGCTCCCAGGTACCCCCTCATAGCCGGCACTCTTCAGTTTCGCAGGAACCGGCCAAATCAATACGATGCGAAACCCCTGAGTTTGTTTCAATTTGTTTCGTTACTCACACGAGTTAGCCGGGCTGACTACTTCCGCTCCAAAAGATATACGGAATTCTCCAGATGGCTCTCCGTTCCGTCCTGGCAGACCGCGAATGACGCTCCGCGCTGCGCGTTCACCGAGCGCTTGTTCCACAGCGAGCCGGCGGCATACGATCCGTCCTTGTGCAGCGCGTAAAAATTCAGATCCACCGGCGCCAGGCGTTTCTCGTCGTTGTCAAAATTGCGCGCGACGCGTTTTAGCGTATCCAGCACCGCTTCCTTCGGGGACATACCGTGCCGCATGTTCTCCACCACCGTGTGCGCGCCGCAGACTCTCAGGTTCTCTTCGCCGCGTCCGGTAGAACCCGCACCGCCTACGTCCTGATCCAACCACAGGCCGCCACCGATGATCGGGGAATCACCGACCCGCCCGGCGATCTTCCACGCCAGGCCGCTGGTCGTCGTCACGGTGGACATCTCGCCCTTCTCATTGAGCGCGATGCAATTGATGGTGCCGTGCGGCGGGTTCACCGCTACATCATAAGCCCACGCGATGGTCTCCTCGTCGAATTGCGGGAACAGCCGCTTCAACTCTCCGATCTTCTTTTCCTTCGGCGGCCCATCCACGCCGGACTCCCAGTTGCTATGCCCGTTCCGGTCGCGCATCTCACGCTTCCACATCAGCCATGCCATCCGCGAGCGCGCCGTCAGCAGGTCCTCCTCCGGGAAGCCGTGCATCTTCGCGAATTGCAGCGCCCCGTCGCCCACCAGCATCATGTGATCCGTCTCACTCATCACCAACTGGGCGATTTTGGACGGCGTCTTGATATTGCGGATTGCCCCCACCGCGCCGCCCCGGCGTGTCGGCCCGTGCATGCAACTGGCATCCAGTTCGACCACGCCGTCTTCGTTCGGCAGCCCGCCATAGCCCACGCTGGTATCGGTGGGGTCCAGTTCCTGAATGTTGACCCCGGCAATCACCGCATCCAGGGTATCGCCGCCGGACTTGATTACTTCCATCGCCTTGGCACACGCGCGGACCCCATTCGCGCTGGAGACCACCACGTTCCTGGGCTTATTCTGCGCCCGCACCACGCGGATCATGGGGAACGCGGCCGCGCCCAGCATAGCGGCCCTCCGGCTCAACTTCATCGCATGTCTCCTTTCATCCAGGACGACTCGACGGCGGCTGCAAGTAAGTAAAAGAGTTCAATTATGTCACAGCGCAAGCGGGAGTGGGGCATCCGCTTTCAGCGGCCCGCGCCGTTATTCGTACGGAGATCAGGTGTTCCGCCCAGCGCCCCGGCCCATGTCCCTGGTCCCGAGAACCGGACACCCGCGCTTCCCTCGGCGTGGCATCTCGTTCCAGCTCGAGAGACGCCACGGAACGGGTACCCGGAAGCTGCCATCGCGGCGCTCAGGTGTCGAGGTAGAGCCACCACATCGCCGTGCGCTTCGTTTCGTCCGGCATAGGGCCGCCGCCGGGAGGAGGCAGCGGCCGGGTGCCGTCGGCAACGATCTGGCGCGGCGGTCTTTCGGCCACCAGGTCTATGAAGATCGGCTCCACACCGCGGGCCGTGCAGAAATCCAGCACGTTGGCCGTGCACTGTGGGCCGATCTTGCCTATGGAGCGTGCGAAGTACTCGATGCCAAGCTCCTTCGCGATCGCAGCCATCTTCACGCGCCGCTCGTAGGCTTCCATGGTCACACCGGGCCATAACATCGACTTCTTCTTATCGACCTTCTTTTTCTCCGTGGTGTGCTCCTGCACCTTCTCGGCTTCCGCCTTGACCACCGCCGCTGCCTTTGCTTCAGCCACGTTCATGGCATCCTTAACCGGCCCCTCCTCGAACTCCTGCCAGCCGCGGTTGTAGCGCTTCTCCAGGCGCTCGTACGCCGCGTCGGTCAGCCTCCTGTTGACGATCTCATCGTAGTCTCGCCGGTCGAGGCGGTCGGGGAGCAATATGCGGTTCACTTCCTTGTCCGCCCCGAAGCGCACCGTACCGTAGACCTGGACCTCGGAGTAGGCGGTCATATGCCCGTTTTTCGCATACAGCCGGCTGCTGCCGATCGCATGTCCCACCAGCGTGTCGATCCCATAGTTCACCGGGCCCAACTGCTCTAGCGGCTTGGTCAGGATATCGGCAAGCAGCAGAAGGAAGCTTTTGCGGCAGGGTTGATAGTAGTGACGCAGTTCGTAAGTGCAGCGCCGGACCACCACCTTGGAATTCAGGACGAAGTGCGCCGAACCGTAGTAGCGGTACCCCCCGAGGGGTACCCTCTCGCTGAGACCGCCGTCAGGCGACCCCAAACCGTACCATCCGCCGGTGAGTTCGACATCGAAATTGAGTGCACCATACGCGGGGAAATCGGCGGGCGACAGATCCATGAATCCGGCGGCGCGGAGGTCTTTGTCGATTCGCCACCGGTTGTAGTTGTCAATCCGAGAGCAGGCGTAGTCCGCCTGCGTGGTGTAAGTGCGGAGGCCTTCGCCGCGCCGGTCATAAGTCTGCTTCACCCATTCCTGCCGTTCGGGCGACAGAGCCTTAAAATCCCGGTTGTAGCTGTCCAGAAGTCCTTGTGCTTTGGGTGTCAAGCGGCGCGGCCCGGTCTGGTAGCCCTCGGCCAGCGCCATCAGGCGCCGCCGTTCCGGCTCACGCGACAGAACCAAGATGGTCGGGTCGTCAGCAACCGCAGCCATGGCCGGCGCAGCGTGCGCGGCAGATGGTGGGGGAACCCGGATGGTCTCAAGCTGGTCCGCCGTGGAGCCGGTGATCGCGCCCAGGTCGACCGGCTTCTGCGTGGTCGGGAGTTGAAACGTATGCTTGTACTCATCCCAGTTTTTCGCTGGATAATTGGCGCTGGCGGCATCCGCGGCGAGGAACCAGTTGTCGAGGGGGAACGTGATGGTGATAGGAGCCACCCACAGGTATGCCAGGATCTTGCGCGCGAGTTCCTGCGGAGACCCGGCGCGCTCGGTGGGAAAATGGTAGCGCTCGTCAAGCTTGCGGCAGACGAAATGCAAGACCTCGTCCGCGCAGGGGCTATCGGAAAGCGCCTCGATGAATGCATCGAAATCCTGTTTGCCAAGAAAGTTCTGGAGCTTGCATCGTAGATGCGTGGCCGGATTGCGATAGTTAGCGGAACCCGGTACCTCGGCGTCGTACTTCACGAAATTCCGCAGCACCTGGTATTGTCTGTCGTTGATCGGGTCCATGCCCGGCGGCTTCAACTGATATGCCTGGTCGGCCAGCCTGGCGCGGGGGAGCGCCCGGGGCAACTCGGCGGCAAAACCCAAGTCGCGGCTACCCTCCCGCACTTCTACCGAAGGTGGCGTGGGGTCGGCCGGCGTTTCGGCGGGTCCGCCGACCAGCACCAGAAGCGTCTTAAACAGCTTGTCCGGTTTTTCGCCGAAACCGAATTCCGGCGTGCTCGCACCCCGCCACTTGTCCTTGCCTTCCTCCCACAAGAAACTGTAGAGCGACGGACGGTAGTCCATGTACGTATTGCCAAGCGAAAACTTGTCGGTGGCAACTGTCTCCTTCTTGATCGTCTCCAGGTCATAACAGCCCATCTCGATCTGGAAAACCGCCATCAGGATCGCGTAGATTTCCCGGGGACCGTAGCGTTTGCGAAGATCTTTGGGGACCGATTCCGCCATGTTCCGGATGATCTCTACCGCACGGGCTAATGAGATCTTGCCGGACTCGCGTTCGATCGTGATATCAGCGCCGGTCTCAAAGTCCAGGTCCTTCGCGAGGTCGGCGTAGTCGGGTTTCCTTTCCAGTTGCTGGCCGGTGATGAACTTGCGCAAAGGGTCGTCGGCCAGGGCGATAGCGGCAATGGTAAGCAGAGTTTCGACGTCGCGCGGCGGCTGGCTCAAGATCAAGTCCTTACCGCCGCAATGGCCGCACGTCATACCGTGCTTGTACATCTCTTCGAGGAGGCCCCGATTGTCCGCCACGAGCCGGCCCGCGATGGTTGCGGTGTGGCGGGGGCTCCCCTGCGCCCTTGCGATTCTCCAGGCCACCGCGCGCGTGCACAGCATCAGCAGGATCATGGCGTTCCACTGCCGGGAGACGAATCCGCCGTAGGTATTCAAGTACCAGCGCATCACGTTGTGCGCGTGCTCGCGCGTGGTGTACGTCCTGTAGACCTTGTCCTCCTCGGCCGTCTCCAGGTTCTTCAGCATCGCCGCATAGGCGGGGACGAACTCCTCGAGCAAAAGAATCAGCCGCTCACCGTCGCAGCAGCACTTGTCTGGAGGCTTTTCGCCTTTTTTGCATTCGACTTCGGTGGCTCGCGTCTTTTTCTTCCGCAGCAGATCGTAGAAGGGCTTGCGCAATCCGCGTCGCACCGCCTGTTCCTGAAGTTAGCCAGTTCAGGCGCTGCCGCGATGTTCCGGTTCCTTGCGCACTCCCTACAGAACAGGACGGGATTCACATGGGCGGGCGCCCGGAAGCCTTCGCACACCTTGCACCTGGCCAGCATGGTGGGTCCCGGCTTGCCGCAGAAATGGCAAACGCACTCATGTAGCCGGGTGCTTCCGGCAATGACGAAGTAGCGCTGTTTGCAGGTGTCGCACTGCTGGATCTGGGAATCCGGCAGCATCGTATTCGGCATCAGCGGCCTCCTGCCGCCAGCGCGGGGAGGCCCCAGCTCCCGTCGTCCATTTCGGCGGCCTCATTCCAGTCTTCCTCCGTGGCTTCCAGCAACAGCACTTCAAAACGGCGGTCCGGTTCCAGGCGAATGTCGGCCAGCAGGATCTGAAACCAAAGATACTCGTCGAAGTTGGGCGCCACCGCGAACATCAGCGTCACGAAGGTGAGAATGTTGTCTTCGTCGCGCAGCCCGTAGCGGTCCGCTTTGCTCAACCCGAAGTCCACCATCCGCGCGAACCGCGCTTCCGGCAGCGGCCCGGCAATCTCCGGCACCTCGCGCCGCACGTGCTCCATCACCTCGCGGTGAAATCGCCGCTCGGCCTCCTGCTGGAATATCTGTAGCTGTTCATCCCGGATGGTGAGCATCGGCCCCCCGAAAATGGTTTGTAGAGAGTATACTCGATATCCGGAATGCGCAGGTGGAACGCCTGCGGAGGGTGGACATGGCTCCGAAGCGGCTGCCACTGGGGAAGGAAGGCTGGTATCTCTGCGAATGGAACGATCGCCCCGACTTCGAATACAGACAGTTCCAGGGAGGCGAGGCGGTCGCGCTGCAGTGGCTGCGGAAACTTCAGAGGGACACCGCGCTCATGGGCAAACTGCGCGGCTTGGCGGGCGGCGAGCCCGGACGGCAGATTAGCGATGACGAAGTACTGCGGCGTCTCGCGTGGCAGATCTGCACCGGCCGGTTGAAAGCGCTCCAGCGCACCGAAGAATCGGGAGGTGGGGGACCGGGACCGCAGTTGCTCTCCGAAGCGCCGGCTTTCCCTCTCGAAGAGCGGCGCGCCGCCACGCCCGCTCCCTCCTCGAAAAGCGATCCGGACCCACCGTTACTACCCGGCGATGCCGACCTTATTGCTATTGCCGAAAGTCTGACCGTGGCCGCCCGCAAAGGCATCCCGATCTGTGTGGAGTGCGAAAAAGCGAAGCAGGACGAGCGGCCACATGTCTTCGTGCCGATCGAGTGACCCGCGACCCGCACCCTACCCCGCCTTGCTCTTCCGCCCGCGCTTCTTCGGTGCCTCTTCGGCCGCCACTCCTTCCTCTCCGGCCGCCGCCGATGCCGCCGCGGTCGCGGCCTGCGCCGGTTTCCGCTTCTCGGCCAGGCTGCGCTTGAGCGCTTCCATGATGTCGATCACCGGAGCCACATGCTCGGCAGGGGCCTCCACTACCTTCTTACCCTCGATCTTGTCCTCGATCATTTTCTGCAGGTTTTCGCGATAGGTGTCGTGATACTTCTGCGGCTCGAACTCCGCCTCGAGCGACGAGATCAGCATCTTGGCCATGGCGAGTTCCTTCTCCTTCACCAGGCTCGTGTCGGTGCGGAACTCGTCCACCTGGCGGATCTCGTCCTGGTAATACATGGTGTGGGAGAGGATCCCCTTCGAGCCCGGCCGGAGAACGATGATGTGCTCGCGGTTATGCATCGCCACCTTGGCCAGCGCATAGAATTGGGACTCGCGCAACGCCTGGTACAGCAGAGCGTACGGCTTCTCGCCGCCTTCATCCGGGGCCACGTAGTACGAGCTTTCGAGATACACCGGGTCCACCTGCTCGGCTTTGACGAATTCCAGGATCTCCATCACCTTCGCCGTCTTGGGCGCGACTTTCTTGATGTCCTCTTCGTCAACCTCGACATAGTGGTCCTTCTCGTACTCGTAGCCTTTCACGAGTTCGCTGCGGGGCACCGCTTTGTCTTCGGCCTGACAGTAGATCACCTGCTTGATGCGCGAGTGGTCTTCCTTGTGCAACAGGTTGAAGCTGACTGTCTCGCTGCGCGCCGCGCTGAACAGCCGGACGGGAAAAGAAACCAGGCCGAATGTGAGATGGCCCTTCCAAACGCTCGATGCCATATGTCATCCTCGATGGAGTGCGATTCTTAACATACTACCACTCCCGGTAAGATGTAAATGGAAGGTGTAACAGGGACTTATGCCTCTCGAAGAGTATCGGGCCAAACGTCGGTTCGAGAAAACGCCCGAGCCGCCTCCCGGAGAGATACCGAGCAAGACGGGTGCCAGGTACTTCTGTGTGCAGCGGCACGACGCCACGCGCCTCCATTACGACTTCCGCCTCGAAATCGATAGCGTGCTCAAAAGCTGGGCCGTACCCAAAGGACCCACCCTCGATCCCGGTCAGAAGCACCTCGCGGCCCACGTGGAGGATCACCCCATCGAGTATGGCGATTTCGAAGGCAACATTCCCACTGGCAACTACGGAGCCGGCAGCGTCATGCTCTGGGACCGCGGCACGTTCGAACTCTTGGGCGAGGCGTCCGGCCAGGAGCAGATCGCGCGCGGCGACCTCAAATTCCGGCTCCACGGCGAAAAGCTGAATGGCGATTTTGCGCTGGTCCACATGAAAGGCCGCGGCAAAGGAAACGACTGGCTCATCATCAAGAAGCGCGACCAGTTCGCCGTGCCGGATTGGGATGTGGAAGAACACGCCTACAGCGTCCTTTCCGGCCGCACCCAGGAGGAGATCGCCAAGAACCTGCCGGCGCGAAAAACCAAGCGCGAGACGGCGGGGGCCGCGGACCGCGTGTGGGAGAGCAGCCGTCCCGCCAAGGCGAGACAGGCAGCGGCCAAGACCGCCGCGCCCGCGCCCGCACCCGTCTCTAAAAAAAAACGAAGCTTGACCTCTCGTCCATAAAAGGCGCGCGGCGCGCCGGGATCCCCTCCAGCCTCGAACCCATGAAGGCCACGATTGCCGACCTGCCGCCGCGCGGCGACGAGTGGCTCTTCGAGATCAAGTGGGATGGTGTTCGTGCCGTCGCGTTCATCGAGAGCGAACAAGTGCGCCTGCAATCCCGCAGCGGCCTGCGCTGCGAACGCCAGTATCCCGAACTGGCCGTCATTCACCATCAAGTCGCCGCCGAACAGGCGGTGCTGGATGGGGAAATCGCCGTGCTCGACGAAAAGGGCGTCTCTCGATTCCATCTGATCCAACCGCGCATTGCCAATTCCGATCCCAACACCATCGCCCACCTGGTGCGCTCCACCCCGGTGGTCTACTTCGTCTTCGACCTCCTCTATCTCGATGGCTACGACCTTCATAACGTGCATCTCTCCGAGCGGCGGCGCCTCCTCGACCAGGTTGTGACCCCCGGAGGCTCGCTGCGAATATCCGAGGCCTTTCCCGGCGCCGGCGCCGAACTGCTCGACGCGGCTCGTGAGAACGGGCTAGAAGGCATCCTTGCCAAGCATGCCGCCAGTTTCTACGAATCCAAGCGAAGCCGCGACTGGCTCAAGATCAAGATCGTCGGGGAGCAGGAGTTCACGATCGGCGGCTTTACCGAACCGCAAGGCGACCGGAGCTACTTCGGCGCCCTCGTGCTGGGCGTCTACGACGGCGACCAGCTTCGCTGGGTGGGCAACGTGGGCACCGGATTTGACGCCAGGATGCTCGCCGGTCTGCGCGCTCGCCTCGAACCGCTGATCACCAGCCAGTGCCCCTTCGCCAATCGTCCCAAGCCCGATCGCGGCATGACCTGGGTACGCCCCGAGCTGGTCTGCCAGGTGAAGTACTCCAACTGGACGCCCGACAACCGGCTGCGCGCGCCGGTCTTCCTCGGCCTGCGAAATGACAAGCGCGCCGGGGAAGTCGTGCGCGAGCAGGCCGGCCCGCTCTTCGACGCTTCCGCCCGCGAGGCCACTCTCGCCATCGACGGCCGCACCCTGAAGTTCACCAACCTCAAGAAGGTCTTCTATCCCGACGAAGGCTACACCAAGCGCGACGTGCTGGAGTATTACAACGGCGTCGCCGGCCTGATCCTGCCACATCTGGAGGACCGCCCGCTTTCCCTCAAGCGATATCCCAACGGCATCAAGGAAGAGTACTTCTTCCAGAAGAACACACCCGAGACGTTTCCCACCTGGCTCCGCACCGAGCCCATCGACTCCGAGCACGTGGGCCGTCCCATCCGCTACGTCCTCGCCGGGGACCGCGCCAGCCTGCTCTACCTCGTCAACCTCGGGTGCATCGATCACAATCCGTGGATGAGCCGCTTGGCCACGCTCGACAATCCGGATTTCGTGCTCATCGATCTCGATCCCCAGGAGTGCCCGTTCGACATGATCGTGGACGCCGCGCAGATGGTGAAGCGTGTGCTCGACCGCATCGGCCTGGAGGGATACCCGAAGACCACCGGCGGCGACGGCCTGCACGTCTACATACCCCTGGAGCCGGTCTACTCCTACGAGGAGGCGCGGATCTTCGCCGAGTTGATTGCGCGCGTCGTGATCCACGAGCGGCCCGACATGTTCACCACGCCGCGCTCGGTTGCCAAGCGGCAGAAGAACCGCGTGTACTTCGACTACCTGCAAGTGGCCAAGTCGAAGACCATTGCGGCGCCCTATGTGCTGCGAGCATATCCCGGCGCGCCGGTGGCTACCCCCCTCGAGTGGGCCGAAGTGGAACGCGGCCTGCATCCGACACGATTCAACATCACCAACGCGCTGGATCGGTTTCGCAAAAAAGGAGACCTCTTCGCCGGGGTGCTGAAGAAACCGCAGCGCATCGAGGAGGCGGTGGGCAGGCTGGAAAAGCTCTTCCGTTGAGTGGGGCGCAAGATACATGCGCCGCAAGCGGAACTCGAAATAGAACGCGGCCACGTCGCGCAAAGTCTGCTAGTCGTCGGCATCCAGCGCGACCGCCGGGTGGTTCATCGTGGTGGCCTGGGCGACTGACGTGGCCGCTGCCGCCGGCTAAAGCGGGATGTTGGACGTTCGACTGCATGGCAGAAGCTCACGCCCTGCGTGATTTGCCCAATCGATGGTGGACCGGCCCATGTTGCATTTTGCCCTGCAGGCAAGAGGTCGCCTGAACGGAGGCCAGCGCGTGGCCGAGGTCGCCCGCGCGCTGGAGGTGAATCCCAGTGAGCTGCACCGCTGGCGGCGGGAGTTGCAGGAGCACGGCGCGCATGCGTTCAGCGGTGTGGGCAAGAAGCGCGCCGAACAGAGCCAGGTGGTCGAACTGGAGCGCAGGGTCGGCCAGCAGGCTATGGAGATCGATTTTTTAAATCTAGCCAAACATATTTGAAATTTCCCGATCAGCCCCATTCCGCGATGCGGCGGGTAGGATAGCCGAGAATCGTGACGATGCGGCTTGAGTCCTTGTCAAAGTAGACGAAGGCGCTGTCTTCAATTCGGTAGTTTCCTTTCCAGCCGATGGCAAAGCTGACGTCGGTTTCCTCAAAGTAGAGGTCCTCTGGACCGCCGTCCCTCGCCAGTGGAACAGCCAGACGGTCTTTCCGGTCCAGCAACCAGGCGTCACCGGTTTCGGTGGAGAACAACGCCAGGGGGCCCCGACGGTCACAAAGCGACCGTCGGGTTCGGCAGCGCGGCGCTGGATGTACTGGATTTCTTCGGCGAGAGGGAAGGCCTTTCCCTCCATCTGCCGCTTGCCTGGCCCGCGCTTGATGCTTCTTCGGCCCACTGATTTGTTCCCGTCTTCGTGGAAGCTCCCGGTTCTCCGGCGATCTCTTTTTTGTATACCATTGCCGGCGGCACGCGGATATCTTGGCGCCTTGGCGTCTTGGCGTGAAATCATTCCAGACGCCGTTTTCCATGGGCCGGCCAGGATTGTCTCTCGCAAAGTCGCCCAGCTCGCCAAGAAAACCTTCCTGCTCCACGTTTCCGCTTCATAACAGGCGAGTCAGCACTTGGGGCAGTCTGAGGAGTAGTCCCCGCCTGCGCCCAAAGGGAACGAAACCTACGGTTTCTTCCCTGGGGGAAACCCTTTCTTCCCTTTCCCCGGAAGGGCCAGTTGACCCCACGGCTTGCCTGGACCGATGATCTTGAGGAAGGAGTTTTTCCAATCGGCTCGGAAGACATAAGCAATATGAAAAGTTCTCCCGGTTCCTGCGCAACGAACTGTGTTCCAACAATCTGCGCGACTTCGGTCTGAACAAGGGGCTCAATCATCTCGATGCCGTGCGCAAACGATTCGGGTGTGGCTACTTTGGAACGACGGTCCAGGCGGGGTATAGGCGGCGCTGGTCCTGTTTGATGTGGAATTCCCAGTAGCGATCAAAATCCCTGACAGATAGATGGCTCGGAGTTGGACGAGTGCTTCAGCCATTTGCTCGGTCCAGCGCATGCCGGATCGTTCCATGCGATCTTGGATGAGGTTCTTGCAGGCGCCTTCGACCGGGCCGCTGGCAATCGGCCAGCCGTTGGCGAGGTATTCGTGGTACCGCATGCGGGCGCGGTTGCGGTAGAGGTAGTTGGCGACCGCGTTCAGGGTTTTGCGTTCGGGACCGGACAGGCCGCGCTTGGTGACGCTTTGGCGGATGCCCTTGACGACCTGGCCAACCTCGCCGAAGAGAATGGGTAGGGTTCGATCAATGACCCAAAGGTCGGCTTCCAGGCTTCCCTCTGTATGGAAGCAATAGGCGGCCTTCCAGAGTTTCTCCAGCACGTGGATCAGATCCAGGATCAAGGTGACGTTGAGTTTCTGGTCGACCCGAATCTGAAGCGCACGTTCCCCATCGGTCAGGGCCAAACGGGTCATGGATCGCGAGGGATCGCGACGGTCCATCTCTCGGCTACCTCCTGGATGACGGCGGTCTTACCCTTGAGCAAACTCGCCCACCCCGCTTGTTCTCCGGACGTGGGGGAGGAGGAGTTTCACCGGATGCTGGGCGGGAAGTGGGGAAAAGGCTTTGGATGACTTGTTGCGGTGTCCGTACCCAAGGCGCGCGGGTGAAAACGGTAGCGACCGTGGCCCTGCGTTTTTTGTTAGCCTTCTGCCCTTTGGTCAGCCGGGCTTTGGGTTGTGCGCCGCCAGACTTGACCATGGGAATGCCCTTGCCGTCAACGGCGGCCACCAGGATCGCGCCGGCGGCGGTAGCCACAGCGCGCTGTTGGTAGAAGGCGTCGAAATCTGGCGCTGCATCCGGCAGGATCTCTTCCAAGCTGCGTTTGGAGACGGAAACGCCGGTCAACTCGGCGATGGCCTGGACCGATTCCCAAAACGGGTTCTGTACGGCGGCCTTGACCAAACGGCGCTGGAGTTCGTAGGAGAAGGATGGCGCCGGCAAGGCCAGCGCTTTATCGAGCGGAAAGATGCTCGGCGCGCCAGGCCGGGAGTCGCCCATGCGGACGAGTTCCACGGCTCCAAAGACGGTGGTCAGGGATCGGTCGCTGAGACGGCGGTGAGAATAGAGCACCTCACCGACTGGCAGTTCCAGTTGCAAAGCAGGTTCCACATCTCCATTGCCGCGATGCTGCAGGTGGGCTTGGAGGAGCAGGCGTTGGACCTCGCGGCCTCTGGCGTGTTGCTGGGACTCGATCTGGTGGAGCGGGAGTTGGAGAGCGCCGGAGGATGCCAGCCAGGACTCCAGCAGAGAGAACTCAATCAACGCAGGTGTAGCGTCAGCAGAGAAAGAGGTTGCAGTTGCCATATTCTTACGGTAATATCACCGTAAGAACAATGTCACGTGTTTTTGTTTCCAAAAGCGGAAGTCGCCCCGTTCCGCAGAATGCCGCCTTGGAACGGCACACGCAACGATTCCTGGAACTCAGGCGGGGCCTCGAACAGATCGACTGTTTCTGCAAAGGTACAGTTCTGAAGCGGATGATGAAGTGTGGCAAAGCTCGGTGCGCCTGTGCCTCCGACGCGACCAAACGCCACGGCCCCTACTTCGAGCTTACCTACAAGGCCAACGGCAAAACGGTCAACGTCAAACTCTCCCCAGAAGCCGCTCCGCTGTACCGGAAGGCGGCTCAGCAATACCGCAAGTTGAAAACCCTACTGAACCGCCTCGACAAACTCTCGCAAACCATCCTGCATCACCAGGCCAAACTGGCAGAATCCAAACGCCGGGATTGAAACAAAAACCGGGGTTATTCTCATATCCCCGGTCTAAGCCATCGCCGCAACCAGGCCAAATGGCTCTAACTCGTTGGTTTTCCGTATACTTGGCCGTCGTCCTAAAGTAGCCACGCCCAAACGATTCCAGATCACTACCGATCGTTTCACCGATTGCCAGGCCCAGTGGCTCAATGTCCATGTGGATTTCCCGCTGCTGCAACGTCTGGCCCTGCCCGTGACCATCGGCACCGTCCGCTATCCCGGAATCAAAATCCATGACACGCGGATCATTCGCCTGATGGAAGTCCTCTTGCATGGTGGCACCACCGTCGGCGGCTGGACTGCCAGACAGACCCATGCGGCCGTCCTCACCACGTTTCGACTCTCTGAGAAAACCTACGGGCGGAACCAACTCCGCTACGATCTCCGCAAGCTGAAAGGCCATGGGCTCCTGCAACGCGATGGCTCCCGCTACGCCTACACCTCACCGCCCAAGGTGTGCAGGTGGCGCTCCTGTTCCTGTTCTTCCACACCCGCCTCTGCGGTCCGCTGGCCAACAGCCGGTTCCACCATAAGCCGGATCCCAAATCTCGCCCGAAAAGCAAACTGGAAGTCGCCTATTCATAAGGCCGACAAGGCCATCCAGGACATCGTTGAACTGCTAGCCGCAGCCTGATGCTACGTGTTCAAATGTTGAAGTATTCTTGTTTAATTGTTTACAATTTATAATCTTCGATTTAAGAATCTAAATTTGGTTCAGTATACATCCATACGCCTCCCTAGGATCCCGCAGGGCCGCAACTGTGTGGTGCCCGCAGCTTTGCCCCTCCAAACGCGATCTTCGGCCTGCTCCAGGACATCGAACCCGACAATCCACAGCGTTTCGATGACTTCCATACGCACCCTTCGTCTCTTCCTTCAAGTCGGTTTTTGCTTACAAACCCGTTCCACCTAACCCGGCGCCACCGGCAGGCGGTAATCCGGCGTACCATTGCCCCAAACAGCCGCCGCGTCAGACCGCTTTCCGCCAGCAAATGGTACCGCGCGTGCTTGATCAGCCGGCCGCCGGTCTTTACCAGCCGCTGCTGTAAACTCGTCAGCGACCAGTTGTCGATCCTCCTCGGCAGCACCAACCGGCGCCACAGGTTTTCCAAGTTGTAGGCGATCAGGCTCAGCCACATCCGCACTTCATTGGACCGGAACCGGTGGCAACCCAGCCGCGTCATCTTCACCGCCTGCTTGCCCTCCTTGATCCACTGCTCGGCTGTCCCCCGCTTGGTGTAGAACCGCACCACGGCCCGGCTGTCCGTCTCCAAGTTCGTCACAACGAATCCCACCCGCGGAAACAGTTCGCCGAAATGAAACTCGACTTTAGCCAACACCCGCCGCGCCGTCTTCCAACGCGGCGCTCGGAAAAGGAAGCTCTTGTACCAGACCACCTGCGATAGCTCGGCCTTCCCACCGGCCGCGTCAATAGCTCTGCGATGTCCGCGCTCCAGGTTGTCATTGGCCGGAATGCGGATGGCGTACTTCACGCCCCGCTCTTCCAGCGCCTCGTAGATCTCTGGCTTCGCGAAGGCGGCGTCAGCACGGAACACCACTTCCTTGCCGGCCTTCTGCTGCCGTTCGATCTTCGGCAGCAGCATCTCTTCCCATCCCTCGGCGCTGTGCACGTTGCCGGGCCGCAGCCTGGCCGTCAGACAGTCACCCTGGCGATTGAACAGCAGCAGGGGATGGTAGCAGGTCGATTCGAAGTGGCCGCTGTAGGCGGTGTTCTCCGGCTCGCCATACACCGGAATCTCCGTCGAGTCCATGTCCAGGACCACCCGTTGCGCCGAATCCGGGGCCTCTGCGTTGCCAATGAGTTCGCGGTTGATACGCGCCGGCCCGGCGAAGTTCTCTTCGGCCAGCATTTCCGTCTCGAAGGTCTGCAAGCGGGAAGTCAGCGCTGTACCGCGATCCCAGACCTTCTCTGACCCGATCAGCCGGAAGGTCGGATCTTGTGAGAGCCGCTCGGCATCATTGACGTTCTCATAGCCAGCCACGCGGCTGTAGGCGGACTGGCGGAACAGGTCGGCCAGCGGGAGTCAACCACATCAAAGCGGTCCGGGGGACAACACCCAATTGGTGAGAAACGAAATGAGCCGTTTCAACTCTCCTTCAACCCCGCGCTGAAGGTGGATTTCCAAGGATCACGGGTCACCTCAGATGGCGGTCTCATTCTGGTGCGCGAGTTGAATTTGGATGAGCCCTCATGAACAAGGCGTCCGCCGATGTCGGGAGGTTATCAAGTAAGTCGTCACAATGGAAATCCAGGCTGAACAGTGTGCCCCTCCGCGGTGATTCGCGAGAGGGCTCAAGTTCTGTCCGGTAGCGGCCGATAAGTACTGCTGAGTGGTTGGGGTATCCCCTATGCTGCCGATCGCCTCCACGGCTTCGCGAAACCCGGCGCCGGACGCGCACCCGGCGGGCCGCGTACGCCCCCGTGAGCCTTGGCTCGAAGCCCGGGTGCCCTATCCCGGGACCACATGGTGGCGGCCCCTTCCCCTGAAACCGTTCACGCGAAACGCCTGCAATTGTTTAGCGGTAGGTCTGAAGTCCGGGCGTGTTACGGCCGATATATGTAAACAGGGACCCCGTATGATGACCCCATCCGAATTCACGATCTACCAGCGGCCGCTTGCCGACATCCTGGCAGCCCACGCCCGATGGACGGAGGATCCGGAACTGGGCCACCAGTGCCGCCTGGCCCATGTCGCGCTCAACGAAGTCGAACTGCGCAATGTCAACCTCAGCCGCGCCTCCTTCGATGCCGTGATGCTCGTCGAGAGCGACCTCTCCCAATCGGATTTCACCGGCGCCGTGCTCCGTTCCGTGAGTCTTGGCGGAGCGCTGCTCCGCGGCACCGATTTCTCCGGTGCGCAGATCCAACACGTGGAGTTCCTGCGAAGCTACCTGGCCACCGCCCACTTCGCCGATACCCGCATCGACAGTTCCAGTTTCCGCCATGCCCAACTCGAAAAGGCCGCCTTCTACGATGCATCGGTGATCCTCACGGATTTCGTCGGAGCCGTTCTCAAGGGTGCGTTCTTTCAGGGCGCCAAACTCGCCACTTGCGATTTCTCCGGTGCGAACATGGAGGAGGCGCAATTACCCCGCGTCCGGGCGCAACGCTGCCGCATGGCCGCCGTCGCCGGCAGTGAAGCCAACTTCTCCCAGGCACGCCTCGACAACTGCGATCTCTCCGGCGCCGAGTGGTGCAATGCGAGATTCAGCGGCGCGACCCTGCAAGCCGTACAATTCGTCAACTCGGATCTGACCGGGGCGGATTTCCGTGAGGCCACGCTCGGCGGAAGCGACTTCTCCGGCGCCTCGCTGCGCAATGCGCAGATGGCCTGGGCCAACCTCTTCGGCGCGAACTTCTGCGGAGCCGACCTGACCGGCGCCCGCGACCTGACCCAGCAGCAACTGCTGCAGGCGCGAACCGACACTTCCACAGTTCTCCCCAACGGCAGTCGCGGACCATTCCTCCGGTTTTCCGGAGGCGAGAAACCGCAATCCGGACGCAACTCGCGTTGGACGTAGCGGGCACGAACCTCCCCGCGATCTTACCGGGCTTCGGGAGCCGCCTGCTCCGGAGCCGTCACCCCCGGCGGCAGTTCCATGATCCGGATGTTGCGGAAATAGATTTTCGCGCCTTCCGATTCCACGCAGATGTAGCCCTTCTTCTGTGTGGCGTGGCTGATCCCGTTTACGAATTTGCCGTTCACCGCGAGCTTGAGCACCCCGTCCACCGCCACCACGTCGTAGGTATTCCATTCGCCCCGACCCTTGCAGCGGTTTTCGATCGACATGCTTCGCGGGCCGCGCGGGTTGTCGGGCACGGTCTTCAGATTGCCCACGCCAAACAACTCGCCGTGCACGTAGGCCAGCGGCGGCATCTTTCCGTTTCGCATGTTCAGCTTGGGCCAGTCCAGTTCCAGCATCTGCACTTCGACGCCGTCAGGAAACGGGCTGCCCGGGTTCGGGTTCGGCCCGCTCCACAAGAACATCCCCGAGTTGCCCCCCGGTTCGGTGTGCATCCACTCCACGTGCAGAACGTAGTTCTCGTACTGCCGGTCGGTGCGCATCACGCCGGTCGGGTGCCCGGAACAGACCAGCATGCCGTTTTCCACGCGCCACGTGTCGGGCGCGGTATTCACATTCACCCAACCGGTGAGATCCTTGCCGTTGAACAGGTCGCGGAACTCCGGAATGCCGTCCGCCGGATTGCCCCGCGCAGCCGCCAGAAGCCACATCATCAGAATTGCGCCGCCGAGTCGTTTCATGATGGCTCCACCTCCGGAAACCATTGCTGATTCTATCTCAGCGCGATCCGGCGCGCCCTACTCGTAGCGCAGCGCCGTGAGCGGATCGACCGTGGTGGCGCGCCGCGCCGGCACGTACGACGCCACCATCGCCACCAGAATCAGCAACACCCCGGCCTGGACAAAGGAGAACGCGTCGGTCGGACTCACTCCGAACAGGATCGCCGCCATGAACCGCGTCAGCAGGAACGAGCAACCAAGGCCGATCGCCACCCCCAATCCCGCCAGAACCGCCGCCAGCCCGGTCACCGAACGCACCACATTCTGGCGCGCCGCCCCCAAAGCCATGCGAATCCCGATCTCCCGGGTGCGCCGCGCCACCGAGTACGACATCAGCCCGTACACCCCGACCGCGGCCATCACCAGCGCCGTACCCGCGAAAATGCCCAGCAGGAACATGGCGAAACGCGGGCGTGCCAGGGCGCTGTCGATAATCTCATCCATCGTCTGCACTTCGGCGATCGCCAGCTTCTTGTCGCACGACCAGATCTGCTTCTGGATGGAAGGCAGCAGCGCCCGCGGGTCGCTCCGCGTGCGCGCGATGAGGAGCATGGATCCCCACGTGTCCTGCGAATGCGGTACGTACATGTTGTTCCCGACATCTTCGCTCAGGCCGGAGTAGCGAATGTCGGCCACCACGCCGACAATTTCGCGGTAGACGTTCTCGTCGCGCCAGGAGCGGATGCGCCGCCCCAGCGGGTTCTGGCCGCCGAACATCTGTTTCGCCATCGACTGGCTGATGATGATCACCGGCACGCTCTCCTTGCGGTCCGTGTCGCTGAACCCGCGCCCCGCCACCAGCGGGATTCCCATGGTCTGGAAGTAATCGGGTTGGACCACGCTCCACATCGCGGGCGTATCCTTTGACGACGGCGGCTCCGGCTGCCCCTCGCGCAGGAACACGCGGCCGAGGTAGAACCCGCCGCCGCCAACCGGCAGCGAACTGGCGGCTGCCACCGAGACTGTGCCCGGCACGCGCCGCACGGCCTGGGCGATCCGCTGGAAGGCTTCCGCAATCTGCGGCGCGCCGGCATAGCGCGAACGCGGCAGCGCGATCTGCATGGTCAGCAGCCGCTCCGTGCGGAATCCCGGATCCACGTGCTCCAGCCGGCTGAAGCTTCGGATCAGCAGGCCCGCGCCGGCCAGCAGGATCACCGCCAGCGCCAGTTCCGACACCACCAGCACTCTGCCCATGCGCGCCGCCGCCACTCCTTCCGAGGCGCTTCTGCCGCCGCTGCGGATCGATTCCACGGGGGCCACCCCGCGGCTGCGCCACGCGGGCAGCAGGCCGAACACGATGGCGGTCAGCATCGACAGGCCCGCCGTAAACGCCAGCACGGTCCCATCCAGGTGCACCGTTTCGAGCCGCGGCAGATCGGCGGGAGCCAGGCGCACCAGCGACTTCACGCCCCACCAGCCGAGCCCCACCCCAACCGCGCCCGAGGCCAGTGCCAGCAACAGGCTCTCCGCCAGAAACTGGCCTGCGAGCCGCCCCGAGCCCGCGCCCAGCGCGCTCCGGATCGCCACCTCGCGTTCCCGCGCCGAGTTGCGCGCCAACAGCAGGTTGGCGACGTTCACGCACGCAATCAAGAGCACCAGCAGCACCGCGCCGAACAGAATCCACAGCGTGCGGCTGAGCGCCGGCCCCACGATCCACTCCGCCATGGAGTGCTGAAGATACGATCGCGCCTGACTATCGCATGCACGACCCCTCGGGAGAGGTAAGCGGAATCCAACCCATGCGGGACTTGATCGCCGGCTTGTTCGACGGCATGCCGGATCTCTCCATGACACTCGACGAAGCGGTCACGGAGGGCGACCGGGTGGCCTACGGGTTCACTATCCGAGGCACCCACATCGGCGAACCGATGGGCTTCCCTCCGACCGGCAGAAACGTGGAGGCTCAAATTCATTCCCTGGCTCGGATCGCGGACGGCAAAGTCGCCGAGGAGTGGCAGGCCCTGGGATTTCCATGGCTTTCTCCAGCAAACAGCCACTCTCGCCAACGGAAAGCAGGTCATCGCCCGGCGTTTTTTCGAAGACGCGCTGAACAACCGCAGCTGGGACGTGGCCCAGGATATCTGTGCCGACGATTTCGCATTTCGGGCCTGGCATTTTTCCCGAGGCCCGCGGCTGGCTGGAGTGGAAGCAGACCTATGACGCCATGGACCGCAGCCTGGCGCAAATCCAATACTCCAGGACGTGACTGCTGAAGGCGACCGGGTAATCGTCCACCGGGTGGGCCGCGGGATCAGCCGGGGCGAGTTCATGGGCTTTGCCGCGACCGGCCAGTCCGGCAGCGTCGAGGGGAGCACGACATTCTGTTTGGCGGGTGGCAAGATCGTCGAGCATTCGGGCCCACGGCCGCCGCCGAGGCAGGCGGAAGCCGAATCGGCAGGATAACGTTTGAATCTGCGGAGACAGCCATTCGATCCAGACCGGGGATGCCACGGTGGAATGGCACCCGGCTCCATTACGGGGCAGCCGACTCCGGCGCGGCCGTGGCCTATCTCCACGGCGCGACCACGCTCGCCGCCGCCTACATCTCCGCACGCGGCGCCACCCGCATCGACCCGGTGCAGGCCTTGCGCGACGAGTGATCCCCTTCAGCCGTGCGTCACCAGGAAGACCGCCACGCTCGCCATCAGGTTCGGCCGCCAGGTAATCTTGCGGCGTCCCGACAGAAAATATCGCCGCTCCACCACCAACCCCTCCAACGCCGCCAGTTCTTCAAAATCCTGCACGGTCAGAAAGTGGATGTTCGGCGAGTCGTACCATTCGTAAGGAAACAGGTCGGTCTTGGGCGCGCGCCCGCTGGTGAGCATCGACCACCGCACCCGCCAGTGGCCGAAATTCGGAAATGCCACGATCACCCGCCGTCCCACGCGCACCATTTCCCGCAATACCTGCCGCGGATGCAGCGTCTCCTGCAGCGTCTGGCTCAGAATCACGTAGTCGAACGCCTGATCGGGGTAGTCGGCGAGCCCCGCATCGATATCGCCCTGGTATGCCGAGACCCCCCGCGCGATGGCCCGCTGGACCCTCGCCCGGGAAATCTCCACCCCCCGGCCCTGCACGTGTTTGTTAGCCGCCAGCCACTGCAGCAACTCGCCCTCGCCGCAACCCAGGTCCAGCACCTTCGAACCCGGCTCCACAATCTCCCCGATGATGGCGTAATCGCTGCGCCCCAGCAGTCCCCGGACGAACGCCGGCTTCTTTGCCGTCTGGCTGCTCATTGTGCTTTCTCGAACGTGCTGGCCAGGAACCCGCGAACCAGTTCCGACTGTTCCGCCACGTCCACCAGGAACGCATCATGTCCGTAGTTCGAGTCGAGCTCCACGTACGCCACATCGCGATTACGCGACCGCAGCGCGCGCACGATCTCCTGCGACTGGTAGCTCGGATACAACCAGTCCGAAGTGAAGCTGATCACCAGGAACCGCGCTTCGGCCGGCTCGATCGCCGCCGCCAGCGTTCCGCTTCCGTTGGTCAGATCGAAGTAGTCCATGGCTTTGGAGATATACAAGTAGGAGTTGGCGTCGAAACGGTTCACAAACTGGCTGCCGCGGTAGCGCAGGTAGCTTTCGACTTCGAAATCGACATCGAACCCGAAGCTGAAACTCTCCTTGTCGCGCAGCCGCCGCCCGAACTTCTGGCGCATCGATTCGTCGCTCATATAAGTGATGTGACCCACCATGCGCGCCACCGCCAGTCCCCGGGCCGGCGGCTGGTGGCCGTAATAATTCCCTCCATTCCAGTCGGGATCGGCCATGATGGCCTGGCGCCCCACCTCGTTGAACGCGATCTGCTGCGCGCTATGCCGTGTGGTGGAGGCGATAGGAATGGCCGATACCACCCGGTCCGGACAAGCCACCGCCCATTCCAGCACCTGCATGCCGCCCATCGACCCGCCCGAAACCGTGAGTAGCCGCGGAATCTCCATCCAGTCGATCAACATCTTCTGCAGCCGGACCATGTCGCCGATCGTGATTACCGGAAACGACATGGCGTAAGGGCAGCCGGTCGCCGGGTCGATCGACGAGGGCCCGGTCGTTCCGCGGCAGCCGCCCAGCACATTGCTGCAGATGACGAAATAGCGGTCCGTATCGAATGCCTTACCCGGCCCCACCATGTTGTCCCACCACCCCGGCTTGCCGGTTTCCTGGCTGATGCCGGCCGCGTGCGCGTCTCCCGAAAACGCGTGCACCACCAGGATGGCGTTGGATCTGGCCTGGTTCAGTTTCCCGTATGTTTCGTACGCTACATCCACGGGGGACAGCGTCGCGCCGTTGTCCAGGGATATAGAATCAAATCGAACAATGTTGGCTTCAACCACCATGCCGGGAGATTCTCATCATAGCGCGTAGAGTCGTGTAGTCCTGCGGGGCTGCCCATGTATGGAGGGCTCGCCCACCCCCGGAAATGGTCACGTCCCAACTTTGCCGCCCGTCCTCTCCGTCTTGCCCGCGGCTTTGCGAGATAATACGGCCATGAGCATATCAGAGGGCAAGTCCAAGCGCATGCGGGCGCTTTCCAACGAGCGCGGCATCATCGCCGCCGCCGCCATGGATCAGCGCGGCAGCCTTCAGAAGTCGCTTGCAGTGAGCCGCGGCGTCACCGTCAAGGAGATCACTCCGGAGATGATGAGCGAGTTCAAAACCGCCGTCAGCAAAGTCCTGACGCCGCACGCCAGCGCGATTCTCCTCGATCCGGAATTCGGCCTTGGTGCCGCCCGCGCCCGCGCCCGGAACGCGGGCCTGCTGTTGGCGTACGAACTCAGCGGCTACGACAATACCCGTCCCGGCCGCCTCCCCGACCTCCTGCCCCACGTGTCCGTCAAACGGTTGGTGGATTGGGGCGCCGACGCCGTCAAAATCCTGATCTACTACACACCGCACGAGGACGCCTCCATCAACGACGTCAAGCACGCGTTCATCGAGCGCATCGGCGCGGAATGCGAAACCTACGAGATCCCCTTCTTCCTGGAATTCGTCGGCTACGAACCCAAGGGTGGTGACGAAAAAGGCTTCGAATTCGCGAAGGCCAAGCCCGAGATCGTAAGGCGGAGCATGGAGGAGTTCACCAAGCCGCAATACAAGGTGGATATCCTCAAGGTCGAAGTCCCCGTCAATACCGAGTATGCCGAGGGATCCAGCGTCTACAAAGGCCAACGGGCTTACACCCGCGAGGAGGCCCTCCGCCATTTCCGCGAAGCCGCCGCGGTGGCCACCAAGCCGTTCATCTATTTGAGTGCCGGCGTCGGCAACTTGCAGTTTGTCGAGTCGCTCCACATGGCCGCCGAGGCCGGCGTCGACTACTCCGGCGTCCTGTGCGGCCGCGCCACATGGAAGGAAGGCATACCGGTCTACGCCAAGCAGGGCGTCAAAGCCCTCGAAGAATGGCTCGGCCGGGAGGGCGTCAAGAACATCAACAGCGTTAACGACGCCATCCGTTCCGCGACTCCCTGGTACAACAAACTCGGAATTTCGGTTCCGGCGTAGACTGCGGCGCTCCCGGGTAGTGACAGAGGGCGCGGCCGGCGCCGAACGCTACCTGCCCGCCTGCACCGCAGGCGCAACCGCCATCGTCAGGACGGCCAGTCCGCCCCCTAGCAGCGCCACCATCAGGGCAGCCATCACTCGACCCGCGGTTCTGGCTTCCCGCAGATCTCTCCACACCACGAGGCCCCACAATGTCGCGAGGAGGATACCTCCCTGGCTCAGTGCGAGAGCCGCCGCCCGGCCCACCTGCGCCTCCGCCGGCGCGCCGCTGGCCACCCAACTCGCCAACATGCCGGCACACCACACGATCCCGCTTGCGAATCCCCACAGGTGCCGCGCGGGCTTCTGCTTCAGGTAGTCGGGGATCTCCAGCGGTTCCCCTTCCACCGGAAGGTTCATAAAGAAGATGTTGAACATCAGCGTCGAAATGAACAGTCCCGCGGCGAAAAGCGCTATCAGAGAATACGGGCCCAACCCGATGTCCGGGGGCGTCGCCTTCGCCAGCAGGGGATACATCCCCGCCATCAGCAGCCCTCCGACAACGGACAGGATCAGCCCCTTGGCCGCTCCGGTTCGCCGCGCTTCCCGCTTCTTCTCCTGAGCCAGGAGCGCCGCCCTCCGCGCCCCCATCGCGTTTCCGTAGGCCATCGCCGCCATCACGATGGCCAGCGCGATCAATGCCGATCCCGCCGCCAGCAAGGTTCCGTCCATCCTCGCGCCGCGCGTCTTTCCGGCTACCATCGTTACCACCACCATCAGGCCCATGCCGACCGGAAATGCCACCGCCATCCCCGCCACCGAGATCGCCGATGTCAGCAGCATGTTCCCCAGGTTGAACACCACCCCCGCCAGGAAGGCGAACATCCACTGGCGCTTCCCCGCATGAATCAGGTCGTCCATCAGTGAAAACCCGTCATATCCCAGGTTTCCCACGGTGAACGCCGCCACTGCGGCGGCAATCGTCAATCCCAGCGCGAAATCGAAATAGAACAGTTCAAAACGCCATTTCCCTGCAGCTTTGTAGAGACTGGCCCACGATCCCAGGCATAACAGGCTGAGAATCAGCAATAGAAGGGTGCCGGTGTACGTCTGTGGCAGAATCATGGCTGGCCCTGCGACGGTGCGATTATAGCGCCTGTCAGTGGCCCCGGCGCCGCAATTACGGCCGGCGCCATCCCCGGCGCCTGCTCGATCCGCAGCGGCCTTGCCTCCTGCGAGCAGTCCGGCAGCGGCGTCCCGGAATAGTAATTCAGACCGTACCGCAAATCCCGCTTGAGACTGTTCACGCATACCTCGCCCGACCGGCCGGCAACCGATTGCCACAGCTCACGCGCCGAAGCCAGCCGGTCCAGTTCCGGCGTGGTGGCATCCTTGAGGTACACCACCCCCGCCGTGGCCCCGGCCGCAATCCAAAGCGTCGCCATGACCCGGCGTGACCGGCTCTCCGCCACCCATGCCAGCGCCGCCACCGGAACAGGTAGCAGCCATGTCCACTGGAACCCAGGGCGAGGCGCCCGCGAGAGGCCGTTTGCCACCGCGTCCGCAAGCACCGGCGCGGCGATCGCGAATACCGCCAGCAGCGCCCCGCAGCCAGCCAACCACGCGCGAGCCTGGGGCGATTCGTCGAGCGCGATCGCCATCAGCGCCGCGGCCGCGGGCAACAGCGGCAGCACGTATCCCGGCAGCTTGTTGGCCGCCGCCGAAAAGAACACCAGCCCGAAGAGCACCCAGGCCAGCAGAAACAATCGCCGCGGATCGCGGTACGCGGCGCGCCGCGCCAACAGCCCGAGCAGCGGCGTCCATGGCAGCAGCAGCCCGGCCAGCACCGGAACATAAAACCACCACGGCCCCGGATGCTGCAAGGCATCCGAAGTGAACCTGCCGAACTGGTGCTGGACGAAGAGCGTGTCCCAAAAAATCCGCCCGTTCCTCAGGTAGCACAGCGCATACCAGGGCACCGCGACCGCCACGAACGGCGCCGCCACGCGCAGCCTCAGCACATCGCGCAGCTTCCCGCGCCCGGTGAACAACGCCAGGCCCAGGGGCGCGGCGAGCACCAGCGGGACCAGGCTTTTGGCCAGCACCGCCCCGCCCATGGCCGCGGCAGCCCAGGGCAGGAGCCGCGTCTCGCCCCGCGCCACCCACGGCAGGGCCAGCAGCATCGCCGCCGCAAAACACGCGGTAAGCGGGAGGTCGGTCACTCCCACCTGGCTGAAGCCCAGCCAGGCGACGCTGGTACCCAGGATCAGGGATCCGAACCACGCCGCCCGGCAGCCGAATTCGCGATTCAGGATCCACCAGAAGAACCCGAGAAACGCCACCGCGAGCAGCGCCACGGGCAGCCGCGGCGCCAGATCCGGCGGTAGTCCCAGGCGATAGGCGGCGCCGCTCATCCAGTACAGCAGCGCGGGCTTTTCAAACCAGGGCTGGCCCCACAGCCGCGGCGTGACCCAGTCTCCGGAGCGCGCCATCTCGCGCGCGATGGCGGCATAGCGCGGCTCGTCCGGCCCGAGCAGTCCCGTCGCGCTCAGGTGATAGAAATACAACAGGTACGCCAGCGGCAGACAAACCCACACGGCGCGCGGGATGTTCCGGGTCATTTTCCCTCATTATGTCAAGATCCCCGCACGCTCATTTGGACCGTTGCGTTGCGGGCACGGACGGGGATCCTGCCAGTAGTGGTGGTCATGCAGGCTGACGGAGCTGCAATGCGGCCCGTGACCTGGGTCGGTCACGGGAAGAACCTCGACCGTCTCGCGTCGGACGCCTTCCGGATCGCTTCAATGGGGCGGTGACCTCTCGGTCACGGAAATAGGAGCAAGCGGATATCAGTCAGGATCGGCGTGCAGCTTCAATGGGGCGGTGACCTCTCGGTCACGGAAATCCCGATGAGATCGAGTACACATTAGATAAGCTCGTGCTTCAATGGGGCCATGACCTCTCGGTCACGGAAACTCATCCAGTAGCCCCAGCGGTCAATCGTGCTGCGCGGCTTCAATGGGGCCGTGACCTCTCGGTCACGGAAATTGCCGTCACGCTGATGAAGGGGTACAAGACCCCGCCGCTTCAATGGGGCCGTGACCTCTCGGTCACGGAAATCAGGTCTGGGACTTCGTGGAAGACCGCCTCGGGGAGATGCTTCAATGGGGCCGTGACCTCTCGGTCACGGAAATATGGAGTACGGAGCCACGCCCAACGCCGCGCCGACAACGCTTCAATGGGGCCGTGACCTCTCGGTCACGGAAATCATAGAAGCGCGTCACTCGATCCGGGGGCAGTCCCATGCTTCAATGGGGCCGTGACCTCTCGGTCACGGAAATATTGGATGCCGGGAGCGGTTATGCGGTGTACGCCACGCTTCAATGGGGCCGTGACCTCTCGGTCACGGAAATCCATCGATACGATTCGATTGAACGCGTCCTGGATATGCTTCAATGGGGCCGTGACCTCTCGGTCACGGAAATGTCGCCCCCCTCGACCCGATCTACCAGGGAAATAAGGGCTTCAATGGGGCCGTGACCTCTCGGTCACGGAAATGTCTTCGCGATGGCGCGGAGCTCGGCGCGGCGCCGTTGCTTCAATGGGGCCGTGACCTCTCGGTCACGGAAATAATCCCAGGCCGTACGGCTCACGGTGGGCAACGGCGCTTCAATGGGGCCGTGACCTCTCGGTCACGGAAATCAGCGGAGCCCGCGCCCACGACACCACGATCACCAGGCTTCAATGGGGCCGTGACCTCTCGGTCACGGAAATTGCCAAGCGGCTATCATTTGCGTTGTGCGGAGACGTGCTTCAATGGGGCCGTGACCTCTCGGTCACGGAAATATATTCCAAGCTGCACGCGGCCGGGTCCATGTTCGTGCTTCAATGGGGCCGTGACCTCTCGGTCACGGAAATATATTCCAAGCTGCACGCGGCCGGGTCCATGTTCGTGCTTCAATGGGGCCGTGACCTCTCGGTCACGGAAATATATTCCAAGCTGCACGCGGCCGGGTCCATGTTCGTGCTTCAATGGGGCCGTGACCTCTCGGTCACGGAAATGCTCGCCACAACTGCAAGGGGTACTGGAGAAGGTTCGCTTCAATGGGGCCGTGACCTCTCGGTCACGGAAATACGGGTTGATCTGCAAAGCAGTTCGGCTCTACCCGGCTTCAATGGGGCCGTGACCTCTCGGTCACGGAAATTTCCTGAAGCGACCGGAGGACTGCAAGAGATGGTGGTGCTTCAATGGGGCCGTGACCTCTCGGTCACGGAAATGTGCCAAGGCGCCTCCACGCCTTGGGCAGTTTCGCGCTTCAATGGGGCCGTGACCTCTCGGTCACGGAAATGCGGCCTTCACTGCTGCCGCATCGACAGCGAAGATTGCTTCAATGGGGCCGTGACCTCTCGGTCACGGAAATCCGCCTGAGATTTTGGCCATCCTGACCGATGAGCAGCTTCAATGGGGCCGTGACCTCTCGGTCACGGAAATGCCCCAGAACGACACTTTATTACCGCTGGCTACATTGCTTCAATGGGGCCGTGACCTCTCGGTCACGGAAATACATCGAGGAAGCCGGGGCGGGAGCGGCATAGACCGGCTTCAATGGGGCCGTGACCTCTCGGTCACGGAAATATGACGGGCCTGTCTTCTCCCCGATACCACTGGTTGCTTCAATGGGGCCGTGACCTCTCGGTCACGGAAATGCAGCGGGGACAATCCAGACGATTAGCCTCGGAATGCTTCAATGGGGCCGTGACCTCTCGGTCACGGAAATTCCAGTTTCCGGTCTTGCCCCTCGCCGGTCCACCAGCTTCAATGGGGCCGTGACCTCTCGGTCACGGAAATCGCAGCACGTGTGAGGTCTGCCACCAGGACTTAGTGCTTCAATGGGGCCGTGACCTCTCGGTCACGGAAATCCATGCTCCGCCGCCACCGTCGCCAGGCCCGCGCGGCTTCAATGGGGCCGTGACCTCTCGGTCACGGAAATGCACCGGGATGGCGGTATATGCACGGCGGGCAGCAACGCTTCAATGGGGCCGTGACCTCTCGGTCACGGAAATAGAGTGTTATCGATAATCGCCAACCCCTTAATCACGCTTCAATGGGGCCGTGACCTCTCGGTCACGGAAATCTCCAGCGTGGGTGTGGCCCGTGGGTGCCTTACCGTCGCTTCAATGGGGCCGTGACCTCTCGGTCACGGAAATCCAGGCAGCGATGCAATTCCCCGCTGGCCGGACGGGCTTCAATGGGGCCGTGACCTCTCGGTCACGGAAATGGCTTCGGTGAGCATCTCCATCGATAGCGCGAACCCGGCTTCAATGGGGCCGTGACCTCTCGGTCACGGAAATCCGGTAACAGGAGAACAACGTGAAGGTTGCAGTCTCGCTTCAATGGGGCCGTGACCTCTCGGTCACGGAAATGCGTAGGCGGCATCATTCGCGGCCTGCTCGGCACGGCTTCAATGGGGCCGTGACCTCTCGGTCACGGAAATATCGGGGAAGTGATCCAGGACCGGGTGAGAAAATGTCGCTTCAATGGGGCCGTGACCTCTCGGTCACGGAAATAACGAAACCGTGGACCGGATCTTCGGCGGCGGGACGGGCTTCAATGGGGCCGTGACCTCTCGGTCACGGAAATGTCGCAGCGCTTGCGGCCATCCTAACGCACTAGGCCCGCTTCAATGGGGCCGTGACCTCTCGGTCACGGAAATCCGAAGGTGGGGCGCGGGTGGCGGTGGCCACGGATGAGCTTCAATGGGGCCGTGACCTCTCGGTCACGGAAATTCCGTGTGCTCTGGCATTGAGGCGGCATCAGTGGCCAGGCTTCAATGGGGCCGTGACCTCTCGGTCACGGAAATTGGACCGGCTCATCTGCTCCCGCGCCCGAGTCAACTTGCTTCAATGGGGCCGTGACCTCTCGGTCACGGAAATAATAATCCCTTCGCCAGCATTGACACGAAGTCGCTCGGCTTCAATGGGGCCGTGACCTCTCGGTCACGGAAATATCCGCGCCACGCGATCGCGGTCGGATTCCATCTCAGGGCTTCAATGGGGCCGTGACCTCTCGGTCACGGAAATGTGCTCGACCGCCACCCCAAGTCCGAATGATCACGCGGCTTCAATGGGGCCGTGACCTCTCGGTCACGGAAATGCTCCAACCGCCGCGGGCGGTGCATGCTCAATCAGCTTCAATGGGGCCGTGACCTCTCGGTCACGGAAATTTCGGCAGCCTTTCCACGGGAGTATTGGGTGGAGTCGCTTCAATGGGGCCGTGACCTCTCGGTCACGGAAATGATGGCGGCACTTACATGCCATCAGCATTCCAGTTGCTTCAATGGGGCCGTGACCTCTCGGTCACGGAAATATCTGAGAGCTTGGCGTAGGATGCCATCACGGGATCGCTTCAATGGGGCCGTGACCTCTCGGTCACGGAAATCGAACCAGATGTTGGTGGAGTCCGTGAATGAGATGGCTTCAATGGGGCCGTGACCTCTCGGTCACGGAAATGACCACGACGAGATTTCCGCCACCGTCGAGATACCGGCTTCAATGGGGCCGTGACCTCTCGGTCACGGAAATCCGCGCCGCACTAATGTACCCAGCGATGGCCACGGGCTTCAATGGGGCCGTGACCTCTCGGTCACGGAAATTTTGTCGGCGTAGCCGAGATAAACATGGCCGTCGTCGCTTCAATGGGGCCGTGACCTCTCGGTCACGGAAATAAGGTATCCGTGTGGGGCACGACCAGCGATGACCTGCTTCAATGGGGCCGTGACCTCTCGGTCACGGAAATGGGAGAGTCTTACAAGGGAGAAAATGCGCAATGGGTTGCTTCAATGGGGCCGTGACCTCTCGGTCACGGAAATATTTTCAATTGGTATCGGCATCGGCCCCCTCGATTGGCTTCAATGGGGCCGTGACCTCTCGGTCACGGAAATGGGTGCTTTTGATAATGGGGTATGCCCGCTTATGTAGCTTCAATGGGGCCGTGACCTCTCGGTCACGGAAATATGAATATGCGGGCGCCAGGTTCGAGGTGGTCGAGCCGCTTCAATGGGGCCGTGACCTCTCGGTCACGGAAATAGGACCGGAGCCGTTCCGCCTGCTTCGACATTACCGCTTCAATGGGGCCGTGACCTCTCGGTCACGGAAATCGAACACGACGCGCCTCTGGGGGGCGCTAAGGCACTGCTTCAATGGGGCCGTGACCTCTCGGTCACGGAAATCCCCCACTGCTGCGGCGCAGATGTGGAGGATTTGGGCTGCTTCAATGGGGCCGTGACCTCTCGGTCACGGAAATGGCGCGGTGCTGGTCTTTATCATCGAAAGGATCTGGCTTCAATGGGGCCGTGACCTCTCGGTCACGGAAATAAAGCTCAATGGAGTGAATGGAGGCTAGCCAAACCTGCTTCAATGGGGCCGTGACCTCTCGGTCACGGAAATCTCTTCCATCACGTGCCGCTTGTCGGGCAAGTGCTCGGCTTCAATGGGGCCGTGACCTCTCGGTCACGGAAATCTGGGGGGCTGAGCTATGCGGCGAGAAGCTGGTATTCGCTTCAATGGGGCCGTGACCTCTCGGTCACGGAAATACCACGCTGCCATCTGAGAGCGTCTTGTCCGCGCCGGCTTCAATGGGGCCGTGACCTCTCGGTCACGGAAATTGCGGTTGCCGCCGGCACGCAAAACTGGCGACACATCTGGCTTCAATGGGGCCGTGACCTCTCGGTCACGGAAATTTTTGTGCGGCATCGATAACAGTGGATTGATAACCCTGCTTCAATGGGGCCGTGACCTCTCGGTCACGGAAATCCTTAACCGGGGCGGCCACGTACTCTGGGCTGTTCGGCTTCAATGGGGCCGTGACCTCTCGGTCACGGAAATGATGCGGCTAGTGTCACAATTCCAGGATCTGGAGCGGCTTCAATGGGGCCGTGACCTCTCGGTCACGGAAATAGCCACCCTCCTAACTATTCAATTATCAAAGATCTGCCCGGCCGTTTGCGAGCGGGTCTCATTACTTCCGCCTCATACCCTCGCCCGCACCGGCCGGAAACACGCCAACTGACTCATTCCTAACGCTCGCGAGCGTCCCCCGGGTTTTTCTTGCCGCCGGGGCGCTCGCACTCACCGTCCTCCCGCACACAGCGTACCCTGCGCCAGCGCTCCGTAGTTCGTCGGGTTCCAGCGGCGCGACCGGAATACCGCCGCTACGCCACGCTGCCGCAATTCGCTCAACGGCGGATTGGGCGCAACCAGCTCCGGCATCCCCAGTAGCGACTTGACGCCGTACAACGAAACCGGCGCCGTCCACACCGGCCATGAGAGCTCCGTCTGCGCTCCCGGAACAAATCCGCGCGTTCGCAGCCGCCGGTCCGTCCAGTCGCACGGGAACAGCGGCAGCGACTCGATCGCGAGCCATGTCGCCGCCAGCACCGACAGCTTTTCCGTTTTCGCCGGGTTGCCCGCGCAGTATGCACCTTCCGGCACCAGGTCGGGGTCCCAGTTGAAACAGATTTCCGCGTCGCTGTATCGCCACTCTTCAAACAGCGCCTCCCGGAACCGGTCCGCCGTGTGCTCGGGGGTCGCCGGCCTCGGAAACAGGGCGGCGTGGATCGAGCGGAAGCGGGCCAGCAGTTTCCACTGTCCCGCGGTCGTGTCAAACGGCGTGACCGGCTTGTCTTTTCGGTCGCCCAGGTTCTCGGCAGTCAGCGCCGCCAGCCAGTCCAGCCCCGCGCGGTCCACGCCTGCCGCCCGGGCCCGGAAATCGGCCCGCGTTACTTTCTTCACCTCGTCCCGCCACACGAACTCGTCACGCGCCGCGGGGAACTGCAAACCGGCGAGCGCCTCCACCAGTTCCTCGCGGGACCCGGCTTGCACATGCAGCACGGCGATCCAGCCCGCGTCTTGCCGCATCCACGAGAGCCGTGCCGCCCCGAGCTCCGGCAGCCGTTCGTGACACGTCCGCAGCAGGCCGGCCGCCGCCAGAAAGCAGATCGGATTTTCCGCCCGCAGGCTCTCGCACACGATATCACTCATCGAATCTGCCCTCCTCCTCCCACCGCGACGCCACGCAGTCGGCCCGCCGCAGCAGGGCTTCCAGGAACGCCAGGCCCCAGTATCCGTACCGTTCCACCAGTTGCCAGAAACGGTCGGCCCAGCCGCTGTCCAGGCGGTACAGCCCGTGGTCGCTGGACGCGCTCAAGCACTCGCCGCCGAACGCCACCGCGAGCTCGACCGGGTGCGGGTCGCGCACGAGCGGCGGAAACGGGCGGCCAAATCCGTGATGCGCGCCCACCAGGTGTTGCACCAGTTCCCAGTCCGCCGACCTGGCGCGCGCCGCCTGCGAACCGGCCAACAGGGCCGCCGATACAAACTCGTGACGGGCGCCTCGCGGCCACCCGGCCAGCGCGGCAGCCCTCCGCCGCGCGCCCGCGCTCCGCGGCCCCGACTTGGCCAATACCGGTTCGGATGGCTCGCGCTCCCGCCCCCCGTACAGCATCGCCTGGAACCGCGGGTCGGACTTGCCTGGGTCGTGATACGCGGCCGCAATGTCGAGATCGCCCGCGAGCGCGCCTCGGAGCCCTGCCGGGTCGACGAACGATGCGGCTACGCGCCGCACGTGCGCCGTATGGTCCGCCAGCGTTATCCGGCCGACGAAGGTCGATTCGTCGGAGTCGTCCACCGGATCCTCCGGCGTGTCCGTGCTCACGACCAGGCCGCTGTAGTCCGGGTAGTAATCGATTTCCACTCGTTCCTTCGCCGCCAGTATTGCATCCACTGCGTTCGCCACCTCGGACCCGGGTGGTGCGAGCGGGCGCACCGCCGTGAGCACCTCGGCCAGGCTGATGGCGCTCTCGGTTTCGTCCCGTTGCGCGGCAACGTAGTCCCCCAGGATCTCGCGGGCCGCCCGCAGCGCGCCGGTATGGTCATTGCCCCTGCACCAGTCCGGCAGCACGTCCGGATGCAGGCGCAAGCGCGGGCGTTTTCTTGCGTCCCGGTTGTGGCAGAAATCCGCGATGTCCCGAACCGGACCTTTGGCGTTTCGGTCCCAGCCGAAATCGTCGGCGCCGCCCTCGGTTGCCGGAACGATCACCGTGCACCCCGGGATCACGTCGCGGGACCGTTCCACCGGCCGGCTGTCGTCCGGCCCGTTCCACAGCAGCGCCGGCCGCAACGCGTGCGTACCTGGATCGCGCCCTTCCGGAAGCCTGACCCCTTCCACATCGGCTACCTGATCCGCGGCACGCCCTTCCAGCCACTGGCGCACCGCGTACAGCGGCAGCGGCAGCGACTCGCCCAGCGCGGGCGGCGCCAGCGCCACAATCGACTCCCACTGCTCCCGGTTGTCGCCCGCCAGGTCGGCCCGCCATACCACGTTCACATCCGCGGCATCGAGTCCGGCTGGACCATGGAGGAACACCGCGATTTCAGGATCCGGCGCCGGTTCCGGATTCGTCTGCACCAGCGCATCCAGGTGCGCCGGCAACAGCATGGGAGCATGCTGCGGCTCGGGCGTGAGGCGCCGGTTTGGCGGATGTTTCCATAACAGCGCATCCAGCGAACCGGTGCCGCAGTCCAGCCGTCTTCGCCTGCCGGCCCGCGCCGTCAGCCATCTCCACGTGTCATTCAGCGCATCGCCGTAGATCGGGTCTACCTTCTCGTCGCCGCTGTCCGGTTTCCGCTTGAGAACCAGCACTTCGGCGCTGCCCGAGTTGCCTATGCGATCGACCCTTCCCAGCCTCTGCCGCAGCGCATCCAGTGACGCCGCCTCGGTCACCAGGGCGTCGAAGTCCATATCGGCGCCCACTTCGATGGTCTGCGTCGCCACCACGCACAAGCGGTTCTCGTCCCCGCGCTTGCGGTCGGGGCTCAGGCGAGCCGCATGCTTCTTCAGCAGCGCCGCGCGATCCCATTCCCGAACGCGGCCGGTCAGCAGAATAACGTCGCGAGCGGGCACGGTTCGCCGGATGCGCTCGAAAATGGCGCGGGCGGATGCCACCCGGTTCACTACCACCGCTACGGTCCGGTTCGTTTCCAGGAGTTTCAAGGCAGCCGCGGCTGCGTCGGTCTCGAAGTTGGCTGTCTCCGCGAAGGTCGCCGTCTTGGCCGCCGCGAGGCGCGGCCTCAGCCGCTCTTCGGCGCGTTCCGCTTCCGTCAGCCCGAAGGCGTCCCCGCCGGGATCCCCGAGTGTTGCCGACATTTGTACGAAACGGACCGGCGGGGCGATGAGTTCTCCTTCCACCTGCATCCACCGGCGCGCGGCCGCCACCGTCTCGGCGAAGGGGTGCGACAGGTGCGCTTCGTCCAGGACCAGGAGCGAGTCCAGGGCCACAAATGCCGCTTGCACGGGGCGCTGCTGCCGGTTGACGCCATAGCCTCGAAACAGCAGCCGCGAGCCGACCTGGTCCACCGTGGAGATGCACAGCAGCGGCTGGTTGGGCGCGTCCGCCCACGTGTGTTCCCGGTACATGCCGCCGCGCAGCTCCGCGGCCAGTAGCGCTTGCTCGCCGCCGTAGGAACGCAGCCGGTCCGCCACTTCGCCGGTTACAGGATCCGCCGGCTGCCGCAACTTCCCGGCAATCCGGCTGGCGCGCTCGAATGCTTCATCCACTACGACTCGCCGGTCAATGACGAAAAACGTGCGCATCGGCGCGGTACGATCGCGTGCCGCACGCTCCGATTGCATGGCCAGTGTAAACACCGCGATATCCAGCAGCGAGGTCTTTCCGGCGCCGGTCGGCACGCACACCGATGGCGGCCAGCCGGAGGTGAGCACCGTCTCCGCCAGCCGCGTTTGCCACTGGAAAGGCAGCCGGCCGCCGTTCACCGCCGCGAAGAATTTCGGGAAGTCGGAGGCTGTCATGGCTGCTCCTCCCTTCGCCCCAAAGGCCGGCACAGCCCCAACCCGAAGTAGCGTCCCGCGCCGATCAGCACCGGGCCGCGCACCGGTTCTGGAAACTCGAGCGTCATGTGGTCAGCCCTACGGGATTGCTCCTCCGGTTTCCGTTGGAGGCGAAACTCGTCTACCGGCGGAACACCGGGAACCGGCGAGTACTTCCCGGACACAATCGACACCGGCTTCGGCAGCCCGATCCGTGCGCAACTCGCGGAGATGATGTCCTCCGCCGTGTGCCCCGGCCTCGGTTTCGGAAACCGGTCGTACAGCACCGGAGTCACCGAGGTCCAGGTGCGGCTCGGACCCGACCAGGTTGCGGGGTCTGCGGTGCGAATCACGGGTTCATATCCGGGCGCTGATACCGCACAATCGCCGTAGGAACCGAACCGCAATGCATGGATCTGTTGCGCCGCCCGTCGCAGAAGGGCGCGGTACTCCCCGGCGACCCCCTGCGGAAACCCGATCGCGAAGGCCTTGATCATCCCTTCGGCGTGCGGATGGCCGGTATGCGGCAGCGCCAGAAACGCGCAGTGTGGGGTGTCGCCATGGCCGTGGATGGCAGAGAGGTCCAACCCCAGTTCGTCGGCCTTCGCCAGCATGGCATCGCGCAGGGCCGACGTGTACATCACCGTGTACCTCGCCGGCAGCGGGCACCGGCCCTTGATGCGCAGAACGAACAGATCGTCGAATTCGCTCTGGATGGCGCCCGGCTCCCGCTCCACAACCCGGCGATAGTGTACGGGCCGCCCCGGAGGCGTGTGGCGGTTGGCCTCGTAGGCCCGCTCCAGCACCGTCAGCCGGCCGCGGTGCGGGACGCAGAACACCAGCTCGCCATCCGGTTCGTCGTCCGGGCACGGCTCGAACTCCGGCTCGGGCGGCGAATCGCAAATACGCATCCGAACCTTGGACGCGGAAGTACCCAGGTAGCCGACAAACTCCACCAGATTCCTGAACGCATGTTTCACTGCCTCCGGTGCCTCGGTCGTCCGCCAGATAAAGTGCACCCGGTCGCGAGCCGGACTGACGCTCGGGAAGTGCCGGGATATTTTCCCTTCCAGCAGCCGGAACCACGGTAGTACCTGGCGGCCGCTCTGGTTTCGGGGATAGTTGTGCGGCACGAATGCCGTAGGCACACGCCATACACCAAAGCGTGCGTCGCCGTTCTCCGTGCGTGGCGTGCAGTTCCCCGCGGCAATTGCCGGCGGCTGCTGCTGCTCCAGCCACTGGAGCGCCTGCCGTGCGTCATCACCCAGGCCGGCCCGGTAGTAGGCACTGACCAGTGCCGAGTAGAGCCGCGCCGGTTGGGGAGGCCATTCGGGCGCCTGCCGGTTGTCGTGGCGCCCGGCATAGCAGCGGCCCATCAAGTACTCGATTTCAAGCGCGAACATGGTTACTCCGTTGCGTCCTGTGCCGTGTACTCATCGTTATCGCGAACCAGTTCCGCGAAATCGGCGCTCGGCGTCAGCAGCACTTCGTTCTCATTCCATCCCAGTCCATGCCGCTTCGCTTCCTCCAGGCAGCCGCCCAGCGCCTCGCGTGCGGTATCCACCGGAATTTCGAATTTGTCGCTGTCAGCCGCGGTGGTCTGGATGAACTGCCACGCCGGCGCGGCGGTCGGCACCAGTTGGCACCGCGAACGGAGCTGGTAGCCCTCGCGCCATTGGAGCGCTACGGCATAGATGCCCAAAGCCGCAAGCAGCGCCCGGCCGGCGCGGTCCCTCACCGCGTCCTGTTCTCCGTTGCGCGGGAACCGCAACTGCCGCAATTGGGCAAAGGAGATCACCGTGGTGTGGACGGCGTGCCGTATGGTGACGCCGCCGTGGGTCTTGATTTCGCCCTTCTCCTCGCGCGTCATGTCGGGCGTGACGTTACCGTGGTTCGCCTCGGACGGTTTCCCTTCTTTGCCCACCAGAACGGGCTGGTCCGGCGCGTTCTTCTTCCTGGCTGCCTTCGCCGCATCGAAGGTCCAGCGCCCGTCCTCGGTCAGGTACATGGTGCGCTGGCTCTTGCGAATGCCGAGTGGGTCCACTCGTGAGGAGGTGCGCCGCCCCGGCAAAACGCCAACTCCCACGATTTCGGATGTCAGCGCGCGGGCGAACTTTGCGCCGGGACGCTTTAAGAGGTCGGTCGAGTTCCACATCCCAAACAGGAGCGACTCGGGGGCGTATTGGAGCAGTGCGGCCGCGTTGTCGCTGCGGGCCGCGAAAATGGCGTGGCCGATCGCGGATTCCCGAAATGGACGCTCCTCCAGTTCGCAATCGCGGAAGATGGCATCGGCGATGCGGTGCGGCGCGTCCAGCGTGGTGACGCTCCTGCCGTTCTCGAAGTTCACGCGCATCAACGGTAGTCGAACGTCACCGCGTTCCACGGCGTCGCGCAAAGCCTGTTCCAGCCGGTTGGCCTGTGACTGCACGGAGTCGAGCAGCACGGTCTCCAGTTCTTCGCCGTTCCATCGGCGTTTTTCTGTGGCGTACTTGCCGCCGGCGTAGGTCGGCGGCAGAATGCGATCGAACTCGCCCCCGACGGGCACGAGTTCCGTAATGGCGCGGCACGCAGCATAGCCTGACGAGCAGGCGTCCAGTAGGGTTGCGGTTAGGTTTTCAGTGGTCATAATAGGCATGCAGTGTTCTCCTTGCTTGGTTAGTCGACACATTTACCCGCTCGAGGTTTGCGTCAGACGTCAACGGGGCCCGCAGCCGTTGCGGCTGCGGGAGACCAGCTCGTGCTGGGATTAGCTACTGCAGCTGTGCAGGCTTCAATGGGTTTCTACTACATCTTTGCAGTAACAGGATATGACGGCCCGAAAATCTTGTCAAGCGATTTTTGCGCTCGAGCACGATTCCGTGCCTCACCCCTCCCCCTCGTCCCACGCGCTACGATTGTAAAAGACCACCCGCGCATGCTCCTCGAAATTGCCAAATTGCCGACGGCCGAGAACTCGGCCATTCACCTCCACCCCGACGACAACGTCGCCGTGGCGCGCGTGCTCATCGCCGCCGGCAGGGAACTGCGCATCGGGGACATCCGCATCACTACCCGCGACGCCATTCCGGCCGGCCACAAAGTCGCGCTGCGCGTCCCTCCAGCCGGGGCAGATGGTGCTGCGCTACGGCCAGGCCATCGGCCGCGCCGGCCAGCCGATCGAGCCCGGCCAGCACGTCCACACCCACAACCTCGCCTTCGAGGAGCTGGAGCTCGACTTACGAGTTCCCCGCCGATGAGACACCCCTGCCGCAGCCGACGGCCAGGCGCCCCCTCCTTCCTCGGCTATGCCCGCGAAGACGGCCGCGTCGGCACCCGCAACTACATCGCCGTCGTCGCCGCCAGCAATTGCGCCGCGCACACCGCCGAGACCATCGCGCGCAGCTTCGAGGACGTACGCTTTCCCGGCCAACGTCGATGGCGTGGTCGCCTTCCCGCACGGCGATGGCTGCGGCCACTCCATGGGCCCCGATGTCGATCAGCTCCGCCGCACCCTGGCCGGCGTCCTCGCGCACCCCAACGTCTCCGCCGCGATGATCCTGGGGCTCGGCTGCGAGGTCAACCAGATCGACCATTACCTCGGCCCGGACGCCCCCGCCAGCAGCCGCCTCGTCGGGCATGACGCTCCAATCGAGCGGCGGAACCCGCGGCACCGTCGAAGCCGCCCGCCGCGAAATCGCCCGCTTCATCGAACAGGCCGCCGCCGAACAGCGCACCGAAGCGCCCGCCTCCAAAATCGTGCTGGGCCTGAACTGCGGCGGGTCCGACTCCTTCTCCGGCATCACCGCCAACCCCGCGCTGGGCCACTGCTCCGACCTCCTGGCCGAAATCGGCGCCACCGCCGTGCTCGCCGAAACCCCCGAGATCTTCGGCGCCGAACACCTCCTGGTAAGGCGCGCGCGCAACCGCCAGGTGGCCGAAAAACTGCTCGACTGCATCAACGACTACAAGCAATACCTGAACCGCTTCGAGGGCAGCTTCGACGACAACCCCAGCCCCGGCAACAAGGCCGGCGGCCTCAGCAACATCCTCGAAAAATCGCTGGGCGCCGTCGCCAAGGGCGGCACCTCGCCGCTCATCGAGGTCTACGATTACGCCGAGCGCATCACGGCTCCCGGCTTCGTCTTCATGAACACGCCCGGCTACGATCCGGTCTCGCTCACCGGCCTGGCCGCCGGCGGCTGCAACCTCATCGCCTTCACCACCGGACGCGGCAGCGCCATCGGCTTCCCCACCATCCCGGTGATCAAGATCGCCACCAACAGCGACACCTACCGCCGCATGACCGACAACATGGATGTCAACGCCGGCGCCATCGCCGACGGCGAAAAGACCGTCGCAGGCAGGTCGGCCGCGAGATCTTCGACCTGCTGCTCGAAGTCGCCTCCGGCCGCCGCACCTGCGCCGAACGCTCGGCCACAAGGAATTCGTGCCCTGGCGCATCGGCCCCGTGATGTAGCGCCTGTCCAGTACAATAGTGAGAGCATGTCCAAGTCGCTGTTTCTCTGCCGGTGGCGGCAGCTTTGCTTCTCGCCGCTTGCCGGCTCCTCTCAGAGCGTCCCCAAGAAGTCCGCGTTCGACAAGGCCACGCTCGAAGCCTATGTGCGGCACCTGTTCGTGATGGATCAGCGGGTCACGGTGACAGGTGCTCGACCCCAAGCCGTCCTCCGAGCTTCCCGGCTTCCAGGAAGTCGCCGTCCACATGACCATGCCGGCAACCAGCGCAGGACGTGAAGTTCCTGGTCTCCAAGGACGGCCAGAAGATCCTCCAGGCGCAATATCTACGACATCAACAACAATCCGTTCAAACGCGACCTGGACAAGCTCAAGACCGAGTTCGAGCCCAGCCTGGGAACGCCCGGCGCGCCGGTCGTCCTGGTGGAGTTCAGCGATTTCGAGTGCCCCTACTGCAAGGAGGAAGCCACCATGCTGCGCCAGAACCTGCTCACCGCCTATCCCAAGCAGGTGCGCCTCTACTTCAAGACCTTCCCGCTGGAAACCATTCATCCCTGGGCCAAGGCCGCCGCCATCGCCAGCCGCTGCGTCTACCGCCAGAAGGCCGGCGCCTTCTGGGATTTTCACGACTGGATCTTCGGCCACCAGGCCGAAATCACGCCCGAAAACCTCAAGGACAAGATCATGGAATGGGCCAAGGGGCAGAAGGATATCGACGCGCTGCAACTCGGCCAGTGCATGGACACCAAGGCCACCGAAGCCGAGGTACAGAAGGACCTCGATGAAGGCGCGCGCGCTGGAGATCACCGGCACGCCGACCCTGTTCGTGAACGGCCGCCGCCTCTCGCAATCCATCGACTGGCCCAACCTGCGCGCCATCATCGATTACGAAATCGAGTATCAGAAGACCGCCAAGAACGCCGGCGAAGATTGCGGCTGCGAACTGAAACTGCAACCTGCCCGGCATGCCGCAATCCGAAATCCACGTCGCCTCGCCACACCCAAGAAATGAAACGTCCGGAAACACCTGCGTCCTGGCACTGTCGTGCGCCGCGCTTTGGGCGCGCAACGGCCAACATCAACCCGACCCTCTACCTGGATGACATCAAGTTTCTGGCCTCTCCCGAGTTGCGCGGCCGCGCCACGGGGTCTCCCGGAGCTGGAGAAGGCCGCCGATTTCATCGCCCGCCAGTTCCGCGAGTTCGGGCTCCAGCCCGTGGACGGCAGGAGCTACTACCAGCCCTTCGAGGTAACCACCAGCGCCAGGCTCGGCAAGGCCAACCGTTTCCGCATCATCGTCCATCATCAGGACCACGTCCCTCCGCTTCCCCGAAGACTTCATCCCCCTTCACTTCTCCAGCGCCGCCAGGCTCTCTGCCCCGGTCGTCTTCGCCGGTTACGGGATCACCGCTCCCGAATTCCATTACGACGATTACGCCGGCCTGGATGTCAAAGGCAAAATCGTCCTGATCCTGCGCCACGAGCCGCAGGAACAGGATGAGCACAGCGTCTTCGCCGGCAAGAACTTCACCGAGCACGCCCAGCTCACAAGCAAGGCCAGCAACGCCAAGATGCACGGCGCTGCCGCGGTGATCCTGGTCAACGACACCATCCACCACCCCGGCGATCCCGATCAACTGGAGAAGTTCGGCGGCAGCGACGGACCCTCCGACGCCGGCATTCCTTTCGTGCAGGTGAAGGAAGCGATCGCCGCCGCCTGGCTTGAGCAATCCGGCAGGAATCTCGACGATCTCCAGGCCGCGATCGACCGCGATCTGAAGCCTGAGTCGCTCGCGTTACCCGCCACCCTGGAGATTGAAGCCAACGTGGACGTCGTCCGCGAGCATAAGACCGTGCACAATGTCGCCGGCTACCTGCCGGGCGAGACCGGCGAGTACGTCATCATCGGCGCGCACTACGATCACCTGGGCCTGGGCGGCCAATATTCCCTGGCCCCCAGCATGACCGGAACCGTCCACCCCGGCGCGGACGACAACGCCTCCGGCACCGCCGGCGTCATCGAGCTGGCGCGCTGGTTCGCTTCCCAGCCCAAACAGAAACGTGGCATCCTGTTTTTGACGTTCGCCGGCGAAGAGGAGGGCCTGCTCGGCTCCGCCTAGTATGTCGGACACCCCGAGCTGCCGCTGGACAACGCCGTCGCCATGATCAACATGGACATGATCGGCCGCGTCCGCGAAAGCAAGATCTACATCGGCGGCGCCGCCACCGGCTCCACCTTCCGCCCCATGCTGGACCGCATCGCTCCCCATTATCACGTGACGATCGACTATTCCGATTCCACCGGCTACGGCTCCAGCGACCACACCTCGTTCACCATCGGCAGGGTGCCCGTGCTCTTCTTCTTCTCCGGGCTTCACAGCGACTACCACAAGCCCAGCGACACCTGGGACAAAATCAACGCCCCCGGCGCCGCCAGGCTCCTGGAGATGGTGGCCGACGTGACCGACGACCTGCGCGAATCCGCCGATCGCCCCCAGTTCGTCCGCGTGATGCCCCCCGCCCACGGACAGGGCGCGGCGGGACCCATCAGCTCTTCGTCCGGCTCCGGCTACGGCCCCTAGTTCGGCTCCATCCCCGATTTCGGCGAAGGCGTCAAAGGCGTGAAGTTCGCCGATGTCCGCGACGGTTCCCCCGCCGCCAAGGCCGGCTTCAAAGCCGGCGACATCATGGTGGAATTCGACGGCAAGCCCATCCAGAACCTCTACGACTTCACCTACGCCCTGCAAGCCAAAAAGGTGGGCGATGACGTTAAAGTCAGGGTGCTGCGCGACGGCAAGCCGGTCGAGGCCGTCGTCCAGCTTGCCCGCCGCCAGTGACTCATACCTCCGGGAGCAGCTCCCGCAGGTGCCGCAGCAGTTCCGAAGGAAAGAACGGTTTTCGGAGGAAGGATACCTGCCCACCTTTCGCCCCCGCGGGAGCTTCCTTGTAATACCCCGAAATCAGCAGCACCGACGCCTTCGGGTGCAGCTTCAGCACCCGCTCCGCCAGTTTGTTACCGTCCATTTCCGGCATCGCCAGGTCGGAAATCAGCAGGTGTACGGGCTGTCTCTCGCAGATGGACAGGGCCTCCGTGGGCCGGGGCGCAATCAGCACATTCACATTGCGAGGCCGCAGCATCTTTTCCACAAGCCGGAGGACTTGGGGATCGTCATCGACAATCAGGACGGTCCGAACGGTGGCGGGCATGCCAAGTTCTGATTCTACCCTGCCGTGAAGGACGGCACACCGGCCCGGCCGGGTTTCTGGGAACATGAATCATGCCGTGCCTCCTGCTCCTGGTCGTTCTCGCGTTTCCCCGGCTCGTGATGGTGCTGATGTTCCTGCTGTCAAACTACCTCCAGCGCGCTTACCACGGGCTGCTCCTCCCCCTTCTCGGATTCTTCTTCCTCCCGCTGACCACCATCGTGTACGCCTGGCTGGTCAACAACAACCGGCCGCTCGAAGGCATCAACGTGATCTTCCTGATCGTCGCGATCCTGATCGATGTTGGCGGGATCGGGGGCGGTGAATGGCACCGCCGGCGCCGTTGATGTCATAACATAACCAACATGAGACATTTCCGCTGGACTGCGTCCGTGCTTGCGTGCGCCGTGGCGTGCGTCTGCCTGGCTCAACCCACCCCGAAGAAAGGAACCTCCCACGTGAACAAGAAAGCTTTCGGCAAAATGCCGGATGGTACGCAGATCGATCTCTATACGCTCTCAAACTCCCATGGAATGCAGGCCGGCATCATCACGTACGGCGGCGCCGTCGTGTCGCTCACCGCGCCCGATCGCGCCGGAAAATTCGCGGACGTGGTCCTGGGGATGGATGACCTGGCGGGTTACCGCACGCAGACAGCCTTCTTCGGCGCCCTGATCGGACGCTACGGCAACCGCATCGGCCACGCGCGGTTCACCCTCGATGGCAAGACCTACACCCTGCCCAAGAATGATGGCGACAACACCCTCCACGGCGGTCCCCAGGGCTTCGACAAGCGCGTGTGGTCGGCCCGCGAAGCCAGTGGCTCCGACGGCCCCGGGCTCGAGCTCACCTACGTCAGCAAAGACGGCGAGGAGGGTTTCCCCGGCACGCTGACGGCGAAGGTGGTCTACACCCTCACCAATCAAAACGAGCTGAAGATCGATTACACCGCCACCACGGACAAGGCCACCGTCGTCAACCTGACCAACCATTCTTACTTCAACCTCGCGGGCGCCGGCGAGGGCGACATCTTAGGCCACGAGGTCACCATCAACGCCGACCGCTTCACACCTGTGGACAAAGGGCTCATCCCCACCGGCGAGCTTCGCGCCGTGAAAGGCACCCCCTTCGACTTCACTAAATCGACAGCCATCGGCGCCCGCATCGGTCAATCCGACGAACAGCTTCAGTTCGGCCGGGGCTACGACCACAACTGGGTGCTCAACAAGGGTAACGGCGGCTCCACCAAGGCCGCGGAGGTTCACGATCCGAAATCCGGCCGGGTCATGGAAGTATGGACCACCGAGCCCGGCCTGCAGTTCTACACCGGCAATTTTCTGGACGGCACTATCCACGGCAAAGGCGGCAAGGTCTACCCGTTCCGCGGCGCGTTCTGCATGGAAACCCAGCACTTTCCGGATTCGCCCAACAAGCCCGCTTTCCCGACGACCACGCTGAAGCCCGGCGCGACGTACCACACCACTACGATTTACCGGTTTTCGGCAAGATAGTCCGTGCACCGGGCAACCACGAGCGTAATATCGTCGTGCTGTTCCTCGGCGCCAAACTGCCGGATCTCGCTCACGATCGACTCGATCATTTCCTCGGGAGGCTGCCCCGTGCATCTCTGCAATGCCTCCACCAGGCGCTGTTCTCCGAACTCTTCGCCCACCTGGTTGAACGTTTCCGTTACGCCATCGGTGTAGAGCGCCAGGATGTCTCCGGAAGTGAGCGGACATTCCCCGGTCGTGCAATCCCATTCCGGAAAGAGTCCCAGCACGGTGCCCGTTGAATCCAGCCGCTCCACGCTCTGATCGTGCCGGAGCAGAAGTGCTGGCAGATGCCCGCAGTTCGCGTAGCGCAATCGCCGCAGCCCATCGTCATACTCCGCGAAGAACAGCGTGGCATAGGCGCTGTCGGTCGTGTTGTCGTAGAAGAGCCGGTTCACCGATCGCAAAAACGGCTGTGGGCCTTCCCCACCCATCGCGCACTGGCTGCGCAGGTTCGCCTGCAGATTGGCCATCAACAACGCGGCCGGCATCCCTTTGCCGGATGTGTCGCCAATTACCAGGCCCACGCGTTGCTGCCCCAACGTCAGGAAATCGTAGTAATCGCCGCCCACCTGGCGCGCCTGGATGCAGACGCCCGCGTACTCCAGCGTGCTGAGGACCGGCAGCGTCTGCGGAAAGAGGCGCGCCTGCACCTGCTTGGCAATCTCCAGTTCCTGGGCCGCCCGCCGCTCCCGTTCCAGCCTTTCCGCCTGCTCGCGGCGCCGCGCTTCGATTTCCCGGGTCACCCGATCGAGCCCAACCAGTGAGAACGTATTGCCGTCGATGTCGCGAAACCGCGTGAACACTCCGCCCCACACCTCCGCTTCGCCCGGCGCTGCCCCAGGGCCCTGCTCTTGAGTGTTCTGCTCGAACCTCACCCGTCGCAGCCGTGGCGTATGGCTGAATTTAACGCCGCGCCGCCGCCATTCGTGAAACTGCGCAATCAGGTCTTCGGTGACGAACACCACCTGCGTCGCGCGCCCGATCAGCTTGTATTCCCTCGAGTCCGGCCGGGGAGCGATCAGCGAGAGCACGGCGCCGCCGTCGGGAGGCGACACCGCCACCCAGCGATTGCCGGACTGCAACCTGGCATCGATCGCCAGGTTGAATCCGAGCTGATCCACGTAAAACCGCAGGCTTCGATCCTGATCGCGGACGAAGATGTTGACCGCATGAAGGCTCAGGTACATGCATCGCCCCTCCGGACTGTCCGCCAGCCGGTCTGCCGCGAGGGGCGCGGGAGAAACGCTCATTGTCGTGATTATAAGTCTCGCCGACCCTCGCGCGTGCCCATCCACGCCCCGGCCGGACTAGGGCCGCCCCACCGCATACCAGACCACGAAGTCGGTCATCGGCGGCGTAATTCCGAGCTCGCGCATCCGCGCCGCGTTCTGCCCCCGGTGATGCTGGCTGTGCATCATCGCCTGCAGCAGGAGCACGCCCGCCGGCGCTTCGAACGGACCCTTTGGCCCGCGCGGCAACTGGATCATCCGTTCGAGATCCACCGACCCCAGCGCCGCCGACAGCCCTTCGTGTGCCTTCGTCATCGCCCCCTCGAGTTCCTCCACTGGCCTACGTTCCTTCGCCTTCGCCATGTCCGGCGCCTCGCCGCGCGCCAGGATCGTCAGGAACTCATACGCCATGATCATGTGGTTCAGCCGCTGCTGTATCCCGGCATCGCCCAGCAGCGCCGCATTCCCTCGCAGTGCTTTCCAGTGCTCCCCATCCGCCCAGATCTGATGGCGTGCCAAATCCCGCAGCAGCTCCAGCTCCATCGCGTTCCTCCCGAAACTCAGAGTCATCTACCACCATATGCGAATGCCCCGTCTAACGCCACGCACCTCGTCACACGCCGCAAAAATCCCTCAAAATCTCAACGGCTTACGGCCCGTGCCGCGGATGCTATAATGATTTCGTTCTGCCCGGCAATCCAGGTCTCTGTTTATGTTCCTTAGTGTCAAAGAGATGGAGCTGCGGAAGATTCGTTTCAACGAAACTTTCGAGGCGGGGCAGATCGATTTTTCGGGAGAAGACCTGACGCAAGGCTCGCCGCTCCGTGTCGCCGGTTCCGCCGAATTGTTGGCGCATTCCGGTGGGGAGTTGCGAATCCAAGGGCACTATACCGTCGAAATGGCGGCCGAGTGTGATCGGTGCCTGGGGCCCGCGCGGTTTTCGCTCGACGACCGTTTCGACCTGTTTTACCGGCCTATGGCGACCATCGCTCGCAATGAGGAGGTCGAGATCGACGAAGGCGAGGCGGAGATCGGTTTTTATGAGAACGGCGGCATCGAACTGGAAGATATTCTCCTGGAACAGGTGCTGCTGGCTTTACCCATGCGGCGGGTCTGCAGTGACGCCTGCCGGGGAATTTGCCCCGTCTGTGGCAAGAATCGGAACGAGACCGCGTGCGATTGCAGGACGGACGATGTCAATGATCGCTGGGGCGCGCTCCGCAATCTGGAACTCTGAGTTGTAACAAAGCTTAATTTTGTCGAGGTGATTTCATGCCGAATCCCAAACGCCGGCACTCCCAGCGGCGCACCAGCACTCGTCGGGCCCACGATGCCCTGAAGACGTCCGGCCTTTCCGAGTGCCCCAACTGTCACGAGCCCAAGTTGCCGCACCGCGTGTGCCCGCATTGCGGGCAGTACAAGGGCCGGGAAGTAGTCGAAGTCGAGCAGGAGTAACTCCCTCCTACATGCTGACCATTGCGGTGGATGCAATGGGCGGAGACCACGCCCCCCAAGCCGAGGTCGACGGGGCCCTTCGCGCCGCGCGCGATCTGGGCGTCAAGGTCATTCTGGTGGGCCTGGAGGATGTCATCCGCCGTGAGCTTCGGCAGCATGAAGACTCCCGCGATCTGCCTGTCGAGATCGTTCACGCCAGCCAGCACATCACCATGGAGGACAGCGCCGCGCGCGCCGTTCGCAGCAAACGGGACAGTTCCCTGCGCGTGGCGTCCCGCCTGGTGCGCGATGGCGCCGCCCAGGGGCTGGTGTCGGCGGGTAACACCGGCGCCGTCATGGCCACCGCCAAAATGGTGCAGGGGGTGGTGCCGGGTGTCGACCGTCCCGCCCTGGCGGGTGTCTTCCCGACCATCGTAAAGGGCTCACCGGTAGTCGTGGTGGATGTGGGTGCCAATGTGGACTGCTCCCCCCGCATGCTGGCCCAGTTCGCGGTCATGGGCGAAATCTACTCCCGCGTGATTTTGGGGCATCCCAAGCCGCGCGTCGGCATCTTATCTATTGGGGAGGAAGACCACAAAGGTAACGAGGTCACGCGGTCCGCGGCACCCCTGGTTAGGGGCCTAGGCCTTAACTTCGTCGGCAACGTCGAGGGTCGCGATATCTATAGCGGCCACGTGGACGTCATTGTTTGCGACGGTTTTATCGGAAACGTGGCGTTGAAGGTGAGTGAAGGCCTGGTGGATATGGTTCGTCACCTCCTGCGCGAATCGCTCGAAGCCACCATCTCCGGGAAGATCGGCTATGTTCTTGCCAAGACCGCTTTCACCGATTTCAAGAAACGCGTGGATTACTCCGAATACGGCGGAGCGCCGCTTCTGGGCGTTCGTGGTGTGTGCATCATCTGTCACGGGCGGTCCAACGCCAACGCCATCAAGAACGCGATCCGCGTCGCCAAGGAGTTTTCCGTGGGCCGCGTAAATCAGCGGATCGAAGCCGAACTGCGAGGGAAAGCCCGCGAAGCGGGGGACTAGATGTTGCGCTCGCCGGCCGTCGCCGCTTTCCTCATACTCCCCACTTTTTCCGTCTTCGCCCAACAGCGGCATGTGGACTGGACCCTCGCGGTCGAGCCCGCATCGGCTCCCCCCGGCGCCACCGTGATGGTTCGTGCCTCCGGCCGCATCGATCCGGGCTGGCATTTGTATTCGGGCTCCACTGCGGCGGGCATCCCCACCTCTTTCCAGGCTGGTCCCGATACAATCGTCCAGAGTGTGCGCCTGCTCCAGCCCAAACCCATCCGCGCCTTCGACAAGAATTTCGGCGTGGATACCGAAACCTACGAGGGTGAAGTCGCTTTCCTGATCGAGTTGCGGTTGAAACCGGACGCGCCCGCCGGCGCCGCCAAGCTGTCCTTTCAGGCCCGCTACCAGACCTGCAACGACACCATGTGCGTGCCGGGAAAGTGGACCGGAACGGCGCCACTCCAGATCGACCCCGCGGCGCCAGCCATTACTTCCGCCATCCCCGCCGGATACACGGAAGCCAAACCTCCGGCGCCCGGGTCGCAAACCGTTCCATCTACGGCCGGCGAGGGCCTCGCCGCTTTCCTGCTGGTGGCATTCGGATTTGGTCTTGCCTCCATCTTCACGCCTTGCGTGTTTCCGATGATTCCCATCACGATGTCGTATTTCCTCAACCGCCAGTCGGGCGGGAAGCGCGACGGCGTGGTGCAGGCGGTTGTCTTCTGCCTGGGGATCATCGTTCTGTTTTCCGGCATCGGACTTCTGCTCACCGCCGCGCTCGGGCCCTTCGGCATCGTGCAGCTCGGATCGAATCCCTGGGTCAACGGTTTTATCGCCGCCCTGTTCATTGCTTTTGGACTCAGCCTGCTGGGCGCCTTCGAGATCACCATTCCATCCTCGATTCTGACGCGGCTCAACCGGTCCTCCGAAAAGGGCGGCTTCGCGGGAACGCTCCTCATGGGGCTCACGTTTTCTCTGGCCTCCTTCGCCTGCGTAGGGCCCTTTGTAGGTACTCTACTGGCGGCCTCCGTTGGCAGCGGCGGGGCGCGCCCGGCCTTCGGTATGCTCTCGTTCGCCACCGGGCTGGCCCTGCCGTTCTTCGTGTTGGCCCTCTTCCCGTCGTATCTGAAGCGTCTGCCGAAAAGCGGCGGGTGGATGGCGCGCGTGAAGGTGGTGATGGGATTCGTGATCCTGGCTGCCAGCCTGAAATACCTCGCCAGCCTCGACCAGGTTTTGCAGTGGGGCTTCCTGACCCGCGAGCGTTTCCTCGCGGCCTGGATAGTGCTTTTCGCTATGGCCGGCCTCTACCTCCTCGGCTTTGTGCGCCTGGAGGGCATCAAGCCCGACCAGCAGATGGGCCTCGGCCGGCTCCTGACCGGGATGACGTTTCTGGTGTTCGCCATCAGCCTCCTGCCCGGAATGCTGGGCGGTGGGCTGGGGTGGCTGGACTCGTTCGTTCCGCCCGCCGCCGAAGGGGGAAGGCTCGCCGGTGCGGCGCCGTCGAACACGCTGGTCTGGATGAAGAACCAGTACCGCGAGGCGCTGGCGCGCGCGCGCCGCGAAGGCAAGCTGGTTTTCGTCAACTTCACCGGTTACGCCTGCGCCAACTGCCACTGGATGAAGGCCAACATGTTCACCCGGCCGGAAATCGCCGCGGCCCTCCAGAACTTCGTGCTGGTGGACCTTTACGCGGATGGCACGGACCAGGCTTCCGAGGACAACCAGAAGCTCGAGCTGGCTAAGTTCCAGACAATCGCCGAACCGTTCTACGCGATCATGGATCCGGATGAGAACGTGATCGCCACCTTTCCCGGCCTGACGCGCGATTCCGCCGCGTACCTGGCCTTCCTGGAGAAAGGACAGCGCGGCCTCACGTCGGCGCCGCCCACGCCTTCCACCGCCGTGACGAGCGCCCTCCCCCAGGTCACGCGGCTCGAAGGCGGAGCGCTTGATCCGGGCGCCTTCAACGGAAAGGTCGTCGTCGTGAATTTCTGGGCCACCTGGTGCGTGCCGTGCATTCAGGAGATCCCGGGGTTCAACAAGCTCCATCGCGAGTTGGCCGGCAAGGGTGTGGTAGTGGTGGGCGTCTCCATGGATGAAGAGGGTGCCGGCCGCGTGGCGCCCTTCCTCAAAAAGCACCCCATGGAGTACACCGTCGCCCTCGGCAGCCAGGCCCTCAACAAACAATACGGCCTGGACTCACTGCCGGTGACGGTAGTGTTCGACCGCGCCGGCAAACAGGTGAAGCGCTTCGAAGGCTTCACTCCGGAACAGGAGCTGCAAGCGGCGGTTCAGCAGGCGCTGTAGCGGCCGCCGGGCGCTCCCGGCGTGCTACCCTGAACTTCTATTCCAAATCCATGCACAACGTTGTCATTATGGGCTCCGGGTGCGCGGGAAACACGGCAGCCATATACACCGCCCGCGCCAGTCTGAAGCCGCTGGTGATCAGTGGCCACGAAGCCGGCGGCCAACTCTCCCTCACGACCCTGGTCGAGAATTTCCCCGGTTTTCCCGAAGGCATCAACGGACCCGACCTGATCGAGAACATGCGCAAGCAGGCGGAGAATTTCGGCGCGGAGTACGTCCACGGCGCGGTCATCGACACCGACTTCTCCGTGCGCCCGCTCCGCCTGAACGTTGAAGGCGATTGGATCGAGACCCGCACCCTGATCATCGCCTCCGGCGCCTCGGCGCGGTGGCTCGGGCTGGAGTCGGAGCAGAAGCTGATCGGCCATGGCGTGAGTTCCTGCGCCACCTGCGACGGCTTTTTCTATCGCGGCAAAAAGATCATGGTGATCGGCGGCGGCGATTCCGCCATGGAGGAAGCCAATTTCCTGACGCGCTTCGGACAGGACGTGACCCTCGTGCACCGCAGGGAGGAATTCCGCGCTTCCAAGATCATGCTCGACCGGGCGCGCCACAACCCCAAGATCCGGTTCATCCCGAATACCGTGGTGGACGAGATTTTCGATGCTTCGCGGCACCTCGTCACCGGCGTCCGGCTGCGGAATCTGAAAACCGGCGAATTGTGGGAGCAGGACGTGGACGGGTTCTTCGTGGCCATCGGCCACATTCCCAACACCAAGGTCTTCAAGGGCCAGATCGAAACCGATTCCGACGGATATATTTTGTCCAAGGGCGGCGCCCGCACCAACATCCCTGGCATCTTCCATGCCGGCGATGTCCAGGACCGCATCTACCGCCAGGCCATCACCGCGGCGGGTGCGGGCTGCATGGCCGCCATCGAAGCCGAACGTTACCTGGAAGCGGAAGGACACTGATTCATGATCGAGCGCATATCACCCCCGGGCGCGCCCGCTCCGCGCGGCCCTTATTCCCCGGCCGTCCGCGCCGGCGATTGCATCTATGTGGCGGGCCAGGTGTCCATCGACCCCGGCTCGGGCCACGTGATCGCCGGCGACGTGCAAGTCGAGACGCGGCAGGTGCTCACTAATATCAGGAACATTTTGGAAGCATGCGGCGCCACCATGAACGATGTGGTCCGCTGCGGCGTGTACCTCACGAATGCGGACGACTTCCAGGCGATGAACGAAGTCTACGCCGAGTTCTTCGGGGAAGCGCGTCCCGCGCGCACCACCATCATTGTCGCCGCCCTTCCATTGAAAAATGCGAAGGTCGAAATCGATGCCATCGCCTACAGCCCGCGTAAGTAGTGTAGGCCTCCCGGCCTGCCCGTGGCAGGCGGTTCCGCCTGCCACGGGCCAGTCTATAGTCTGGAAGCGCTCAGAAATAGAACCGTAGCGAAAGCTGCAAATTCCGTTCGTTGCTCTTCCCCGTAACTTTGCCGAACGTCGCGCTGGTCGGATTGAAATCCGCTCCGTTCCAGTTCGGGTGATTGAAGGCGTCGAAGGCCTCGGCGCGGAACTGGAAGCCGGACCGTTCGTTGATGGCGAATTTCTTGAACAGTCCGATGTTCCAGTTCTGAAAACCTGGGTTGTGTACCGCGTTGCGAATGTCGGATTGCAGGTTGAAAGTCCCCTTGGCGGGCGCCGTGAAAATCTTGTTGGCGTCCGGACAGGACTGGGCGTTGACCGCGCTGGTGGTGCAGACCTGGAACCACTGCCCGGGGTCGCTCGCTCCTCTGGCGGCAAACTGTCCGACCACGCTGGGGGTCTGGCTCATCAACCAGAACTGCCCCGCGCCGCCGCAGTCATTCATATTGCCGTCCACGCCGACGCCCGCGTAGTCGTTGTTGCTGAGAACCGAGCAGGTCGTCCCGGTCTGAAACTGGGTGATGCCGCTGATCTGCCAGCCGCCCAGAATCCGGCCCGCCAAGTGGGTGTTCGTCCGGAAGAACGGCAGCTCATACATGTAGTTGATCGTCAGGACGTGCCGTACGTCGAACGAAGACGGCCCCCACAGGTTGTGGGCGTTGTATGTGTCCGGAATGATGTCGCGCTGCGCCGATCCGTCGTCCATGCTCTTCGACAGTGTGTAGGCCACGCCGAACAGCAGGCCCTTCGAGAACCTCTTGTTGGCGCTGAGCTGGAACGAGTTGTACATGGAGCTGGCCACGTTGTCGGTCTCGCGAATCGAGTTGTAGCCTTTGTACGGCCGCAGGGCGTCGAGGTTGACACCCGGATTTGCCAGTACGGTGTCAATGGTCGGCTGGTTGATATCGGCTTCGCGTTGCAGGTGCAGCCCGCGGCGGCCGACATAACCGGCGGTGACGATGGTGTCAAAACCCACCTGCCGCTCGACGGTGAAGTTCCAGTTCCAGGCCTCCGGATTCTTGAACGCCTTGCTTTGCGTCGTGACCGTCAACGGCAGCGAGTTGGCCGCCGTCCCACCTGGATTGTCGACGTTTCCGAACGACACGTTGGCCGTCGGCTGGAACGGCGGATTGCCGCCCAGGAAGATGGAGTCGCTCACGCCCAGGCGCGTGAAGTAACGGCCAGCGCCCGCCCGGAGCACAGTCTTGGGCGTCAATTGGTAGGCGATGCCAAGCCGCGGCTGGATATCGCCCCACTGGATATCCGAGTAATGCGACGACACGCCGCGGAACAGGTAGTTCAGACTCGGATCGCTGGCCTCCGGTACGCGGCCGGTCGCCGAGCTTGGCCACCCGCTCCCCGGTATCACCATGCCGTTGTACCGGTCGCCCGAGCCCGGAACGATCGTGCCCGTCTTGGGATCCACCGTGACGGCCTGGGCCGGGTCGTAAAAGCTGGGATCGAAAACGATCATGTTCCGCCACAGCGCGCTATACGGAACGATCACCGAGTAGCGCACTCCGTAGTCCACGTGCAGTTTCTGCGTGGCCTTCCACCCGTCCTGCGCGAAGGCTTCCCACATGCTGCCGCGGAAAATGGTAAAAGCGCGCTGGCCCAATTCGGAGTACGTGTCGAACAGGCCCAGCGCCGCGTTGGCCGCCGCCACGCCGCTGGTCGGCTGGCCCGACCGTGCGTCGGTGAAGTTGAACTGGCCGTTCTGATTGTTGGTGCAGGTCGGGCAGGCGCTCACGTTGATCTCGTCGTTGTCGTTCTCGCCCGATTTCTCGTACAGCATTCCGAACTTGAACGTGTGGCTGTTTCGCACCCACGTGAAGCTGTCCGAAATATCGTAGATCGGTCCCGAGGAGTGCGATGGGTACGGCCCGCCGCTCAACCCCGACATGTTGGTCATGTTCACCGTCGGGATGCGCGTCGGAATCAGCTTGCCTTGGGGAAAGATGTACGGGTAGTTGATGCCCACCGTGGTGCGGTCCAGAAAGTGCGCCTCATCCACCGGAATGTACACGTCGTCCAGGCTGACCGTGGCCAGAACTTCGTTCACCTTGTTCGGGCTTATCGTCCACACGTGGTTCAGTGAGTTCGTCTGGTTGGGCCGGTTGAAGTATTTCGGCGTCTCGTTGGTGCCGCCGTCCAGCGGCTGGTATTCGTTGAAAGCGAAGTTCACGCGGCGGAATTGCAGCCGCTGGCGGTCGGTCAGATTGAAATCAGCGGCCAGCGTGTCCTTCCGCTGGTTCTGGGGATGCTTGGCGCTGAAGTACCAGTTCTGGTTGCCGTTGATCGGAATGACCTGGTTGGGGAAAGGCCACGCGTTCAGAATTCCGAGGCCGTTCGGGCTGAGCTGGCTCTTGGGAATCACGTTGTTGGGAAACGGCACACCGGTGGCCGGGTCTTTGATGGACACGGCCTTGCCGTAAAAGAAATTGTTCGGATCCAGCAGTTCGCTGAAATCGCCCTGGCGCATCAGAGCGGTGGGCACGCGCTGCGTGGCGGTGTCCGTGAAGCGGTAGCGCACCCATTCCTGGCCCCAATACCAGAACACCTTGCTCCGGTCGGTGTTGAATTTTCCAGGAATATAGAACGGGCCACCCACGTTATATCCGAACTGGTTGTAGGTGATCGGCGCCGGCGAGTCGGCCAGTCCCGGCGTGTGGTTGCGGGTCCAGGTGTTGGCGTTGAAGTCCGTGTTCCGGACATACTCGTAAGCGGCGCCGTGAAACTGGTCGGTGCCGGCCTTGGTGATGATGCGGATCTGCCCTCCCGACGAACGTCCGTACTCGGGCAGGTAGCTGGCCGTCAGAATCTGGATCTCCGACGTCGAGTCCACGTCCGCCGAGCCGAGGCTCGTCCCGTTGGAGCGCGTGCGCACCGCGGGAGCGCCGTCGTAGGTGATCAGGCTCTCTTGCGTGCGCGCGCCGTTGATGTTGCTCGGACCCTGGCTGAAATTGAACGAGAGCCCGGAGAGATTCCCGCCGCGCGTGCCCGGCACCAGGTTAGCCATGAAGATCGGGTTGCGCCCGTTCAATTCGAGTGCGTCGATCTGCTGCCTCGTGACATCGCGCTGCACCGTGGCCGACTTGGTCTGCAGCGTCTCGGCTGACGCTACCACCTCGACCGTTTCCGTGGCTGAGCCTACCGCGAGCCCTGCGTTCACCGAAAGCGTCGCGCTGGGATCCAGCTTGTCCGCGCTGCTCTCGAATTTCTTGAATCCTTTCGCTTCCACGGACACCGTGTACATCCCCGGTGGAAGGTTGGTGATGATGTAGTAGCCGGATTCGTTGGTGATAGTCTGGCGTTCGAGACCGCTCTGGTTGCGAACGGTCACTTTCGCCCCTGGCACCGTTGCACCGCTCGGGTCCCTGATAAAACCCGAAATCGAGCCCAGGTCCGACTGGGCAAACGCCGCTATGGCACACAGCAAGGCCACCAGCGCGGCCATTGCTGCGCGCGTTGAACGTACTCGGTTATACTTGTGTTCTCCTCTCCACTGACGAGGCGCTACGTTTTCCTGAAGGTAAGCCGAGACACCGCTGCCCCTGAAGCAGCCTGAATCAGAGCCCCTTTGGTTGGATTCTACTCGCGAACCGGGATCGTCGAGGAATCATCTGAGAGGAAGAATGCGAAGGAATTTACGGTTCGACCACACGTTTTGAGGCCTTCTGTCCACGCCGTTTCCGGTCTCTGTTACTTCATGCACGTTGTAACCGCCGTGCAACGAAAAACGGCCCACCCGGCCATGAGACCAGGTGGGCCGCAGTCAACTGCTGAGGACGGGCTAGAAGCTGTAGCGCAGGCTCAACTGCATATTGCGCTGGCCGCCCTTGCCCGTGACTTTGCCGAATGTGGAGCTCTTCGGGTTGGAATCGAAGCCATTCCAGTTGGGATGGTTGGGCCAGTTGAATCCTTCCACCCGGAACAACACACGGTGCCGCTCCGAAATCGCGAACTCCTTGAACAAGCCGATATTCCAGTTCTGGAAGCCCGGGTTGTAGAAGTAGCTCCGGAGGCGGTCGCGGACAATCGTTCCCGCCGCCGGCTGCGTGAATAGCGAATTCCCGCTCGAGTCTCTCACCGTGAGCCACTGCGCGGGATCGGACGCATTGCCGCCCGCTGCGAACTGACGAGGATAGTCGGCACCCTTGCTAAGGTTTGCATAGTTCCAGAAGTACTGGATCTGATTCCCGCTGCCCGGACCGATCCCGGCAAAATCGTCGCTGGTCTGTACCGTACTTGGAGTCCCGCTCTGAAACTGCGTGACGCCCGTGATCTGCCATCCGCCGGCCACCGCCTTCAGGACCCGGTTACTCGTGTTCCGGAAGAACGGCAACTGGTAAATCCAGTTGATCACCGCCACGTGGCGCGTATCGTATGTGCATGGTCCCCAGAGGTAGTGTGCATCGTAAGTGTCCGGGATGACGTCGCGCTGGGCGGAACCATCGTCCATGCATTTGGAGAGGGTGTAGGCGAAGCCAAAACTCAGCCCCCTGGAGAATCTCCGGTTGAGTTCCAGTTGAAGGCCGTTATACATCGAGTTGGCGTCGTCGAAGGTCTCGCGGATCGGGCCGTAGCCTTTGTAAGGCCGCAGGGCATTCACGTTGATGCCCGGATTGGCCTGCACTGTGCCAACGAGCGGCTGGTTGATGTTCTTCTCGCGCTGGCCGTACAGCCCCCGCCGTCCCACGTAACTGGCGCTCAACACGGTGCCGAAACCGATCTCGCGTTCCAGGGTCAGGTTCCAGGTATAGGCCTGTGGCATGTGAAAGACCTTGGCCTGGGTATTGACGCTGAGCGGGAAACTGGCCAGCGAACCGCCGCCCGGATTATCCACCAGGCCGGTCGGGACCGACGCCAGCGGCTGCAACGGCGGGTTGCCTCCCAGGAAGATCGAGTCGCTCACCCCCAGCCGGGTAGTGAACTTGCCGGCGCCCGCGCGGATGACCGTCTTGGGTTCCACCTGGTAGGCAATGCCCACGCGCGGCTGGAAATCGCCGTAGTCGATGTCAGAATAGTACCGGGGCTCGCCCACGAACTTGCTGTCGAACTGCCCGGTGGTCGCGATTTGCACGCGGCCGATCGCCGCGTCCGGCCAGCCACTGCCCGGAATGATGATCCCGTTGTATGGATCACCTGTGCCGGGAATGGGGTTGCCGGTTTTCGGATCGACCTGAACCGCCTTTGCCGGATCGTAATATTTCGGATCGAAGACGGTCATGTTGTTCCACAGGCTGTAATACGGCTGGATGATGGTGTGCCGCACGCCATACACTAGCTTCAACTTCGAAGTGGCCTTCCATTCATCCTGCGCGAACCACTCGTACATATGGCCGCGATACGGCGTGAACGAGCGCACGCCGATCTCGGCATAGTTGTTGAACAAGCCGAGAGCTACGTCGCCCATCGCCACACCGGATCCGCCCGGGCGCGTGTCCCGGAACTCGAACCGCCCATTCTGATTGTCTGTGCCGCCAGGAACGCCCTGAACATTGATCTGGTCGTAGTCGTTCTGTCCGGCGCGCTCGAACGTGAACCCGAACTTCAGCGTGTGGTTGTTGATAATCTTCGTCAGGTTGGCGTTCGCATCGTAGATGGGACCTGTCGAATTCGATGGGTAGGGACTCCCCGTGTAGCCGTTAAAGCCGGGGATGTCGACCGCTGGCAATTTGTTGGGCCGATCCTTGCCGGGATAAATATATGGATAGTTAAGCCCGTATCGCGTGCGATCGAACTCCGGCGTATCGGTCATGCGGATAAACACCTGGTCCCGGCTCGCCGTGAGGAGCGTTTCCAGCAGCAGCGTCGGGCTGAAGGTGTGAGTCCAGTTGACCGAACCCGTTTGGTTCGGCCGGTCGAAGGTACGTGCCGAGAACAGGTAGGTCGTCTGAAATGGGTTGATGTTCAGGTAATGATACAACTGGCCCCGGAATCGCACTGCATCCCTGGTTGAGGGGAGCACGTCGATGCCGATCGTGTCTTTGCGCTGATCGGTCGGCGAGGCCGCAAGCCCGTACCAGTTGCTGGTTCCCAACGGAGTCGCCAGGTTTGGATCGGGAAACACGGCGAGCAGTGCCATGCCGTTCGGGCTTTGCCGGCTTTTGGGTATCACGTTCCCCGCAAACGGCACGCCGGTGTTGGGATCCTTGATGATCTGTGGGTTGCTGAACCAGATGCTGGGCGTCAGCAACTCGCCGAAGTCCCCGCCCTTCATCCTGAGGCTGGGCACCCTCCGTGTGTTCGTGGACTCCGTGCGCTGTTTGGCCCACTCCTGTGCCCAGGTGAAAAACACCTTGCTGCGGTCCATGTTGTACTTGGGAATGTATACTGGACCACTCACGTTGTAGCCGAACTGGTTGTACTTGAAGGGCGCCACGGAATTGGTGGCGGGGTTGCGGTTGCGCGACCAGGAATTGGCATCCAGAGCGGCATTGCGGAAATATTCGTACGCGGACCCGTGGAAATCACTGGTGCCGCTCTTGGTGATTACACGAATCTGCCCGCCCGCCGAACGCCCATACTCCGCGCTGTAGGAGCTCGTCAGGATCTGCACTTCCGCGGTCTCGTCCAGATCGGCGGTGCCGATCGAAGTACCGTTGGAACGTGTGCGGACTCCGACCGCGCCGTCATAGGTGATCAGGTTGTCCTGCGTGCGCGATCCGTTGATGTTCAGCCCCGCCGTCGTCAGGCCGTAGCTGAAGCTCGCCAGCGAACCACCTCGCACTCCCGGCTTGAGAAGCGCCAGGTAGATCGGGTTGCGCCCGTTTAGTTGGATGTCCTGGATCTGTTTGCCTTCCACCACTTTGCCCAGCGCGCCGGACTCGGTCTGCAAGGCCGTCACGCTGGCGGTGACCTCCACGGTCTCGGTCAACTGCCCGACCGTCAGAGTCGCGCTGAGGTTGGCCGGCACGCTCGGATCCACCTTGTTGTCTTTGGACTCGAACTTCTTGAATCCGGCTGCTTCTACCGTCAAGGTGTACATCCCCGGAGGTACGGTGGGGATGGAGTAGACTCCGGATTCGTTGCTGACGGTCTCGCGAGTAAGACCCGTCGCTTGGTTCTTGATTGTGATCCTGGCTCTCGGAACGGTTGCCCCCGAGGGGTCGGTGATCACCCCGTTGACATTCGCGTTATCCGACTGCGCAAAACCCCCGTATGCAAAAGCGAGCAGCACCACCAGAAGAAGCGCTCCCCGCAAACGTAGTGTGTGAAACATCGGATTCTCCTGTTAAGCTGGCGCAAAACAGGCCGGAGCACCGAGACACAGCACCGTTGAAAGCACCGATAGGCCCGCGGCAACGCAATATTTTGAAGCGACTTCACCCGTCCCCGGCTCCCGTTAACATCGGGAATATTACTTGTCTAGTGGTTTACCACATACGCCCCGCAAAAATCCACCCCTTTATTCAAACTGTGATCCGGATCCATCACCGGCGCCCCGGGAATCGCGAACTCGACCTGTGCGCTGGTAAGGTGCCGGCAGGATGGTACAGGAAAAGGGGGCGCTGGCGGGAAGGCTGACAACCAGGTTGTTAGCCGCGGATGTGAAGCTCGCGGATCAACCCGGCATTGCTCGTGCGGGCCCACCCGGTGTGAGCCGGGCGGGCCGCGTTTCCCAGGCTGGAAGAAGGCTAGAAGCTGTAGCGCAAACTCAACTGTAAGTTCCGCTCGCTGCCCTTACCTGTTACTTTGCCGAATGTGGAGCTCTTGGGGTTGGAGTCGAACCCGTTCCAGTTCGGGTGGTTGGGCCAGTTGAATCCTTCCACCCGGAACAGCACGCGATGCCGTTCCGCAATTGCGAACTCCTTGAACAATCCGAGATTCCAGTTCTGAAACCCCGGGTTGTAGAAGTAGCGTCTCAGCCGGTCGCGTACGATGGTCCCCGCTGCCGGTTGTGTGAACAGCGAATTCCCGCTCGAGTCTTTCACCGTGAGCCACTGCGCGGGATCGGACGAATTGCCGCCCGCTGCGAACTGACGGGGATAGTTGGCTCCCTTACCAAAGTTTGCGTAGTTCCAGAAGTACTGGATCTGATTTCCGCTGCCCGGACCGATCCCCGCAAAATCGTCGCTGGTCTGTACGGTAACGGGCGTCCCGGACTGGAATTGAGTCACGCCTGTGATCTGCCATCCGCCGGCAACCGATTTTAGAACACGGCTGCTGCTGTTGCGGAAAAACGGCAACTGGTAAATCCAGTTGATCACCGCCACATGGCGTGTGTCGTAATCGCATGGTCCCCAGAGGTAGTGCGCGTCGTAAGTGTCCGGGATCACGTCGCGCTGCGCGGAACCGTCATCCGAGCACTTCGAGAGGGTATAGGCAAAGCCGAAGCTCAGTCCGTTGGTGAACCGCCGGTTGAGTTCCAGTTGGAGTCCGCTGTAGATCGAATTGGCATCGTTAAACGTCTCGCGGATGGGCCCATATCCTTTGTACGGGCGCAGTGCGTTGACATTAATCCCCGGGTTCGCCTGCACCGTGCCGACCAGCGGCTGGTTGATGTTCTTCTCCCGCTGGCCGTACAGGCCCCGCCGCCCCACATAGCTGGCGCTCAGCACAGTATTGAAACCGACTTCGCGCTCCACCGTGAAATTCCAGGTGTAAGCCTGCGGCATGTGGAAGACCTTGGCCTGCGTATTGACGCTGAGCGGGAAACTGGCGAGCGAACCGCCGCCCGGATTATCCACCACGCCGGTCGGGACCGACGCCAGCGGCTGCAACGGCGGGTTGCCGCCCAGGAATATCGAGTCGCTCACCCCCAGCCGGGTAGTGAACTTGCCGGCGCCTACGCGGACGACCGTCTTCGGATTCAACTGGTAGGCAATACCGAGACGCGGCTGGAAATCGCCGTAGTCAATGTTGGAATAGTATCGGGGCTCGCCCACGAACTTGTTGTCGAACTCTCCGGTGGTCGCGATCTGCACACGCCCCTTAGCCGCGTCCGGCCAACTGCTGCCCGGAATGATGATGCCGTTGTACGCATCACCCGTCCCTGCGATGGGATTGCCGGTTTTCGGATCGACCTGAACCGCCTTCGCCGGATCGTAGTACTTCGGATCGAAGACGGTCATGTTGTTCCATAGGCTGTAATACGGCTGGATGATGGTGTGTCGCACGCCATACACCAGCTTCAACTTCGCAGTCGCCTTCCACTCGTCCTGCGCGAACCACTCGTACATGTGGCCGCGATACGGCGTGAACGATCGGACGCCGATCTCGGCATAGTTGTTGAACAGGCCCAGGGCTACATCGCCCAACGCCACTCCCGATCCGCCCGGACGCGTGTCGCTGAATTCGAACCGTCCGTTCTGGTTGTCGGTTCCTCCCGGCACGCCCTGCACGTTGATCTGGTCGTAATCGTTTTGTCCGGCGCGCTCGAAAGTAAACCCGAACTTCAGCGTGTGGTTGTTGACGATCTTCGTCAGGTTGGCGCTCGCGTCGTAAATCGGGCCGGTGGAATTGGACGGATACGGACTGCCGGTATACCCGTCGAGACCCGGGATGGATACGGCCGGCAGCTTGTTCGGCCGGTCCTTGCCGGGATAGATGTACGGGTAGTTCAGGCCGTACTTAGTGCGGTCGAATGCCGGCGTATCCGTCATGCGGATGAACACCTGGTCGCGGCTCGCGGAGACGAGCGTCTCCAGGAGCAGAGTCGGGCTGAAGGTATGCGTCCAGTTGATGGAGCCGGTCTGGTTCGGCCGGTCGAAGGTGCGCGCCGAAAACAGGAAGGTCGTCTGAAACGGAGCGATATCGAGATAGTGGTATAGCTGCCCGCGGAAGCGCACCGAATCCCTGGTTGAGGGCAGCACGTCGATGCCGATCGTATCCTTGCGCTGGTTCGTCGGCGCGGCGGCGATGCCAAACCAGTTGGCGGTTCCGATTGGAGTCGCGAGATTCACGTCCGGGTACACCGCCAGCAACGCCATGCCGTTCGGGCTCTGCTGGCTCTTGGGAATGACGTTTCCGGCAAACGGCACGCCAGTGCTGGGATCCTTAATGATCTGCGGATTGCTGAACCAGATGCTGGGTGCGAGCAGCTCGCCGAAGTCCCCCGCTTTCATCCTGCCGCTCGGCACCCGCCGGTTGTTGGTTTGTTCCGTACGCCGCTTGGCCCACTCCTCGGACCACGTGAAGAAGACCTTGCTGCGGTCCATGTTGTATTTCGGAATGTAAACCGGGCCGCTCACGCTGTAGCCGAATTGATTGAATTTGAACGGTGGCGCCGTGTTCGTGGCGGGGTTGCGGTTACGCGACCACGAGTTGGCATCCATAGCGTTGTTGCGGAAGTACTCATAGGCCGAACCGTGGAACTGGTTGGTACCGCTCTTGGTGATCACACGGACCTGCCCGCCCGCCGAACGCCCGTACTCTGCGCTGTAGGAAGCCGTCAGGATCTGCACTTCCGCGGTCTGATCCAGGTCGGCGGTGCCGATCGAGGTGCCGTTGGAGCGGGTGCGGACGCCCACCGCCCCGTCATACGTGATCAGGTTGTCCTGCGTCCGCGAGCCGTTGATGTTCAAACCGCCCGTGGTCAGGTCGAAGCTGAACCCCGCCAGCGACCCGCCCCGCACTCCCGGCTTCAGCAGCGCCAGGAAAATGGGGTTGCGCCCGTTCAATTGGATGTCTTCGATCTGTTTACCTTCCACCACCTTGCCTAGCGCGCCGGACTCCGTCTGCAATGCCGTCACGGTCGCCGTCACTTCCACCGTCTCGGTCAATTGCCCCACCGTCAGCGTCGCGCTGAGGTTGGCCGGTACGCTCGGGTCCACCTTGTTGTCCTTGGACTCGAACTTCTTGAACCCCGCTGCTTCCACCGTCAAGGTGTACATCCCCGGCGGCACTGTCGGGATCGAATAGACTCCGGACTCGTTGCTTACGGCCTCGCGCGTGAGACCCGTAGCTTGGTTCTTGATTACGATCTTGGCCTTCGGAACCGTCGCGCCCGAAGGATCGGTGATGACCCCGTTGACATTCGCGTTGTCCGATTGCGCAAAAACGTGGAATGCAAATGCGAGCAGCGCGACAAGACATGGCGCTACTCGCAAACGTCGTAGATGTTTCATCGAGACTCTCTCCTGTTTGCGAGATTGGAGCGTTTCCACCCGGCGGGAAGAGTAGGGACACGCCGCCTATGGGCGCACCTGAGTCCCTTGAAGCACCAAACTTCTTTTCGAATCTCACCCGCTCGGGCTCCCCTTAAGGCTCCAAGCAATTCGCGATTTGTTCTAAGTGTTATCACAGGCCGGACGCAAAATCCAGTCCCGTTCATCCGATTGCAATCCGATCCACCCGCCGGCTCGATGGCGGCCCCATCCTCTGCGTAGTACACTCTCACTCATGCGATCCCGTCCGCGGCAGCCGGCAGCGCTCCTGCTGGCCGCAGCCTTGTGCGCCCTCTCGCTTCATGCGCAGCCGGCTCCGAGAATCACGACTCCCAAAGAGGCCCTCGGATTTAACATCGGTGACGATTACCAGGTGGCCAACTACACCCAGCTCGAAGCCTGGTGGAAGAAACTCGCCTCCGAATCCGACCGCATGAAACTGGTGGATATCGGGCCCACCGAGGAAGGCCGGCGCCAGTACATGGCGATCGTCTCCGCCCCGGAGAATATCCGGAAGCTCGACCGCTACAAGGAAATCGCGCAAAAGCTGGCGCATGCCGAAGGCCTCACCGAGGAGCAAGCCCATGCCCTCGCGCGCGAAGGCAAAGCCGTGGTGTGGATCGACGGCGGACTGCATGCCACCGAGTCTGTGGGGTCGCAGCAACTCATGGAGATGGTCTACCAGATGGTGAGCCGCGCCGATCCCGAGACCATGCGCTTCCTCCACGACGTCATCCAGCTCTACGTGCTGGCTAATCCCGACGGCCAGGAGCTCATCGCCAACTGGTACATGCGCGGGTCGGAGAAGCCCGACGCGCCGCTCCGCGATCCCGACAAGCGCACCTTTGCCGGCCTGCCGCGGCTTTACGCCAAGTACATCGGCCACGACGACAATCGCGACTTCTATATGTCCAACATGAAGGAAACCACCAATATGAATCGCCAGTTGTTCCTCGAGTGGTTTCCCCAGATCATGTACAACCACCACCAGACCGGCCCGGCGGGTGCGGTGATTTTCATGCCTCCCTTCCGCGATCCCTTCAACTACAATTTCGATCCGCTGGTGCCACTGGGCATCGAGATGGTGGGCACCGCCATGCATAGCCGCCTGGTGGCGGAAGGCAAGGGCGGCAGCGCTATGCGCAGCGGCGCCAATTACTCCACCTGGTGGAACGGCGGCCTGCGCACGATCACCTACTTTCACAACATGATCGGCATTCTCACCGAAATCATCGGCCAGCCCACCCCCACGAATATCCCGCTGGTGGCCGCCAAGCAGTTGCCCCAGGGCGACTGGCCGCTGCCCATCGCCCCGCAGCCGTGGCATTACCGCCAGTCCATCGACTACGAAATCTGTAACAACCGCGCCATCCTCGATCTCGCTTCCCGCTACCGCGAAACTTGGCTGTTCAATATCTGGCGCATGGGTATGAACTCAATCGAAAAGGGTAGCCGGGATTACTGGACCATATCACCCAAGCGCATCGCGGCCCTGGAGGCGGCCGCGGCCGCGCAGGGCGGCACCCAGGGACGCGGCGGCCGCCGTGGGGGCCAGGCGGCGGGCGGCGAGGTTCCCTCGGGCGGCGACCTGCCGGCCGCGTTCGCCGCCGGTGGCTTCGGCGCGCGCACCCTTCCGGCCGAGCTCTACAACACCGTCCTGCACAACCCCCAGGTCCGCGACCCGCGCGGTTATGTCATTCCATCCGACCAGCCGGATTTCCCTACCGCTACTGAATTCGCCAATGCGTTGCTCAAGACCGGAATCACCGTGCTCAAGGCTACCTCCGCCTTCACCGTGGCCGGCAAGACCTATCCCGCCGATTCCCTGGTGGTGAAAACCGCCCAGGCTTTTCGCCCCCACGTCATGGACATGTTCGAGCCGCAGGACCACCCCAACGACTTCCGCTACCCGGGAGGCCCGCCGATTCCTCCCTATGACATCACCGGCTGGACCCTCGCATACCAGATGGGCGTGCAGTTCGACCGCATTCGCGATGGCTTCGATGGCCCCTTCCAGAGGGTGACTGATCTCCTGCCACCGCCCGCCAGTTCCGTAACCGGACCGGCGAATCCCGCCGGGTATCTCATCAGCCACCAGGTGAACAACTCGTTCATCCTGGTGAACCGCCTGTTGCGGGCCGGCGTCGAGGTGTACTGGCTGAAGCAGGAGGAAAAGGCCGGCGGACGTGACTTGGGAACGGGCGCCATCTGGGTGCCCGCTGAGGCCGCAGCCCGTTCCGTCCTGGAGCGCGGCGCGAAAGAACTCGGCGTTGCCGCGCATGCCGTGGCCAAGGCTCCCAGCGGCCCCGCGCTCAAGCTGAAGCCCGCCCGGATCGGGCTCTACGACCAGTATGGCGGCTCCATGCCGTCCGGCTGGACACGCTGGCTGTTCGAGCAGTACGAGTTTCCGTTTCAGGTGGTTTACCCGCCCGCGCTCGATGCCGGCGATCTGAAGAGCCGTTTCGACGTCCTGGTGTTTCCCGATGGCGCCATCCGCCGCGGCTCCGCCGGCGGACGCGGCGGCCGGGGCGGCGGCCGCGGATTTGGACAGCAGAACCCGGATAGCTTTCCCGAAGAATACCGCGACCGGATCGGCCGTATCTCCGACGACAAGACCATCCCGCAGCTCCAGAAATTCGTGCAGTCCGGCGGATCGATCGTCACCATCGGCAGTTCCACCAGCGTGGCCGAGTTATTCGGAATTCCGGTGAAGAACTACCTCACGGAAAGAGGTCCCGATAGCAGGGACCGGCCGCTGCCGCGCGAGAGTTTCTTCATTCCCGGATCCCTGCTGAAGGTCAACGTAGACAATACCAATCCGCTGGCCTATGGGATGCCGCCTGTGGTGGACGTCTTTTTCGACAGCAGCCCGGTGTTCCGCCTGGAACCGAATGCCGCCCTCGAGCACACGTCAGCCGTGGCGTGGTTCTCGGGACCCGAGCCGCTCGACAGCGGCTGGGCTTGGGGCCAGCAATACCTGGATGGGGGAACGGCAGTGGCGGAGGCCACCGTGGGCGAAGGCAAGGTGATGCTGCTGGGACCGGAAGTCGCCTTCCGGGCCCAGCCTCACGCCACCTTCAAACTGTTGTTCAACGGGCTCTACTACGGCAGCGCGCAGCCGGCAGCCCTGCCCTAGCAGCCTGTGGCGAAAAGCAAAAAACCGTCGGATTCCGACGGAATTTCCCCGTAACCCATTGGAATCACACGACGGCACCCGTCGGACTCCGACGGGCGGCGGCTTCTGCCACAGCCTGCTAGCGCCGGACCTCAGTAGTTTCGGAATCGAGAACAGAGACGTTTTCCTTGGGACCCGCCTGCGCTGGGAGCCCCACTTCATGCATTTCGTCCGGCCGGGATTTCGTTCAACCCCCCACTTGGCCTCTTACCCGCTTTTGAACCGGCATTCCCCGCCACCGCGCTCGACACCGCGCCGCCCCTGCCGCACCGCACACCCACGTTGCGCCCGGGTACGGCGGCTGGACGTACAGCACCATGTCCGGCTGGCGGGGGCACGTAGTCCGTGCGCCCCGCGCCTGCGGCGCCTGCGCACCATAGTGGTGCAGCCACGCTGGAATGTGAGTATGGCGACGAGGACAAATCGGCCGTGCAGCGCCGGGCCAGGTCGATGCGGCAGGACATTTAGATCCCGGCACCGGTGGCCTCGGAGGTTCGGCGCGCGGCGAAAGAACGGCGTCTGACGACGAGTCGCCCACTGGTTAGCCTGGCCGAGCGGGGCATCCAGGCAGAACACGATGCGAAAGAGAACCTGAAAGTCACCTACAAGCGGTTCATGGACGAGCAGGAACCCGCCCGCAAGAACGAAGCCGGCGAGGACCTGGTCCGCGCGATCTTCGGGAAGGACGCCATTGCCGAAGATCCAGTTCTTTGACCTGCCGCAGCCTATGGCGGCAACCCCTCAAACGGGTTCAGGACGGGAGATCACGCTAAGGAACGAATGTAACAATGGACGCATGTCGGCCGCATGCAGGGTGCCGCGCAGCGGGTCGAGAGAAGACAGGAGCCAGGAGCCGACAGCAGCGGGACGTGGCGGGCAGGCCCGGGGCCTGCCCACTGCGCGGTCAATAGTCGCCGCCGCCATCGACGATGACGACGCCGTTGAGCGGATTGTTCATACTGGTGCTCGCATTGAGGGCTAGGTTCCCGTCTTCATCCACGGCGAAGATGGAAAGATGCGACGTCGACCCGCTGGAGTCGATTACGGCCAGCAGTCCATCCTTGGAATCGATATCGGTCGGCCCGCCGTTGACCTTGGCTGCGACTTCTCCGTCCAGCACGATCTTCTGCCCGTAAACCGCAAAGCGGGAGATGCTCATGCTGGCGGTATTGGCGGAGTACAAAAAGGGTCCGTTCAGGGCCAGCCAACACGGGGCCTGCTGGCCTCCCGCGGTAGCCACCGTGAGCACCCTGCCGTTTCGCACCAACACGACCTGGTTCGAGTGGGCGATGGTCACGTAGGCGTTGTCTCCGCGTACGATCAACCCGAAGGGGGCATCGGCATTGTCGGGAAGGTTTGGAACGCGGGTGGGCGAGCCAATCACGGAGCCATCGCCCGTGAGATTCACGGTTTCGATGACGTTCGTCTTTTCGGCGATGATGAGTTGATTGCCGATCACGCCAACCTGGGCGGAAGACATATCCGCATTGGCCAGCAGGGTCATGCCGTCCATCACGGATTGCACGCTCAATCCGACCACGCGGTGAGACTCGACGGTGGTGGTTCCCAATACATAGAGGTGGCCTTGGCCAAACGCGACGCTCACCGGCTTGGATACGGTACTGAGAACCGAGCCCATCCTGAAGCCCTGGGGTGAGCGCACGAAAATGGTGACATTCTGGGAACCGAAGTTAACTACGGCCAGCAGCCTGCCGTTGGCCGCGATGCCGCCTGAGTTGCCGCTCACGCCCCCCTGTCCTCCGGTCGGGAGCATCTGGAGCAGGGCGCCGCTGGGGTCATATACCAGCAGTTGGTTGTTGTCCATGGCGTTTGAAGCCGTAACCACCATCGTCTGCCGGGCGCGAGCGGCCAGGGCCGCTACCGGCGCTCCGACGAGCAGTGCGAGGGCCGCGAAAGTGCGAAGTCGTTTCATTGATTCTCCTCCTCTGAATAGGTCACGCGGCTTCGCGATGGTGACGCACGCAAACCGCCGACCACGGTGGTAGTCGTGCACGGCGTGCGTATCCCCCGGCATTTTTGTTAAAAGCGAGCATGCCGTGCGCCGCAGACTGTATATTTGAATTCGTCCATGAGAATCGCGACTGTTCGATCCGTGACGCGCATCCTGCTGGTGTTGGGAGGGTCTGCCGTCATGCCGGCACAAGACCGGTATTTCCTGGGTGGCATGGGGGGCGTGTCCACGCTTTCGGCGGATGCACGCTCGGAGATCAGCGCCGGGAGTTCGGCGGTGTCCCTATATAAACCCGAGAACGGCCCCACGATCCAGCTCTTCGGCGGACTGCATCTCACAGACTATGCCAGCATGCAGGCGAATTACGTCTGGTGCCGCAATGATGTACTGCTGACCTCGCTGCTGGTCGCGGACGGGAGTGCGGCATCGTACCAGCAGCCGCGTGACAGCGCGCAGCGGGGAGTATCGGGTGATCTGCTGATCTATTTCCGGAATCGCAGCAGCCGAATCCGGCCCTACCTCGCGTTCGGCCTGGGCGCGATCCGGTTCCACAGCAGGGCGCGGCAGCCCGACGCCGGTTCGGTGGGGCTGGCCGCTCCGGCGGCGGAGTTCACCTCGACGGCGATGGCAGTGCGCTTCCCGGTGGGAATCGACATCAGTGTGGGCCACGGCTGGTGGATCCGATACAGTTTCACCGAGACCATGCGCCAGAATCCGCTCAGCGAGAGGTTGTCTCCACCCGGCCAGAGGCGACTGGCGATTTTTCAGAACCTGTTCGGGTTTGTGAAGTACTTCTGAGCGCGGTCACCGGTTCTGGAATTCCACATAGGGGCAACCCCACCAGTAAATCGGCGCGCCCTCGACGGATTCGCCGAGTATGCGGGCGTGACAGACTCGGCAGAAATTCCGGGACTTGGCCCGCTCTCCGACCGGCGCGATGCGCACGAGGTCCTCGAAGACACACAGCTTTCTGCCCGCGGCCCGGGATTGCGTGACGCTCAACAACGGTCCCGACTCCGCCTGCCGCTGGACGAGGGCCGAGTAGATGCGCGATTTCAGCCGCGACGGCGCTGGAGGCTCCGGCGCGGGCACGGGCGGTTCCGCGGCCAATGCTTCGAAAAATTGTTCGCTGCCATCCGGCTCAGGCATGGTTCCACCTCTTTCTGAATTGCTCCCGGGCGCGGGCCAGCATCCTCTCGATGGCTTTTTCAGTCTTCCCGGTCTGCGCCGCGATATCGTGAGTGCTGCGTTTCTCCCAATAACGCCAGAGCAGAACCAGGGCATAGGGTTCGGAGAGCGACTCCAGTACCTCGCGCGCCCGGGAGTATCGCTTCTCGCGGTCGAGCAGTTCGTCCGGATCGGGCAGGAACTGGGCAACCGAGCCGGCCGGCGAGTCTTCATCGATCTGGCAGTCGGGCTGACGCAGGCGGGACCGGTAATAGTCCTCCACCTTGTGCCGGGCGATGGCGATGAGCCAGTGCCGCAAGGGGGCTTCGGAGCGAAATTGCGGCAGTTTCTCCCAGGCGGCCAGAAATGCCTCCTGCACGATATCGTCGACCAGATCCACGCGCGGGATGAGCCTGGCGCGCACGTAGGCGTACACGGCATCGGCATGAGCTGCCACGAACTCCGCGGTGGCCTTGCGGTCCTTGCGCAGGATCGCATCCACCAGGTCCCGTTCGGCGCGATCGACCGCAGGCCGCGCGCCGCCGGCAACCGGCGAACCGCTGGACGTCAAACCACCCTCCTGGAGATGAAGTCGCTGTCCGTGGCGAGATCCCCCTGCATGGATGGAGCCCGGGAAGGCGAGGCGTTATTCTGGTGTTGGTACCAGTACCAGGGCTAATTGTCCCGCGCCCTCGAATTCCTTACGATCTTCAGGTGCACCCACTCCTACTGCTTAGCACCTTAGCGGTACTGTCTGCTACCAACGAGGGAGTGCGATCCGGCGGCGCATTCCGGGCCGAGTCCACGCTGGTGCTGGTCCCAGTATCGGTGGTGGATACGCACGACCGTCCGGTGGCGGGTTTCCGGCAACGGCAATTCCGCATCTTCGAGGACGGCAAGGAGCAGCCCATCGCGTTCTTCGCAACGCGCCGATACGCCGGTATCGATCGGCGTGATCTTTGACAACAGCCGCAGTATGGAGGGGAAGGCAGCCCGCGCGCGCGCAGTGCTGGCGCGGCTCTGTGAGAACCTCAACCCGGAAGATGAGATATTCCTGGTCACGGCACAGGGGAAGGCGCGGCTGGCGGCCGACTTCATACGGAACTGCTGGGAAATCCAGAACGGCCTGCTGTTTTCCAAACCGGCGGGGTTGACAGCGTTGCTGGACGCTCTCCCGCTCGCGATCCGGCACCTGCGGACGTCTCACAACCCGCGCAGGGCTGTGTGCTGCTGGTGTCCGATGGAGGCGAGAACGCGAGCCGCGTGCGCAGCCGCGAACTTCGGGGCCTGGAGCGCGAAGCGGGTGTCGCGATTTATGCGGCAGCTCTGACCACGGCAGTATACCCGCCCGCCACGATGGAAGAGACGCGCGGCCCCGAGTTATTGAAAGAAATCATCGAGTACTCGGGGGGGCGCTGCTGGGAGATCGACGACTGGCACCGCCCCGGCGAAGCGGGGCCGAAGATTGCCGCCGAGATCCACGAGCAGTACATCATCGGCTACCGCGCCCCGCCGGGGACCAATGACGGCAAATACCGCCGCATTACGGTCAAGGAAACGCGGGAAGAGGGCATGCCGCGACTTTCGGTGTCGTTCCGCGGCGGGTATTACTCGCCGGCGGAGTAGGCGCCGGCGCAGAAAGCATCGCACGCCTCCCTATAATGGAGGCAGTGAGGAAATACTTCGTCCAGAACTTCGGATGCCGGGCCACGCAAGCCGATGGCGCGGCGCTCGAATCGCTGCTTTCCGCCAAGGGACTGGAAGCCGCTGCAGAGCGCTCCGCCGCCGACCTGGTGGTTCTGAACACGTGTACGGTGACGGCGGCGGCGGATGAAGACGTGCGACACACGGTCCGTCGGGTGCATCGTGAGAATCCGGCGGCGCGCATCGTGGTGACTGGGTGTTATGCGCAACGCGCGCCTGAGGAGCTGGCCGGGCTGCCGGGGGTCGAGTGGGTGGTGGGCAATTCGCACAAGACCCGATCGCGGAGCTGGTGAGGATTGACGGCGGCTCGGCGCCCTACCACGGCAACATCCATGTGGGCGACATTTTCGCGCAGCACGATTTTCTGTCCGCGCCGGTGGAGGATGCGGCGGGAGAGCGCACGCGGCCCAATCTGAAGATCCAGGATGGGTGCAACAACCGCTGCTCGTTCTGTATTATTCCCTTTGTGCGCGGTCGCAGCCGCAGCGCGCCGGCCGGGCAGGTGATCGAGCAGGTCCGCAATCTCGCGTCGCGGTATCGCGAGATCGTGTTAAGCGGCATCAACCTGGGGCGTTGGGGACGGGAACCCGGCAGCCGGATGCGGCTGGCAGACCTGATACGCCGGCTACTTGCCGAGACGGATGTCGAGCGCTTGCGTCTGAGCTCGGTCGAGCCCATGGACTTCTCCGACGACCTGTTGGGGCTGATGGCCGGGTCATCGCGGATCGCCCGGCATGTCCACGCGCCGCTGCAAACCGGATCGGACCGCATCCTGCGACGGATGCATCGCAAGTATCGGCCGCGCCACTATGCAGACCGCATCGGGAAGGCGCGGGCCCTGATGCCGGATGCCGCCATAGGCGCCGACGTGATGGTCGGGTTCCCGGGCGAGACCGACGCGGATTTCGAAGAGAGCCGGAGTTTCATCGAGTCCCTGCCGTTCACCTATCTCCACGTGTTCACGTATTCTGAGCGCCCGGGAACGCCGGCCGCAGTGGACGCGCACCCGGTCCCCATGCCGGTCCGCAAGGAGCGCAACCGCATACTGCGGGATATCGCCGCGGGCAAAAACCGCGAATTCCGGGAACAGATGGTCGGGCGCAGGCTATCGGCGGTCACCCTGCACGAACGCGGGATTGCGCTGACCGGGAACTACCTGAAAGTGGAACTGTCGACATGCCGGGAGCCCAACCGGCTGGTGGAGCCCGAAATCGGGGGAATTACTGAGTCTGGTGTATTTGAACGCACGCCCGATGTTTGTACAATAGCCAAAGCAATCGATGCCCAGTGACCATGCCGATCGTGTGATCGCACCCTTCGGCAGACTGTCGTTGACGACGAAGGGAATCCTGGTGGTCGCCCTCCCGGTGTGTGCGCTGCTGGCGGCAATGGTTGTGTTTTACCTGTTCCAGCGGCAGACGCGCGATGCCGCGGCATGGGTGGAGCACACCTACCAGGTGCGGGGTGAGATCCGCAGGCTGGTGGCTCGTCTGGCGACCGCCGACGCCGCGCTGCACAGCTATCTGCTGACTGGGCGGGTATCGTTTCTCGATCCGTATTGGAACGCGCGACGCGAGATCCCGGACCCTCTCGATGCGCTTGGCCGCCTGGTAAGCCAAGACCCCGAAAAAGCGATGCGCGCGGCTCGGGTGCGCACCCTGGTCGCGAAGGCGCTGGATTCCATGGATGAGCTGCGTCGCGCCGCTTCCAGTCAGCCGCCTCCAAACGCCGGGGATCTGGAGCGGGGCAAAGCCGATACCGACGCGGCGCGCCGGGAGTTGGCTGAGATGGGTGCAGAAGAAGATCGGCTGCTGGTCGCACGGACCGAGCAGGAGCGCCGGGCCGAGCGCAGGCTACAAATCGGGATCTTCGCAGGCGGCTTGTTGGGCCTGCTGGGAGGGGTGGTCGCGGCGCTGCTCTTCACTACGCGCATCGTACGCCGCGTACAGCACCTGGAAGACGACGCTCGCCGCGTAGCCCAAGGGTTGCCGATTCTCGAAGAGGTCCGGGGCAGGACGAAATCGCGCGGCTGGGGCGTACTCTCAAAGTCACCGCCGGGCTGGTCGTGGCGCAATACGAAGAACTGCGGCAGGCCCACGCGGAATTGGAATCTCGTGTCGAGCAGCGTACCCTCGAATTGACCTCCGCCAACGAACGGCTGACGGAAGCCACCGAATTGAGCAACGCCGTGATTCAGTCCTCGCCCCTAGCCATCTGGGCTATCGACCTGGAAGGAAACGTTCTGTTTTGGAACCCCGCGGCGCAAAAGATTTTCGGCTGGACCCAGGAGGAAATGATCAGCCGTTCGCTGCGGGTCGTCCCCCCCGACCAGGCGGAGGAATACCAGTCGTGGCTGGAGCGTTTCCGGAAAGGGGAATCGCTCTCCGGCATCGAACGAACGCGGTGGAAGAAGGACGGGTCACCCATCGAGGTCGTCATCTGGACCGCGCCGCTTCGGGACGCTACCGGCAACATCCGCGGCACGATCGCCATCGACAGCGACCTCACCCAACACAAGCTGCTCGAAGCGCAGTTCCGCCAGTCGCAAAAGCTGGAGGCGGTGGGGCGGCTGGCGGGAGGTGTGGCGCACGATTTCAACAACCTGCTCACCGTGATCACGGGATACTCCGAGATGCTGCTCGGCGAGGCCAAGGACCGGCCGGGCCTGCTCGACTATGCGCACGAGATCCAATATGCCGCGAATCGCGCCGGCGCGCTGACCGCACAACTGCTGGCCTTCAGCCGCCGCCAGATCAGCCAGCCGCGCGTTCTGGACCTGAATGAAGTCGTGACGCATTCCATGAAACTGCTGCGCAGAGTGATTGGAGAAGACGTCGAGATCGAGACGCACCTCGACGGAAACTCGGCCGGGTGAAGGTCGATCCGATTCACATCGACCAGGTGATTATGAACCTGGTGGTCAATGCGCGGGACGCCATGGGCGGGGGTGGCAAGCTCACGATTGAAACCGCCAACCAGGCGCTCGACGCGGACTATGTGGGGAGGCACATCGGGGTCAAACCGGGGCATTACTGTATGCTGGCCATCAGCGATACCGGCACGGGCATGGACGAGGAAATGAAGAATCGCCTGTTCGAGCCCTTCTTCACTACCAAGGAGCCGGGCAAGGGCACGGGCCTCGGACTCTCCATCGTGTACGGGATCGTGAAACAAAACAACGGGGAAATCATGGTCTACAGCGAACCGGGTCAAGGGACCACGTTCAAGGTTTATCTGCCGATGGTGGACGTGAGCGAGGAACTTTCGACAGCCGACGCGGGACCGGGAGTTGCGCGGCAGCGAGACCATACTGGTATGCGAGGATGAAGACGCGATTCGGCGACTGGTCCACGCCATGCTGGTCAAGCATGGCTATCGCGTGCTGGATGCAGCACGCCGGAAGAAGCTCTGCGTATCGCCCGGCAAAGCGGCGAACCGATTCAATTATTGCTGACCGACATCGTCATGCCGCGGAGCAGCGGCTTCGACTTGACGAAGGCATTGCGCGAGATACGGCCCGATCTCAAGGTGCTGTACATGTCCGGCTATACCGACAACCAGGTGAGCCGCAGTTGGACGCTCGAGCAGGATACGCCGTTCATCCAAAAGCCCTTCACCGCCGCCGCGCTGACGCAAAAACTGCGAGAAGCGCTTGGCAGTTCCAAGGTTACATTTCCCTCCGGCCCTCCATCGCCTTCGAAATAGTCACTTCGTCGGCGAATTCGAGGTCGCTGCCTACGGGAATGCCCATGGCGATGCGCGTTACCCGCACGCCCAGAGGCTTCAGGAGCCGCGCCAGGTAGACGGCGGTGGCTTCGCCTTCCACGGTGGGGTTGGTGGCGACGATGACTTCCTGAATTTCGCCCTGGCCGATGCGCTCTACCAGTCCCTTGATCTTGAGGGACTCGGGCCCGATGCCGCGCAGGGGCGAGAGGGCTCCGTGCAGCACGTGGTAGCGGCCTTCGAACTGGCGCGTGGTTTCGATGCCGATGATGTTGTGCGGCTCCTCGACCACGCACACCACCCTGGGATCGCGGTTCGGGTCGCGGCAGAACAGGCACAGGTCGCTCTCGCTGATGTTGTTGCAGCCGGCGCAGAGTCCCAGCTTGTCCTTCACGTCGAGGATGGCGCGGCCAGGTGCTCGGCATCGTCGCGGCCGGCGCGCAGCACGTGAAAGGCGAGGCGCTGAGCGGACTTCTGGCCGATTCCGGGCAGCCGCTTGAACTCCGTGATGAGCCGGGCGAGCGGTTCGGCAAAATCGGGCATCGCTCAGAACATGCCGGGGGGCAGTCCCATGCCGCCGAGCATGCCGCCCATCTTGCCTTTGATCTCGTCGTCCACTTTCCGCACGGCTTCACTCGCGGCGGCCACGATCATGTCCTGCAGCATTTCGACGTCGCCCGCCACCTCCGGTTCGATCTTGATCGCGAGCAGGTTCTTCTGGCCGTCCATCTGCACGGTGACCATGCCGCCGCCGGCCGACGCTTCGACTTTGATTTGGGCGATCTCCTGCTGGAGCTTCTCCTGCATCTGCTGCGCCTGGCGCATCATCTGCTGCATGTTGCCGGGTAGTTTCACGTTTACGACTCCTTCAGATTTCGAACTTTGCGGATCTTGCCGCCGAAGACTTCCCGGAAGCGCTGGACCTCGGGATTCGCCAGCGCGCGGCTGGTCACATCGTCTTCCTGGGCCGAGGCGGCGGCCGGAAGGGGCGGCGGGTTTTGCCGCTTCGCCGATCGGACCTTGATGCGCAAGGGGCGCGGCGAAATCCGTTCGATCGCCTTCCGCAGATCCTCCTCGCGCAAGGCCAGCTTGTAGGGCCCGGTCGTGGTGAACTGCAGCTCTCCGTTGGCCTCGAGCACCTGCGAATTCTCGACGGCGTCCGCGGTGAACGTCATCCCTAATTCCATGAGCGCCGCGTGCAGCGCCTTCGCCAATCGGCTGGACGGTGGCGGCCGGCGCGCCCGGTGGCGCCGGCGGGTTCGGGTCCGGTGGCGCCGACGGAGGGTCCGCTCGCCGGACGGCGGCGCCGGTTGGGGGAGCCGGCTGGACTCCGGGCCGCCGGGGCGGGCGGCGGGGCTGGGGGTGGCCGGGGCCACCGGTTCCCGGCGCCCCCAGACCCGCGAGGGCCTCCTCGATCGGCAACAGACGCCCGGCCTGCACCAGGCGCACCAGTCCGATTTCGAGGTGAAACCGCGGCTGCAGCGAGGTCTGCAGGTCGCTGTACAAATCGAGCGTCAACTGCAGGTAGCGCGTGAGGTCCTCCTCGGAAAACCCGAGGCGATTTCCGCCAGCCTTTCTCGTTGCGCCGCCGAGGCCGCCACCAGGCGCGTGTCCGCGCCCGCGATCCGCGCTACCAGCAGGTTACGGAAGTATCGCGCCAGCTCGCGGCTGAAATGTTGCAGGTTTTGGCCGTTGCGCTCCAGCTCATCGACCACTTCCAGCATGCGCCGCGAATCGCTCTCCACGAGGGCCTGAGTGACTTTTTCCAGCGACTCGAGCGAAAACGCACCCAGCAGCGCCCGCACTTCGGCGGCGTTCAAATGCGCGCCGCAACAGGCGATGGCCTGGTCGAGCGCGGAGAGCGAATCGCGCACGCTGCCTTCGCCCGCCTGCGCCAATACGGCCAGGGCTTCGGGATCGGCCTCGATTCCTTCCTGCCCGCAGATCCACGCCATGCGCGTGATGAGATCTTCGAAGTCCACCGAGCGAAAACTGAAATGCTGGCAGCGTGACGCGATGGTGGCGGGGATCTTGTGCGCTTCGGTGGTGCAGAGCACGAAAACCACCCATGGCGGAGGTTCCTCGATGGTCTTCAGCAGCGCGTTGAAAGCCTCGCTGGTGATCTGGTGGGCTTCGTCGACGATGAAGACCTTGTAGCGGTCGCGGGCGGGCTGGTAGCGGACGTTTTCGCGCAACTCGCGCATCTCGTTGATGCCGCGATTGGAGGCCGCGTCGATCTCGATCACGTCCACGGTGCCACCGGCGGTGATCTCGAGGCAACTGGCGCAGATCCCGCAGGGCGTCGCGGTGGGCCCCTGGATGCAGTTCAGGCAGCGGGCCAGGATGCGGGCCACGGTGGTTTTCCCGGTGCCTCGCTGGCCGGAGAAGATGTAGCCGTGGGCGATGCGGTTTTGGGCGATGGCGTTCTCGAGGGTGGTCTTGACGTGCTCCTGGTTCACCACGTCCTGAAAAGTTTGCGGCCGGTATTTCCGGGCTATGACCTGGTACATGGGGAGGGCAAATGCCAGGCCCCGGGTGATCCGCGGCACACGAGCCGCACCACTACCGTTGCTTCCTTCCGGACCTGGCGGGGTTCGCAGCCGCCCGTTGCACGGAGCCCGAGACCTGACAAGTATTTATCCTAGCATGGGGGGCGCGGGGTCCCCCCGCCTAGTGCACGGTCTGCATGGTCCCGCCGTCCTGGGCGATCCCTGACGACCGGTTGCCGGCGCTGGGATGGCACCGTTGGCCTGGTATCGGCAGCGAGCTGGGCAATACAAGAACAGACCGGGTGCTGGTATTGGACGGCCAGCGCGGTTGGGCGCTGATACAATGGCGGACCGGATGCCGCAATACGCCGACAGGTTCCAGGAACGGGCGTTGAAAGTGTTCGCCTTCAGCCCGACCCGGGGACGCAGCTTCGGGAATCACGTCACGTTGCGAATCCCGTACGAGCCTCTACAACGCGGGCCGGTGGGACACTACATCGCCGTCATCGACTACGACGAGAGCTGCCAGTGCACTTACGAACCGGTCGACCTGGACGATCCGTCGATCCTGCGAACCGGAGGGATCGAGCCGACCGAGCTGAATCTGAAGTTTCATCAGCAGATGGTATACGCGGTTGCCAGCCTGATGGTGCACCGGTTTGAGATGGCTCTCGGACGTCCGGTGCGCTGGCCGTGGGCCGATGCGAGACAGAAGGATCCGCTGCGGGGGAAGCTCAGGATGTACCCTCACTACTCCCGCGACAGCAACGCCTGGTACGACGACCAGGAAGGCAAGCTGCTCTTCGGCTATTTCCGGGCGCAGAAGGAGAATGCCGGAGCCAACCTGCCGGGACAGATCGTGTATGCCTGTCTCGAATTCGACGTGATCGCCCACGAGACTGCGCATCCGCTGCTCGACAGTGTGCGGCCCCTCTATAAGGAGATGCGCTCGCTGGATACCAAGGCGTTTGGAGAGGCCTTCTGCGACCTGCTCGCCATCTTCGAGCACTTCCAGTTTCCGGATGCGGTTCTGGAAGTGGTCGGGCGGACCGGAGGGCTGCTGCATCAGCGCCAACTGGGAGCCGACGTCCGCTCGGGCCGGGTCGAAGCGGAGATTTCCGCGGAGATCGGGATGCCGAATCCCCTCCTGGAAGTGGGGCGGCAGTTCGGGGAAGCGCTGGGCCTGGGCGGGGCGTTGCGCGATGTATTGAATACGCCCCCGGGCGCGAAGCGGCTGGAGACCATCACGGAACCGCACGAGCGGGGCGCGGTGTTGATGGCGGCGATCTTCGACGCCTTCTTCACGGTGTACAACCGCCGCACCCGGTATCTTTACCGGATCGGGGGATGCCAGCCGGGAGACGACCTGCATCCGGAGATTGCGGTGCGGGTAGCCGCAGCGGCCGCTAAGACTGCCAGGCACTTTTCGAGGATGTGCATCCGCGCGCTGGACTACTGCCCTCCGGATGAGCTCGCCTTCGGGGACTATCTGAGGACACTGATTACCGCCGATCACGACCTGGTGCCGAACGACGTCTGGGGATACCGCAGCGCGCTGATCGAGGCGTTTCGCTCGCGCGGGATCCTGCCGCTGGGGGTCTCGTCCTATTCGGAAGAAGCCCTGCGCTGGCCCACGGGAGGTTTCCGCAAAGTGGATGGCGTGAGTTTCGCCGCGGATGCCCTCGAAGGGAACCAGGAAGCGATCGAGAGGTTCGTAAAGGAAAGAATCAAGCCCGGGGGCGACGTCCATTGGTCCACGCATTTCAGGCGCAGCCAGCATGTGGGGCCGCAGGGGCAGTTACTCCAGGAGATGGTGATCCAGGTGTTGCCGGGAAAAAAGACGAGCGGCGCGGCGCTGATCATCGATGAGCAGTGCGCGGTTCGCTACTACATCACCGCGTCCCGGGCGCCTGAGTGGCGCTGCCCCTGCGGGAGATGCCGGCGGCGGGCAGTGATACTGGCCGGGAGAGGCGGCTGCGGATTTTCGCCTTCGATCCGACGCAGGGGGTGGGGCCGACGAACCTGCTCACCGTACAGGCGCCGCACGAGGAGTTGGAACCGGGACCGGTGGGCGAGAAGATCGCCGTCATCGACTATGACGCTTCGAACGGCGTGTACTACCAGGCAGTGGACTTGAACGATCCCACCATCCTGCGGCAGGGCGGGCTGGAGCCATCCGAACTGGACCCGCGGTTTCATCAGCAGATGGTTTACGCGGTGGCGTTGGACACTGTCCGGCGGTTCGAGTTTGCGCTGGGGCGACCTGTGAAGTGGAGATGGTCGCGAGCGGGCCGCAAAGACCCGCTGCGCAACCGGCTGCGCGTTTTTCCGCACGCCATGCAGGATGCCAACGCCTACTACGATCCCGAACTGGAGCGCTGCTGTTCGGCTATTTTTTGGCTTCCGAAGGAGACGTGGAGGCCAACCTGCCCGGACAGGTCGCGCACACCTGCCTGTCGCACGACATCGTGGTGCACGAAACGACACACGCGGTGCTCGACAGCCTGCAAACCTACTACCTGGAGAGCACGGGTCCGGATGCGGCAGCGTTCCACGAGGCCTTCGGCGATATCGTGGCGTTGCTCCAGCATTTCAGTTTTCGCGACGCCCTGCTGGAGACTATTCGCCGCACCGGCGGGCGCATCCATGCGGTCGAGTGGCGCCCGACCAGCATTGCCTCCGGACGAGCATCGATTGGCGCCGAACTGAGCACCTCGAATCCGATGGTGGAGCTGGCGCGGCAGTTTGGCCACGCGATGGGGACGCGGGCAGCGCTGCGGGCCGCACTGGGGACGCCGCCCGGCGAGAAACGGTTGGACGACGTGGTGGAAGCCCACGACCGCGGCGCGATCCTGGTGGCGGCGATCTTCGATGCATTCTTCACGGCATACATGAACCGCACCGCCGACCTGATGCGCATCGCGCGGGCGGGCGGCGCGATTGGCCCATCGGGCGACCTGCATCCGGAACTGGCGGAGGCGCTGGCGCGCGAGGCGGCCAAAACCGCGGGGCACTTCGAGAACCTGTGTCTGCGGGCGCTCGATTACTGTCCGCCCGTGGATATCGAGTTCGGTGACTACCTGCGGGCGATCATCACGTCGGACTCGCTGCTGGTGCCGGACGACCGGTTCCAGTACCTGCTGGCGCTGATCCAGGCGTTCCAGTCGCGGGGAATCGTGCCGCGCGGGGTGCGGTCGCTGTCGGAAGAGTCACTACGATGGGACACGGCTCCGGTCACTCTGCAATGCAAAGGGCTGGTGCGCGATGCGCGCGGCGGCGAGGCGCAACGGCGGAATGCGATCCTGTTGAGCCGGTTCGGCAGGCAAAACGCACGGGCGCTGGGGCTGAGCGAGCGGGCGCCGGTGCAGGCGCACCGGTTTCACTCGCGGGCCAGCC
>CAVRBB010000001.1:0-614730 GCA_963719195.1 Bryobacterales bacterium | reverse complement strand
GACGAACCTGCGGTGGCTTGTCGAAACGCACGTCGCCTATGCGGAGGCTCACGATTTCCTGAACTCGCGCACCGGTATTGAACATTGTTGCGAGGAGCGCGTAATCGCGACGACCCTCAACAGTGTTCCGATCAATTGCGGTGAGCACAGCCTGAATCTCGTCAAATTCGAGATACTCGATGGAACGGGATCGCGCGCGCTTGAAAGGAACAGCTAGGATGCGCTGACACAACTCCATCCGGTCCGGATGCTCTGCAGCGCAGTACCGAAAGAAAGCATGAATTGCCGCTAGGCGCACGTTACGGGTCGCGGGGATATTGTGGCGCTCTACTTCAAGGTAGTGGAGGAAATTCAGCACCACTTGGGGGCCGAGGTCCTCTAGGTCCAACTTGGTCACCGCCGTCGGTCGTTTTGCCGCGACGAACCGCAACAGCAGGACGAACGTATCACGGTAGCTCTGGAAGCAATTTCTGGGCTTCGAAGATCCTCAGAACCGGGTGGCGAAGGCAACCACACGCACCGCCCCCCTGATCTTCTATATCTACGATTTGGTGCTGCTCTGGCACGCGCAGGCGGGACATCGCCTGGCGCCGAAGTCAGCCCTCGACCGCTTGTGGTATCCGCAAAAAACTTCGGTCTCTTTTGAGGACATCCTCAGAACGTTACGTCACGCCACTTGGCAGGAAAGGATTTTCAGCGACCCCGCTCTGGATGCGCAGACGCAAAAAATACTTCAACCCTTTGTGGAATGGGCGAAGGGACTGGTGTAAATCTGCAAAACTCTAGCCTTAGCTACTTTCCGGCGCAAAAATGAGCGGTTAAAGCGTTTCGATCCAACGGCTGCCGCGACTGGGCGCTGCAAGAACGCACAAATCGGCCCGCCGAAACATTTTTGACCGTTCATGTCATTTTTCTCTTGACAGCCATATGAGACAAGCGTATCTTAATATTAAGCTATGCTTAAGAAGCAGGGACTCATCAAACGACTCCTTCGCGCCACTGAAATCATGGTCCAGGGAGGCCTTTCCGAGACCTCCCGCCGCTGCGGCAATCCCAATTGCATCTGCAATCGTGATCCCAAACGCCTTCATGGGCCTCATCTGTACATCACCTATCGAGAGGATGGAAAGAGCCGCTCTTTGTATGTTCCCCCGGAGCACGCCGAAACCGCACGCCAGGCGCAACAGGCGTGGGCAGCCTTTTGGGAAATCGGCTGCTCGCTGGCCGAATTAAACCGCGACCAACTGCGAAAGCAATGGCAGCAGGAGAAGAAGTCACGCACCCCGGCCGCGGGGCGGAGCAACTCTCATGATTGAGGCGCGCCGGCAGCAACTTCACTTCGGCGAAGGTCTCATCGCGGAGGAAGTGACGGACTTGCGAGAGGACTGGATGACGCATGCCGACCGGGTGCTGGAGGACGAGCAACTGGTCTCGACTGTGTATGAGGCTCTGGCAAAGCGCAGTCCCAAAAGCCGCACCCGCGGGCGACGAGGCACCCCGGCGGAAGTGGTGATGAGGCTACTGCTCCTGAAGCACATTCGCAACTGGAGCTACGACGTGTTGGAACGTGAAGTTCGGGCGAATCTCGTGTATCGCGACTTCACCCGCGTGGGAGCATCCAAAGCACCGGATTCCAAAACCATGGGCCGCTGGGGATTGGCGCTGGGGCCGGAAGCAGTGGAGAAGATCCATGAACGAGTGGTGGAGATCGCCCAAGAAAACCAGGTGGTGAAAGGACGCAAGATGCGCCTGGATACCACGGTGGTAGAGACTAATATCCACTACCCGACGGACAGCAATCTGCTGGGCGATGGAGTGCGGGTTCTGATCCGCGCGATGAAGCGGATTGCGGAAATCGCCGGGCAGCAGGGCGCCAAACTCCGTGACCGGAGCCGGAGCGTGAAGTTTTGCATTCTGGAAATCGGGCGCGTAGCGCGCACCAAGGGCGGACCGAACCGGGAGCGTTTGCAGCAGGGATACGAGAAGCTGTTGTCCACGGTAGGGCGCGTGGTTGGTCAGGCCAAACGATTTTCCGGCGAAATTGTCCAAGGGGTGAAACGATCGGCGGACGTGATGCAGCAGGCGGCCCTCGAAGGGCTGCGCAAAGAACTGGAAACCTTTGTGCCGAGAGTCCAGCAGGTGATGCGGCAAGCCAAACAGCGGATCTTCGGCGGCGACACCCATGTTGCCGAAAAGTTAGTGAGTATCTTCGAGCCCACCACCGAAATCATTCGCAAAGGCAAGGCGAGCAAACCTACCGAGTTTGGCAAGATGGTCAAAATCCAGGAAGGCGAGAATCAGATCATCACCGACTATGCCGTCTATGAAAAGCGGCCCAGTGACTCAGAGTTAGTGATCCCGGGCCTTGACGCGCATGAGAAAAGGCTGGGCTGCACTCCCCGGTTGGTAGCGGGCGATGCGGCATTCTACTCAGCCAGGAATGAAACCGCTGCGCACGACAGGGGTGTGAAGCGGGTGTGCATTCCGAATCGCTCCACTAAAAGCGCCGAGCGGAAGCGCGAGCAGAAGAAGCGCTGGTTCAAGCAAGGCCAGAAATGGCGGACCGGCTGCGAGGGCCGCATCAGCGTGTTGAAGCGGCGACACGGCCTTCGACGGTGTATCTATCGAGGCGATGCCGGCATGAAGCGGTGGGTCGGGCTGGGCGTTATTGCAGACAATCTCCACCACCTCGGAAAGGTGTTAGCCGAACGCAAAAACTGATTTTCCGAAGTAAACCAAAATCAACTACTTGACTGCCCGGCGGGACGACCGTCGGGCGGTTTGCCATTTTTGACACCGTGCGTCGGTGCTCGGTCCACATCCAGAAAACGAATTTTGCGCCAGAAAGTAGTTAGCGGCGGAGAAGAATGCGGGGTCCGCCGCCACGCGTTCTGGAGCCCGACCGAACTGTTGGACATGTTTCTCCAGACATTCTTCCAGCAAAGTGGAATCGGCCTGCCGCAGTTCGCACACTTGGAAATGCGTGATGATCTGGTTCTCGGCCTCTTGAATCAGGACCAGTTTGCCGAACTCGTTGGGTTTATGCGCCTTGCCCTTGCGAATCACTTCGGTGTGTGCTTCAAAGATGCTAAGGGGTCGCGCAGAAATAAGTTAGTCACTGTGTGACAGGTATGATGCGGTAGTTCCAATCGCCATGAAAGGCGTCCTTTTCGATACGAACCCTAGCCATGTCCTCATCTGTGACTTGAATCCCGGTGGCATAGGCGGCGGCGCAGCGCCGGACCGGCAGAATTACAGTAACGAAGTCGCCTACTTTGCGCCATAAAGTTGTCTCCGGCTGAGTCCGGCAGCCCTGAATCCCGCCTTGGTACGCCAAGGCGCGTCCTAAGAGCGTAAAAAGCTGCAAACAAAAGCCCCTGCAACCGCCGAGGCTTCCCAACTCCCGTGATCTTCCGCAGGATCAGCGATAGATTGAACGCAGCTCCATGCACCAGCAGTCGCTTCAGGATGTTCTTGCGGCCTTGTAGGTGGACGCGCCTCATCCCGCCGGTCTCGTACAGATGCGCGAAGGTTCTCTCCGTCAGTTCGCTCCGCAGTTTCTGCAGCCGCTTATTGCGGTCTCCTCGCACCCGTCGCCGATTCTCGTACGTCCTTTTCTGCTCTTCCCCCTTCCCCTCGCCCTGCCAGTTCCGCCGCCCACGCTCCGGTTCGGGAAGGTAACTCCGCAGTTCCTGTTCGTGCAATTCCGTCAGCACCGCGCCACGGTGATAGCCCTTGTCGGCCACCACCTCTTCCACTCCCGCCACATTGAGTTCACGCGCCACCGTCTGCGCCTCTTCCAGCGTTTTGTGAATCGTCGTCGTGTCCCCTTCATCGGCCGGTTGCAGCGTAAGCGCCAGGATCGCTCCGCTGGTCAGATCCACCGCATGCTCGGCCTTGTGCGCCAAGTGGGTGCGGCCGTCTTTCATCTTGGTGATCCGCGCGTCCGGATCGCTCGGGCTCATCCACCCCTGGTTCGATCCCTTCTTCTTGCGCTTCCGATCCAGCCGCGCCAACTGTTCCCTTGTCGGATTCTCGATTCCGGCCGCAGGGGCCAGTTCCTTCAAATAGTCGTTGTAGCTTTGCCCGTTGTCCCGCCGCACGATGCTTTTCATCGCCGCATTCGCTTCCAGGGTAGTGGCATCGATCGAGACCGTCCGCCCACTGACCAACTCCTCTTCCTCGAGGATCTTCAGCACCCAGCGGAAGATCGCCTTGTGCGTCTCCAGCCAATACAAGCGGCGCGTCCGCGAGATCGTGGAATCCCGTTTTCGGGTTCCCATCGCCATGTCATATAGACGCTCAAAACATTTCTGAGGTCACACGTTTTAGTGGGAAAACTGACTATTACCACGGGCTGCTAGACGCTGCAAGGCGATTTTCCAAAGCCGCGTGCGACTGCGATTGCTGCCACCGCTGTCGGCCAGAATGAGCAGGCCCTTGGCTTTGGGATACGCTGTCGCCCCCATGTGGCGCCACCAACGGTGAATGGTTTCGATCGCGAATTCCGCGGTGTCGTGGTCGGTGCCCACACTCACCCAGCCACGGTTGCCGGCCACATCATAAACTCCGTAGGGGATGGCCTTACCGAATTGCTTATCGATGAAATCGTGTACCCGCACCGGCCCTGGAGAGCCTTTCGGTTGCCATTCCCGGCCGCCGTTTTTGAAGTCCCCCACCCGTTCCTTCTTCTTCGTGTCCACAGAGATCACCGGCTGTCCGCGCTGTTGGAAGGCTTGGATCTGACGGTTGATGTGCTCGAACTGGGCGTTGCGGTCCGGGTGCCAGGATCCCTCGCGGGTCTTGCGATTAGCCTGCAAGCTGTAGTCCAGGTCGTGTAGCAACTGGCCACCGTACGAGCGCCAATCCGATGGCCGCGGCGGCGCATCTCCTCAGCCAACCTCGTGGTGCTCTTGCAGGTCCAGCGCAAAGGAGACTGCGGATCTCCACGCGTAGTCGGCTCCACGAGTTGCTCCAAATCTGTGAGCACACTGGGATCTGCCTCGGTCAACGGCTTTCGTCCGCCGCCCTGGCGGCGGACCCGCACCTCCGGAGCCGGTCGTGTTCCCCCCTGCGCCAATTCCTGCGCCCCGCCGCTGATGGTCGCTCGGGACATGCCTGTCGCGCGTGAAACTGCCGCAATGCCACCGCGGCCGAGGGCTTGTGCTTCGGCCCCCGCCCACAGACGTCGCGTCTTCTCCCTCATCACGGAACGTAATGACCGGAATCGTCGCCGTATTGTGGCGATCTGCGAGCGATCGATGTCCGACCCAGAATTACGCCGCTTCACTCCCCGATTGTTAGCTGCAAAGCCCCAATAGACGCTATTTATATCGGGTAAGTTATTTTTGCGCGGACGCTAAGCAGTTTTCCCTCGGCTTGGTTGTTGCCGCGCAACACCCGCTCGCGTGTCTGGCGCAGCACCTGCTGGACGCGGGGAATCATCTGATCCAGTTGTTTCTTGGCCTTGTGCAATGCGGCCCGATGGCCTCGTTGGATGCGGCCTGCCATGGCGTGCGCAAACTTCTTGGCGTGCCCGGTAACCCGGCTGGTGATTTCCAATAGTTGGAGGTAAGCCTTCTTCATCTTCTCCCGGCCTTGCTCGGTCTTGTTCCGGCTGGCCCGTGCCATCGCCAACACCTTCAACTTGGCGGACCGGCTACGGTCACGTAACTGCCTGCCCACCTTACCCACCGCGCCAGCGACCCTCTTCATGATGCACGTGAGAACGCGCACACCATCACCCAGTAACGTGCTGTCGGTCGGATAATGAATGTCGGTCTCCACCACCGTCGTATCGACGCGCATCTTACGTCCCGCGGCGATCTTGTGTTCCTGGGCGATCTCCACCATCCGCCGATTCAACTGCTCGATCACCTCCGGCCCCAGTTGCCGCCCCAGGTTTCCCATCGTCCGATCATCGGGAACCTTCTCGCCGCCAACCCGCGTGAACTCGCGGTAGACCAGATTGGCGCGCACCTCCCGCGACAGGGTTTCGTAACTCCAGGCACGCACATGTTTCAGCAGCAGCATGCGGAGCACCACTTCCGCCGGTGTCGCTTTGCGGCCCCGCGTCTTACTTTTCTTGCAGCGCTTGGCCAACTCCTGCTGAATGAGGAGCAACAGCGTATCGTCTTCCAACGCCTTGTCGGCGTGTCGCATCCAGGGTTCCCAGAGATCCTCCACCGCCTCGGCGATGAACCCATCGGCGAACTTTCGTTGCAGGCGGCGAGCGGTGATCACGGCTGGATCTCCTGCTGCTTGGACTCCTCGCGGTCCAGGCGCAATAGGAATTGATTCAGCTCGCTAATGGCCTCCAAACTTTGTTTGATCTTGCGATAGGTATCGAGCGCCTTACGAACCTGCGGAATCTGGTCGGGGCGCAGACTGACTTGCCGGTTCTTTCCGCCCGGATACCCTACCGTGAGAACCCAGAGCGGATGACCTTCGCCGCGGGCACATTTGGAACAACCCGAGGAGTGATGGAGAGTGCGCTGGAGCAGCGATCCGCGAAGGACGTCCGCGGCGGAGGAAAGATGGGAGACAAGCTTTTCTCGTTTGCGGATGGCCCGTTATCGTGTCATCAGTAGTGATGATACTACAAAAGAACCGACGAGTCAATACATTTTTAGGGAAAATGTTTTGGAAATTTTGGTATCCGGCTCGGAGGGCGGCATGGCCCGGTCGGGACAGAAACGTTCGATCTCGCAACCAGGCTGCCGACCAGACCTATGAAAACAAGGGGCTTGCGTGCCGAATTTTAAGCGGGAAAGTAGCTACCTAGGCTAGAGTTTTGCACTTTTTGAGCCCTTCCTCGCCCGGCGTCTGAACCCTGGTCGGCTTGCTTGCGAGGTACCTTGATCGCGGCGCCGTCGAGCAAACATTTTTTGAACGTTCTGTCTTTTTTTCCTGGACCTTCTGTTCCATCTGTGGTATCTTTCATTTGGTAAGAATGAAAGATAAAGTAGCTCAGCTTACTGCCGCCCGCAAACAGCTCATCGGGCAATTGCCCGACCCTGCCGCCATCCTGCCGGGTTCCCTGTTAAGCCGTATGGTGCGCTGCAACAAGCCCGGTTGCCGCTATTGCGAGGAGGACAGCGGTAAAGGCCACGGGCCGATCTGGATTCTCTCCGTCAGTCTCGGCAACCGGCGGGTGCGCCAGGTCCCCATCCCCCGCGAAATGAAGAAGCAGGTGGAGCAAGGTTTGCGGGCATTCTCCCAGACGCAGAACGTACTGAAGCAGATCGCCGGGTTGAATGTCGAGTTGCTGAAGGAACACAAGCAGCGGCGGTAAGGTCTTTTTTTTTGTGCTCTTTATCTTTCATCGGTATGAAATGAAAGATAAGGAGCCCTGATGCCCGATCTCCTGCTCCGTTCCTTTGCGCCCCTCCTGCTCGCCTTTCAGCCCTGCTTTACCCAGCCCAGTTTCAGCTCCTTCTGGGCTCTCACCTGCGCCTGGATTCTCTGCTCCGGCCGCCGCTCCCTCACCCGCGTCATCCAGTCTGCCCAGCTGGGCCGTTTCAAACATTACTGCTCGTTCCACCGCTTCTTCAGCCAGGCCCGCTGGAATCTCGACCACCTGGGCCATTGCGTCTTCCAACTCCTGCTGCCTTTCTGTCCCGACGTCCTCACCGGCGCCGTCGATGACACCCTGGCCCGCAAGTCTGGCCGGCATATCTGGGGTGCCGGCATGCATCACGATCCGCTGCGCTCCACTGGCAAACTGCCTTTCTTCGCCTTCGGCCACAGCTGGGTCATCCTGTCCCTGCAGGTCTCGTTTCCCTTCGCGCCAGGCAAGGTCTGGGCCCTGCCCATCCGCGTCCGCCTCTACCGCAAAAAGCAAACCTCGAAACGCGCTCCCGGCCGCCACGGCAAGCCGGAACGCAAACAGACCGGACAGGCCACCGAAAAGCAATACCGGACCCGCCCGCAGCTGGCTCTGGAAATGATTCAGGTCGTCTCCGGCTGGCTGGGCAGGCGCAAACTCCGCCTGCTCGGAGACAGCGAGTATGCCGGCGGCTCCATCAGCCGTCACCTGCCGGCCAACGTCGAACTGATCAGCCGCATGACCATGACAGCCGCCTTGTATGAGCCGCCCCCGCCTCTCGCCGCCCGTCGTGGCCGGCGCCGCAAGAAAGGCCCACGCCTGCCCAATCCACTCCAGATGGCGCAGGATCCACGGCGCTCGTGGATCAAGGCCACCGTCTGGCTTTATGGCCGCAAGGTCAAGCTCTGGTATCAATCCATTGACGCGCTCTGGTATTCCAGCGCCGGCTCTCGCCTGCTGCGCATTGTCGTGGTCCGCGCTCCCCGTGGCCGTCGCCGCGACGATTGCTTCTACTCCACCGACCTCACCCTCACCCCGCCGCGAATCCTGGAAATCTTTGCTCTGCGCTGGCCTCTGGAGGTTTGCTTTCGCGACGTCAAGCAGTTCCTCGGCTTTGAAGACCCGCAAAACCGCGTTTCCAAAGCCGCTCAGCGGACTGCTCCCCTGATCCTCTATATCTACGACCTGATCCTGCTTTGGTATGCGCAGTCAGGGCATCTCTCCGCTACACATTCGGCACTCGATCGGCCCTGGTACAGACAAAAGGCGTCGGTTTCCTTTGAAGATCTGCTTCGCACTCTTCGCCAGGTCACCTGGCAGGAGAAGATTTTCAGCGATCCCAGACTGGATGCACACACCCGCGAAATTCTTCAGCCCCTTTTAGAGTGGGCAAAAGCTGCTACGTAAATCTGCAAAACCCCAGCCTAGGTGCCAAAGCAAACAACCGCAAGGTGGCGTCGCTAGCATGTCCTCTCTGCCGTGGAAGCCCATACAGGTGAAATGTCGTCAAACGGCGGAACTGCGCCCCGCGGATTTTTCCCGTAAGGACGCTTCAATGCCTCAATGACATACAGTCCCCTTGGGTCCGCCCAATTTCAGGCACAAATGCCCCGCGTTGCGGAATCCGCCTGCGCCCCGCCACCAAACCTCTGGCCGTGTTCTTGTCCCGGCAGCTTCTATCGAGCTTACACCAGCTCACGCGCCAGCAGCCCACCCACGGCGCCTACGCCTCGTTCATCCACACAATCGACTTCGGCGCGCGGGGCGCGGGCCCCCGCCCGGCTGGCGGCAGCGGCAGCTCAGGCTGGCGATTCATGCGGACGAAGTTGGGGACCGCCAGCAGAGGGCTGCCGTCCGCGAACGTGCCCTTGATCACCACCACTCCGCCCAGGAAGTCCTCCTTCCATTCCGCGGTCAGAGGCGAATCGGCACCCAGAGCCTTGGCGATGTCCTCATCGTTCTCTTCGATGTTGTAGATCAGGGGACCGTACCGCAGCGCGACCTTGTTCCGAGTGGCGGCGATCTTCTCGTTGCCCCGGACGCGCTGGACCTTCATCAGCAACACCACGTCGATCTTGTCGCCCGCCTTCCACGATCGCGTAACCACCGCATATCCGTTCTCTACCTTGGGCTTGATCGCCTTCCCATTGACCGCGAGGGAAGTGATGCCGTTGGCGTCGGGAGTGCCCTGGTAGAGGCTGCTCACGCCGCGGTTGGGCACGCGGATCCTTACGCTGAAATCCTTCGGCACTTTGGGATTGATCGTGATGGAGACCTTGCCGCTCCAGGGATAGTCAGTGGCTTGCACCATCTCCACATCGGTGCCGCCCGCGTCTTCCAGCGTGATGGAGCCGCCGATGAAGAGGTTCACGTACACGCCGTCGGGGCTCCTGGAATAGACCCAGGTGGGGAACATGAGCAGCGTCCGCGGAATGTTGCCCACGCAGCAGGGGCACGTGTGCCATTGGTAGCGCGCTACCGCCGCGTCCAGCGGATTGTCGTAGTAATAATGGCCGCCCTCCAGGTCCGTGGAGCCAAGCAGGGCGTTGTACATCGTCTCTTCGTACAGATCGACGTACCGCGCATCGTGGTAGGCCAGGTGCATCTTCCACTGGAAGAAGATCTCGCCGCAACTGGAGCACGACTCGCAGTAGGCGTTGTTCCGGAGTGAGTAATTCGGTCCGAAGCCCTCCGCAGTCTCGCCGCTGCCGACGCCGCCGGTAACATAGTATTTCCGGTTCACCAGGTTGTCCCATAGCGACTTCACGGCGCTCTGATAATCGCGGTCATGGGTCTCCACCGCCACGTCGGCCATGCCGGAATAGGTGTAGACCGCGCGCACGGCGTGGCCCACGGCCTCGTATTGCTGCACCACCGGCAGATGGCTTTGGTCGTATTCCTGGCGGTCCCGCGGGCCCGTCCCTGTGTTGTAGCGGCAGTCCAGCAGGAACTTGGCCAGCTCGATATACTTGCTGCCTTTGCCGCCGCCTTCCACGCCGTTCACGAAACGGCCGAAGCGCACCAGCGCCTGCTCCATCTCCTGGTGTCCGTCGTACCACGGCTTCTTGGGGGCGGGGCCCAGGTTGTTATACCAGCAGTCGGCCAGTTTCCGGGCTGCGTTGTAGAGGCGCGCATCCTTCTGATTGGTCATCTGGTAGTGATTGATGGCCGATTCCAGGAAGTAGCCCGCGGTGTAGCCTTCGTGATCGCCGCGGTGCGCCGGATCCCAATGCTTGAAGGAACTGGTGTCGATGATGGTGCCGTTGCGGCCAATGCGGGAGAGCGTGAACGCCGTCTGCAGGTATCCATCGGGTTCCTGCGCCGCCAGGATCTTGGGAATCCAATCGTCCAGGGTCGCGCGCATTTTCGTGTGAGCTTCGAGGATCTCCGGATCCCCCTGGGGATCGATCATCAGCGCGATGCTCATCGACTCCACGGTCTGGTGCACCCAGGCGTTGGAGAAGACATAGCCTTTGTGGTAGCCGTGCGGCTCTCCGCGCAGCGCCTTTCCCGCTTCGATGAAGTTATCGATGCCGCCGGGACCCACCTCCAGGTCGGTGCGGTTGATCTGATCAATGCAATGGGGAATCCATTTCACAATCAGCGACTTCGCGCGCGCGCTCCACAGCGCGCTGTCGATCTTGAAGTTCCGGGCATAGACCGCGTGCAGTTGTCTGGGCGGGGGCGGTGCTTCCACGACGACATGCAGCGTGGATGAAGCCTTCGTCAGCCCGTTATCGGCGGTGAGCTCGAGTACATAGGCGCCCGGAGCGCTGAAGGTCGCGGTGGTGATCGGCGCCTTGGGATCCGCGAAGATAACCGAGCCCGGGCCGGAGGCCTTGCTCCATATGGTGGTCGGGGTGGGTCCGGCCGGAGGCGGCGGGGGCGGGGGTGCGGCGCCGCGCATCGGGCGGCCCGGGTGCGGAGGATCTCCATATCCCGCCCACCCGCGCAGATAGGTCTTGCCGCCCATCACCACCACGCGGTCGATGCCAGCGGCTCCATGGATCGCGGGAGCGTCCTGTGCCGCGGCGCAGGAGACGATCGCGCTCTGGAGTCCGGGAATGAGCGCCACCGACGCCGCGGATCTGCCCGCATTTTGCAGCATCGCACGCCGGCTTATCTTGGCCTTCACTTCGTCGCTCAAGGAAATCACCTCCACTTGCCAGCTTACACAGAAACAATCGGGGTGGCGTTGGCGAGTTTGCCTCGTACTGGACATCAACCCAGGCCAAGCCCTCAGGCCGTCGTGCAATTGGAGAACATCTGCCGGCAGCAGCCCCGGCCTAACGGCTTCTGTGTTGAGAGCCGGCCGGAGAAATGGCAGGAGCCGCGCCTCTCGCCGAGCGCCGGGTGCAGCCGAGCGTTGGCTGCGAGGGTGGCAAACCGGGAACAGGTGCGTCGAGTTTACCCTACCATTACCGAAACATCAGGCATGCCTTAGGAACGTCCGCGCTCAGGGCGACCAAACGATGTAACAGGAGTTCAGCCGCAACCAGTTCCTGCGAACGCAGATTACGACCCGCAATTACCCCTGAGCGTGGTTGACCGGCACGCCGAAAAATCGGCCCGATTCCGGGCCCTACTGCTCATTAAAGTGAAAAACCGCCATCGCCTCAGGGCCCTCAACCCCCGCGCCGATCGCACTTTCCCCTCTGAACTTCTGCTCCAAACAGTCAGACACCCCCGCAAAGCGGGTGGCTTGGTGAGTTTGGGCCGCCTCAAACGCGGTTTGGCCGTGGGTCCAGGCGTCGCGCGTTGCGCGCCTGATTATTCGCTTCAGAATTGTCCACCTGCTCCGTCCGCTTCTTCCTGCTCGCGGATGTACTTGCGGACCTGCTCGGGTTCGAACAAGACGGTCAATACCGCATAGCCGCGGGCCCAGAAATGCTCGCCGCTGAAGTTGCGCTCCTTGCCGCCCAGGCGCGCGCTGGCGATCGCGCTCTCCCCGTGGAATCCGATTGCCGACGCGACCGGATGCTTCGGAGGAATGGAGGAATCGCGATGCACCTGTGTACGTGGTCCGGCATGAGATGCCCTTCCAGGACCTGGCACTCCTTCTGCCGAGCCAACGCGTGAGAGATTGGACCCAACTGCCGACGGGTCTGCCCGAAGGTGGCTTTACACCGTCTCTTGGGGACGAACACGACGTGGTACTCGGCAGTCCCACTTCGAATGGTTTAGGCTCTGACTTGAGAGTACCGGTTTGTGCGGCCGCCTTTTCATGCCGCCAACCTGGTTCCTTCAGCCCTGGAAAGGTCCAGACGGTCGCGGAGGAATTTCACAAGGATTACGGTTTTTGCGGCAGTGGCGAGAAATTCCGGAAGGGTACTGCGGAGGGCAATGGCCACGACCTGTTCCGAGGGGGCCAGCCCTCCCCGAACCGTACGGATCCAGGAACCAAAGGAAAGCCATACTAACTTCGGTTCCATCGCCGAGAGGATCTGAAGCAGGCCCTGGGCGATGAGTCCGAGTTGGATGTGGCGATGATAGGCCGCGATCTTTCGGCGGACGGCATTGCGGTAGTCCTCGGACTTGTGGTGCAGGTACTGGTTACCGCTGACACGCCGTAGGGGAGTCATGGCCACCATCCAGAAGTGATACGCATAAGCGCCGATGACCCGGATGGCCTGCTTGAAGGACACTTCAATCTTGAATCGCAAGCCATAGAGGCGGATGATCTCGAGGGGAGAGAGGGTCAGGTCGGTGCTCATCAGCAGGATGGCGCCGCGAAGGGGATGGAGCACCACGACGAAGCGGACGAGGATGCCGACAGGGCGCCACAATAGGTCGGCGGTGCGGAAGCGGAGGATCACATTCTTCTCGCCATAGACGGGGCTGGGCGCCTGCTGGAGTTGGGCAGACTGTTTCAACAGCGCGGCAACCTTGATCTTCCTGCCGTACTTCTTCGGCCTGCCGCGACGCCGTCGCCGGTTGGGAGGCGGGAGTGATGCCGGGAAGAAAGCCACGCTGTTGCTCTTGACCCGGGTGACCAGATGGTGGCCTTTGGCGAGCAACCCACGAGCGATCTTGCCGGAGGCATAGTACGCATCGGCCACGAAGTAGCAGGGCTCTTTCAGGCGGAGCGAATCGAGCAGCAGGATCATCTTGTCGAGGAGGGTCCGGTGGTCGCGGTTGGAAAAGACCGTGCCTTCGTGGATGCGACAAGCCAAAGGCAAGGCGAATACGCTGGACAAGGCTTGGGCGAGCACGGCGACCGCCTGGCAGGAGTGGCCGAAGATGAACTCCGGCTTGTTGTTGGAGTCCGATTCTTGATGGAGTTTTTTGACTCCCGGCATTTTGCGTCCGGCCTTGGCGACCTTGATGCCGTCGGCGACGAGGACGGGCCTGCCGTTGACGCGTAGGATGCCGGGGTGGACGCGGAAGACCAGAGCGCACCAGGCAAGGGTGAGCTTGTTCAGATCCAGGGCTTGGCTATGGAAGAAGTCCAGGAGTCGGTCGTAGCAGGCCGGCTCCAATCCCAGGGCGCGCACGATACTGGTGACGCCCAGTAGATCCTTGCGAACGGTGAAACCGGCCAGGCAGAGCGCCATCCCGAGGAAGGTTCGGGTCCGGGCGCAGGCGGACCGCAAACCGCACACCAAATTCCACCAGTGACTCCAGAGCATGAGCGGCCTCCTGGCCGGGTGGTGCGAAGCATCGGCATTTATGGCTTGACGATAAGCCGCTGTATAGTATAGCATATCTATGCTATACTATCGATGTAAAAGGAGGCATCATGAGCCAGAAACGGATTCAGCAGATCGAGCGAAGGATTGATCGCATCAAGACGGCGCTATTGGAGATCGGGCCGATGCGCCCGGGCTCACTGACCCGTCAGTACAAGGATCCCCAACACCACGCCGGAGCCTATTGGCAGATCAGCTATACGCGTCGGATGAAGAGCCGCACCGAGTACGTCCGCCGGGAATGGGTGAAGGATCTCCGCCGCCAAATCGCGAGTCACAAGCGGTTCAAGAATCTGGTCGAACAGTTGATCGACCTGAGTATCGAGCACTCACGACTGACCATGCAGGTTGCCGAGCCCAAGGCTACCTAACGCGTGCGAACTCGGTACTCTCAAGGCTCTGATAAACATCTGATATAATCCTCACCTGTGTTGCTTCACCAAGCCACTTGGGGAGGATTCTACATAAGACTTAATAGTGATTCCCAATGCCACTCCTGGCTGCGCCTTCGACCCGAATAAAGGATCGATCCACGGATCCACGCGTGTGCTGTGATCCCGCCCCTGAGGCCCTGCATGCCGGCGGGAGGGATCCGATTGACATCGTGCGGCGAGTTTGTCAAATAGTGTCAACTGTGTATGCACTTGACTCAGGTAGCCGCTACAGGTAGTATGGTCGCCAAATGGACGATTACCCGCGAACGCTGCAGGAGTTCGAGGCCCGGTTCTCGACCGAGGAAGGGTGTCGCGAGTACTCTATCACTTGCGATGGCCGGAGGGGTTCCGGTGTCCACGTTGCGGAGGTGGCAAGGCATGGGCGGTTGGTGCCACGCTGTTGCAGTGTACGGGCTGTGACCACCAGACCTCAGTGACGGCGGGCACGGTATTCCAGGATACGCAGAAACCTCTCACCATCTGGTTTCGGGCGATGTGGTATGTGACCAGCCAGAAGAACGGAGCCAGCGCACTGGGTTTACCGCGGGTCCTGGGACTGGGCAGTTATCGGACCGCTTGGTCGTGGCTGCATAAATTGCGGCGCGCGATGGTCCGACCCGGACGTGATCGGCTCATAGGCTGGGTGGAAGTGGATGAGACCTACGTGGGCGCTCTGGAGGAAGGCAGCGCGGGCAGGGGGGTGGAAGACAAGGCTTTGATTGTGATCGCGGCGCAGGCGGACGGAAAGCGCATTGGCCGAATTCGCATGCGGGTGATCCCGGATGCCTCCGCCGCCAGCCTCCACCCTTTTATCTTTTATCAAAGATTGCATCGAGCCCGGCAGCACGGTGCAGACCGACGGCTGGCAGGGCTATGCGGGGTTGAAGGGATACGATCACGAGGTGACGAAGATCCGGGGAAGACGCAAAGAACCCTCGAAACTGCTGCCCCGCGTGCACTTGGTCGCCTCGCTGCTGAAGCGGTGGTTGACCGGTACACACCAAGGCGCAGTGTCCCATAAGCATCTGCCGTACTACCTGGACGAGTTTACGTTTCGATTCAATCGCCGGAGATCCAAGAGCCGCGGCAAGCTGTTTTTCCGCCTTGTGCAACAGGCTGCGGCCACGAGCCCGATGACCTACTCGGACGTCGCCAAGCACCCAAAACTGGTCAGCAGCGAATCACAAGCGGTTGGGGTTACCTGAGTCAAGTGCATACCCAGTTAGTGTCATTTTTCCCAGTAGGCGAAAACTCGCTCTTGAATTGCGGATTTTCATGGTATATAACCCAATGGTCGAATGTCAGCCCGGAGTAGGCTTCGGCGGTAGGGGTTGCCATGAAGAAGTTGACACTGTCAACAAAGTGGTTATCTCCGTTCTACTCCGGGAACGGTCAAACCTCTTCGAGTCGCACGGTCGAACCAGTGGCTTACCAATTTCAGTTACATGCGAGTGATGCGCCGTCTGAGCGCCTACCCGTAGGCTAGAGGCGACTACTCGCTGGTACCACCAGGCCCACGGGACCTGCGGCCATACGGTGATTGGTCCGCGCTGCGATGCCGCCGCCACGGCCGAAAGACTGCCGGCGCCGCCAGTTCCTCCGCGATCGGGGCTTGGGCGGTTCTTGCTGCCCTCGCGCACGCCGGTCATCTATAATAGATGGCTACACGGTCATATAGATAAGGATCATTCGGCGTGTCATATGCGGTTGCCCGATGGTGGCCTACCGATTGACTGCGGCATTCACCAAGTCCAGAACGTCCGCCACAATCTGCGTAGTCGGGTTGTAAGCCACCACATAGCCGTCGTAGTATCCGAAGCGATAGCCAGGAGGCAGCGGGGGGAGGGTCCGGTAGTACGACGCGGGCACCGATTTCAAGCGCACTCCACGAGGGAGACGTTCGCCCGCGCGGATATGGTGTCGCCGATCGGGATGCTGGCGCCATTGCCGGAGGTCTTTCTCGTAATGGGGGCTGAAGTGGCCACGATCTTCGGCACGGAAATGGTACTCCGCCCGGCCCTCATCGTGGTGGTCTCGACCGTCCGCGCGCCGTTTTTGATCCTCAGGTCGGCCGCGATCATCTTTCCCCCGGTCCTGCGCAACGGTTGCGCCCGAGAAGACCACCAGAGCGGCTCCCAGCACGATTCCATATACATATGTGTTCGTCTTGAAATTCAAAAATTCATATATCCACCAAAATTCACCCGTGCTTGACGTGCATCTAGCTACTTTCTGGCGCAAAATTCGTTTTCTGGATGTGGACCGAGCACCGACGCACGGTGTCAAAAATGGCAAACCGCCCGACGGTCGTCCCGCCGGGCAGTCAAGTAGTTGATTTTGGTTTACTTCGGAAAATCAGTTTTTGCGTTCGGCTAACACCTTTCCGAGGTGGTGGAGATTGTCTGCAATAACGCCCAGCCCGACCCACCGCTTCATGCCGGCATCGCCTCGATAGATACACCGTCGAAGGCCGTGTCGCCGCTTCAACACGCTGATGCGGCCCTCGCAGCCGGTCCGCCATTTCTGGCCTTGCTTGAACCAGCGCTTCTTCTGCTCGCGCTTCCGCTCGGCGCTTTTAGTGGAGCGATTCGGAATGCACACCCGCTTCACACCCCTGTCGTGCGCAGCGGTTTCATTCCTGGCTGAGTAGAATGCCGCATCGCCCGCTACCAACCGGGGAGTGCAGCCCAGCCTTTTCTCATGCGCGTCAAGGCCCGGGATCACTAACTCTGAGTCACTGGGCCGCTTTTCATAGACGGCATAGTCGGTGATGATCTGATTCTCGCCTTCCTGGATTTTGACCATCTTGCCAAACTCGGTAGGTTTGCTCGCCTTGCCTTTGCGAATGATTTCGGTGGTGGGCTCGAAGATACTCACTAACTTTTCGGCAACATGGGTGTCGCCGCCGAAGATCCGCTGTTTGGCTTGCCGCATCACCTGCTGGACTCTCGGCACAAAGGTTTCCAGTTCTTTGCGCAGCCCTTCGAGGGCCGCCTGCTGCATCACGTCCGCCGATCGTTTCACCCCTTGGACAATTTCGCCGGAAAATCGTTTGGCCTGACCAACCACGCGCCCTACCGTGGACAACAGCTTCTCGTATCCCTGCTGCAAACGCTCCCGGTTCGGTCCGCCCTTGGTGCGCGCTACGCGCCCGATTTCCAGAATGCAAAACTTCACGCTCCGGCTCCGGTCACGGAGTTTGGCGCCCTGCTGCCCGGCGATTTCCGCAATCCGCTTCATCGCGCGGATCAGAACCCGCACTCCATCGCCCAGCAGATTGCTGTCCGTCGGGTAGTGGATATTAGTCTCTACCACCGTGGTATCCAGGCGCATCTTGCGTCCTTTCACCACCTGGTTTTCTTGGGCGATCTCCACCACTCGTTCATGGATCTTCTCCACTGCTTCCGGCCCCAGCGCCAATCCCCAGCGGCCCATGGTTTTGGAATCCGGTGCTTTGGATGCTCCCACGCGGGTGAAGTCGCGATACACGAGATTCGCCCGAACTTCACGTTCCAACACGTCGTAGCTCCAGTTGCGAATGTGCTTCAGGAGCAGTAGCCTCATCACCACTTCCGCCGGGGTGCCTCGTCGCCCGCGGGTGCGGCTTTTGGGACTGCGCTTTGCCAGAGCCTCATACACAGTCGAGACCAGTTGCTCGTCCTCCAGCACCCGGTCGGCATGCGTCATCCAGTCCTCTCGCAAGTCCGTCACTTCCTCCGCGATGAGACCTTCGCCGAAGTGAAGTTGCTGCCGGCGCGCCTCAATCATGAGAGTTGCTCCGCCCCGCGGCCGGGGTGCGTGACTTCTTCTCCTGCTGCCATTGCTTTCGCAGTTGGTCGCGGTTTAATTCGGCCAGCGAGCAGCCGATTTCCCAAAAGGCTGCCCACGCCTGTTGCGCCTGGCGTGCGGTTTCGGCGTGCTCCGGGGGAACATACAAAGAGCGGCTCTTTCCATCCTCTCGATAGGTGATGTACAGATGAGGCCCATGAAGGCGTTTGGGATCACGATTGCAGATGCAATTGGGATTGCCGCAGCGGCGGGAGGTCTCGGAAAGGCCTCCCTGGACCATGATTTCAGTGGCGCGAAGGAGTCGTTTGATGAGTCCCTGCTTCTTAAGCATAGCTTAATATTAAGATACGCTTGTCTCATATGGCCGTCAAGAGAAAAATGACATGAACGGTCAAAAATGTTTCGGCGGGCCGATTTGTGCGTTCTTGCAGCGCCCAGTCGCGGCAGCCGTTGGATCGAAACGCTTTAACCGCTCATTTTTGCGCCGGAAAGTAGCTAGCCCAAGTTCGTCACAAGATGGTCGAAAAATCGGCTAAGTGGCTTAGAATCAGTTCAGGCAGTGGCTGAGTCTACACTACATTCGCGGTTGTGTTGGAGACACTCGGGCAGCGTCAGCCCGAGTTGCTGGAGCAGGGATTTCTGTTCGGCGGTGGGCTCGGTGATGCGACGCAAACGGATCTCGCGGCCATCGGTAGTGGGCAGGACAACGTCGGCGCTTTGCAGGGTGGACAACAGTGCGAGGGCTTTCATTGGCGAGAACGGCTGCGCGTTATCGACCCCGCTCAGCGATGGCTTCGGCTCGATCGGCGCACGCCGCTTCAGCAGATGCTTCAAGATCACCCACAGCGCATAGCCGAGGAACGCCACCATCACGTGAGCTTTCACGCGCGGCTCCTTCTGATGAAACAGTGGTCGAATCGATAGCTCATTCTTCAGTGCGCGAAACGACGTCTCGGCCTCGGTCAACTGCATGTACTTCGACCACAGTTCTTCGGCCGATCCGGCTTGCAGATTGGTGCGTAGCAGGTAGGCGCCCTCGCGTGACTCACGCCACTTCTGATGATCCTTTTTGAGTTGCCAGAATAAGCGCACGCCTTCGGCAGTGTCGTGCAGCCCGACCTCATAGAGGTCGTTGACCGACGGATGCCGGGCTTGGATCTTCCCCAGTCGCCGCTCCATCTTGTGGCGATCCTTCAGCCGGCCGCGCGCGATGGTTCTCCAGCGCCTTCAGGGCCGTTTCCATACGGCTGGAAAAACGTTTCCGGATGGCCTGCTCCTTTTCTTTGCGGCCCGCCGTGCGGCACAGAATGTAGGTCTCTTCGCCCTGTGGAATGGTCACCTTTTTGACTTCCACTTCGGGCCGGACCTGCGTCCAGTCCTCCTTGGCCAGTTCCGCCTCGAACCGTTTCATCTGGCTGCGCGGCGTACCCACCAGGTACTGGCCTTCGCGCTTGCGGATCGCGGCCAGATTCTCTTCGCTCACGATGCCGCGGTCCAATACCCAGATCCGGCGCGCCTTGCCGTACTTGCGCTCCACCATACGCAGAATCGTCTCCATGGTCGAGACGTCGGCGCGGTTGCCGTCGAAGGTCTCATAGCTGAACGGAAAACCCTCGCTGTTGACGATGAGCGCGATCACCATCTGCTCGCAGTCCGGCCGGTGGTCCCGTGAATAGCCGCGCCGCATCATCGGATTGCTGGCCGCCGCGCCCTCCACGTACGTGCTCGTCAGGTCATAGAGCAGCACGTCGAACTCGGCCCCGAACAGTTCTCCGTAACGATCCTTGAGGTGCCGCTCCAGCTTGGTCTTGTGCGGCAGCATGTGGTCCAGACAACGATACAAGCGCGTGTCGTTGATTTTGCCTTCTTCGATCCCCAGCAAATCGTCCAGGGCCGTCGACGGAAACCAACGTTGTTCGATGGCCAGCTCGCTGCCCGGCGCGCACAGCCGATTGATCGCCAACAGCGCCGCTACGCGCGACCAGGGCACATCGGCCCAATCGGCATCCACCGCTTGTTCGAAAAAGCGATCCAGGGCCAGGCGTCTCCACAACTGCAGCCCCAGATAGCAAGCGCCGAATTGCCGCGTCCTTTCCAGCCGCACACGACGCACCAGCACGCGTGCCACCTGCGGATCGTCCGCCGGCGATTCCAGATGCGAAGGGAACAGTTTCAGTTGCTGCGCTTCGCCCTGCTCATTGAAGACCTCGACCGTCCGCAGCCATCGCGCATGTTCCGAACCGTTCAGCTCGCCCAGGTGGCAGAGTGTTCTCTGTCGCGGCCCATCCGGTGTGCGTACCGATTCCACCAGCGACCAATAGGTGTGGAGCTTGCCGTCCTTGCCGCGATGGTTCGGTCGCAAAAACATTCTGGGTCGATCGTGTCATGAGACCGGTCGGGACACAAGAGGGCAGGTCTACACTACACGACCGTTTACAGAAGCGCCGCCTGCAAACGCATCACTTATCTCCGATCGGACGCTCAAAAAAGTTGAAATCGACAGTTTGGTGACGAACTTGGGCTAGCTACTTTCCGGCGCAAAATCGATCGGTTAAGCCGTTTCGATCCAGCGGGCGGGGCGACGGAACGCTGCAAGATCGCACAATTTCCTCCCCTGAAACATTTTTGATGATTCATGTCATTTTTCTATTGACAGGAGAACCGGACTAACGTATCTTAATATTAAGCTATGCGTAAGCAGCAGCAGCGGCTCATAGAACGACTTCTCCGCGCTTCGGAAACCATGGTCCAAGGCGGCCTGTCGGAGACCTCTCGCCGTTGCGGTAATCCGGGCTGTGCCTGCGCTCGCGACCCCGAACGCCTGCACGGGCCACACCTCTACATTACCTATCGAGAAGACGGCAAAAGCCGCTCGTTGTACGTTCCCCCAGGGCATGCCGAAGCCGCCCACCGGGCGCAACAAGCCTGGGCCGCCTTTTGGGAGATTGGCTGTTCTCTGGCCAAGTTGAACCGCGACCGCCTCCGTAAGCAGTGGCAGCAAGAGAAGCAATCACGCCCGCCCGCCGCGGCTAGGAGTAACTCTCGTGATTGAGGCGCGCCGACGCCAACTCCACTTCGGCGAAGGTCTAATCGCGGAAGAGATAAGCGATCTGCGCGAACAGTGGATGACCCATGCCGACCAGGTGTTGGAAGATGAGCAACTGGTTTCGACTGTGTACGAGGCGCTGGCAAAGCGCAGTCCCAAGAGCCGCACCCGCGGGCGACGAGGCACCCCAGCGGAAGTGGTGATGCGGCTGCTCTTGCTGAAGCACATTCGTAACTGGAGCTACGACGTCTTGGAGCGTGAAGTCCGAGCGAATCTGGTGTACCGCGATTTCACCCGCGTGGGAGCATCGAAAGCGCCCGATGCGAAAACGATGGGTCGTTGGGGATTGGCGCTGGGGCCAGACGCGGTCGAAAAGATACATGAACGAGTGGTGGCGATTGCCAAGGAGAATCAGGTCGTCCAGGGGCGCAAGATGCGCCTGGACACAACGGTGGTAGAGACGAACATCCACTATCCCACCGACAGCAATCTGCTGGGCGACGGCGTGCGGGTTCTGATCCGCGCGATGAAGAGAATCGCCGGCATCGCCGGGCAGCAGGGAGCGAAGCTCCGTGACCGGAGCCGGAGCGTGAAGTTTCGCATTCTGGAAATCGGGCGCGTAGCGCGCACCAAGGGCGGACCGAACCGGGAGCGTTTGCAGCAGGGATACGGGAAGCTCTTGTCCACGGTAGGGCGCGTGGTTGGTCAGGCCAAACGATTTTCCGGCGAAATTGTCCAAGGGGTGAAACGATCGGCGGACGTGATGCAGCAGGCCGCCCTGGAAGGGCTGCGCAAAGAACTGGACACCTTTGTGCCAAGAGTTCAGCAGGTGATGCGGCAAGCCAAACAGCGGATCTTCGGCGGTAACACGCACGTAGCCGAAAAACTGGTGAGTATCTTCGAGCCCACCACGGAAGTCATTCGCAAGGGCAAGGCGAGCAAACCTACCGAGTTTGGCAAGATGGTCAAAATCCAGGAAGGCGAAAATCAGATCGTCACCGACTATGCCGTCTATGAAAAGCGGCCCAGTGACTCAGAGCTGGTGATCCCGGCCCTTGACGCGCATGAGAAAAAGCTGGGCTGCACACCCCGACTGGTAGCGGGCGATGCGGCATTCTTCTCAGCCAGAAATGAAACCGCGGCGCACGAAAGGGGTGTGAAGCGGGTGTGCATCCCGAATCGCTCCACCAAAAGCGCCGAGCGGAAGCGCGAGCAAAAGAAGCGCTGGTTCAAGCAAGGCCAGAAATGGCGTACCGGCTGCGAGGGCCGCATCAGCGTGCTGAAGCGGCGCCACGGCCTTCGGCGGTGTATCTACCGAGGCGATGCCGGCATGAAGCGCTGGGTCGGACTTGGCGTGATCGCTGACAATCTTCACCACCTCGGAAAGGTGTTAGCCGAACGCAAGAACTGATTCTTTGAAGTAACCGAAACTCAACTACTTGACTGCCCGGCGGGACGACCGTCGGGCAGTTTTGCGGTTTTTGACACCGCGCGCCGGTGCTCGGGTCCTATCGAAAACGAATTTTGCGCCGGAAAGTAGCTAGCCGATGTGGCTAAGATTACGCATAGCTGATAATGTCCGCGGACGTCGAATACGACGTCATTATCGAGATGAGGACTTCATGCAGATTGACTGGTCAAAGGGAAGTCCTCAAAATCAACCCCAGCAATGTCAAAGCGACGGCTACGCTGGCCGAACTTCAGCGATCTCGACTTCCAGGCGAAAGAGTGACATGAGCCTGTCGAGAGGGAGCGGCGCAAATTGGAGAGGGTCTTGCTATGTTCCACGAGACCGGAAATGCCCTGCAATGAATCTTCCTCTACGCCCGCACCGAATCTGGCACGATGTTGGAGCGACGCCACTCGCAAGAGGATGACGGGATGAACTCCACCCGCTAGTAGTGTTCACTCGGCTTCTGCCGAGCAGATAGAGCGGCCCGGCATCCTGATCCGACGATCAAAAAAACCAAAGACCTCCTCGGCTGCTCCTGGAGGCTGACAGTGGCAAGCACTCGCTACTGAACAGTAACCGGCACTGATGTAAAAGTGCCAAACGGACTGAATCGGAGCCCCAGGCCCGCTACTGCTCCGCCACCCGTGCTCTCAAACACGATAATTCCGCGTCGGTTACTGGTCACCGAAAATCGGTCGGCGACAGCAAAAGAAACGTGGCCCATCGCTGGTAACGACACCGCCTCTAAACCGATTTGAGCCCCGTTGTCATCGCGGATCGTCGCGCTGATGATTGTCGCTTGGGCGGTAGGGTTGACGAGCGCCACGCCGGTCGCAAACCCCGTCGTATTGTCAAAGGGCAGAATCAGACTGCTGGTCTTGCTGCTTTCCAAAGGCGCGGTGCCTTCTGAATCTCTGCCATCTAGGCCCCTCTGGCGGAAAATCGCAAAGCCCGAGACTGGTCCCGCACTAACAACCTCGGCCCAACCAACAACCGTTGCGGAAGACGCTGGCGCTTCGGATTCAATAAGCAGCGTTGCGCCAGGTTCTACGGTTCGCTCGACCGCCGTTACCGCTTGTGATACTCCTTGCTGAGTAACCATTAGCGGTAAGGTCAGGGGGCTTCCATCATCCCCCCGGAATACCACTCTTACCGAGTTCTGCGTCGAGGAGAGGTTTAAGAGGGTCAGGGTCGTCTTCCAACCCCCACCAGACGCGATCTGATTGGCCGAACCAAAGATGACGGTTGGCATGGCATCGAGCGAGATCTTATCGAAGACAGGTTGCCCGTTGGCATTACCGGTCAGCCGGATCCCCAGTCTCTGTCCCAGCAACGCCGGGTTTGCATTTGTCGAGGAATACAGGATTCGGCCAGTAGCGAAGGTCCCGCTAGCAGGAGCCAGGGAGGAATCCGTCGCCAAGGTACTTGTGCCAGCGAGTAGTTCGACGCTATAACCGGCAGACGGCATAGAGCCTTGAGTGCCAACACTGTACACGAGAGTGTAGGCAGTGTTTGGTTCGAGCGACGCCCCTAGGGTCTGAAGAAGGGTTCCATTTGTCCCGGCCCTTCCAAGGTAGGCGACGTTCACACCCTCCGGCACGCTCGAGAGGAATCCCTGCGAGCCTATTGGAGGCTTCCAGGTGCCGAACCAGCCTGTACCGGCCCACCCGGTCACGGTGGAATCCAAGAAACAGTTGAATGCCGGAGCGCAGGATAACACGACCTGCTCAAATCCGGCGTTGACAATTGGGATGTCAACCGCCCAAATCGGCTGAGTCGCCACACATATGAGCGTGGCGGTGATCGAAATTCTCATTCAGGCCCTCCTTGCCAAGAGAATCGGGAGTGTCAGGTTTCCGTTCGGAAGGAGTATACTTCCAAATCCGTCCTGTGATGAATGAATTTCTGCGGTCTTGGGGGGTATCTTTCGGACCCCTGCTTGGGTGAATTGATCCAAAGACTGCTGTCCTGACCAAGGCGCACTACAAGGGGACCGTGTTCCTGCGCATGGTCAACGAGCACGGCGGCCGAGAGTTGCGCGCTGCTTGCCGGCCACCCCGTACCTGCCGGACGGCTTTGCCGGGCTTTGGCAGCGCGGCTATCTGAACCTGACCATGGAAGCGGTCGTCGTTCAGCAGCGCTGATGCACGCTGTTCACGGAAGCGGAATTAGATACCGCACGAAATCGCCTGCCCGATCCTGCCGGCGCTCCCGCGTAAATGTAATCCGACTTAACTCTTCATGGCAAGCCCAGAACAACGACCCGCTCCGGAAAAAGAGCAGCCAGCACTACCGCCGATCCTGGCCGGCGCCGCGACGCCGGTGTTCCGCCAGCGCGGCCATGTACGGCGACTGCAGCGCGCCTACCGCGAAGACGTCATGACGCTCGTCCAGTTCCCCAGTACATCCGCGACGAGCTGGCCAAAGTTCATTTCGCGGCAGTCCACCGATCCCCGCGCTGCGGCCCCGAAACGGCGACAACCAGCTTCCCGCGCCCGCTTCTTTCGACCTTTCCCGCATAGGCGTCGGAAGCCTGCGGCCAATCCAGCACGCTGTCCACGACGGGCCGCAAATCGCCAGCGTCCAACAGCCTTCCAATCTCGACGAGTTGCTCGCGGCGAGGTTCGACAATAAAGAACGCACGTTTCGTTCGCGCGTCGGTAGTCGATTCACTGTTGGCGGCGATCGTCACCAGGCGTCCATTCGGCTTGAGCGTTCCCCAGGACCGCTCCAGAGTCTCTCCGCCCACCCCGTCGAACACCACGTCGATATCCCGCGCTCTGTCTTCAAAGGGTGCCGCCTTGTAGTCCAGCGCCTCGTCGGCCCCGAGCCCTTTTACAAACTCGATGTTGTGCGCCGACACCGTGGCGATCACATGCGCGCCGCGGGAATGCGCCAACTGGATCACGAATACTCCCACGGCTCCCGCTCCGCCCTGTACCAGCACGCGTTCTCCGGCCCGCAGTCCCGCGTGCTCGAACAGCCCTTGCCAGGCGGTCAGAGCGCCGATCGGCACGGAAGCGGCTTCCGCGTGGCTGAGGCGCCGCGGTTTCGGCGCAATCCACTCCGGTTTCGTGATGCAATAGTCGGCGAGCGCTCCCTCTGCAAACCAGTCATTCATGCCGTAGATTTCCTGGCCGATGGCTAGCCCCTCAACTCCCCCACCTATCCCGGCAATCTCGCCGCAGAACTCGTGGGATGGCACAGCTCGCGCGCGCTGTTTGCCCTTCCTGTCGTGCGAGGTCGGATACCAGGCAAGTTCGGTCGGCGTGATGCCGGCCGCATGAACCCGCACCAGCACCTCGCCTTCTCCCGGCTTCGGTGCGGGAACGTCGTTCTCGATGAGTGCTGGCAGCTTTGCGGAATCAGTTACGTGCATGCTCTTCATTGCTCGCCCCCGGTTCGATGTCAAAGAGTGCCCATCCCGCCGTCGATCAGAAGCTCGCTGCCAACCGTGAATGCGGCTTCGTCGGAGGCCAAGAAAACAATAGCACTGGCTATTTCGCCGGGATTCCCGAAGCGTCCGGCGGGAACGTGGCTTAGTATGGAAGCCGACGCCGCATCGAGATCGGCTCCCGACAGGCCGAGCCTGCTATAAAGCGGCGTCGAGATCGGACCGGGGCTGACCGCGTTCACGCGGATGCCGCGCGCAATCAACTCGCCCGAGAGGGTGCGCGCCAGCGAAGCCAGTGCCGCCTTCGTGGCTCCGTAGACGGTCGTGCCCGGCATGCCGATGTGCGCGTTGACGGATGCATTCAGCACGATGGAGGCCGGATTCGCGAATATCGGCAAGAGGGCCTGAACGAGAAAAAACGGACCCTTCACATTGACGGCAAACGCACGGTCCCACGCGGCCTCGTCCCATTGCCCAGCCGGCCGGATTTCGGCGATGCCCGCGTTCAGGAACAGGATGTCGAGCCCGCCGAAAGACCGCCGCAGGGTCTCCGCAACCTGATTCTGCCCTGCTACGTCGCCGGCGTCGCTGGCGATGGCCAGCACGTCTCCTCCCAGCGCCGTGCGAGCCGATTCGAGTGTCGCCGGGTTCCTGCCGGTGATGGCCACGCGCGCGCCCTCATGCAAAAACTGCCGCGCTGTTTCCAGGCCGATGCCGCTGGTGCCTCCGGTAATCAGGGCACGCTTATCCTTTAGCCGATTCACTGAGTGCCTCCCTTTTTGGGGTCGCAAAGTCCGATCAGGTATGTAGACTGCGCGTCCGCAAAAAGGATGCAGGCGCTTCCTATTGCGGCGAAGCCGGTGTCCCGGCGGACTGGCTTTCGCCGCCGGAAGAGCCCTTTTGCCCCCGCATCCGCCCGGGCGACGACGCCCCGACCGATTGCAGCAAGCGGTCGCTGGCCACGGCGATCTCACGAACCGCCCGGTCGAAGGCTTCCTGGTTGGCCTTGGAGGGCTTGTGGAATCCGCTGATCTTGCGCACGAACTGCAAAGCCGCGGCGCTCAGTTCATCGGCAGTGGGAGGTTGCTCCGGCCGCCTCAGCACCTTGATACTCCTGCACATCGTACCTACAGCTTCGCACGCTTCGGGCGGAACGGAACCGGCGGGCCGCCTGCGGTCTCCAATCGGTGTGGGCTGGTACGTGTGCCTTTTCACGCTTCTTCTGGCGGGATGCGGATCCGCTCCGCGGAGGCCGGATCACCGCAGTACCCCCATACGGGCCGGCAACATTCTCAACTGCAACCAACTAGCCCGGCGGGTAAAGCCCGTTTACCCGCGCGAAGGTCTGAGCGCGCGTTCAGGGCACGGTACGGCTGCGTGCTCGAATCACCAGGACCGGAGCAGTCGGCAGCCTCGAAGTGATGGAGGGCGACCCGTTACTGGTCCCCGCCGCTCTCGACGACGACCGGCAATGGCGGTATACGCCCTGCGTTATCGACTCGAAGCCGGTCGAGGCGATCGCGTTCCTCGATCTCAATTTCCCTGGGAATCCGTAGGCTGCGGAGATTACTGTCCCGGCTGCTTCGTTTCCGGCGGTGCCGTGAGCGGTTCTTCCGCGCCGCGATGGCAGGTGTAGCAGGTCACGTGCACTTTGGAATCACCCAGCGTCGTGTTGACCTGTTCGGCCATGGCGATCATCTTGCGGGCCACGTCCTTCTTGGGATTGTCATCGCTGGCGAAGTCGCCCTTCACGTGGCAGAAGTCGCAGCGCACGCCGAGCGCGACAGTGTACCCGCGCATGATGCCCATGAGTTCCTGCGGCTGGATCTTGAGAACCTTGAGATTTTTCGGTTGCTGCATTCCCCTCGGTCCACCCCGGCGGCCCCCTTCCTGAGGCGGCGCCTGAGCGCAGAGCGACAGCACGAACAACAACGAGAGTGAAAGACGCATTCCCAGATCATAAACCGCCCATCCCGATCGGCGTTGGTGGCTTAACGAAATTTAACAATCCCGGATCAGATCCGGCTCAGGGCGATGACCCAAACCTCGGAAGGACCGAGGCGCCGGCTGAAGCGGGCCAGGTCGCCGGCGCGGTCCAGCCGGACCGGCTGGCCTTCCACCAGGTCCGACGCGCCATAGTTACCGGCGGGGAGCCGCAGGCTGACGCCGGCCTCGCCGGCCTGTTTGCCGTGGTTGAAGACGAAGACCAGGATGTCGGCGCCGGACTGGAGCGTGCGCACCTCGATGTCCTTCCCCGCGGCGGGCACCAGGGGGGTCACGCCGGCCCACTCCAGCAGGCCCGCGAAGAATCGCCCGGCAGCGGCAGAGGGCGAACTCTCGTAGGCGGCGCTCAGGTAGGAGCCGAGCATCAGCGTCTGGCCCTTGCCGTAGCGCGAAATGATGGCGGCGCCGTCGCCGTTGGCAAAACGGGCGGCCACGCGTGCGGCGCTGCCCAACGACTCCAGCGTCTCTTCGTACCAGCGTCCCGGCAGAGTCTCACCGGGCTTCAGGCCGGGGACCTCGGTGGCGATCCAGTGCAGGCTGGTGCGGCCGCGCGCGCCCACCTGCACCGCGGTTTCGCGGCACCCCATCACCTCCGAAAGGCCAAGGCCGGGAATGCGCTCGGAGGCGTATCCGTGCTCGTTGCTCCAGCCCAGGCGCGCCTCGGCAACCAGCGTGCCGCCGCTCTCCACGTAGCGCCTCAACGGCCCCGCCGAGGCCTCGGGCTGCATCAGCGGGTACGACAGGAAGACGATCTTGTAAGGCTTCAGAAGGGCATCCGACAGTTCGTGGATGTGAACGTAATCCACCGGCACGTTGCGCGGGAACAGCGCGCGATGGATGCCCATCAGCGAGTCGCGCTCGATGCCGGCCACCTCGCCCTGCGGGCCGCTGTACGCCGTGGCGCGCTGCCGCCCGCCCACGAAGTGCACCATCGGGTTATAGAGGATCGCCACCTCGGCCTGGGGCGGCCGCCCTGCCAGGAATAGGGCTTGGTTGCGGTCCACCACGCGCGCGATCTCACCCGCCACCCGCGCCCGTTCGGTCACCGTGCCGTCCAACCGAATCAGCCCGAAGCCGCCGCTCTCGTAGCCCGTGCTCATGGGATACCAGACATTTGTTTTGGCAGCCGGATCGCTCGCCGCGCAAACCTATACCGGCAGCATTCGCGGGCGCATCGGAGACCCGGCTGGCCTTCCTGTTCCCAAAGCGGTTGTCACGGCCACGGAAATCAATACCAATGCCGTTCGCTGCACGGCGACGAACGAAACCGGCGATTATGTCATCAGCTTTCTCAAGCCGGGCGACTACCGCGGATCGACGTTGCGGCACAGGGTTTCAAGGAGGCTACACAGAGCGCCCTGCACCTGCAACTGAACCAAGCCATGACCGTGGACCTGACGCTGCAACTGGGCCTGGTGACCGAGAAGGTCGAAGTCGCCGCCACCGCCACGCAATTGAACTACGTCTCGCCGGAAATCGGCCACGTTGTGTCGGCGGAGTCACTGCTCAACGTGCCGCTGGTAGCCACCAACTCGCGCGGGCGATCGCCCGTGCTGCTGGACAAGCTCGTGCCGGGAGTCAGTTCCACAAGCTACGGTAACATCAATAACTTCAGCTTCGGAGGCGGCCGGACTGTAACGAATGAAATCATGGCCGATGGTCTCCCGACCACCAACCCTTCCGACCAGACTCACACACTGACTCCCAGCCCGGATGCCGTGCAGGAGTTCAAGGTGTTGACAACACCGTTCTCGGCGGAGTACGGTCATGCCGGCGGCGGCATCATGATGCTGACCTCCCGCTCCGGCACCAACGAGTACCACGGCAGCGTCTATGACTATTTCCGGAATCGTCTCTTGAACAACCGTAACTGAAATTGGTAAGCCACTGGTTCGACCAGTGCGACTCGAAGAGGTTTGACCGTTCCCGGAGTAGACTCCTCTCCAAGTTCTCCAAGTGGCTTGATGACCACCAGGAGAGGATATAAATGTCGGAAACTTATCAAAGCCTATCCCATTCGAAAGCATTGCTGTCCAAGATAGAACGGTAACTGCAGCGGCCTGACGGTCGCGCGAGCAGGCCGATCCCCAGTACTCTGGAGTGGGTTCATGCCAAGAACCACTTCCAGAGAAAAGAGGATCAGCCGTGACTCAAGTATGTAGCGTGTTTTCGCAGTTGTTGCAACTGTTTTCGCGCGGAGAGTTCGCGCGGGCGGTCAAGCAACACTCCGCAGAGCGGAAGGCAAAGGGGTTCACTTGTTGGGGTCAGTTCGTGGCGATGCTGTTTTGTCAGGTGGCGCAGTTGAAGTCCTTGCGGGAGGTTTGCATGGGCTTGGCCGGGTGTGAAGCGCCGCTGAAGCATTTGGGCGTCAGCGAGACTCCCAAGAAATCGACGCTGGCGTATGCCAATGAAAACCGGCCGTGGGAACTCTACCAAACGGTCTTCAATCAACTGCTGGAAAAATGCCAGGCGGAGGTGGCTGCGCGGAGCGGGCGCAAGAAGTTCCGGTTCAAGAACCGGCTGGTGAGCCTGGACGGTAGCATTATCGATCTGTCGGCGACCATGTTTGACTGGGCCAAGTACCGGCGGACCAAAGGAGCGATCAAACTGCATCTGCTACTGGATCACGATGGCTATCTGCCATCGTTCGCGGTGGTGACGGAAGGCAAGCATAGCGAGGTGGCAGTGGCGCGGGGTTTGCGGCTGGAGCCGGGCACCATCCTGGTGATCGACCGCGGCTACAAGGATTACGAGTGGTTCGCGGAAATGACTGTAGAGGGCGTCTTCTTCGTGACGCGGATGAAGACCAACACCGTCTACACGGTGGAGGAAGAGTGCGAGGTGCCGGAAAACGGGAACGTGTTGCGCGACCAGATCATCCGCCTGCCGGCATGGAGGCAAGCTGGCGAGGAGCCGGTCTTGTTCCGGCGCATCGAGTATTGGAACAAGGACAAGCGGGAAATCCTGGTGTTCTTCACCAACCTGCTGCCCTTGGCGGCGTCGACGATTGCTGCCATCTATAAGGACCGCTGGCAAGTGGAATTGTTTTTCAAGGCGCTGCAGCAGACGCTGAAGGTGAAAACGTTTCTGGGCACCAGTGCGAACGCCGTGAAGACCCAAATCTGGAGGGCGTTGATCGCCATGTTGATCTTGAAATATCTGCAGATGAAGTCCACCTTTGGGTGGTCGCTTTCCAATCTGGCGGCGCTGCTGCGGCAACAGTTGTCTATTTTCCGCGACTTGTGGGCTTGGCTCAACGCTCCGCTGGAGGGGCCGCCCGCGGCGCGCCAGCTTGGGGAGCAATTGGCGATGCCGGTGATGTGGTAAGGGACGGCGCAAAAATAACTTCACAGATTCGGGCAAATCGTATAGTTCCATCGCGGAAGCACGTTGGCGTGGGTGATGCGGAGTGAGGAGATCAATTGTGGGTCTGGCTTTTGACGGGTTGGGTACTCGTTGCGGTCGAGATAAGCGGTTACGACCAAGCCGGTTTGAGTGTCGGTGGTACGAATGAATTGAAGCATCTTTTCGTAGCTGTCGAGCGGCTCGGCCGCCCAGTTCTTGGAGATCTCGGAGAACAGCCGGTGCTCGATGGGATTCCACTTGGAGGCGCCGGTAGGGTAGTGAGCGATGGTGACCACGATGCCGAAGGGATTGCATACCTGAGTCTGCAGTTCGATCTTCCAGGCCCAGGAAGTGCAACTGTTGCTGCCGCCAGAGTCGGCCAGAACCAGCAGTTTGGGCGCGCGGCCGTAGCAACGCGACCCCACCCGTTTCCACCAAGTGGCGATCGAATGAGCGGCGAAGGCCGGCGTGTCATGCGAGACGCCCACGCAGACGGTGCCGTGGTTGCGGGGCGGGTCGTAAATGCCGTAGGAAATTCCCACCCCGCTGGCGTCGGAGCGGAAGTCGTGATCGTTCACCAGCACCGGCGAGCGGTCCCATTTGGCGCCGCCGTTTTTGAAGTTGCCGATCATTTCCCGCTTCTTACTGTCGACGCTGATGATGGGAAGACCTTGCCGCTGGAAGCGGGTCCGAAGCGAGCAGATGTGTTGGAACTGCTGATCGCGGTAAGGGCTGGAGTTGGTAGCGATCTGCTTGCGGTTGACGCGCAGGGAGAAATGCATCTGGTAGAGCAGGCGAGCCACCGTGTTGGCTGAGACCGGGATGCCGATCTGCTGGAGCACCGCGGCGATCTTCTCGGTCGTCTTGCGGGTCCACTTCAGCCCGGTGATGGGGTCTCCGGCCGTATCGTGTTCCAGCAGAATCTCGATGGCATCGATTATTTCGGGCGTTTTTTTTCCACGGGCTTGCGCCCCGCCCCGGCTCTGCGCGCGCGGTCCACTTCCACGTCCTGAGCTAATAACTGTTGTCGCCCCCGAGCCACTGTGTGCGGATCGAGGTCGAGGAAGTCGGCCAGTTGACGGTCGCCACCGCGGCCCAACTTGAGCGACTCCCATCCGGCGTACAGACGGCGCTGCTGCTCATCCAGCAGGCTGTAGAACAGCAGGATGGCGGCTTTCACCTCCTCCGCGGCGACCTGCAATACGGAGGCGTCCACCACGGGGGGCAGGACCTCCACAGAACGGCGCGCCAGCAGTTGCCGTCGTTGGAGGGTTGGCTCCGTAGCCGTGTACAGGTAGCGGCCGGAGACGATCTGGCGCGTCACTCGCTCTTGCTGAGCCAATTGATGGAGGGCATCCTGCACTTCGACGTGCAAGAGTGGAGCCAACTCATCGGCGAAGTATCCGCGCGGGGCACGACGCACGAATTCTTCCGCGGTGGCCAGCAGAGTGCCAAAACGGGAAAACCAAGCCTCTGCGTGCGACCACAATCCGCGCTCATCAAAGCGGGTGATCTCGCGCAGGGTGTAGTACCGCCCGCGGTGAGAATAGCTGGTGAGATAATCCAGCGGTTTGAGTTTGCGGAAGACGGTGACATCGACAGGGGTGCCGAGGGCCTGTTTCAGTTCGTCCAGAGTGGCGATTTTGTTGCGCAGCAGGAGTGCGCGCACGGCATCGGAGCGGAACGAGAGGGGCCGCATAATGTTATAGTTCCGATTGAACTCTATCTCATAATCGGTACTATAACAAATCAGTGTGCTCTTGGCCACCGTCTCTCCAGGCCACGCAAAGGCCCGTGTTTCGGGGAACCCTGCACCACTTCAGCCTTCTGAAAACAACTTCTCCGCGAGGCAGCTTATGACAGAAAAACGATCAATTGTGAGTTCTTATTCTTGCGGCAGCCCTAAGCCGCAATTGGACAGCAGCGGCCGAAGCACCAGTCAATCAAAGCCAGTAGGTCAGGACTTGGAGCAAGTAAATTGGACAGCATGATGCGGAGAACTTAGAGGACTCAGTCCAAACGGGGGTGACGGCTGGAACTGCGATCAGCTCCGGCCAAGGGTAGGTACGTCCTTTGAAATCAACAGCAGGTTTTCGAAGAATAGCCTATCTTGGACGAGAGTGATTCGAAATGGGACTGCAAGTATCATGTCGTTTTCGTGCCCAAACGGCGCCGGAAGGCCATCTTCGGCCAGACTCGTCGTCAACTGGGTGCCATCTTTCACGCGTTGGCTCGGCAAAAGGAGTGCCAGATCCTCGAAGGCCATCTGATGCCCGACCATGTGCACATGTGTATCGCGATTCCGCCCAAGCACCCCGTAGCCTAGGTGATCGGGTTCATGAAACGGGAAGAGCGCTATTGCCATCGCCCGCCTGTGCGGAAAGGAGAGAAACTTCTCGGGCGAGCATTTCTGGGCCCGCGGCTATGCGGTATCGACCGTCGGGTTCGAACTTGAACAAGTCCGAACGTACATCCGCGAGCAGGAAGCGGCGGATGGAGCAGTTGGACAATTCTGAGCGATTTCATTTCATAAGGCGCGCATCGCGCGACGCCTCTAGCTTAGCTAGCTAGGCCTTTGGCCCAACCGCCTTTGAGGCGGCCTAACTCATCAAGCCACCGGCTCTGCGGGGGGTGTCTGACTAGCCAAGGCTTCGCCTTGATATCCCTGCGGGATATGGGAGTCGAGGAAGTCAGGAGCCAGAAGCCAGAATGGCGGCGGCGTACGCGCCGAGGAGCCGGCTGACTTCTTCCAGCATGGCGGACCGCTTTTCGGTTTCTCCGTAGCCAAGGTCCCTGGCGAGGATCAGAAAGTTGCGGCACTCCTCGACAGATCCCTCGGCCATATTCAGGAACCGAGCCTTGTCGGCTTTGCCGCGACGGCGGAATCCCTCGGCGATGTTGGCCGGGAGGGACACCGCGGCACGACGCATTTGCAGAGACAGCCCGTACGTCTCCTGCCTGGGAAAACCCGTAGTGAGGGCGGATATTCCCAGCACAAACTGGTGAGCCTTTTGCCAGACCAGCAGATCCTGAAACGTCCGGGCTGGTTTGGAAAGGGCTATAGAGCAGGAGGCGTTCACGGCGCTATGCTCCTGGTATCTCACCACACAGGAGTGTGCCGTGAACGCCTTCGTCGAGCATCACAAGAATAGCATCCAGTTTGGGTATCGGTGTTTTGACCGGCTGCTGCTGAACGGTTTGATCCAGCCATTCCAACAGCCCGAGCGTGTGCTGGGCTTCTTCAACACCTATCGCGATGGGAAGCGAGTGACCAGGAGGACCTTGACGGAGATCGCCGATCAGTTCCAGTATTGGCTGAAGAACCGATCCGAGAAATGGGGCGCTCCGATTCTCGTACCTCCCGACGGCACTGGTGACGACAGCCGGCGGGACAAGTTCCTGGACCCCTACTTCGAAAATGCCCAACCCAACCAGGCGGTGGCGATCGTGAAAGCGCGGGAGCCGGCCCGCATTCTGGTGGCCATCGGAGACAAGGGCAACGACAGCCCGCATCTGGAGTACAAGCAACGCTGGGTGAACCAGTTTAACTTCTACCTGAACGACCCACACTGGGGCCGGATGTTCGTCCGCATGTGCCCCTACTTTCCATTTGCGGCGCGGGTCTGCCTCAACCAGCATCCCTGGCTGGCGATTCGGATGCGGGCAGAGGGCATCGATTTTCAGCAGTCCACCAACGCATTCCTCAAGTGCGGCAATCCCGCCCGCCTGCAAGAACTCGCCGACTCGCTTACCCCTCAGGACCTTCTGAGATGCGGGCAGAAGTGGCTGGCCGCATTCACTCCCTTCATCTCCGACAGGGAACGGAAGCACGCTGGTTGTCAGCACCGTCTGTTTTTCTCGCAAGTGGAGTATTGCGACAACCTCATCTTCCATCGTCGGGCCGCGGTGGATGCACTCACCGAACGACTGCTGGACCTGAATCGCACCATCGGACAGCCCAAGAAGATCACCATGATCTTTGGCCGTAAAGTCACCAAAGAGTACAAGGGGAAACTACAGACGGTGATCGAAGATCTCGACCTTCCCAATCCGGTGATCCGCAGTCATTACGGGCACGGCTTCGCCAAGCAGTACGTGCGCGACGACCGGATCTTGAGAACCGAGCCTGCGACCAATCACGTGTACGACTATGGCGTCAACAAAGACGTCGAGAACCTCCCCCGACTTCGAGACCGGATGTCAGAGATCGTCGACCATCACCATGACGTGCAGCAAGATGTCCTGGAAACCTTCATCGATCGGGGACAACTGCGGAAACTGGCCGAGCCCACCGTCCTCCCTGGTGGAAGGCGGATCCCCGGTCTCAAGCTGGATCACCCGCGACAACTCGCGGTGATGCATTCGCTGGTACGCTTCGCCAACGTCGCCGCCAGCGGACGGTTCACCACGGCCGATCTCTACCCTCCGGCTCTGGAAGCTCTTGGCATGACCGGCTCTCAGTATTCGCTGGCATCTTTCCGCTATGACCTTTCCAAGTTGCGAGCCAAAGGCCTCGTCGAAAGGATTCCATACTCGCGTCGCTATCGCCTGGTCGGCAAGGGCTACGCGATTTGCGTGGCCTTTCTGAAGCTCTTCGAAAAGATCTACGCACCCCTTACCGCGGGCTTACTGGCAGCGTGTGGCTCTCATCCTGGACAAATCGACATGAATGTGCTAGAACAGAATGCCAAGCTTGGCCTAATGTCAGGAGGTGTGATGCCCAAGATGGTGATTGAGGTTCCGGAGGAGTTTGCGGAAGTGGGAAAGGCGATGGTGGAGCATCTGGCGGCCCTGCAGCGGACGGTGTCCCGCCTCGGTGGCGGGAAAGCGGTGGATTATGCGGAAATGGAACAGGCGATGGCAGAAAGTGCGGGACGCACGGAGTTGGCCGGCCAGCGCGCCATTCTACAGAGCTTGGACATGGACCTTCCTGCGGTGATCATCGGAGGGGTGCGCTACACGCGGGTGGGACGGTGCGAGGCGCCCTACCACACGATGGTGGGTTCAGTCTCCGTCGAGAGATCGTGGTACCGTCAGTCGGGCGAGCGTGGGGGGCAACCGGGCGGCCGGGTAGTGGATGCGGTGCGCCTGCGGGCCGGCGTGGTGGAGGACGGCTGGCTGCCCCAGGCGGCGCGGGCGATGGCCCATGCGGTGCAGCAAGGCCCGTCGCGGGAAGCGGAAGCGAGCGCGCGCGAGTTTGGCCGGCTACCGTATTCGCGCGCCAGTTTCGAGCGGGTGGCCCACCTGGTCGGGGCTCTGGCCGTTGCGGATCACCAGGACATGGAAGACGCCCTGATCGATGCCGTGGAGGTGCCGGAGGAGGCCGGCTCGATTAGTGTGTCTCTGGATCGGGTCAGTGTGCCGATGGAGGAACCGCGGCGGTGGCCGGCGGGGCGGCCGAAAAAGGGCGCGCCGAAGAAGCCGGTGGAACGGAACTTTCGCATGGCCTATTGCGGTACGGTGACGCTGCACGATGCAAACGGAGTGGGACGGCACACGATTCGCTATGGATGCATGCCGGAGGGAGATCTCACCGGTTTGCGCGACCGTCTGGTTGCCGATGTCGCGACGCTGCGCAGCAAGAAACCGGATTTGAAGATTGAGCTACTCTGCGACGGGGCTCCGGAGATGTGGAATGTGTTAGACGAGGGCTTCGTCGCCAAGTTCGGTAACGATCTCTACCGCCTGGTGGATCTGCACCACCTCATGGAGAAGCTTGGGGCCGCCGCCCGCGCCATCGAGGATGCCACGGGGGCCGACCAAAAGCTCCGGCGATGGAAGATGAGCCGGCTGAACCGCGCGAGTGCGGCAAGCGGCATTCTGGAGGAGTTGACCGCCTCGGGCAGGGATGAGGGTGTCGGCACGGATCACCCCGTCCATGCGGCCATCACCTATCTCCAAAGTCACAGCGCCGACGCCGATCGTATGAACTACGCTCGGGCGCGCCGACTAGGCTTGGCGCTTGGCACTGGCAACGTCGAGGCAACCTGCAAGAGTCTCTTCGAAACCCGCATGAAGCGCTGCGGCGCACGGTGGAAGGAGGAGACGGGTCAGCACATCGTGCAGTTACGCGCCCTCGCCCTGAGTGATCGATGGGGCCCTGCAATTGCTCTAACTCTTCGCCCGCTACGAAAGTCTGTCCGCGCGGCTTGACCGTCATGTCAATGTCCAGTATGAGAGCCACACCCTACTGGCACCATTTCGCGGAGATCGCGCACTGCCCGAAGAAAAACGTTGCACACTGGACCGCCTCTACCAACGTGTCTGCGACGGCCTGGACGCGCTCTTGCGCGCTGTCGGCCTCAAAGTCGCCGCCTGAACGCCGACAACGAGAACAAAATTCTCGTTGGGGCCCCTATAACGGGAACTAAATAGCTAAGCTAGACCGCTGCGAGGCAGAAGTCCTGGTTGGACAAACCGTCAACTTGGATTTGTAAACGCTACGCCGTCAGCACGGGTCTATGCCTCGGAAGACCACATCTCATCATCGGGCGTCACGTTGATGTAGGCAGATAGGCAGACTTAGGCGAAGGCGTTGACCGCACAGAAGGTCGCACCTGCCCGCGAGGTTCGGATGACGGTTTCGCTCTCGGCTAGTCTCGTTGCCATGCCGATGGGATGGCCATCGACGAATCGTCTGAGAGCATTCCATACTTCGAACGCGAGGATCCTGCGCGAGCCTATGCGTCGGGGATGGCTCTAGCGAAGAATTTCACATGTTCACGAGTCCGGCGACGGGAGATTCCTTGCCGACATGGACGTCTTGGGTGAAGACGGTCCTCGTTCGGCGTGAAGACAGCGAAGAGGCCGCTCGTCTTTGCGAGCAAGGTCTGCTCACGATTGCCCCATCGGAGGAACGAAGTTGAGGAGCACGGGTCATTCGTTCTTTCAGGTACAGTGGTACAGTGTATTGTCATGAATAAGAACGCGCGGCAGCGCAAAGCCCGGCATCTCTGGCCAATAACTACTCACGTGAATCCCCTCATGGACTCCCGTTGCAATGATCGTATTGTCAATATTTGTCAGCAATGTCAATCATGGCACCGCTAGGATGGGGTTGGGGAGTGTCCACCAGGTAGAACATGATGCCGACTGAGTGATTAATCGCATAACCTGGGTTCGGTCTTTGCTCCGGTGATGGTGATCTTGCAGTTACTTATCCTGCTTTGCGCCCCGATTTGCCCAACCACCCATACGCCGAGTCGGGAATAAAGGGGTGTGGCTCTCATACTGGACATTGACATGACGGTCAAGCCGCGCGGACAGACTTTCGTAGCGGGCGAAGAGTTAGAGCAATTGCAGGGCCCCATCGATCACTCAGGGCGAGGGCGCGTAACTGCACGATGTGCTGACCCGTCTCCTCCTTCCACCGTGCGCCGCAGCGCTTCATGCGGGTTTCGAAGAGACTCTTGCAGGTTGCCTCGACGTTGCCAGTGCCAAGCGCCAAGCCTAGTCGGCGCGCCCGAGCGTAGTTCATACGATCGGCGTCGGCGCTGTGACTTTGGAGATAGGTGATGGCCGCATGGACGGGGTGATCCGTGCCGACACCCTCATCCCTGCCCGAGGCGGTCAACTCCTCCAGAATGCCGCTTGCCGCACTCGCGCGGTTCAGCCGGCTCATCTTCCATCGCCGGAGCTTTTCGGTCGGCCCCCGTGGCATCCTCGATGGCGCGGGCGGCGGCCCCAAGCTTCTCCATGAGGTGGTGCAGATCCACCAGGCGGTAGAGATCGTTACCGAACTTGGCGACGAAGCCCTCGTCTAACACATTCCACATCTCCGGAGCCCCGTCGCAGAGTAGCTCAATCTTCAAATCCGGCTTCTTGCTGCGCAGCGTCGCGACATCGGCAACCAGACGGTCGCGCAAACCGGTGAGATCTCCCTCCGGCATGCATCCATAGCGAATCGTGTGCCGTCCCACTCCGTTTGCATCGTGCAGCGTCACCGTACCGCAATAGGCCATGCGAAAGTTCCGTTCCACCGGCTTCTTCGGCGCGCCCTTTTTCGGCCGCCCCGCCGGCCGCCGCCGCGGTTCCTCCATCGGCACACTGACCCGATCCAGAGACACACTAATCGAGCCGGCCTCCTCCGGCACCTCCACGGCATCGATCAGGGCGTCTTCCATGTCCTGGTGATCCGCAACGGCCAGAGCCCCGACCAGGTGGGCCACCCGCTCGAAACTGGCGCGCGAATACGGTAGCCGGCCAAACTCGCGCGCGCTCGCTTCCGCTTCCCGCGACGGGCCTTGCTGCACCGCATGGGCCATCGCCCGCGCCGCCTGGGGCAGCCAGCCGTCCTCCACCACGCCGGCCCGCAGGCGCACCGCATCCACTACCCGGCCGCCCGGTTGCCCCCCACGCTCGCCCGACTGACGGTACCACGATCTCTCGACGGAGACTGAACCCACCATCGTGTGGTAGGGCGCCTCGCACCGTCCCACCCGCGTGTAGCGCACCCCTCCGATGATCACCGCAGGAAGGTCCATGTCCAAGCTCTGTAGAATGGCGCGCTGGCCGGCCAACTCCGTGCGTCCCGCACTTTCTGCCATCGCCTGTTCCATTTCCGCATAATCCACCGCTTTCCCGCCCCCGAGGCGGGACACCGTCCGCTGCAGGGCCGCCAGATGCTCCACCATCGCCTTTCCCACTTCCGCAAACTCCTCCGGAACCTCAATCACCATCTTGGGCATCACACCTCCTGACAATTAGGCCAAGCTTGGCATTCTGTTCTAGCACATTCATGTCGATTTGTCCAGGATGAGAGCCACACGCGAATAAAGGGCATTGGGATAGGCGATGTCCGGGTTGAACAGTTCCAGATTCTCTATCGTGAAGCTGACTGGCAACCCGTAGACTCCCATATCGGGAAATACGCCGACTCTGAATACAATCGTGCCTCCATTGATTTTCGGACGTTCTCCATCAGGCCCCAGCACTCCGATGATGTCCACATCGTTCCCGTTCCGTCCGATAAAGAAGCCCTCGTTGAAGGCCTCGGCGGGACTCGGAGGGACGTTGGGGGTGCTGTCCTCAAAGGCCAAAACATTCCAGCGAAACATTGTATTGTTGCTGGGAGGGCGGTAGAGAACCCCGCCGTTGGAAGCCAGCGGGGTTCTGGCTTGGCAACCTTCATGCGAAGGCCACCATCAAGACTGCTTCAACCCTGGCATGAACCGTTGCCATTGTCAAAGGCCGCCTGTGTGGGCGGATGGCGGTTCATCCAGAAGTGGTTCTCCGGCCGCGGGTTTGTCGCGGCCGGGGATGCCAGACGCTGTTCTGGATTTGCTCGCACTGCGACCGCGGGCAGTGCTATTGCAGCCCGGCGTGCCGCAGCGAAGCCCGGCGCCGGCAGCACCGGGTGGCCAACCGCCGCTACCAGCAGAGTCCGGAAGGCCGACTCGACCACCGGGATCGGCAGCAGCAGTACCGCCAGCGCCGGTGCCGGCCCCGCGTGACGGATCAATCTTCTCCTTCGGTCATTTCTCCGGCACCATTCGGCTTGTGGAGAAGCGATCACGATGCCGGTGGCGATCGCATGGCGAGTAGCGCCTTCCAGTCGGCTGGAAAACCGGCCCGTCCTCTGGCTGCGCTGCTCAATCTGTGGCCGGCCAGGCCGCTTCGTCGATCCTTTCCCACACATTCCACGACGAAGGTGAGCTTGCATGATCAGCCCCGAAACCCGCGTACAGATTCGCCGCTATTTCTACGCCGAACATTGGAAAATCGGCACCATTGCGCAAAACCTGGGGGTCCACCCCGACACCGTGCGACGCGCCATTGAGGTGGAACGGTTTTCCAACACGCCGGGCCGCTGCGGCCGTCCATGGTCGATCCGTATCTGCCTTTCGTGCGCCAAACCTTGGAGCAGCACCCGCAGTTGCGCGCCACGTGCATCCACCAGATGATTCGGGATCGTGGTTATTCCGGCAGTGTCGAGCAACTGCGGCGCGTGGTGGCCCGCTTGCGCCCGCAATCCCATGAGGCCTTCCTGCGCCTGCAGGTGTTTCCAGCCGAACAAGCCCAGGTTGACTGGGCCTACTTTGGTTCCGTCGTGATCGGCCGCGCCAAGCGGCAACTCTCCTGCTTCGTGACCACCTTGTCCTGGTCGCGGGCGCTGTACTTGGAGTTCTTCTTGGACCAGACGATGGAAAACTTTCTGCGCGGTCACGTGCACGCCTTTCAAGCCTGGTCCGGAGTTCCCAGGGTCATCCTGTACGACAATCTGAAATGTTGAGCTCAACATTTCAGATTTTGATCGGCATAGGGGCGGCGATCACCCGCCGACCCCTGCCACACCACCGTGCGTACGGGTCCGTACACGGCGGTTCGGAGTCGGTTACGCCGACACCTCTTCGATCAATGACGGAAGTCCGAGCGATTTGAAATACGCATTAGAAAACCACAGATAGGGCTTTGGCCTTCGCGAGGTACCAGGGGCCAAGCCCGCTGCCAGCGGTGTTGCTTGCCACGGACGACCACCTGTTTTTGTCCGGCAGCAACCTGCGTATACCCTCCAGAACCGTGGGCAACACCTTTCAGCAGATTCGTCAGCTTGCAGGCATCGCTTTTCGCACGAACACGGCCGCCGCGCATCCATGATCTGAGGCATGCCTTCGCGACGCGGGCACTGGAGCAATGCTCAACACGGAGCAAGGAGGTCGCACGCCACTTCGTTGCTTTGTGAATTTTCGGTAAGCGTGCGTGAACTCGACTAGCCTGGCCTGCTAAGGATCTGCGCAGAAATAACCTAGTCATTTAAGACGGGGCAGGATGCGGTAGTTCCAGTCTCCATGGAAGGCATCCGGCTCGATGCGAACCCGCGCCATGTCCTCATCGGTGACCTCGATTCCCGTTGGGTAGATATTGGTATCCAACTCGGCTTGAATGGTCAGGCCTTTTTTCGTTCTCGTGTTGCCAATGAGATTGACGACCACCTCGTGGCTGATGAGCGGTCTGCCTCTCCAATTCTCCGTGATATGGGAAAACATGCGGTGCTCGATCTTGTTCCACTTGCTGGTTCCCGGTGGGAAGTGGCACACCGATACCACGATTCCGGTCTGGTCGGCCAGTCGCTGCAAGGCGATCTTCCAAAGACGCGTACGGCTACTATTGCTGCCACCCCCGTCTGCCAGGATGAGCAGTTCTTTGGCTTTCGGATACGCCACCGCCCCCATGTGTCGCCACCAGCGATGAATCGTTTCGGTAGCGAACTCCGCCGTGTCGTGGTCGGTGCCGACGCTGACCCATCCGCGATTCCCGGCCACATCATAGACTCCGTAGGGAATCGCTTTGCCGAGTTTCTTGTCTACAAAATCATGCACGCGCACTGGCTCCGGTGCGCCTTTGGGCTGCCATTCCTGGCCGCCATTCTTAAAGTCTCCGACCAGTTCCTTCTTCTTCGTATCCACCGATACCACGGGTTGGCCGCGCTCCTGAAAGGTCTGGATTCGGCGGTTGATGTGCTCGAACTGGAGGTTACGGTCTGGGTGAGAGGATCCCTCTCGCGTCTTGCGGTTGGCCTGTAAACTGTAGTCCAACCCATGCAGCAACTCGGCCACTGTGCGGGGGCCGATCTGATGTCCCCGGCGGCGAAGCTCCTCGGCCAACTTCGCGGTGCTCTTGCAGGTCCAACGCAACGCAGACTGCGGGTGTCCTCGCGTGCTCGGTTCCACGAGTTCTTCCAAATCCGTGAGCACGGCCGGATCCGATTCCGTCAGCGCCTTGCGCCCGCCGCCCTCTCGCCGAACCCGCGTCTCCGGCACTGCGCGCGTTCCGCCTTGCTTCAGTTCCCGCAGGCCACTGCTAATGGTCGCCCGCGACAGTCCCGTCGCTTGCGAAACCGCGGCAATGCCACCTCGCCCTAATGTCTGCGCTTCCGCTCCTGCCCAAAGACGCCGCAGTTTCTCACTCATCACGGAGTCCAATGCCCGGAACCGCTTGCGGATTGCAGAGATCTGTGCGCGCTCACCCCCAGCGTTGAGACTGCTGCTCCTCACTCCTTCACTGTAGCCGCAAGACGCAAGGAATGCTATTTATATCGGTCAAGTTATTTCTGCGCGCTTCCTAAGTTCATGGGAGTCGTCAAGGGGCGACTACCATGAATCGCAAAAATACAGCACCCATCCCTGAAGCGATCACGCAGCTCCAACGCGAGTTAGATCAGTTTCGCAGCGCCCAGTCGGCCCGGACGAAATTACCAGAGTCGGTGTGGCAGGCGGCGGTGGAGTTGGCTCGACATCACGGTGTTTATACCGTGGCGCACCCATTGCGGTTGGATTACACGCGGCTGAAGCAACGGCTGAACGGCATCCCGAGCCCCTCACGGAAGCTACAGCCACCCCAACCGGCGTTCGTCGAACTGATCGGAGACGGCACGGTAGCCCTGCCAGAGTGCGTGATCGAGTTTGAGTCAGCCAGGGGAGGCAAAATGCGCATCCAGTGGAAACCCGCGGTCCCGCCGGATTGGGCCAGTTTGCTACGCGCCTGGCGCGAGGCACAGGGATGATCCAGATTACCGCGCAAATGCGCGTGCTGGTGGCGATCGAGGCCGTGGACGGCCGCAAGGGCATTGATTCGCTGGCCCGGCGGTGCCAGGAGAAACTCGCCGAAGACCCGTTCTCCGGATGCGTGTTCGTGTTTCGGAGCCGCCGCGGGACCTCGATCCGCCTCCTCACCTAGGATGGTCAGGGATACTGGCTGGAGCAGAAGCGCTTGTCTAAAGGAAAATTCGTATGGTGGCCGGAATCCGACGCCCCGGCCAAACCGCTGGAGGCGTATGAGGCGCAGTTGCTGATGGCCGCTGGCGACATCTCCCGGCTGCGGGCGGCACCCATGTGGCGCCGAGTGAACGCGCTCCGATAAAGAAACATCTCAACCCCCTTGCGTTCCAGAAAGAAAGGTCCATACTGCGGTGGAATGACGGAACTCAAGTATCGGGGAAGGGTGGTCAGTGCTGAAGATATCCTCTATATCCGGGAACTGATCGCGGGCCATCCGCGGGTGAGCCGCCGCAGGCTGTCGCAGAAGTTATGCGAAGCCTGGCAGTGGAAGCAGGCCAACGGCGCCTTGCGCGATATGGTCTGCCGTGGCCTGTTGCTGACGCTCGACCGCGCCGGACATATCGAACTGCCGGCGGTGAAGTTCGTGCCTCACAACCCGCTGGTGCGGCGTGAGCGACCAGAGCCGGTGCCCATCGACACCACTCCCCTCCACGCTTCTCTGCAAGAACTCCGACCGGTGGAGATCGAACCGGTGCGGCGCACGGATCAAGAACCGCTGTTCAACAGCCTGATGGAGCAGTATCACTATTTGCATTACGAACAGCCGGTCGGGGAGCACCTCAAATTTCTGGTTAGGGCGCAGGGCCGGCCCATGGCGTGCCTGGCCTGGAGTTCGGCGCCGCGCCACCTCGGCAGCCGCGATCGCTACATCGGCTGGAGCGCGGAAGCGCGCCGCCGTAATATTCGCTTCATTGCTTACAACACCCGCTATCTCATTTTGCCTTGGGTTCGCGTTCCTCATCTGGCCTCGCACATTCTCGGCAAAATGACCAGCCAGCTTTCCCAGCACTGGGAGCAGATGTACGGTCATCCGGTGTATTTCGCGGAGACCTTCATCGACCCCGGCCGTTTCCGCGGCACCTGTTATCGTGCCGCCAACTGGAAGTTCCTGGGGCTGACCACGGGGCGCGGCAAAAACGATCATACCTACCAGCCGAATCGCCCGATCAAGGAAGTGCTGGGGTTACCTCTGACCCCACGGTTTCGGGAGTTGCTCCAAGGAGCGGCCGCATGAAACCGCCGCAACCGGAGGTCATGCCCCGGTTGGATGTTTCGATGGAGGAACTGGAGGTGCTGCTGGAGAAGGCTCGACAGGAGCCATTGCAGGAAGACGGTTATCAAAAGCTGGCGGCTGCGATCCGTACACTGCAGTATGTGACGCAGTTACTGGAGAAGAAAGAAACCACTCTGACGGCGTTGCGCGAGTTATTGTGTCCTGCCAGCACAGAGAAGACCGAAAAGGTGCTGAAGCAGGCCGGCATCGAAAGCGGCGACAAGAAACCGGCCAGTTCCCCGAAGAAGCCGCAGAGGGCGGCCACCGGGCACGGGCGCAATGCCGCGGCGGCTTACCGCGGGGCGAAGAAAATCCCAGTGCCGCATGCCTCCTTAAAGCCGGGAGATGCGTGTCCGGACGGATGCGGCGGCAAAGTCTATCCGCAGCGCGAACCCGGCGTGCTGGTGCGGATCAAGGGGCAGCCGCCCTTGGCGGCGGCGGTCTATGAGTTGGAAAGGCTGCGCTGCAACTTGTGCGGCAACGTGTACACAGCCGCCGCTCCGGCAGAGGCTGGCGAGAAAAAATATGATGAGACGGCGGTCAGTATGATGGCTGTGCTGCGCTACGGCACCGGGGTTCCGTGGAATCGGACCGAGGGTCTGGAAGCCAACTTCGGGATTCCACTGCCAGCAGCCACGCAGTGCGAAGTTCTGGCCGCTAACGCGGTCCCGCTCCAGCCAGCCCTGGAGGAACTCAAGCGTCAAGCCGCCCAATCCGAAGTGGTCCACAACGACGATACTTCCATGCGCGTGTTATCGCTGGATCGGGATGCGGATATTCCCCCGGAGCGGACCGGAGTGTTCACCAGCGGGCTGGTATGGCTTGTCCAAAAGCGCCGGATTGCGCTGTATTTCACGGGCTGCAAACACGCCGGCGAGAATCTGGCGGAGGTGTTGAAACTGCAGTCGCCCGACCTGCCGCCCATCATTCAAATGTGCGATGCCCTCTCGTGCAACGTGCCGAGAATCGTAGAGACGCTGGTCGCCAACTGTAATGCGCACGGCCGCCGGAATTTTGTGAAGGTGACAGCGAATTTTCCCGAGCCGTGCCGATTGGTGCTGGAAACTTTCCGCGAGATTTACCGCCATGATGCGGAGGCGCGGGAACAGGGCATGTCAGCGGATCAACGCCTCGCCTTCCACCAGGAGCACAGTAAGTCTGTCATGGACAAACTGCACGCCTGGCTCGCGGCCCAGTTCGACGAAAGGCTGGTAGAACCGAACTCCGGATTGGGGCAGGCGATCTCCTACTTACTCAACCACTGGCAGAAACTGACGCTGTTTCTCGAAAAAGCCGGCGTACCCCTGGACAACAACATCGTGGAAAGGGCCCTGAAGAAGGCCATCCGGCATCGCAAGAACTCGCTGTTTTACAAGGCCCGGAAGGGAGCGCAGATGGGAGACCTGTTCATGAGCCTGATTCACAGCTGCGAGCTCAACGACGTCAACGCATTCGATTACCTCACAGAGTGGCTGCGGCACCTCGAGGAGTTGAAACAGAATCCGTCGGCGTGGATGCCCTGGAACTACCGCGAGACGCTGGCGCGCCTGGCAGCGCCGGCGGCCGCGTAATAGAATGAACCTGCCTGGCCGAAAAGGATCGTCGGCGGCCATGGTTGGGTGACACTCCGAAAGGGCCGCCAAACGGGCCTTTCAAGATGCAAAATCCAATGACGTTTTTGGCCAGCGACGGAAACCGTCGAAAATGTTCCGTGCCGGCCTGTACGCCCGCCTGTCCACCAGTGACCAACAGACCATCCCATTGCAGATTCGCGCCCTGAGGGACTACGCTGCTCGGCGCGGCTGGTCGATCGCCTTGCAGGTGAAGGAAATCGGTTCCGGCGCATCACAAAGGCAACTGCGAGAGAAGTGGCTGGAGGCTGCGCGCCGCCGGGAGATCGATGTGGTCCTGGTCTGGCGGCTGGACCGCTGGGGAAGATCGGTAACAGACCGGCTCTCCCCGCTTCAGGAACTGGAGCATCTCGGAGTCGGCTTCGTGTCCCTGAACGAGGCACTGGATCTGACGACACCAGCCGGTCGCGCGAGGGCGGCGTTACTGGCGGTTTTCGCCGCGTTCGAACGGGAGATTCTACGGGAACGGGTACGCGCCGGCTTGGCCCACGCCCGACAGAACGGCAAGCGACTGGGCCGACCGGCAACTGCGGCCCTACCTACTGCGGAAATCCGGAGACTACATCGCGCTGGCGTCAGCAAGTCCGAGATCGCCCGTCGATTACGGATCGGACGCACGTCGGTCCGCTGAATCCTGGGAGCAAAGTCACGAAGAAATCCAAGAAAGACCCCGTCCGTGAGGGTCGAATCCACAACGAAGCCATCGCGGACGCCAATGGGCCGGAAGAGCAGGTCATGGGATGGCATTGCTATCTCGATGACCAAATCCAATTCCCTTTTCAGGCCAAATGTATCGCGGCCACGATAGTTTCGCCTCTCAGGAAGGGGGAAACCGTCGAAGCCCAACGTATGGCACCTGAAGATGCCTGCGCCGCCGATATGCTCGTGCTGGTCCGCTGGCAGGGCCGAACCATGGCCGTCCCTTTGTCTCAACTGACGGCTGTTGATCCCGACGACCCGAAGCCATTGCCGACTGGCATTACTGGGTGGCGCAGGGCTACTGTTTCTGATTTACGCACGCCTACCGAAAGCTCACGCCAAAATAGCTTCGCCAGCCCCGCATATACGGTGCCAGTTCCTCTATCGTCGTTTTCATGCTGACACCCTTTGCCCGTCGCGTGATCTCCCGGATTCGTTGCTTAACCCTCGGCGACCGTCCCTGTCGAGCCTCCACGATAGGTGAGGTAATCGTAGTCCCACCGATCGGTTTCGCGAAGATCTTCCAGCGAGAAGCGGTGCTCCGGGACGAGAACGGATTCATCCACGAGAATCCCCTCACATTTGGGCAGCTTGATGCCGATCTGCTCCACAGCTCCACAAGCTTGGTTGCAGCCGAACGTGACGGCGCGTCTTCCCATGTCTGACGTTCGCAGATTGCGTACAGCATGATCCGGTAGTCCTCCCCCTCCGGCAGTTCGGTGTCTTCTGGTTCGATCCTAATATGGATACTCAGGATCAAATCCCCCTCCTTCTTGAACAAATCAGCCAAACTTTCCCTAGCTGCATCAGTGCGCCGATTGAATTCGTCCGGGAACGCAGCCCGTGTGTATCGCTTTGCGACCCAGCGACCGATTGCCTCGGTCAGTTTTGCATCGAGCCGCTGCTCTGGCAGTCCCGCCAACAGGATCTGCCGCGGCGCACGATACCGGTCATTGATGTCGATCTCGAATAGAGAATCACCGCCCTGTTGCAGGACCGAGAATTGGAAGCGCCGCGGGTGCTTGCCCCACTGCAGTCCTTTGTTCTTGCTGGTAGCCTCTATCCGATTGGCGACGAGGAATTCGATGAACGGCTCGACTTCGTACCGCTTGTGGACGATGTCGCAGTCCTGGGAGATGAGGATGAGCAACGAATCTTCCGGGATCGGCCTCTAGACGCAGGGAGGGCATCAGTGGCTGTGGAAATCAGCTTACGGCCGATTATTGAGCCCTGCCGCCAAGTTGCATCAGGTGGGTTGAGTTGCTCTTCCGGACTCACTGGTTATCAGAACGATCATGCCAGTCTCAGAGAAGGGTCTCGCGGTCAAGGGAAGAATCCTGTTTTGATCTAGATCTGTCCTTGTACCCGGTTTTCGAGGAGCCAGTGGCGTTGGATCGGTCGTTCACCATCGGCTCCAGCGTGCTGGCATTGATGCTCCCACTCACGGGGCTCATCAGTTTCGGCATGGATTAGCGACCCAGATGTTGCGGCAGGGAGCCTCCCTCGACGAGATTGGCGAAATCCTGGGTCACCACAATCCCCAGACCACCACGATCTACACGAAAGTGGATCTCGATGCGCTGCGAACACTCGCCTTGCCGTGGCCGGGAGGTGTGCGATGAACACACTTCGGCATGCTGTTCGGGAGTACCTGGAACTGCGACGCAGCCTGGGATTCAAGCTACGGGAGGCGGGCAAAGGATTGATCGATTTTGTTACATTTCTGGAGGGACACAAGGCTTCCTACATCACTCGGGCGCTGGCGCTTGCCTGGGCTCAACAGCCTTTAACCGCTCAGCCGGCATGCTGGGCTCAACGGCTCAGCTTCGTACGCGGATTCGCACGTTATCGTAGCGCCACTGATCCGCGTACGCAGATTCTGCCACAGGGCTTGCTGCCCTTCCAACCGAAGCGCGCACGACCCTACCTGTACTCCGATGAAGAGGTCCGCAGTTTATTACACGCAGCTCTAAAGATGCCCTGTCCCGCTGGGAGCGCGGCAAGCTGCGGCCGTGGGTCTATCATTGTCTGTTCGGCCTGCTGAGCGTTTCCGGCCTTCGCCTGGGCGAGGCACGCAACCTCGAACTTCAGGACGTCGATTTGAAGGCGGGGGTGTTGACGATTCGCGGCGCCAAGTTCGGCAAAACTCGTCTCGTGCCTTTGCATGCCTCAACCTGCAAGTGACGCCGCGGGCCGCGGCAAACTGAGTGACTTTGTGGAGGGAACGTGGCTCGCAGGATTCATCCGCATTTGCCGTTCTTCGACTTTTTCGTCCGCGCACAGCCGGACCGTTCAAGGCACCATTCCGGGCACCGCCGGGCCGCGCGGGGGACCGCTCCCTTGCCAGCCGCCATGGATGAGGCGAGGAAGGCGCCGGCGCTATGAACTGTGTCGCGGGAAGCCGGGAAGAACCGCTTCGGGGGATTCGGACTCCGGATCTGATCCCGCCAATTTCCCGGTAGCTACCGAACAAGGATATCTCCATGTCCAGCAGCCAGTTGCGTTTCGCAGTCGGCGCGATCGTTCTGTGCGCGCTCTCATCGCTCATTGCGTATCAATCGAATGCCCCCGGCGCGGGTCATCTCGCGGACCCGTTCTCCTCCGGCTGGATGCTCGCCGACACCAACGGCGATAACATCGTCGATTTCATCTCCGGCAAGGTGGTCGTGTCCGCCCAGCCGAGCGCGGCTGAAAACGCGGCGGCGGCCGATCTGGCGGCGCGGCTGGGGTTCGCCACCACCGGCTTCACTCCGCCGGTGGTGATCAGCGCGTCCGACGACCGTTCGGATGGGCCGCGCATCTACATCGGACGGAACGCGGCGCCCGCCAGGGACTCGGCCGCGGTGGCCGAACGCGCGAATACTCTCCATCCCGGCGAGGGCGGCGTATTCGCTCTGGAGAATGACATGACCCTTCTGGGCCAGGACGACACCGCGCTCTTGGCAGCCGCCGAGGCGTACTCGGCCCGAGCGCCACATCTGGCGCCCGTCGGGCGACAAGATCGAGGCGATTGCCCACGCCTGCGCGGGCGCCCGGCTTTCCGGAATCACGTATTTGAAAGGCAAGGCCGGGATCAACCGCGCCCTCCTGACGTGTACCGCGCCGGTGACTCAAAGCGAGTTGGAGGCAGCCTTGAACGCCGTCGCTCTGGCGAGCGTGCACGAACTGGTCGCGACCGCCGGCGGCGAGACGGTCGCCGCCGCCAAATCCAAGGACCTGCCTGCGATCCCGCCGCCGCCCGCGGGCAGTGGTTCCGCCGCGGCACCCGATTCTCCGGCGGGAGGCGACGCCGAGGGCGCCGCCCCGGCGCGGCTCGACCTGGCGACGCTGTACACTCTGCACGGCCTGTTCCGCGGCTCGACGCGCATGCCGGTGCCGTCCAACCTGGACAGCCAGCTTTATGTCCCGGCCGGCGCGGCAGGAATCGCCATGGCCAATCTCGCGGCGCGCATGGGACTGGAGACCACCGGGATCACCTTGCCTCTCGCCACACCGGCGACCTCGGCGGCGGCGCGCGATGTTCGGACCAAATCGGTCGTCGAGACCTCTTCGGATCTCGGCAAGCAGGCCGAACAGAAGTTCTTCGAAGAAGACACCGTCAGCAGGAGCGAGCCCGCGCTCACGCAAGGCCAAGGCGAGCTTCGCATCGTGGACAAGGCCTTCGGCAGGCATCCGGCCGTATTGGCGCGCGGCGACGAGGCGGGCGCGCAGGCCGCTCTCGGGCTTCTCGCCGGCCATTTCCCGAACGTGTGGGAGACCGGCAAGGAGCACGCTTCCCTGGAGGAGATCCGTTACGACGTGCATCGCTTCTTCTCCCTACGGTCCGCCGCCGGACAGGCCTCAGCGCTCTACCGGCTGGATCGCTGGGCCGATGATGCCAGGAAATCGGGCGCTGTGCGGGACGTCGAAGCGAAGGTCTTCATCGATATCGCCGACCCCAAGCTCGCCGCGCTCGTGCGTAGCCGGCTCGCAGCCCGCTTGGGTGTGCCGGACGTGAAAGTCGAGGTAAGCAGCCTGTACGCCGGAACGCAATGCTGTGAGACACTGCCCGCGCTGCATTACCAGGCGCCGGGCTACCCGTATCGCCAGGGCACGCCCGCCTTCCATGAGGACCTGGTGATTCCGTGGGAAGGCACGCGCCTCCTGGACGCGGTGAAAACCGCGCTGCCCAAACTCAAATCGGGCGAGCCGGTGAAACTGCTCGCGAGGGTAAGCGAAGGCCCCGGACAGCGCCTGGGACTGAAGAACCAACTGGAGGCCATGCTCGCCGGCGCGGGCGCCAAGTCCAGCCAGGTGCAGGTGCTCTGCGCCTACAAGCCGGGAGTCAGTTGGCTGATGGACGACATTGCGCCCCAACTCAAGGGCAAGCCCATCCGGTCGCTCAAGATCGAATTCCGCAAGAACACCGATCCCAGCGGAATTCGGTCCATGTTCTCGCCCGCGCGCTGGGTGCACGAGTTGTACCCGGTGGACGAGCTGCTGTCGAAGGAACTGGGCATTCCGCTGGAGAAGATCTCGCTCGCGCAGTTCGAGACAACCGGCAAGACGCCTACCTACCGCGTGCACGCCTACGACGATGCCGGAAAAGAAATGCTCGCCCGCGAGTTCACCGTGACGACCGTCGAGCAGCCGTACAACGGGGTGATGCCGGAGTACGAAAAAGTAGAGGTCGACACCGGTTGGGTGCGCATGGAGTCGGGCGCCGCCGTGGTGCTGGACCGCCGCATCCCGACCGACATCGAGCAATTCTGGCAGCACTACCAGAAAGTCACCCTGCCGAAAGTGTTCCGCACGATTATGGCCAGCTATCACGGCGAACTGCGGCCGGAGTTCGGGCCTCCCTTCGACACCCTCAAGATCGACATTCACATGAGCGAGCCGGACTACGAGCTGGGGATCGACAAGGAACGGATTTCGTCGCTGGAAGCCGTCCAGGAGGACACGTTCTACTCGACCGAGAACTTCGTGAACATGATGGGCGACCTCATGGCGGGGCGCGCCCTGCAGTACTCGGGACGCATTATTCCGATCGTTCATCCGTCCGAGGACGGCAAGGACGCGCGCGTCCGCATCGAGTTCTACGCCAAACCCACCGGCGGCCCCCACGTCGAGCTGCAGTGGACCGACGCCCACGGAACCCGCCACGAGCGCAAGCGCGATCTCTGGGCCCTTACCGGCGCCATGCAGCCGCGCCTGATTGCGGCTCGAATCCAAGCCGGCGTTCCCGGTCCGGAGAGCCTCACCTGGCTGCTAAAGGCAGACTACAAAGACGATGACTACGCAGAGTGGATCAAGCTTGAAGGCAAGGACCGGTGGAGCGGGGAATCTTTCCCGCCGAGCAGGCCCGCGCGCAACTCGCCGCACTCGAAGAAATGCATGCCACGGAGCTTTATCAGAATGAACTCGCCTACCCTCACTTGAAACAGATGATGTTTGAGTTCGACCTGCCGCTGCCCCTCACAGCCAAGGTCGACACACCTGCGCCACGCGTGCTCGCGACGTTCGAGGTCGTGCCTCCGGCGTCGCCCCGGCCCATGATTGGCGATTACGCCGGCCGTTTGAAGCGGTCGGAGCTCGTGCAATGGGATGAACCGGTCAGCCCGGACGAAAACACGTCCGTGCTGGCCGAGCTGGCCAAGCATCCCGGCGTGAACGTCTACTGGATGGGGCGCAGTTACCTGGGCCACAACATCTGGGTCGCCGACGTTACCTTGCCGACCCCGTCGACGCTGCGCTCCTGGGCGAAAGAGACCACGCTCAAAGCATCCATCGTGTACTCCGGACGCCAGCATGCCAACGAGGTGTCCAGTACCAGCCACATCCTGAAGCTCGGAGAACAGCTCGTGACCGACGCCGAAACACGCGCGGCGCTGAAGAAGGTGAACGTGGTGCTGCATCCGATCACCAATCCCGACGGCGCCGATCTTTCCGTCCAGCTCGCGGAGATCACGCCAAACAACATGTTGCACCCGGGATATCACGGCGCGCTGGCGGCCGACGTTTCCGCCGGCCAGACCGAGACCGATCCGATCTATCCCGAGTCCCGGACGCGACGCCAGATTCTGGAGGAATGGCTGCCGGATGCGTTCCTGAACCCGCATGGGTACCCTTCCCATGAGTGGGTGCAGCCGTTCTCCGAATACTCCGGCTGGGTCACCAACCGCCAGGGCGCCAATAACGGACGCACGTGGTGGATTCCGCGCGGCTGGTTCACCAGCCTGACCTATCTTCGGGACGACACGCACCTATACAGCGAGAAAGTGACATACGAAATCCGCGACCGCATCGTGGAGGCGGAACGCGCCGTGCCCGGCCTGCTGGATCTCGAAAGCCGCATGAATGCGCGCTACGAACGCTTCGGCCAGCACTGGCAGCCGGATAACATGCAGCAGCCGATCGTAAAAGGAATCCGCATTTACATGGCGCTGAAAGGCTCAACCGCCGGCGGCCGTGGAGGCGGTGCGGGAGGCGCTGCCGCGGCCAGCTCCGGGGAGCGGCGGGGTCGGTAACATCTCGCCGGATGTCACGTGGGACTCCGGTTATACCGAAGCACCCGACGAGACCGCGCACGGCGAGTACATGAAGCTGATGGCGTCGGCCGGCCTCGCTTTCGACCGCGTCCATCTCGAGTATCTCGCGAAGAGCCGGCTGCGCGTGAACCGCACCGAGCGCGAACAGGGCGGCAAAGTGACATGGCGCGTGGAGAGGCTGCGTCCGAACCTGCCGGCCTCCGAAACGGAACCGCCACGGCCTGGTTCGCCAACCGATGGCAGTAGCGGCGGGAGCGACCGGTGAGGGTGACATTTGATCGTTCCGTCCGTCGAAGACTCAACAACCTTGGAGGGGTAACATGCTTACGTCAAAATGCCGGGGCCGCTGGATCCTGTCCGCGGTCACGGCTTTAGTCTCGCTAGCAGGCGCGGCGTTCGCTCAGGTCGGCGACGCCGAACTGTCGGGCCTCGTCATGGATCCGACCGGCGCGCCGGTGCCCGGCGCCAAACTGTCATTGAGCAACGACGATTCCGGTGTCAACTGGGCTGCGGCTACGGACCGGGTAGGGCGCTACCGGTTCCCGGCGCTCGCGCCCGGCCGTTACTCACTCAAGACCGAAGCCCAGGGTTTTCGCGTCGCAAGTGTTACCGGGATTGTGCTGAACGTCGGGACCCACTTCGACAAGAACGTGACGCTCACCGTCGGCAGCGTGCAGGAACAGATCACGGTAACCGCCGAAGCGCCTCCCATCGATACCACCAAGGGCGACGTCTCGGGCGTGGTGACGCAACACCAGATCGATACCTTGCCGGTCAATACCCGCCAGTACCTCAACCTGGCCCTTCTCATGCCGGGCACCACGCAGGACGCGTCGCGCACGTTCTACAACAACGTGCAGATCGGCGGCGGCGGCCGTTTCTACGCCAATGGCTTCTCTGTGGATGGTGTGACCAATACCTGGGCCGAGCAGGGCGAACCCCGCCAGAACTTCCCCGAAGGCGCCGTGCAGGAATTCCGGGTCAACACCAACCAGTTCAAAGCCGAGCAGGGTCTCGCCATGGGCGGCGTGGTGAACGTGGTCACCAAGAGCGGAACCAACACCTTCCATGGAGAAGCGTTCGAGTATTTTCGCGACTCGGCCCTGAACCACGACAACAAGTTCATCGAGCAGACCTTCCAGAATGCCGGACAGAGCGGCAAGGCGCCGTTTCGCCGCAACCAGTTTGGCGGCGACGTGGGCGGGCCGATCGTCAAGAACCGGACCCATTTCTATGCCGCCTATGAACGGACCGAGGTGGATGATTCGTTCATCATCTTCGCCGCGGGCTCGCACCAGTTCTACTCGTCGAATGAAGGCGTCATCGATAAGCCCAGCCACGACCAGTTGTTTAATCTGCGAGTGGACCAGCAGATCACGAATGCCCAGCATGCCTTCGCGCGCTACTCCCAGGAGTGGAACAAGCAGACCTGGCAGGGGTGCGGCGGAACCGCGGAATCCAATTGCTACGACGGCCTGATTCCGCGCCACTCGTTCGTCGCGGGCCATACCTGGACTGCCCGGCCCACGCTGGTGAACGAATTCCGGTTTCAGTACGCTCTCTCATCTTATTTGCTGGGACCTTCCGGCCAGCCCATTTTCACGTCCCTCGGCCAGTATCCGGCCGAGCGCTTGGCGGAGTTGCAGACCGTCTACGTCTTTCCCAGCTTCCGCTATGGACAGGGTTACGGCGAATTGGGCACCGAAAAACGCTGGCAGATCAAGGACGACATCAGCTATGTAAGAGGCCAGCACAACCTGAAGTTCGGTTTCGATTACAGCCACATTCCTTTCGCGGATGACACCGTCATCAACTACCAGGGCACCTGGACTTTCGCCACGGATCAGCCGTTCAATCCCAAGGATCCCGCCACGATCGCGAACCTCACCAAGCCGAGCCAGTTCACCGCCGCCATTCCCGGCCAGTACACGTCGGTTCCGGTTTCGCAATACGCGGCCTATATACAGGATGACTGGAGAGTGGCCCCCAGGCTGACCTTGAACCTCGGCCTGCGATGAGATCGGGAACTGGGCTCTTACAATGAAGGCGTCAATCCGGCGTCGTTTCCGCGGGCCATCCCGTTCATCGGGAACCCTCGCGACCGCGGCCAGGCGCGCAATTTCGGGCCCCGCTTCGGCTTCGCCTGGGACGTTCTCGGCGATGGCAAGAACGTCGTGCGCGGCGGATTCGGCATCTACTTCAACAACATTCAGACTCTGTTGAATTTTCCGGAGAACCGCAATATCTCGCAGTGCAACGTGCCGATCACGAATCCGTCTTACCCCGACCCGTACGGCGGCAAGAGCCCGACCTCCTTCTGCTCGACAGCCGCGCCCACCGTCACCGTGCTCGACCAGCACTTCTCGATGCCCTACTCGGAACAGTTCACGCTCGGATACTCGCGCGAAATCGTCCGCGATTTTTCGGTGCACGTGGATGGCGTCTACATGCACACGCTCAAGGATTGGCGCACGGTCGATATGAACTACCCGAGCGCCGCGGGCGCGCGTCCCCTGAGTGATTTCGCGCGCATCCTCGACCACCAGTCGATTGCGCAATACAAGCACCGGGGCCTGTATGTGCGCGGAGAAACGTCTCGCCCGGCGCTACCAGTTCCTGGTCTCGTATACCTTGGCTTCGAACCGCGACAATAACCCGCAGGCGCAGGTCACCAACCAGGGTAACTACGACCTGGATTGGGGTCCGGCGAATATCGACCGCCGGCACTCGCTGGTCGCCAGCGGTCCGATCAACCTACCCTGGAAGGTCAATCTTGGCGTGATCTGGCAGATTCGTTCCTCGCTGCCCTTCAGCGCCCTTTCCACCGTGCAATTCGACGGTGTGACGCAGTATGTTCCGGGGCTGACACGGAACATGGGCAACCGCGACAACGCCGCCGTCCTCACCGCCGTGAACGCCTACCGTGCCTCCCTGGCGACACCGCTCGCGCCTTTGGCCGCCGCCCAGATAGACAGCAGCCGCTTCAACAGCTTCGATGTTGTGGTGTCGCGGCCGATCTATGTCCGGGAGAGTTTCCGCGTCGAGGCGAAAGGCCAGGCGTTCAACCTGTTCGGCGTAACCAACCTGACGGGGCCACGACGTCCGCCAGCTCCGCGAATTTCGGCAGGGTCCTGAACGCCAGCAACCTGCAACAGGCAGAACTCGCGATCAGAGTGGCGTTCTGACCACCCGGACGGCTCGATGGGCGCCGCCGGCAGCCTGCAGCGGCGCCACTACGCTGCGAGACCTCGCTGGCGGTGCCTGAGCCTTACACTCCCTCTCCTGCTCCGGTACAATGGGCGGTCATCGGACGCGGTGCCGCCCGGGGGGGCCCCATCGGTTTTCCTGCTGTTTCGCCGGCGCCGTGGAGGGGTGAAACGGATTGATGGAGACGCTCTGGAGAGGCTCGGGCCCGCTTGCCCGGGCGAAAGGTTGAGCATGCCTGATTTTGGACCTGACGCTGGTATTGAATTCGTGGAATCCGCAGCCGGTCATGTGGCTGGTCAAATCTCCGATCCGCCGGTTGCGGAACGTATCGCGGCAGCGGCCGGCCGCACGTTCACGCTCGATCTGCGGATCGCCATCCCCCGGTTGCAGGACTTCCTCAATGCACCGGACCACGTGGCGGAGATCGCCGGCGGCGAGATCTCCTGGAAACCGGATCTCTCCGGGGCCCAGGTGCTCCCCGGCGGTCAGATGGTGATGTTCCGGAATGCGGATCCCACCCGCAAACGCAAATTCATCGACTTGAATTTCTCGTTTCCGGGCGCTCATGGTGAAGTCATCGTCTGCGATGGCATCAAAGACCTGCACGACGATAACGGCCTGGATGTTGCCACGGATCTTTCGACGATCAATCTCACGCTTCGGTCGGAAGGCCAACTCACCGGCACAGGGATCGTTCGGGCGAACATCCTGGAGTTCGTGCGCCAGGTTCAATCCTGCAAAGTAACCGGGGTCCAATCAGACGACGAGGCGCATGCTGTCCGGAAGGCGTTTCTCGGCTTTGTGAATGGGCAGTTACGGGAAGTCTATGACTCGCTGCCTCTGATTTTCAAGGATACGGCGCAACTTACTCCGGAACAACGCAAGACACTCGCGCTCTGCGCCCGTCTTCTGCTTCCCGCACACCTGCCGCCGGCCGGACCGCAACTGGAAGACATCATGGCCGGCCTGGACCGCTACCTGGCAAACGCCTCATCCACGCAACTGACTACCATCAGCGACTGGCTTCAGGCAATCGGCACCTTCCTGCCGGCCACGGCCACAGATCTGACACTACTCCGAATACTTGTCACCATGGAGCTGAACAAGACGGAGCGTTCGCCGATCCGGGATGTTCTCCAGTTCCTGCACACGCTGGTAGTCTTTCCCTACTACGCCCATCCTAAAGCCGACGATCTGGTAGGCTACTCCCGTCCCGCACACGAGCCCCGGAACACCCCGGATCTCCCGGTGGTGGCGGTACCTCCGGAACGCACCTTCGACTTTGTCATCGCGGGATCGGGACCCGCCGGGACGCTACTGGCGCAGCGCCTGTCGGCGAAAGGCAAGTCCGTTCTGTTACTGGAGGCGGGCCCGTATGTTCCGGAGCGGACCATCGATGCCGACGAGATACTCTGGACGGCGCGCCTGTACAAGGACTCAGCGCTTCAGCAGGCGAACACCGCGCCTCTTCTCGGGGCGCAAAATCCGAGTTTCATGGTCCTGCAAGGCGCCTGCTTAGGCGGCGGAGGGATCATCAACAACGCCGTCTGCTTTCGCCTGCCTGCGCACCGGCTGGCGCGATGGCAGAGCCTTGGATTCCCGGTTTCGGCAACCGACCTGGCGGCAGCCTACGCCAGGGTGGCGCAGGACCTGGGGATCAAACCGGTTTCCGAAGCCGCCGTACCTGCCCCGCGCCTGAACCCGGCTTGGAAATACCTCACTGACAAGCTCGGGGCTCCCCGGAAACCGCCTGTCGGCGATCCGCCCGAGCCGGGCCTCTACGAGTGCCTGGTGAATATCGATAGCTGCCTGGGCACGGGTTTGTGCAATGTCGGTTGCGGCTCCGAACGAAAGAACAACGGCGTCCAGGTATATCTGCAGCAGGCCGTCCGATCGGGCTGCGTGATCGTCGACCACGCCGAAGTCCAGAGCATCCGATTGGATGCCGGAACCAGCGCCGGCGAGCCCCGCCGGGTCGCAAGTTTCGAGGTACGGCTGCGCGGCGGAAGGCAGGTGGCCGTCAACGCCAGGGAGTTCATTCTTTCCTGCGGTCCGATCGGCAGTTCGGTCGTCCTCCTGAGATCCGGCGACCTCCACGAACATCTCCAGGGCAACGGGATTCCGGTCGGCCGCCGGTTTTCGGCCAACCTGGGGTCGCCCATGTTCGCCTTCTGCCGCGAGCAGGTAGACCGGCAGCCGGGGCTCCAGATCGCGCATTACTATTTTGCGCCGCCCGATGACGGGTTTGTGGTGGAGACATGGTTCAACCCTCCCGGGGCCAACGCCATGGCCATGCCGGGCTTTCAACAGGCTCATTTCGATCGCATGATGGCGTATTCCAGTACGGTGGCGGCGGCGCCGCTCGTCGGATCCGAAGCATCGGGCCGCGTGACGCTGGATTGGCAGGGCAGGCCGGCCATCGAGCTCCCGATTTCCGGCAGGGAGATCGGCGGGCTGCGCCGCGGGCTTGTTCTCCTGGCTGAAGCCTTTCTGGCTGGAAACGTCGAATACGCGCTCGCCGGACTTGGCAATGGCCGCAAACTGCAAACGTCAGCGGATCTCACTCAGTTCAACACTGACCTGCTGGAAATCGAAAACGATCCCGGGAAGGTTCACTTATTGAGAGTAGGCACCGGTCATCCTCAGGGTGGGAACGCCATGACGAACGATCCGCGACTCGGGGTCGTTGACGAGCAGTTCCGGCTGCGTGGTTTCAGCAACCTGCGAATCTGCGACGGCAGTATCTTCCCGGAGAGCGCCGGGGTGAACCCGCAGTGGACGATCATGGCCCTGGCGCACGAGTGCGCCAGGATGTTGGTGGGCGATTGAGCGCGATGTTGCCCAACTAGCCGGTCGCGGCCTGGCAGCCACTACTGCGCTGCGCCAGCTTCATGCGGACGCCGCCTCTCGGTTGCAGCGTCAGGGTCGGCCACGGCAATACCGGCTCCGGGCCGATGTGCTTCAGGCGGAATCGCTGCGCGATGGCGACCAGGATCAGCAGCGCCTCCACCATGGCGAAGGATTCGCCGATGCAGCCGCGCGGCCCGCCGCCGAACGGAAAATACGCAAACCGCGGCAGGCGTGCCAGGAGACCGCCTGCCCAGCGATCGGGATCGAATGCCGACGGCTTCGCGAAGAAGCGCGGATCGCGGTGCATCACCCACTGCGACATGGTGATCGACGTCCCGCGGGGCACGGGGAACTCGCCGATGGTGCAGTCCTCAATGGCGACGCGCGGGGTGGTCCAGGCCGGCGGGTACAGCCGCAGGGCTTCCAGCACGACACGGCCGGCATACTGGAAACGGGGCAGGTCGGCGAGGGCGGCGGGCCGGTTCCCGATGACGCCCGCAATCTCCGCCGCGAGGCGCGCATCCACCTCGGGAGCGAGCGAGAGCAGGTACCACGTCCAGGTCAGCGAGACCGCCGTGGTCTCGTGCCCGGCCACGAGGAGTGTCACGACTTCATCGCGCAGTTCCCTGTCGGTAAGGCACGCCCCGGGGTCCGCCGGATGCAGCAGGGTCGAGAGCAGGTCGTCCGTCGGGCGCGTGCATGCGCGGCGGTCGCGGATGATGCGGTAGACGATGCTTTCCAACCGCGTCAGGGCGCGCTTCATGCGCAGGTTGCCGGGCGTGGGTACGCCGGGGGGAATCAGCAGGCCGGCATCCATCTGTGCCCGGAAGTGCTCCAGGATCTCGTGTAGCGAGGCCCCCACTTCGGCTGTGTCGCTCTCCACATCCAGGCCGAACATCACGCGCGCCACGATCTGCACGGTGAGATCGTTCATGGCGGTATGGATATCGAGGGTATCGCCATCGCGCCAGCGCCCCACCATGCGGCGGGTGCAGTCTATGACGGCCTGTGCGTAGGCTTCGGTCCGATCCCGGCGAAAGGCCGGCTGGTTCAGCTTTCGCAGGCGAAGCCAACTGGCGCCCTCGCTGGTGAACAGGCCCTTCCCGAGAAGCGGGAAACTGGCACGCACCGATCGCCCCTTGACGAAATTGCGGCTGTTGGTCGAGAGCACGCCCTCGATATCCTCGGGCCGGCTGACGAGGTAAACCGGTACGCCCAGGATGCGGAAAGAGGCGATGTCGCCATAGGTGCGGGCGCAATCAGTGAGAAATCCCAGCGGATCGCGGCGGAATTCCGGGAGATTTCCGAGCAGCCAGTGTGGCTTCGGTCCGGGTGGCACGTGGTCCGCTCTCCTCATCGCTGGCTGCTCTCCGGATCACCCGTGCGTGGCGCCACCAGCGCCGGCGACTGCTCGCGCCAGTTCGGCAACGGTCGGTTTGTGGAAGACGTCGGCCAATGGGACCTCCGTTCCGAGTTCGGCGCTGAGGCGAACGGCCAACCGCGCTGCCAGCAGGGAGTGCCCGCCGATCTCGAAGAAATTCTCGTGGATGCCAATGGGGCGGACCGGCAGCAGTTCCTCCCAGATTCCCACCATCCGGCGCTCCAGCGCGGTTCGCGGCGCGGCCGATGCCGGGACGGCGGTTCGCGCGGCCGGCTCGGGGGAGGGAAGCGCGGCAGCATCGATCTTGCCGTCGGGGGTCAGCGGCATAGAGTCCAGGACGATCCAGTGGCTCGGGACCATGAATCGGGGCATTCGCCGCGACAGGTAGGCGGACGCCTCGGAAGCACTCAGCGCGCATCCGTTCTGGAGTGTGAGCCAAGCCGCGAGGCCAGTTTCGCCGCTCACCGTACGTAAGCCCACCACCGCCTGGCGGACGGACGGGTGCAGGAGCAGGGCTGCCTCGATCTCCGAGGGTTCGATGCGAAAGCCGCGGAGCTTGATCTGCCGGTCGGCACGGCCCAGAAGCTCGATGTTGCCGTCGGGCCGGAAGCGCCCCAGGTCGCCCGTGCGGTAGATCCGGGCGCATGAATCCGGCTCGAACGGATGGGCTGGAAAGCGGCTGTCGGTCAATTCCGGCCGGTTCCAATAGCCGCGTGCCACGCCGGCGCCGCCCACGTATAACTCTCCGGGGATGCCAGGGGGAACAGGCCGGAGGGCGCTGTCGAGGATGTAGACCTTTGCGTTGCCGATAGGCCGTCCCACCGGCGGCGCAGTGTATTGGCCGGCGGTCACGAAAGGCAGGCAAGTCGCGTCGATCGACGTCTCCGTGCAGCCGTAGAGCTGATGAATCGCGGCGCGCGATGTGCGCTGGAGCGCTTCCACCAGCCGGTCGTCCAGCGCCTCGCCGCCGCAGAACACGTGCCGCAGCGCATCGCACCCGGCCAGCGCCTGCTGGTCGAGAAGCGACCGCAGGAATGACGGAACGCCCTGGATCACGGTGACTCCGCAGGCGCGAATCATCCGGCGGATGGCCATGCCGTCAGACACGCCGGATCCCGGCGGAATCACTACCGCGGCCCCGGCCGACAGAGGGCCGAACATCTCCCAGACCGATGGATCGAAGCTCAGCGAGGTGGTTTGCAGCACGACATCGGATGAGTCCAGCGGGAACGCGCTCTGGCGCCACAGGATCTGGTTACAGATGCCGCGATGTTCGATCAGGACACCCTTGGGCTGCCCGGTCGAACCCGATGTGTACATCATGTACGCCAGGTTCGACGGACGCACCGCGACCTCGGGACGCGCCGCCGTGATCGTCCCGAGCCGCTCCAGATCGGCGGCAAGTTGCGTCTCGGTCAGCAGCAGATCGGGAGCGCAATCGTGGAGCATGAAGGCCAGCCGCTCCTGCGGATAAGCCGGGTCGAAGGCAATGAACGCGCCGCCGGCTTTGAGCACCGCCAACATGCCGGCGACGGCCAGTGGCGAGCGGCCGGCGCAGATCGCCACCCGCGATTCCGGTCCCACGCCGCGCGCCTGGAGCAGAGCGGCCAGGTGGTTGGCGGCGCGATCGAGTTGGGCATAGGTAAAGGACTGCGATTCACCGATCACCGCCGGCGCCTCGGGTGTGCGGCGCGCCTGCTCCTCGAACAGGCTATGGAGGCATACGTCGTGCCGCCATGGCGCCGGCGCGGAATTCCAGTCCACCAGCACCTGGCGCCGCTCGGCTTCCGTCAGGAGGGGAAGCTCGCACACGGGTGAGTCCGGCTGGCTGGCAATCCCCGCCAGCAGCTCGCGCAGGTGTCCGCTCATGCGCTCGATGGTGGCGGATTCGAAAATGTCGGTGTTGTATTCGATGGCGGCCTCCCGCCGCGCGGCGTCGATCAGCAGCACCACATCGAACGTCGTGCTCCGATTGCCAGTGTATTCCGGGATCATCACCAGCCCCGGGAACTCCACCTGCTGCAGGGCGATATGGTGCACCACGAGCAACGCCTGAAACACGGGCAGGCGGCTGGGGTCGCGTTCGGGCTGCACCGCTTCCACCACCTTCTCCCAGGTCACGTCCTGATGTTCGTACGCGCCCAGCACCGTGTCGCGGACGGCGCGCAGCAATTCGCGGAAGGTCATCTCTCCGGAGACGCGCGCGCGCATGGCAAGAGTGTTGACGAGGCAGCCCACCCGGTCCATGGCCTCTTCCCTCGCGCGCGTGGCCACCGGCGCTCCCACGCAGAAATCGCCCTGACCGGAATAGCGATAGAGCAGGACCTCGAACGCCGCCAGCAGGGTCATGAACAGTGTGGCTCCATCGGCCCGCCCGCACTGCTCGAGGCCTTCGAAGGTCTCCGCATCGAGCGCAAATTCCAGGCGCGCGCCGGCGAAGGTGCGTTCCGGAGGATGCGGGCGGTCCACGGGAAGGTTCAGCCGCGGCACTCCGGCAAGCTGCTGCCTCCAGTACGCGAGCTGATCCGTGGCGGCGTGGGATGCCTGCTGCCCGGCGATGAAGTCCGAATACCCAGGCGCGGGCGAAGGCAACGTGGCAGGCTGGCCATTCAGCAGCCGCTGATACACCAGGGCGGTATCGCGGGCAATCACCGGCACCGACCACGCATCGACAACCAGGTGATGCATCGTGACCAGCAGGATGTGTTCCCGAGGCGCCAGGCGCAGCAACTTCGCGCGGATCAACGGGCCGCGACCAAGGTCGAACGGAAGCCGGGCTTCCTCCTGCTTGAGCCGCAGGACTTCGGCTTCGCGCTGTTCCGCGTCGAGAGGCGCCAGGTCGGCCTCCGGCATCGCCAGGTCGATGCGCGGGGCAATCACCTGCGCCGGCTCGCTACCCCGCAGTACGAAAGTGGCCCGCAGCGCTTCGTGACGTTGCGCGACTTCCCGCAGCGCGCGATGGAGCAGGGGCGCGTTGAGGTCGCCGGAGAAGCGAACCGCCAGGGGGACGTTGTAAACCGGGCTTTCGGGATGCAACTGTTGCAGGAACCAAAGGCGCCGCTGCTCGAAGGCCAACGGCAGGCTGCGTGGGACGGAACCGGTGGTCGGCGGCGTCTGTGAACCGCGCGGCCCGCCTTCCTCCAGGCGGGTGGTAATCAGATCGGCCAGGCCACGCACCGTGGTGCCCTGCAGCAGACGCGTGGCGGCGATGCGAATGCCCAGGTCCATGTGGAACAGAGTTTGCAACTCCACGGCCATGAGGGAATCCAGGCCGAGATTTGTCAGGGCCGCATCGGTATCGATCTTCGACTCGGGTTCGGTCAGAACCTTGGCCACTCGCTGCAACACGTAGGCGCAGGCGGCTTCCCGCCGGCACGCGGGGTCCGCCTCTCGCAAGGCGGCAGCGGCGGAGCCCGGTTCCGCGGGTCCGCTCGCGGGCTGGTCCGTTTCGGCAAGGCCAGGCAGGGCGGAGAACCGCCGCCGTAACGCGGCGGGAAACGATCGCCGGAATTCGCTCCATTCGACGCGCCCCGCGATAGCATGCGCCTGACCGCTGCGCAACATCATCTCCAACGCGTCGAGAGCCTCGGCCAAAGTGATGCTCCGGTGGCCCAGGCGTTCCAGGTATCGCAGCACCTCGGGCTGCCGCGAGACGTAGCCGGTGCCCGCCAGCATGCCCCAGCACAGCGAGAGGCCGGGCAGGCCGCGCGCCCGGCGATTGTGGGCCAACCCGTCGAGAAAGGCATTCGCCGCCGCGTAGTTGGCGTGCATCGGGCTTCCCACAATGGATGCGGCGGACGAGAACAACACGAAGCAGTCCAGGTTGTCCTGGGCCGTGAGGCGGTCGAGGAGCCACGCGCCACATACCTTGGGTGCCAGCACGCGGCGCCAGTGATCGGGCGTCATGTCGAGCAGCGCTCCGTCCTCGAGGGCCATGGCCGCGTGCAGCACACCGCCCAGCGGCGGCATTTCAGCGCGAATCGTGGACAGCACCTGCGTCACGTCTGCTTCGCGCGAAACGTCGCCCGACAGAAACCGGACGGTGGCGCCGGACGCTAACAACTCGCGGTAGTCGGATTCGTTCTCGGGAGCGGGCGCGGCGCGGCGTCCCATCAGGACCAGGTTCCGGGCTCCCTGCGAGAGCATCCACCTGGCCACCGCCAGCCCGAAGCCGCCCATGCCGCCAGTGATGAGGTAAGTCGCGTCCCGGCGGAACAGCCGTTGCGACCGGGTGGGCTGCACCCGGTACTCCGGCTCGCGCGCCGTGAGCACGATCTTGCCCACGTGCCGGGCCTGCGCCATCGAGCGAAAGGCGGCTGGCGCGTCCGCCAGCGGGAAGTCCGTACGGGGCAGCGGCGCATACCGCCCGTCCGCGAATCCTTGCATCACCTCCGCCGCCAGTTCTCCCACCTTCGCGGTGCGCTCCCGGAACATGCGGTCCAGATCGATACTGAAGAACGACAGGGTCTTCTCGAACGGCAGCAGACCGATGCGCGAGTTGTCCAGCAGGTCGCGTTTGCCCAGTTCGAGGAAGCGGCCGCCGGGCCGCAGGATGGAGAGACCTTTGGCGATGGCTTCACCCGGCAGCGAATTCAGAATCACGTCCACGCCTTCACCCGAGGTGATGCCGGTAATTTCGTCTGCGAACGCCAGGGAGCGGGAATCCATGACGTAAGCAATCCCCATCGAGCGAAGCAGCGCGCGCTTCTCCGGACTGCCGGCGGTGGCGAAGATCTCGGCGCCGGCGGCGCGGCATACCTGGATGGCGGCCATGCCCACACCGCCCGTGGCGGAGTGAATCAACACGCGCTCTCCCGGCGCGATGCCGGCCAGGTGGTGCAAGCCGTGCTGCACGGTGGTGAAGGCTGCGAGGATGGTAGCGGCCTCCTCGAAGCTGAGGGATGCCGGTTTGGGAACCGCCGCGGCCGCGCGGACGATCGCATGCGAAGCGAAAGCACCGTGCGTCACCGCCGATCACTCCATCGCCTGGGGTGAAGCCCTTCACCCCGTCGCCCACCTCCAGGACCACGCCGGCACATTCAAACCCCAGCGGAAGGCTGCTGTCGATAGCGGGCTCGCTCACCGGCAACAGACCCAGGGCCAGCATGATGTCCCGGAAGTTGAGCCCGGCGGCGCTCACCTGGACGAGCAGTTCCCCCCGAGCTGGTCGCGCCGGGCGCACCTTTCGGAGCGAGAGAGAATCGAGCGACCCCACCTCTCCCACCTCCAGCCTGATTTGCGCCGGCGGTGCGGACACCACGCGCTCCGTCTCGTCCCGAAACTCTTCGCGGGTGGCCGGCTCTACGCGAGCCGCGAAGCACCCCGCGCCCCGGAATGCCAGTTCGTCCTCGGGGTCGTCGGCGACCATGCGGTCCACCAGCGACTCGATCTCGCTCTCTTCACAGCCGGGGCTCAGGTCGGCCAGGTGGCAGCGCGCCGCGGGAAACTCCGTGCCCAATACGCGGCCCAGTCCCCACAGGCCGGCCTGCGGAGCGTTGGGCAGCGGGTCGTCCGCGCTTACCGCCTGCGCCCCCGCGGTCACCAGCCAGATGGGAGGCAACTCGTCGCGCTGCGACACCAGCCCGCGCAGCAGATCCACAATCCCCTCGTAGGTCGCTGCTTGAAACTCCATCAACTGTGGGGCCGTGAGATTTTCGGGTGATGGCTGGTCCAGGCTCGCGAGATGAATCACGCCCGCCCAGGCGTGCGTACCGAGGTCTTCGGGTAGCGAGCGCCCGGCGAGCACGGGAATCGCGCCGCGCCGCTCGAGAGCCTGGGACATCTTCTCCGCGGCGCCGCCACGGTCCGCCAGGATCAGCCATTCTCCGGCCCCGCCCGCGCCTGGGCCGCGCCACGATCACCGTCTCCGATGCCGGACATTCGCAATCGAGTTCCGGCAGGATCTCCACGTCATCCAGCCCCGCGTCGCGAAGAATACCCGCCCACTTCCCTGTGTCCATCAAGGGGTGGCTGGTGCGAAGCTCACGGTCGGCAAATCGCCACCACCCCCGAAATAGCCCAAAAACGAATTCCGTCCAGGCGATGGCGCGCGTGGCTTCGAGCAGGATCAGCACGCCGCCGGGGGCCAGACGCCGCCGCGCCGTGCGGATGGCCTCCAGGACGTCCGCGGCCGTGTGCATCACGTTGGACGCGATGATAACGTCGAACTCACCGTGGGGGAGAATACCCTCGGAACGGCCGGTTTCGATGTCCAGCAGGGTGAAGTGCAGGTCTGGCCGGCCCGTGAAGCGCGTGCGCGCCCGCGACAGGAACAAGGGCGATATATCGGTGAATACGTAATCGGCCGAGCCCTCCGCAAGCCGCGGCAGCACGAAGGCTGTCGTGCCACCGGTACCGGCGCCGAGTTCCAGAACTCGCAGTTTCGCGCTACCGGACCGTTCCCGCGCGAGAGCCGCCACCACTTCCGCGACTACCTGGTTGTAGTAGGAGAACAACGGGCTGTGACAGTAGAAATCGCCCAGGCACTCGATGGCGCCAGGTGCGAACAGTACTTCCTGCGCTTCCAGCTTGCCGGTGAGCATTTCGTCCAGCGACTCGCCGCAGTGAGCCAGCAGGTCGACCATACCGGCCCAGGCCGGATGCGCCTCGCGGAGACCCGAGGCGATCCGGCGGCAGCCTTCGAGATCCATCGGTGCGTCCGGACCTTCGCGGGCAATCTCCATCAACCGGCCGAAGTATCGATGGTGGCCCGGAACTACGCCCAGCCGCTCCCGCAACGCCGCGAGGTCTGCCTCCGCGGCCGGTATGGAGGCTTCGCCCAGGCGTCCCACCGCGGCCCGGATGTACGCCGCCGCCAGGGCGTTCAGCGAATTCTCCATGCGCGGATAGTATTCGTCGATGCCGGTCGACGCGGCAATTCGTGGCGCGGCTTCGACCGCCGGGGCGCAGAGCCGCGACAGTGCCGCGCACGCGCGGGTCTCTACCGGATGTTCCCGCCACCGCACGCGGCTGAGGAGCCCGCCGCTATCCCTGGCCGGCGCGCCGACCAGCAGGCATCGCAGGCCCTCGATGGCCAGCACCTCGCGACCGGTATCGTCGGCCAGACGGATGTCGCCTTCGAACGCATCCTGGCGGCCGTAGCGCAGCCTGGCATAGGCCCAGAGACGCACGCCGCCCGGTCCGTACCACCGCACAGCGCCGATGGAGGCAGGGAGAAGCGTACCCTTCATTGCGCTCCCGCCCACATCGCCGTGGATCGCCGCGCCGAGGACTTGAAAAGCCGAATCGAGCAGGCCGGGATGAATGTGATAGCAGGAGGCGTCGCCCGTCAACGCAATTCGCCCCAGCGCCTCGCCCCGGCCTCGCCACACCGCTTCCACGCCGCGGAACGCGCCCGCGTAGCAGAGCCCCCGTTGGCGATACCAATCGTACCAGCCGGACAAAGGAATGCTCTGAGGGCAACGCGTGCGAACGGCTTCCAGATCGATGGTCGAAGGCTCCGCCGGGGACTCCGTTCTCCGCACACGCCCTGCGGCGTGAAGCGTCCAGGACGCTTCCCCTTGAGGCGCCGAGAAGATCTCAAAAGTGCCCGCGGCATCGCACGTCCACTGCATCATCGCCGCCCGGCCCTCCGTCAGCACGAGCATCTTGCGGAATTCCATCTGCTCGATGACGGCGCCGGAGCCTGGCCACAACTCCGCGCCGGCCGCCAGGCTGGTCTCCACGTAAGCGGCGGCGGGAAACACCATCGCGTCCTGGACCACGTGCCCTTCCAGGTAGCTCAGTCGCTGGTCGGCCAGGTTCGCCTGCCAGCATGGGCGTGCCGAAAGGATCCGCACGCCCAGCAACGGATGGCCGCTATCCATCCCGGCGGGCGCGCCCGCAGTTTGGTTTTCCGCGTACTGTCCGGTGCCGAAACTTTCGCGCTGCCAGGGATACAACGGAAGGGCCACCGGGCGGCCGCGTCCCTGAAACACGTTCTGCCAATCGATGCGCCGGCCGCGGACGTGCAAAGCCGCGGCGGCACGGAGCATCACTGCCCGGTCGTCTTCGCCCCGCCGCAGCGAGGAGAGCACCGTGCCTTTCGCCGACGCGTGTGCCAGGCAATCGGAGATGGGGGATTGCAGCGAGGCGTGCGGGCCGATCTCCAGAAACATCTCCACGCCATCCTCGATCAGCAAGGCCAGGGCGCGCGCGAATTGCACGGGGCTGCGGAATTCCTGCCACCAGTGGCCGGCGCTGAGAGGCACGCCATTCACCCATTCCCCGACGGCCGTGGAAACCATCGGTATGCCCGGCTTCCGCGGCGCAAGGGGACGCAGGCTCTCGATGAGCTCGTCGCGGAACGGATCCAGAGCCGGGCCGTGATAAGGTACCGTCACCGGGACAAAGCGGCAGAACGCTTGCTGGCGCTCCAGTTCCGCCGCGATATCGGACAGCGCATCGCTATCTCCGGAGAGCGTGACGGAACCCGGACTGTTCACCGCGGCCAGTGCGATGCGGGAATCGTAGCGGGAGATCATGGCGGCGGCGGCGGCCACGGAGAGTGACGCCACCAGCATGCCACCCATTCCACTCGCCCGCTGCGCCAACCGCCCGCGGTGGTATGCCAGACGCAAACCGTCCTCGAGACTCAGCGCGCCCGCGCCATAGGCCGCGGCCACTTCGCCCACACTGTGGCCTGTCACCGCGTCCGGGATGACTCCCCAGGACCGCCACAGTTCCGTGAGCGCAGCCTGCAGCGCGAAGTTCGTCACCTGTGCGACGGCAGGCGAGGCGGCGCGCGCCGGGTCGTGGTCCTCGAAGGCGCCGAGCAACGACCACCCGGCCCACCGCCGGAGGATCGCGTCGCACTCGTTCAGCACTTCTCGGAACACGGGTTCCGAGAGCCGCAGTTCCTTCGCCATCCCTGGCCGCTGGAGGCCCATCCCCGAGTACACAAAGGCCAGTTTCGGCGCGCCGCCATGGTGCGCCGTTCCGGTGATCACATCCGAAGCGCCCTGTTCCAGCCGAGCCGCGAACTCCTCGCGCCCGCTGGCCACGACCGCCAGGCGGTGCGGGTGGTGCGTTCGCCGTACCGCGGCGGTGTAGCAGACATCATCGATCGACACGTTCCGCTCGCGAAGAAACTCGATATAACGGCCCGCTGCACCGGCCAGGGCTTCGGGAGTCCTGGCGGACAGCAGCAGCACGCGAGGCTCCGGACGCACCGGCGGGGCCGCGGCGGGCGTCTGCCCCTCCTCCGGCGGCCCTTGCAGCAGCGCATGAGCATTCGCGCCGCCGACCCCGAAGGAATTCACCGCGGCCATGGGGCGCCGGCACGGCGAAGGCCAGGGTTCCAGCGCCGTAGCCACGCGCAGCCGCAGCCGCTCAAACGGGATCGCCGGGTTGGGCGTCTCGAAATGCAGGCTGGGCGGGATCATCCGATGCTGAAGGGCAAGCGCGGCTTTGATCAGGCCCGCAATGCCGGCCGCCGCTTCCAGGTGTCCGATGTTGGTCTTGACGGAGCCGATGACGCAGGAGCTGCCCCCGTCGCGTTCACCGAACACCTCGCCGATTGCCGCGGCTTCCACGGGATCGCCGGCCGGCGTGCCTGTGCCGTGCGCCTCCACGTATTGAACCTCGTCCGGCGACACCGCGCCCTGGCGCAACGCCTCGCGGATCATCGCAGCCTGCGCTTCCGAACTGGGGACAGTCATGCCGACGGTGCGGCCGTCCTGGTTGACGGCGGTGGCGCGTACGACGGCATAGATCCGGTCGCGGTCGTGGAGCGCCCGGTCCAGCGGCTTCAGCACGACGATGCCGGCGCCTTCGCCGCGCACGTAGCCATTAGCCCGCGCGTCGAACGCTTTGGATCGCCCGTCAGGCGCCAGCATGGACGCCTTCGCCATGGTGATGGCGGTTTCGGGAGCCAGAAACAGATTGACACCCCCGGCGAGCGCCACTTCGCACTCCCCCGACGAGAGGCCGCCGCATGCCAGGTGCAGAGCCGTCAGGGAGGAGGAGCAGGCGGTGTCGACCGCCAGGCTCGGTCCTCGCAAATCCAACAGGTAGGACAGGCGGTTGGCCGCGATGCTTCCCGCCGTCCCGGTGAGGCTGTGCGCTCCAATGCGGTTGCGGTTCGCCTCGCACACCAGCATGCTGGCGAAGTCATGGCTCGAGATGCCAATATAAACGCCGGTCCGCGATCCGGCGATCCGCTCGACCGGCACGCCCGCATCCTCGAGTGCTTCCCAGGCCACCTCCAGCAGTACGCGCTGTTGGGGATCCATATGGGCCGCCTCGCGGCGCGAGATCCCGAAGAACGACGCATCGAAACTGCCGACATGATCGGCAATGCCGGCGCGCCGCACATAGGAACGGCCCGGCCGGGCCGGATCCGGATCGTAGAACCGGCCCAGGTCGAAACGGTCGCCGGGAATGTCGCGGATCACATCCACCCCCTCGCAGAGCAGTTTCCAGAACTCCTCCGGAGAGTTGGCGTGCCCGGGGAAACGGCACCCGATGCCTACGATAGCGCAGGCGGAGCCGCCATCCTTCGAGTGCATTCGCGCACCGCTACGGTTGCGGCAGGTAGTCACCCACCACTACCGTCCCGGCGACGGTGATCGTCGAGATCGGCCCCGTCGGGTCCATAAGGATGCCATCTCCCACCATCGTGATGCGCATCACGCGGTTGGCCTCGCCGAACCGGTAGGTAACTCCGTCCAGTTCAAAGTTATCCGCCGTGGTGCGCACAAACTCGCCCGACGCGGTGAACAGCCCTCTGCCCGGAGACTGCGCAGTGAACGGACTAATAACATGCACCACCGTTTGCAGTGTGGAGTTGGCGCTGGCAATCGCGCCCGCCGAACTGAACAGTGTGCCCGCATTGAAGTTGATGCTGGCGGTGCTGACGGCGTCCAGCACAAACAGCGGCGAGGCTACATTGCGGCTGGTCAGTTTGCCTGTGGCGACTATCGAGAACCGCGCCGTGTTGGGGGACCGCGTGGTAGGATCCGTGAACAATTGCGACTCGGCCAAACCGGCTATCGAGGTTATATAGCCCGTCAACTTCATGTCGTCGCCGCTCTGTTCGATGGATCCTACAAACTCAAAAGCGGTCTGACCGGTTCGCCCCACGGCCACCGAAACCGGTTGGTCTTCGGCCTGGACAAACCGGCCCGCGAAAAGAAGGCTGGCGACAACGGCAACTCTCGGAATATTGATGTTCATCCTGTGTTCTCCTCCGGAGACTTCGACTGCATCCCTGTTTGATTACGGAACAGGAGGGCCTGGCGGAAGAAAAATGGCCGGACTCCCCTCTCAGGGCTGGCCGGACAGGATGAAGGGCGCCCAGAACAGAGGCGTCTCGGGCAGGACAAAAACGCCCGCCGCGGTTTTCACGGTTATCTCGCCGCTGCGCAGCGCCTGCAACAGTTCCAATTGAGCGGCGCGCAGGGCCAGCGCCTTATCCTTGGAGCGCCGGTAATGCCGGTAGAATGCCGCCATCAGCCGCAGGGTAGGGGCATCGGTCACGTCCCAGAGAGTAGCCATCACGGAGGCCGCGCCGGCGTAGAGAAAGGCGCGCGTGATTCCGATCATCCCATCCGCTGACATGCGGCCCACCCCGCTCCGGCACGCGCTGAGCACCACCAGGTCGGCCGACAGGTCCCAGCGGTAGATATCGCGAACCTTGAGCTCCCCGCCGCTCAATGCCAGAAAGGAATCGAGTGGCTGATTCTCCAGCAGAACGCCATGCGTCGCAAGGTGAATCACCGACCGGTTGCGCACGCCGCCGGAAACGGCCGCGGAAGTTGCCTCAGCCCCTTCCAGCACCTGCGTCTCCGGAAGGATCCGCGCGATGGCGCGCGCCTCGCGACCGGCTTCCGGCAAGGGCGGGAGCGCTTTGCCGTCGGGGCCGTCCGGCATGTTCGCGGGATTCGCCACTACCACGTTGGCCGGAATTCCCTCCGTAGCCGGGCGCCCCGCGTATCCGAGTACGGCGGCGGCTGGAGCGTAATGAAAAGCGTAGCGCTCGATCAGGTAGCGGCCGCGGCGGTCGCGCAGCGCGGCGAACGGCAGGCGGAACAACGGCCCGTGAGGCACGATCGTAAGCAGACTGCCGGCGGCCGGCGGCAGATACTGCTCGATGGGCTGGATCAGGTAGCGATAGAGCCGGTCCCACGGCTCGCGTTGTGCCGTGTCAACCGTGGGGTTCGAGCTGTCCCCGGCCGCGAGAAGGAGTGCCGGGCTATGCTGCGCATCGCCCACGCCAGCGACCAGACTGGCAATTTCCTTCCGGCTCACGGGAACCCGCTGGAGGTGAACCTCCCCGTCGCCGTTGACCACCCAGATCAGCACTTCGTTTTCGTCCAGCCAGTACAGGATCACCGTCGAGCCCAGGCGTCGGGCGGCAGCCGCGATCTGATCGGCGCGGTAGGGTTCTGCCCGCACCTGGCCTTGCAGGTCGCCCGAACCTTCCCGGCCCTGTACTTCGCGCGTCGCCAGCAGATCGAGAAAGGCCCGGGCGCGGGCCTGTTCCGCGACCGCCAGGGCTTCCACGGGAGCAATCTCGGCGAGCACGGGGATGGCTGTCCGGTAGAACCAGGTGTGCTCATCAGCAAAGCCGATCCGGCTGTCGTCGTCCTGGCGCAGATGGCGGCGCTCCTCCTCCATTCGCGCCACAGCCGCCTGGACATCGCGCTCCGCATCGGAGTCGCGCCCCAGCCGGTGGAGAGCGCCGGCGCGCTCCAGCAGAGCGCTGTCGCGGGTGGACGCCGCGGCTGCGGGAAGCTCGAGGGCCCGGTTCGTGGCTCGCAGGGCATCTTCCGCCCGGCCCGCTTTCAGATAGGAAAACGCGAGCCCAGTCCAGCTCAGTGCGTTCGCGGGATTCAGGCGCGCCGACTCCTCAAACTGTGGAATCGCGCGATCGAACTCTCCCAGGGACGCCAGGTGCGCTCCGATCTCTTCGAGGACCGAGGACACCTGCATGGGCGAACCGATGGAACGCGCCACGGCGAGCGCGCGTTGCAGTTGAGCGGCGGCTTCCGTGGTGCGGCCCAGGCGGTCCAGCGCGAGAGCCATCGCTTCCAGGCTTTGCCGGATTCCCGCAAGGTCCCCCAGCCGTTCCTGGATCTGCAACGCTTCGCTATATGCCGCGAGCGCCTCCCCATAGCGCGAATACGTGCGATGGAGACGCCCCTGGCTGGTGAGTGCCCGGGCCCGCTCCGATTCCAGCCCGGGACGATCCAACAGCGCCAGGGCCGTGGTCAGCTTCTGCTGGGATTCGCGGTAGTGGCCGGCGACCCACAGGTGGTCCGACCACAGATGATAGAGCATGCCCTCGGTGGGGGCGTCTCCCGCGGCAGTCGCGGTAGCGAGCCCCTGCCGCAGGTAATCCAGCGATTGCTCCGGAGTTGGCGCCAGGAACGCCAGGGAATACAGAGCCTGGCCCACGGCGGTGCTGCCGGACGCGCGGGCCAGTTCCAGACGCTTTCGCGCGGCCTCGAGAGACTTCGCCCGATCGCCGAGATAGTACGCCATGGCTGCGATCTCGCGGTAAGCGGAAAGGCGCCACCGGTTGGCGACGGGTCCCGGGTTTCGATCGTACAGTTCGGCGGCCCTCTCGAAGTTGGGGAGCGCCGCGGCGTACTCCGCGCGGGCGGCCTGAATGTTGCCCAATCCGAGGCGCGCGCCCGCCTCCGCCAGTTCCGTGTGGTCTCTGACAGCTTGATCGCGGACCTCTTCGAAAATCGCGCTAGCTGCGTCGTACTGCCGCTGGCGAAGGAGCGCCGAGCCCTGTTGCAGCTTTGCGGCCCAGTCCTGGCCCGCGGCGCAACCCGCCGCCAGGAGAAGCAGCAACCAGGTTCGGGCGTGGCGGGACATCGCTACCGTGGGATGAGTTGCAGGTAACGGTCCACCTGGTCGCGAAGCGGCGGCGAAAGCCGGCGCGCACGTTCCAGATCGGCGCGGGCCTCGGCCCCCTGTCCGGCCAACAGCCGCGACACGCCCAGGTAGAAGAAACCCTCCGGCATCGCCGGGTACTTTTTGGTGAACTCTTGCAGCCGGGCTATGGCCTCCTGGAAGCGGTCTGCGCGATAAGGCGCGACGGCCGTGCCAAAGGCCTGGAGCATGGCTTCCTGGCCTCCGCGGTCCGACTGCCCGCGAAACACCAGTATCGAAACCGGCAGCATCACCGGCGCTTTCGGAATCGCTGGTGCCGGCTGCATGGCGGGCGGTGGCGACACCGCCGCCACCGGCGCCCGCTGCTCCGCCGCCCTCCGGCGCGGGAGGCCGCTCGACAGCAGCAACGCGGCCACAATTACTGCGGCGGCCGGCGCGGCCACCGCCGGGATCAGCCACCAACGGGATCGCGGCGGTCGCAGCCGCTCACGGACTCGCTGTTTCTGAGCCAGGGCCGGACCCGCATCCTGAAGGTCCACCAGGTCCCGCGCCAGCGTCCGGCACATCACGCAGCCGGCGACGTGCTGGGCCACCCGCGGTACGAGGTCGGAAGGAAGCTCGCCGCTTTTGAATCCCAGCACAAGCGCCGGCGGCGGGCACCTGCTCGCCGCGCGCCGCGGGGCGAATTCCAACTCTTCGGAGTCCCAGTCTGTCGTCATTCCTTCACCAGGACCTTTCTCAGCAATTGCAGTCCGTATTGCAGGCAACTCTTCACCTGGTTGTCGGTCAATCCCGTATGCTGCGCGATTTCCCCGCGATCCATGCCGTGCACGTAGCGCAGAACCAGGCAGGCGCGATGCGCCGGCTTCAGTTCCGCATTGGCCACCAGCAGGGTGGCCCAGTCTATCCCCGGGCGGGCTGTTTGCGGCTCCGGCCCGGTGTCCAGCGGCGCTTCGCGCGCGATGGAACGCCAGTAATCCACGATCAGGTTCCGCGCCACGGTGATCAACCACGCGGGCAGGCGGCTTTCATCCACGCGCTCCCCGTTCCGCAGCAACCGCAGGAAGGCGTCCGCCGTGATCTCCTCGGCAATATCGCGCCGCGCCACGGAGCATCCCACGTAACGGAACACGGTCTCAAAATGTTGCTCGTAGATACGTTCGAAATTCAGTTGTGACATCGAGGATCGGAGGCCGCCCGAAGCCGGTCAAGCTCTCAAACTATACCCGACGTGAAAGGAGCCAAACAAGTCCGCTATGTGCTCCGCCGCCTCCCGTCTTTCGCGGGTGGCGGCTCGACTGGCGGGTGTCGGAGCCTCCGCCCCACTGCCGCACGACCCGGCCGCCCGGTGGGGCTCAGCGTGTCAGCGGCTCACCGCCCAGTGGCCGCCGGGCGGGTCGTGAAGGACGGGTATGCCGAACTGTCCACGCGCCCGGGCCTGGGCGTCACCTTGGACAAAGAGGTCGCGGCGGCACACCCACAAGCCAAGCAACCGCCCGGAGTACCGGTTCGGCGATGGATCGGTCACTGACCAGTAGCGGCAGCCGAAATCGCTGCCGTCGAGCGCGAAGTCACGCGGCCCGGTGCGGCCTGATGCGGTCGGCGATCTCCGGACCGTGGGCATCCTGGGCCAACTCCAGGTCATAGTTCGCCTGGAGGTTCATCCAGAATTGCGGTGTGGTTCCGAAATACCGAGCCAAACGGAGAGCGGTGTCCGCTGTGATTGCCCGCTTGCCGCGAAGGACATCATTCACGCGGGTGACAGACACCTGCAACTCGATCGCGACGCGATTGGCCGACAGGCCAAGCGGTTTGAGAAAGTCCTCCCGCAGTGTTTCACCGGGATGAATCGGAGGCATGGTCTTGGTTTTCTTTGCCATAATCCGAGCTCGCTAATGATGGTAGTCCACAATCTCGACTTCAAGGGCGTCGGCGCCGCCCACCGGAAGCAGATGCGCCACTGGTCATTGACCCGAATGCTGTACTGCCCCTTGCGATCCCCTGCCAGAACCTCCAGGCGATTTCCTGGAATGGCGCCGAGATCGGATAGCGCCGCGGCCGCATGAATGTGGTCAAGCTTCCGCTTTGCCACTGGACCAATGCGCTGGAACTTCCGGCTGAACTCGCGCCGGAACACCTTCTCGGTCTCCTTATCACGAAAGGACCGAATCACAATTCGATGCTACTACCGTTTCGCATCTAACGCATTCCGATAAGCACGGGGCTCTCCGCCAGGCTGATTCCCCCACAACTAATCGCCCGGATTACCGGGTCGGTGACGGACCAAAAGCGGGCGGCATTCGATCCGAACCACGAGGAGTGTCATCATTACGCCGCACGGGCAGGGAGAAGGGGGTAGATGAGGTAGAGACTACGATTGCCTCGCCTTACACGTAGTGACGAAAAGCAATCCGAGCGAGTTCAAGCGATAAATGTCATCCTGCTTGAGCGGCTCGTTGCGGCGAATGGCGTCAGCGTCGATAGAGGGCGCTTCGACGCTTATCAAGCGGAACCGAAGCAAGTTGTCCACATCGACGGAAAAGGCCTCCACGCTAAGCTCCGCACCTTCGGTGTACAGATCAAATAACTCGCGGCTATCCAGCGGCTGTGTGAACGCGGGTTGCAACATCGCTTTGGACCGGGAAGCCCCCTGCGATAGATAATCGTACAGGCGATCCAAGAATTTGGCCTCGCGAGCCGACATTTCGGAGAGAATCTTGGGGAAGGAGGGCGGCATCGCCCCGGCGCGCGGGTCGGCGGCGCTTGCCAGTAGATTCGCCCACTTCGTTTGCATACCGCGGTCTTCCTCAAGAGAGGCCGCCTCAAGCATTGGGTGAATTATCTTGAGGGGCACTTCCTTCGGGGAGACACCGGCGCTTGCAAGATTGCGCTTGGCCTCAACGGTTATCTTGATGAGGTTCGCATGCCGCCGCTTGTTAACTTTGTCCGTAAGGAGGCCACCGACGGCCTTCGCAGGTTCTCCGAAGACCGCTTTCCAGAACCCTTCGGCTTCTTTCTTGAGTGCGGCGGCCGACCCACCGGTCGCGCAATGGACCATGGAGTTCGCAATAGGTTCCATAGGTTCCTTCTAAACCGCCAGTGTAGCAGTACGGAAGAGCGTCAGGAGTTTCCAGGGACGGGAGTTTCAATGCCCGGGCTACACAACCGCTGAATCCAGGCGTCTCGCGTTGGGTTTCATGACGTAGTGTTCCCAACCTGTGCCAGGATTCCACCCCTGAAACGCCGCCCGCGTCAGTTAGAGCATCCGGCGGTCCATCTTGACGTATAGTCGTCCAACCCGTGGATTGGCACCCGCGGTCGATCAGCCGGCGGGGACCGTGTCCGGGTGGCCAACGACCCACTCGGAACATCTTCACTTCCCAGGGCGCCTTATCCGGCTGCACCTTGCGAACTGCAAAACACTGAATCTTCAGCCAGCAATGAATGGTTTTTCCAAGGTATTACGGTCCTCAATTGCTTCCGAGAGCGCGAACACCCCTGCAACACGACTGGGACGCCAACTCCACTTCGCCTTTGCGAGGTAGGGTACGCCCCAGTCCCCACCTGCGTTTATCTCGTCATATTGGCCACCAACAACACGCGCCAACTCAGAAAAAATAAATGCTGACGCCCCAGGAAGCTGATAGTTGGTTTTTTCGAATAGACAATTGAAGCACCGCGGTGTGTGTGGCACGCCCAGGCTAAAAGCCTCGGCGTGGCCAGCAACTCGGGCGACGACGCCCTCCATCGTGAGTCTTCCCGTTATCGCGTCGCGACACACCTGCGCCTCCATCTCAAATTTCGCGAAAAACTCCGAGGGCACGGCTTGGCGTCTAATTCGGATCCAGCGTTCTAGCAAATCGACACATTCATCAGCAAGATTTGGATTATACAATAATGTGCTAGGCGAGAAACGTTGCTCAAATCGATTAAGTTCCTGACGTTTTTTCCGTAGTTGGTGCACCTAAATGCGAGAGGTCAGCGGCAGAATAGACATACTCGTGGCGCTGAAAAGACAGACGGTAAGCAGGATTTCCCACAAGTGCAGGCCAAAGAGCATACTCTTCCCAGACGTAGAGAATCGAAGGCTGGGCGGCTGAACCGGCAATGGCTCGAAGGAGTTCGAAACCGTATCGTAAATCATCGCGGCTCACATTGTCGCCTGTGGGCGGACCCCAGAGCGTAGGCGCACCATCCCAAAAAGCTATCACATAAAGAATTCCCCGTCGGATTACAATGTGTAGGCCAAGGGCATCTCGCCATGCAATCATCATGGTCGCGTTGAGGTCCGCCGGAGGGTTGATCAACTTGGAGTAAAAAGATTCAAGAACTGAAAGATGACGCGCGCTGAGGCGTGTGGCATCTGGGATCGAACTACAGGTCATTTTGACATCATGGGGCTATGGCCCAGCGCGTTAAGTGTACGGCCGATGACCAGTCAGAGCGGGATGGCCTTCCGGTTGTGCTTCGGCGCGGCTATGGTAGGCGTGATCTTCATGCTTCGCGGGGCGCGACCGTGACGTTCGAAATGACATAATGGCGAAGGTCTGCGTAGCTCACGGCTCACGATTTCGCGATTCGGCTTGCGCCCAACGGCGCGTCCAATCCTTGCCCCGCAGCCATTCCCGAAACCAGTTGCGGAACGCTTCCACCTGCGCTGTTCTTAGCGGGGAAGGAGGCAGGGGCAGCGGTCCGACCGGGATGCTACGCTCTTCCAACCCGATGCGAACGGCCCACGGAATGGGCAGCCTGGCGAGCTCTTCGATCACGCGGTCGAGATCGTCCTGCCGCCGGCGTGCCGTCGCGGAATCTCCCCTGCGGTGAGCATCCAGAAGGGAGACCAGAAGCTCCGGTAAAAAGCAGGCGATGCCGGAGATGACGCCGTCCCAACCGGCGCGGATCCCGTCCAGCGCCAACGAATCGTCACCCACGAAGAGGTCGAACGGACGGTGGCTTCTGGCGGCCAGCAACGCGGGTATGTGGCTGGACTGGCCGCTACTGTCCTTGATTCCCGCAAAGCCCGCGTCCGATTCGAGCAGGCCGGCCAGGCTGTCCAACTCCAGCGCATTGGTGAAGGACGGCAGGTGGTAGAGCAAACATGGCAGTCCGGCTGCGTCACAGACTACTCGTGCGTACTCGATCAGGTCTTCCTGCGAGTATCGGAAGAAGTACGGCATGGGGAGCAGGACCGCCCTGCATGCGGCATCGGCCGCCACTTTCGCGAGCCGGAGGGTGTGAGCCAGTGTCTGCGCGCCGATACCCGCCAGTACCGCAAACTCCGCGGATGAACGTCTGGCGGCTGCGTGAATCAGGGTGGCGCGCTGCTCCAGACCGTAACTGGCGTACTCGCCTGTGGCGCCTCCGACGACGATTCCATCGACGCCGCGTTCGGCGACGAAGTCCAGCAGGCGCGCGAACGCCGCGAGATCCGGACGACCGTCATCGCAGACCGGGGTGGCCAGGGCAGCGAGAACGCCTCGCCGCAGTGAACGGGACAGCAGCGGTGCGGTGGATTTCAGCACGTGATCCAAGCTATCACGAAAGGGACGCTCCGAAATCCGACCGCTGTGATAGAAATTGAGACTATGCTTCGCTACCGTCCCAGGCTTTTTCCCGGCGTCCTACTGATTGCCGGTGTCACGTGGGGATTGGACCTCCAGAACGCGGTCATCGTTTCCCCGGCTAAGGCCGGCATGCCGGTGCAGAAGGCGTCCCAAATGCTCCGGGAGGAGATTGAGAAGCGAACCGAACTTCGCCTTCCGGCGAGCACGTCGTTGCCCCCGGCGGGCCACACCTTCGTGCTGGTGGGAACGAACGATTCCGTGCGCGCGATGGCGCCTGGTCTGTTCGGCGAGCTACCCGCGGCACCCGAAGGAACGGACGGCTTCCGGGTCGCCGTCTCCGGCGCCGCCGTAGTGGTCGCGGGCAACAGCGATCGCGCGGCCGTCTTCGGCGCTGGCTACCTGTTGCGCCACATGAGAATGCGGCGCGGCAAGGTGCTGCAGGCGGACGACGACCTGAAGGTATCCACGGCGCCCAGGTATACCATCCGCGGCCATCAACTCGGGTACAGGCCGAAGGTCAACGCCTACGACGCGTTCACGGTGCCGATGTTCGAACAGTACATTCGCGATCTGGCGGTGTTCGGCACCAATGCCATCGAACTGATCCCGCCGCGTTCGGACGATGCGGACGAGAGCCCGCATTTTCCGCTGCCCAAAATCGAGATGATGGCGCAGGTTTCCCGCATCTGCGACGAGTACGGACTGGATGTCTGGGTGTGGTACCCGGCCATGGACCGGGATTACTCAAACCCCGCTACGGTAGAGTTCGCGCTGAAAGAGTGGGCCGAGGTGTTCCGCCGCCTGCCGCGCCTGGACAACGTTTTCGTGCCCGGCGGCGACCCGGGCCACACCGAGCCCAAGTACCTGCTGGCGCTGCTCGAAAAGCAGACCGAGAGCCTTCACAAGTACCATCCCCAGGCGCGCATGTGGGTATCGCCGCAGGGATTCTCGGCGGCCTGGATGGACGAGTTCTATCAACTCCTACAGGCCGAGCCGAAGTGGCTGACGGGCATCGTCTTTGGGCCCCAGGTGCGCGACAGCCTGCCGGATTTGCGGAAGAAGGTTCCCGCGCGCTACCCCATCCGCCGCTATCCGGATATCACGCACAGCATCAACAGCCAGTATTTCGTGCCCGACTGGGACCTGGCGTACATGGTTACCGAGGGCCGCGAAGTGGCAAATCCGCGTCCGCTCGACGAGCGCGCGATTTTCGAGGCGTACAAAGACTACGCCATCGGGTTCGGCACTTACTCGGAAGGCGTCAACGACGACGTGAACAAGGCCGTGTGGAGCGTTCTCGGCTGGGATCCCGACGCAGACCTGGCCGCCGCATTGCGCGAGTTCGGCCGCTACTTCATCGCCGACGAGGTGGGCGGCGAGTTCGCCGCCGGACTCTTCGCGCTGGAACGGAACTGGCGGGGCCCGCTGCTGACTAACGAAGGTGTGGATACCACTTTCCAGATGTTCCGCGACATGGAGAAGCGGGCAACGCCGCAGATGAAACTGAACTGGCGATTCCAGCAGGCGCTGTACCGCGCTTATTACGACGAATACGTGCGCCAGCGGCTGATCTATGAAACGGCGCTCGAACAGCAGGCGCTGGGCGAATTGCGACAGGCTCCCCGGATGGGCTCGCAACTGGCCATGGAGCGGGCCGCCAGAACGCTGGACCGGGCCGTCATCGAGCCGGCGGCCCAGGATCTGCGCGGGCGTCTGATGGAATTGAGCGAGGCGCTTTACAACAGCGTCCACGCCCAATTGAGCGTCGAGAAATACCAGGCGATCGCGGTGGGCCGCGGCGCGAGCTCCGATACCGCCGACGTGCCGCTGAACAATCGCTGGTGGCTCGAAGAGCGCTTCCGCGAGGTCGGGAGCATGCCGGATGAAAACGAGCGGCTGGCCGCGATCGACAGGGTTGTCCACCGCACCGACCCGGGGCCGGGAGGGTTCTACGACGACCTGGGCGATCTCGCGCGCCAGCCGCACCTGGTACGCGGCGCCGGCTATCCCTCCGATCCGGCATTTCTGCAGTCTTCGTATGTCGGAATCGGACAGGCGGGTGTGGGGCGGATTAATCTCGTCAGCGGCTATCAAACCAACTACCCGAGGGCATGGGTTTCAGTAGGGGCGGCGCTGAACGACACGCCGGTAAGAATGCGGTATGCGGCGCTCGACCCGCGGGCGGAATACAAGATCCGGGTCGTCTACGCCGGTGGAGACATAGGGCCGAAGCTGCGGCTGGTGGCCAACGAGAAATACGAAATCCATCCGTGGCTGAAGAGACCCGTTCCCTTCCAGCCGCTGGAATTCGATATCCCCAAGGCCGCGACGGAAGGCGGGAAGCTGGAACTCGTATTTTCGCGGGAGCCGGGATTGAGCGGCAACGGCCGGGGCCTCGAAATCGGCGAGGTTTGGTTGATCCGAAAGGCGGAGTAACGCCGCTCAGAACACCTTACGGAAGGTGAGATTGATGCGCACCGCACCGGTCAGCGGATGATGGCCTTCCGGGAGCGGCGCGACCCCGTGATAGACGAAGCGGGCCGGTCCGCCCCACACCACCACGTCTCCGCTCTCGAGCCGGAAACGGCGCACACGGTCGGCACGGCGTTTGCCGCCCCAGAGAAAGACGGCCGCGAGACCGAGGGAAACGGAGACGATCGGGGACCAGGCGTCCTGCTCATCCCGATCCTGGTGCAGGCCCAGTTTGGCGCCGCAAACATACCGGTTGATGAGGCAGGCATCGGGATCGTAAGAGGCGAACCCGGCTGCGGCGGCGGCGCGCTCGGCGAGCTGCTGGAAGCGTTGCGGCATCGGCGGCCATGGTTTGCCGGTGTCGGGATCGAGGGGATCATAGCGGTAGCCGGAGCGATTCGACACCCACCCCACGCGGCCGGCATTGGTCATCGCCACCGACATGGTATATCCGCCCGGCGTTACCAGGTGGCGGAAGGGCGCGGCGGCGGCGACGCGCTCCACCTCTTCCAGCAGGGCGGCCTCGTCAGGCGCCGCGAAACCGCGCAGGATCGCAGCACCGGCTTCGAGCGGCTCGTGGGTGGGAACCGAAGGTTCGCCGGAGAACAGATCGGTCATGAACGCTTCTCTCGGTCCGGACCCGGGCCGGCAAATGCTCAGGGGACATGACCGGGCGCGGAGACCGACCAGCCTCATTCGTCCCGATACTGGTCGTTCCGCTTGAACACGAATGCCACGAACCCAGCCAGGATCAGGAACGGCGGCGCGCCCAGCACCACGATGCCCAGGTCCAGCACCCGCGCTCGGGCCTGGTTCTGCGCGTGCGCGGTGCGGTAGCACATCACGCATTGTGCCGTTGAGGGCAGCGACAGGGCGGCGAACAGGGTTGGTATCAGCAGCAGGCGTTTCATACCGGCGGCCGCATGACCGGGAGGCGCGTGGCGTCCCCGAGGAAGATCAGCATCAGGATGATGCAGAAGATCAGCATCGGAAATAATGTCAGGAACAGTGTCAGCCGCTCGAACTTCAGATGCATGAAATAGGCGATGATCAGCGCCGCCTTGATGATCGACAGGCCCACCAGCGCGGTCAGCATGATCAGCGTCGGGAACTGTTCGTAGGCCAGGAAAACCTCGAAGCCGGTCAGGGCCACGAGGGCAATCCAGACCTTGGTGAAGGTCAGGGTAGTGGCCCCGATGATGTGTTCAGCTGTTTCGGTGTCGGTGCTCATTTCAGGGTTCCCTCAGATTCTTGCCGACATCAGGTAGACCAACGGGAAGATGAACATCCACACCAGGTCCACAAAATGCCAGTACAGGCCGCTTACTTCCACATCTTCCGCCTTGAACTTGCCGCGCAGCACCGCCAGGCAGATGATGCCCAGATAAATGATGCCGATGATCACGTGCGTCATGTGCAGACCGGTCAGCGCGAAGAACGTGCCGCCGAAGAGCGGAACGTCCCAGGGATTCTTGAACGGCGTCACATGCTCGTTGTTGATGAGGTTCAACCACTCGGTGAGGTGCAGTACGACGAACGCGGCGCCGCCGGCCATGGTGGCCAGGATCCAACCCGCGGCCGATTTGCGGCGGCCCTGGTTCATGGCATGCACCCCCATCACCATGGTCAGGCTGCTCGACAGCAGGCAGAACGTCATGATGCTCGAGAACACAACGCTCGGCGAGAAATGAAACGGCTTGGGCCAGTTGGGATTCGAGACCCGGCTGTAGGTGTAGGCAAACAACAGAGCCGAAAACGTCAGCGAGTCGGAAATGATGAACAGCCACATCCCGAACTTCTTCGAGTTAGTCGCGTACGGTGAGCCGCCCCCCTCCCAGGGAGAGACGGCAGCCGCACTCATCTGCTGCGTCGACATCCTTACCCCCAAACGTAGAATAGGACCATCAGGTACAGCCACAGGCCATCCAGGAAATGCCAGAAGATGGCGCTCACATCGATCGCCGTGCGTTTGGCCGGGCCCAGTCGCAGCCGCCAAGCCTGCACGTCCACGTACACCAGGGCCGACACGCCTCCCAGCAGGTGGAAGGCATGCGCGGCGGTCAGGACGTAGAAAAACGAACTGCTCGGGTTGGTGGCCACATACACCCCGGCGTCCTTCAACTGCCGCCAGGCGATGGCCTGGCCCACCAGAAACAATACGCCCAGCACGGTAGCCACGGTCCACCACAGGTTGAACTGCCCGCGATTGCGGCGCTTGAGAGCGCGGCGCGAAAAGTCCAGCACGATGCTCGAAGCCAGCAGCACCACGGTGTTCACCCAAAGGATGTGGGGTTTCGCCAGGCTGCTCCAGTCGTCGGACAGGCCGCGCCGCACGACGAACGCGCTAGTAAACGCCGCGAAGACCATGGTAGTGGCGGCCAGGAGAACAAACAGTCCGGTGAACGACGCGCGCCGGTTGGCTCCACGGCCATCGCTTCCGCCCCCGCCCGAGCCCCACTCGACGGGCGGCGGTGGCGGGCCCTGAACGATATCGTGTGTGAGGGATCCAGCCATACCCATATGGATGCGTCAGGCCTCGGAAGGCACCCCCGGGGGATCCGTTTGCATGATGAAATCGGCTTGCGCGCCCGGAATACTGTACTCATACGGACCGTGGTTCACGACCGGGTGGACCCCGGCGAAGTTGTCGTGGGGCGGCGGAGAGGGAACGGTCCACTCCAGCGTAGTGGCGTTCCAGGGATTGACAGGAGCCGGAGCGCCCTTGCGGATGCTCCAGAACAGATTGATCACGAAGATGAGTTGCGCGGCGGCCGTTATGTAGGCGGCCCAGGTCATGAACGTATGCACCGGAATCAGTCCCGCCAGGTACTCCACATCCGTGAATGCGGAGTAACGCCGCGGATTGCCGGCGATCCCCAGGTAATGCATGGGCGTGAAGATGGCGTACACGCCGATGAAGGTCAGATAGAAGTGCAGCTTTCCCAGTTTCTCGTTGAGGAACTTGCCGGTCACCTTCGGGAACCAGTAGAAGGTGCCCGCGAACATCCCGAAGATGGCGGCTACGCCCATGATCATGTGAAAGTGCCCGACCACGAAGTACGTGTCGTGGAAGTACAGGTCGAGGGCCGGTTGCCCGAGGAAAATGCCGCTGACGCCGCCGGTGACGAACAGGGAGACAAAGCCCAGGGCGAACATCATGGCGGTCGTGAAATGTATCTTGCCGCCCCATAGTGTGCCGATCCAGTTGAACGTCTTGATGGCCGAGGGCACGCCGATAGCCATGGTAAGGATGGAAAACGCCATCGCCGAGTACGGGTTCATGCCGCTCATGAACATGTGGTGGCCCCACACCAGGAAGCCCAGGAAGCCGATGGAAAGGATGGCGTAGACCATGGCCTTGTACCCGAAGATGGGCTTGCGTGAGAAGGTGGAAAGTAACTGCGAGGTTACTCCCATGCCAGGGAGGATGGCGATGTACACCTCCGGGTGGCCGAAGAACCAGAACAGATGCTGCCACAACAGCGGCGATCCGCCCTTATGATTGGCGATGATCTGGTCGCTGATGTACAGGCCGCCGGGCAGGAAGAAACTGGTGCCGGCCAGGCGGTCGAGCAGCAGCAGCACGCCCGCCGCCAGCAGCACGGCGAAGCCCAGCAGGCCGAGGATGGCCGTAACCAGCCAGGTCCAGCAGGTGAGCGGCATGCGCATCAGCTTCATCCCCTTGCAGCGCAGTTCCACCGTAGTCGCGATGAAGTTGATGGCGCCCATCAGCGACGCGCCGCAAAAGATGGCGATGCTCAGGATCCAGAGCGTCTGCCCCATACCTTCGCCCGGACCGGTGATCCGTCCGGCTGCGCTCAGCGGCGGGTAAGCCGTCCAGCCGGAGAGCGGCGCTCCGCCCTGCACGAAAAACGCGGACACCATCACCACCAGGGCCAGAAACGTGGTCCAGAACGACATCATGTTCAGCACCGGGAATGCCATATCCTCGGCGCCGATCTGGATCGGCAGGAAGTAATTCCCGAAGCCGCTCTGCGGGACCGTGGTGAGCACGAAAAACACCATGATCGTGCCGTGCATGGTCATCAGCGAGAGGTACAACTCGGGCGTCATGATGCCGCCCGCCGCCGCGGTGGGCCAAAGCTTTCCGAACCACGACACCGGCACGTTCGGATGGATCATGTGGTAGCGCATCAGCAGCGAGAGCGACATCCCCAGGAATACCGAGAACAGCCCGAGGAAGTAATACTGGATGCCGATCACCTTGTGATCCAGGCTGAAGATGTATCGGCGGATGAAGCCGTGCGGCGCGGCGTGCGCGTGGGCTACGGGAGAAGACATGGTTTCACCTTTGATTGGGTTCCCGAACTCTCACTGTTGGGCTCGTTGTTGCTGCTTCCACTGTTCGAAATCGGCTTCGCTCATGACCTGCATGGTGGTGCGCATCTGGAAGTGTCCCAGACCACATAACTCCGAGCAGGGGACTTCATAGATGCCGATCCGGTCAGCCTGGAAATGGAAAGGGATCTCCATACCGGGCACGAGGTCCTGTTTCAACCGCAGCTCGCGGACGAAGAAATTGTGGATTACATCGCGGGAATGGAGCAGGAGCTTGATCGGTTTTCCGACCGGTACTTTGAGAGAGGCGCTCACGACATCGTCTTTTGCCGCCGGGTCCCGGTCGTCCAGCCCCAGGGGGTTGCCGGCGGAATCGTTGACGAGCTTGAGATCCGTGCGACCGAACTTGCCGTCGGGGCCGGGATAGCGGAACGTCCAGGCAAACTGTTTGGCGGTGACCTCGATGGGGATGGCATCCGGCGGCGCGTCGGCGAAATGGACGCCGGCCCAGATGCGCGTGCCCATCAGCACCAGGCCGATGAACAGCACGGCGGTGGCGGTGGTCCACAGCGCTTCGAGCTTGTTGTTGCCGTGGAAAAACGCCGCCCGGCGCCCGTCATTCCGGAACTTGAAGATCACAAAGCCCAGCGCAACCTGCGCCAGGACAAAGATAATGCCGACTACTATCAGGGTGCGCATGAACTGTTCATCATAGGCCAGCCCATGTTGCGAAATAGCCGGCGGAAACCACCAGGTTCTCGCGAAAAAGAAGTAAGCCGTTATGATCGTGATGACCCACAAAATGGGGGCAAGCAGCATCCCAAACTCCTCCACGAGGGCATCCAGCCCTCACCCACGCGCGACGGCGGCCCTCAATAATCCCAGGGACCGGCGTTCACAGTCAAAGCGGAGAAGACATTATCACAGCCGGTGAAGGAGGTGCAAGTCGGATTTCCAGAAGCCGGGTTTCGAAGAGGCTCCAACCGGGAGCTGAGACCGAAGCCTCGCGGTAAGATGTCCTCATGCCGCTTCGATGTGCTGTCGCCCTGATCGTCTCCTGCCTGGCCGCGTTGGGCCAGACGGCGAATGCGCCTCTCAGCGTGGTGGCCGGCATTCCGGTGAACTACGACGAGTCGCGCACCGGCAGCTACACGCTTCCCGATCCGCTGGTGCTGGCCAACGGAAAACCGGTGCGCGATGTCAGGACGTGGAATGACAAACGGCGGCCGGAACTGGTGCGGCTGTTCGAGGAGAATGAGTATGGCCGCGCTCCGGGCCGCCCGTCCGGCATGAGCTTCGACGTGTTCGAAAAGGGCGCGCCGGCGCTGGACGGAAAAGCCATTCGCAGACAGGTCACCATTTACTTCTCGCCGGACAAGAACGGGCCCAAGACCGATCTGCTGATCTATCTGCCGGCCGCCGCGCGGAAGCCCGTGCCGCTGCTGCTGAACCTGAGCTTCTCGGCGAACTCCAGCACCGTGGACGACGCCGGGGTCAAGCCGGGTGAAGTGTGGGGCCGTGAAAAAAAGAGGGTGCCCGCGAGAGGAGGTTTCGGGCGTTTGAACGTGGCGGCCATCCTGTCGCACGGCTTCGGTGTCGCCACCATGTACTACGGTGACATCGACCCGGATTTCCTGGGCGGCATCCCTTACGGCGTGCGAGCCCTGTATCTGAAGGCGGGGCAGACCGAGCCCGCCCCGGACGGGTGGGGCGCGATCGCAGCCTGGGCCTGGGGCCTGAGCCGGGCGATGGATTACCTGGAAACCGACAAGGGTGTGGATAGCAAGCGGGTGGCGATCCTGGGAGTGTCCCGGCTGGGGAAGACCGTGATGTGGGCGGGTGCCCGCGATCCGCGGTTCGCCATGGTGATCGCCAGTTGCTCTGGGGAAGGGGGCGCGGCCCTGAGCCGGCGCAATTACGGCGAGACGATCGCGCACCTGACGGCGCCCACCAGGTACCCCTACCAGTTCTGCGCCAACTACCAGAAATTCGCAGAGCATGTGGATCGGCTGCCGGTGGATGCGCACATGCTCGTGGCGCTGATGGCGCCCCGGCCGGTGCTGCTCCAGACCGGCGACAAGGATGGCTGGTCGGACCCCAAGGGCGAGTTTCTGGCGGCGGTCGCTGCCGGTCCGGTTTACCGCCTCTTCGGCAAGCAGGGGCTGGACACCGGGCAATGGCCGCCCGCGGGTGAGCCGATCCTCCACACCATCGGCTACTATATGCATGCTGGCGGGCATGGGACGATCCCTTCGGACTGGGACGTGTTCCTGAAATTCATGGAGATGCACCTGAAGCCGGGAGAGTGAGCGGGAGCAGAAGCTGCCACCCGAACTGGGGCGGATCACTCGCCCGGGAATGGCCGGGAAGACCCATCCGAGCGAATAGGGTCTGTATACCTGTAACCGGATGTATAATCGATGCGGCCGGAAGGCCAAAAGGGAAATCCTGATGTAACATGAGGCTGGCGCCGGGCGAACCATGCCACCATCCGGCAGAGTGCGGCGCTGCTTTATCCGGTTGACAAGGAGAAGATACAATGCCCCCATCCCGTGCCACGAAAGTCGATTTCTCGCTAACAAAGTTTGTCGAGCCCATCAAGAACGAGGCAATTGCGGCCCCGGCGACCCCGTTCGGCCCGGGCTATGAAGTCTTGTTTGATTCGACCATCGCGGTGGACGGCTGGAAGGAGATCCGTGTCTGGGCGCACGTCTTCGTCGACAACTATGCGGCCACGCCGGTCACCTCGTCCGCCCAGTTGGAGCTGCGCTTCATGCACGCTTTCACGGGCGGTTCCCTCGACTACGAGAAGGCCACGATTCCCTGGAATCACGCCACGTCCTACATCAACGGCTACGTGATCAAGCCGATCATCGGTAACCAGCTCCGCCTCCTGTGCCACCCGGTCAGTCTGCCGCCCCCGCCGTACCGGCTGACGATGACGTATCTGCTGGTAAGGTAGAGGCCCGGAGTTCAACCTGCGATGGCGGCTACGGCTGAAGCCGCACCGCAAATACCCCCCGAATCAAAGGGTTGGCTTGGGCTACGGATGTGGCGCAAAACAGGGTGGCAAGCTCGACCGGCGAAACAGCGGAAACTGGGGTAAAGGCTTTGGCCGGCCCTGCCGATGAATGCCATGATGCTTGGTCCACGGCACCCCTGCCCATCGTGCAAGTCGAGCGCGGTGGGTGTAACCCCGCCACCTCCCGCGCAGGACGAGATTCTGGAGCTGCGGATTCGCATTGCCGAACTCGAGGACGAACTCAAGCGGCTGAACGCCGGGAACGCTCTGACATCGGTCTGCGACCGTCAGCAGATGCTGGAGACCCTGAAGGCCAACGAGAACCGGCTGCGCCAAAGCGAACTGTTCGACCGCGAAATTGTGTCCGGAGCGCGCGAGGGCATTGTAGTCTACGATCGCGAGCTCCGCTACCAGGTGTGGAATCCGTTCATGGAAGAGCTGACGGGGATGCCGGCCTCCCGGGTGCTGGGGAAGGACGCCTTGGAGTTGTTCCCCCATCTGCGCCAGGAGAGTCTCGATAAGCTGCTCGCGCGGGCTCTGGCGGGGGAAACAGTTCAATCGCCGGACGTCTGTTACCAGGTCTCGGAGAGCGGCAGGACCGGGTGGGTATCGAGTATCTTCAGCCCGCACTTGGGGACCGACGGCGATGTCGTCGGGGTGATCGGCCTGATCCGCGATATCACCGCGCGCCGGCAGGCGGAAGAGGCCGCGGAGCGAAACCGCGCCGAACTGCAAGCGGTCTACGACAATGCTCCCATGCTCCTGCTGCTGTTGGACGAAGAGGGCAAGATCCGCAAGGCCAACGCCGCCGCGGCAATTGATTCGACCAATCAACTGATCGGGATGCCTCTGTGCGCGGCCGTTCGATGCGCGAACTGCCTGGCGGACCCGGCTCCCTGCGGCACGGACGCCGGATGCCGCGACTGTCCCATCCACCTGGCCGTGGACGGCACTCTGAAAACCGGCGAAAGCCATCGAAACGTGGAGGCGAGCATCCTGGTCCGATCCAGGGGGACAGAGGAGAATCTCACGTTCCTGGTTTCGACGACAAAGACCGTGCTCGACAAGCAGGCGGTGGTGCTGGCAAGCCTTACGGACGTCACCGGGCGTAAGCGGACGCAAGAGGCACTGCGTGAGAGCGCGGCAGAACTGGCGGCCGCTCAGCGTATCGCGCACATAGGATCCTGGCAGTGGAACGTCCCCATGGACACGCTGCGCTGGTCGGATGAGACGTTCCGCATCCTTGGGCTGGCACCCGGCGCCCTGAAGCCGGATAGAGACCGGTTCTTCGACCTGGTGCATCCCGATGATCGGGAGCGGGTGAGGCAAGTTCTGGCTGGGGTTCTCGAGGGGAGCATGCAATGCGATCTGGAGCACCGGGTGCTGCTTCCGGGCGGCTCGGAGAAGGTGGTCCACCTGCAGGCCGAAGTCCTCCGGGGCGAGGCCGGAGAAGCCGTCCGCGTGCAAGGAACCGTTCGCGACATCACGGACAGGAAGAAGGCCGAAGAAGCGCTACAGCTCAGCGAGGAACGCCAGAGGCTTGCCCTGGAGACAGCCCGTGCGGGCCTTTGGGACTGGGACGTAACGAGAGACGCAGCCTACGTCAGCCCGCAGTGTGAGGCGGTACTCGGCTATGAGCCGGGAGAACTCACCGATAGCCGGGAGTGGTGGAAGGCCATGGTGCAGCGGGAGGACCTGGAGAGAACGCTGGAGGCGGTGGCAGAGCGCGCCGACGACTCGATCGAGCCGTTCTCCGCCGAATACCGCATCCGCCATAAATCCGGCCGGAGCATCTGGGTGGCCGCGCACGCGCGAGTCGTGTCGCGTTCCTCGGATGGACGCCCTCTCCGCGTGATGGGTACGTTGAGTGATATCACGGAGCGCCGGACTGTGCAGGAACAGTTGGCCCAGGCCCAGAAACTGGAGTCCGTAGGCCGTCTGGCGGGAGGAATCGCCCACGACTTCAACAACCTGTTGACAGTGATCAACGGCTATGGCGATCTGCTGATGCGCGAGCTGAAGGAAGGCGACCCGCTGCGAGCCTGGGCGGTTGAAATCCGCTCCGCCGGAGAACGGGCGGCCAGCGTCACCAGCCAGTTACTGACGTTCAGCCGGAAGCAGGTCGGGGACCCCCGGCCGATGGATCTGAACAAGCTCATCAACGAGCACCGGGCCATGTTCCAACGACTGATCGGCGAGGACATAGACTTGGTGGTCCAGGTGGAGGAGACTCCGGCCGTGGTGATGGCCGATCCGGTCCAAATCCACCGGGTCATAATGAACCTGGTGGTAAACGCCGTGGATGCCATGTCATCCGGCGGGACGCTGACGGTGCGCACAGCCAACGTGGAACTGGACGGAATCCCGGTCGGTCACGCGGGGCTCAGGGCGGGACCATTCGTCGTCCTGGAGGTCAGCGACACGGGACTGGGGATCGAAAAAGAGATCCAGGAACGCATTTTCGAGCCCTTCTTTACGACCAAGGGCTTTGGTGAGGGGACGGGGCTGGGTCTGTCAACAGTCTATGGCATCGTCCGGCAGTGCGGCGGGTCAATCGCGGTACGGAGCGAGCCGGGTCATGGGGCGACCTTTGAGGTTCTATTGCCTCGGGCGGAGGCGCCGGCCGTAACCGAGGACGCTACTGCCGCCCCCTCGCGCGCGCCGCTCGGGTCGGAGACGATTCTGGTGGTGGAAGACCAGGAGATGGTCCGTAAAGTGGCTGTAGCATCCCTGAAATCCAGGGGATATCGGATCGTGGCTGCGTCTCACGGTGGGGAAGCCCTGCTGTTGGCCGAACGGCACCAGGGGCCGATTCACCTGATGCTCACAGATGTAGTGATGCCCCATATGACCGGCGTGGAACTGGCGGAGCGTCTGAGGCCCCTTCGTCCTGAGATGAAAGTGCTGTACATGTCGGGCTACGCGGAGGACGTCGTAGCACGCCGGGGGCTGCGAGAAGCCAGGGCGCCGTACCTCGCCAAGCCGTTCACGCCGGATCGACTCGCGTCCAAGGTACGGGAGGTTCTTGGCCCGGTTCGACGGGCGTTCGGGATCCTCGTGGTGGACGATGAAGAAAGCGTGCGCCACTTTTTCCGGCAGGTACTGGCCGACGCAGGCTATGAGGTAGTCTTGGCCAAGGACGGCGGGGAAGCCTTGGAGCAGGCGCGGAAGCGCCACTTCGACCTGGTGTTGATGGACCTGGTGATGCCGGAGCGGGAGGGCATCGAAACTATCGACACGCTGCGAAAGGAGCAGCCCGATTTGAAGATCGTCGCGGTCTCGGGTGCGTTCGGCGGCAAGTTCCTCAAGGTCGCGCATGCTCTGGGCGCGCATGCCACCCTGATGAAGCCCGTTCCGCCTGAGCAGTTGCTGGCCCTCGTCCGGAGCTTGACCCGGTAGCCCGAGTCCAGCAGGTCAGAATATTCCCGGATTGCCAGTGCGCCGTGGAGTGTCCGGAACAGTGGCAGGCCGGGAGGCCGGAACGAATGCGAGGTGTCGGCTTGAGGTATACTCCAGCGGGATGAGAACCCGGCAGTGGTACGGGTGGCCTTGGTGGACCTGCCTGGCGGCAGCGGCGCGAAGGCGGACTCGCGCTCTCCCGATGGCTTTGGCAGCACCGATCCTGTGCATGGCGGCCTTCGGCCAGGCCGGCCCCGGGCCACAGCCGCCTTGCGGAACGGAACCCCGCCCCGCGTATCCGGACCTGGATCATTCGCCGGATGTCAGGGTGTGGGCCGGCTCCGACCTGGCCCGCACGTGGACGCCGCCCGAATGCACGGGTTGGTCCACACCAGGATTCTCGACCCTGCTCGTGACGGTTGGCCGGTTCAAAAACCCCGAGGGCGTGGATGGCCTACGGCGGCGCCTCGCGGCCGTCTCCGCGTGGAAGGGGGTCCGCTACTGGTCGACGACCGGCAAACGCTGGCAGACGCTCATTGTGGATGCCTACGCGTTGCAGTCGCCGGAAGGAGGCCGCCGCACGGACTTTTCGCCCGGCGAGATGGCCCCGGGCAAGACCGTTTACTTTCACCAGGAGGATAACCTCTCGGGGAAAGCAGCATATCGCCTGCGGATTCGAAGCCTGACCCCCGACCGGTTGACGTTCGACACGGAGAACGTCAGCCCGGTCCGGTATTTGCTGTTGACTCTGTTCGACCCCGGCGATGCGCAGGCGGTCTACTTCCTGGAGCGCGAGTCGAAGAACGTATGGCGATACTACAGCCTGGCACGCACGGGCAGGAACGCTTCCAGCCTGATCGCAGGGCACGACGCCTCCCTGGTCAACCGTGCCGCCGCGGTGTATCGCCACCTGGCAGGAATTCCGACAGACCAGGAGCCACCGGTGTCGCGTTGAATCTCCGGCAGCGGGCCAGGTCGGGCGGCGGCAGGCCCGCGTTATCTACTTCCCCACAGGCTCAGCCGGACCCATCACAGCCTCCTCGATCGCCCGCGCCACCGTCTCCGGACTCGTGGCGCCATCGATGGTCCGAACGACGCCGGCTCCGTACCAGTCCAGGATCGGTCCCGTCAGTTCGGCGTAGGCGCGCAGGCGCTGGCGGATCACAGACTCCCGGTCATCTTCGCGCGTGATCAGGATGGCGCCATCGTCATCGCACTGGCCGTCCGTTCGTGGCGGCTGCCAGAGCAGGTTGTAGATGCGCTTGCACTGCGGGCACTGGCGCCGCGCGGTGAGGCGCCGGACCAGGACCTCGTCGGCCACGTCGAGGTGAATGACGACCGGCTCCGGCAGACCGCGGCGGCAGAGAAGCGTTGCCAGGTGCTTTGCCTGCTGCACGGTTCTGGGATAGCCATCCAGGAGGAATCCGTGGGCGCAATCAGGGGCGCCGATGCGATTCGCCACCATCTGATTGACGATCTCGTCACCCACGAGCCCGCCCTTGGACAGAATGGAGCAGGCCATTCTGCCCAGTTCCGTACCCGCTTTGCACTCCGCGCGGAACATCTCTCCGGTGGAGATGGCCGGGATCCCGAACCTGCCGGCGATCATCGCAGCCTGGGTGCCTTTCCCACATCCAGGCGGACCGAACAGGAGAAGCACCATAAATCGGATTATAGCATCTGATATTCCTTGTAGGCTGGCCCGGATCGTGGGGATACGCCCTTGCGTCGTGCCGCGGGCCGCCGGGCCCACGTGCCACGTCAGGCGGCGCGGATTCGACCGTCGGGCGAAAGCCGCAGTTGCCGGCTCCGCCACTCCACCCGGCGGCCGGATAAGCCGGACAGCCATACCGCGAAACCGAACAGATCGCGCACGGGAATCAGCCAGAAGCGCGGCAGCACATGACGGTCCTTCAGAATCCGGGAACCGACCAGGCAGCCCGCGGCGAGGCGAACCGCGAGCGTGAGCGCGGCCGCCCACCACACTCCCGCGGCCAATGCCACCAGCGACCACAGCGTCGCGTGCGTGACTCCATATCCGTAGTATCCCGACGGGCGGGACACACGGATGGTGCGGGACCACCGCACCTGGTGACGCCAGGCCTGGCCCCACGATTCGCCGCCGAGGTTGGTTTCGACGATCACCGGCGCGAACACGATACGGTATCCCAGGTCGCGGATACGCCGTCCAAGCTGATAGTCGTCCGCCAGGTAATCGGCGATGGATTCAAAGCCGCCGAGTTCGCGTAGAGTCTCCGCGCGAAACAGCATGGTGGCGCCCAGGGCGAATTCGGCGACACCCAACAGGCGTGCCACCAGGACGCTGGGCGCGAATTCCGTGGCGATGCCGAGCGCTTCCCAGCGCGCGGCCAGCGAACCGGCGCGGGCGCGATACAGACAGGTAACCAGTCCGATTGCCGGATTCTCCAGCCGGGCTGCAACCGCGCGAAGATAGCCGGGGTCCACGACGATGTCGCTGTCGTTCACCAGCAACAGCGGATACCGGGCGCGCCGGGCGAGTTCGGCCAGCACCCCGACCTTGGCGTTGGGAGCCGTGGTCGACACCGTCCACACGCCGATGCTTCGGTCCGGAAACTCGCGCTGCAGGCAGGCGATGTCGGCAAGGGCGGGGTCGTCGGGCTGGCTGAGGCCAAAGAGGATTTCGAACTCGGGGTAGTCCTGAACAGCGTGGGAGCGGATGGCTTCGTAAAACCCGGGGTCGCGCCCGTGGACGGCCTTGAGGATGGAGACCGGCGGAGTCTTCCCGGCCGCGGGTGCGGAGACCCGGTCCCACAGAAGCGCGGCAATAACGGCGAGCAGGTAGTAGGCGGCGGCCGCCAGCGCGGGCAGTGCCAGCCAGATCACAGCGAAACCAGAGCCACGCCGCAGATCACCAGCGAAGCGCCCGCCCACCGCAACCAGTTGACGTGCTCTTTCAGGATCAGCCTGGCCAGAACCGTCTCCAGAACGTACGTGACGGCCGTGGCCGGAACCGCGAAGCTGAGGTCGGAGATGGTGAGCAGTCCCAGGTATGCGAAGAACGAGGCGGCCATCGCCACCACGGATCCGATCACGAAACGGTTCCGCGCCAGCACGGCGGCGGCCCGCCCGAGAGCGCCCGGGCGGAAGTCGTGAATCTCGCCGTGCCGGCGCATTCCCATCGCCTGCATGATCTCACCCACGGTGGTTGCCGCCACGATAATCCCGATCCACAACCACTTCATTGGCGCGTTCCCGGGTGGCCGGCATGCGGACGGGTGGTTTGCGGCGCGCTGCCGGCACTGACCAGGGCCACACCGGCAACGATCAGGAGAATGCCGCTCCAGCGCCGCGCCGTGATCTGCTCGTTGAGCAGCACCTTGCCGACAATCGCCACCAGCACGTAGCCGACGGAAGTCACCGGCAGCACGTAACTCAAATCCGCCCAACTCAGCAGCGCCATGCGCGAAAGCAGCCAGACGATGAGCAGCACCACCCCGAGCGACACCCAGGGCCGGAACAGGACCGTGATGTATTCGATGGGGGTGGCAAGCTCGGCGGGCATGCCGCGTTTCATAAAGAAGTTTCCGAAGACGTTGCAGAGGACCACGACGGCGGCGGTCGTCCAGGTCTTGGCGCGGAGCCGGGCCGATTCGGAGCGCATGCGCGCCTCAGTCGCCGGAGCCGGCGGTAACGGGGGAAGGCTTGGCAGCCGCTTTATGGTCGGCGACAAACTTCTTGCGCTTGGACCGTAGAGCCAGGTACTCGCGGGCTTCCTTGGTGAGGCGGCGGCGCTCATCCCCGTTGAAAATCGCCTTCCTGACGATGCGCCACACCACGCGCGGCCGGAAGAAGTACTCGTCGTAGAAGCGCTCCACCCATTCCACGAGTTCTCCGCGGTCGAGGCCGGGGTAAACGATATTGGGGAGCTGGTGGCCGGTCTCATCCGTCATGGAGTCGATGGTGATCAGGCCGTTCTTCTGGACGTAGTCGTAAAACTCGGTGCCGGGGTAGGGATGTGCGATCGATACCTGGATGGTCTCGGTGTCGAGCCGCTTGGCGAAATCGATGGTGGTGCGAATACTCTCCCGCGTTTCGCCGGGGAGGCCGATGATGAAGTCTCCATGCACGAGCAAGCCGAGTTTCTTGCAGTTGGCGGTGAAGCGTTGCGCCATATCGACGGTGGCGCCCTTCTTGATGTTCTTCAGGATCTGCGGATCGCCCGATTCGTAGCCCACGATGAGCAGCCGGCATCCGGCTTCCTTCATCGCTCTCAGGGTCTCGTAATCGGTGGTAACGCGCGAGGTGCACGACCAGGTGACGTTGAGCGGCTTCAGCTTCCGGCAGAGCTCGATCGTGCGCTCCTTCCGGTAGTTGAACGTGTCGTCGTCGAAAAAAATCTCTTTGATGTTCGGGAACTGCTCGATCGCGTAACGCACTTCGTTGGCCACGTCGTCGGAGGACCTCAACCGCCACCGGTGTCCGGAGTGCGTTTGCGGCCAAAGGCAGAATGTGCACAGCGCCGGACATCCGCGGGAAGTGTAGAAGGCGAGGAAGGGATTGAGCAGGAACGGAACGTTATAGCGGGTGACGTCGAGGTCGCGCTTGTACACCTTGGTGACCCAGGGGAGCGCATCCAGGTTTTCGATGGCGGGCCCTTCGGGATTGTGGACGATCTGCCCGTTGGCGCGATAACTTACGCCGGGAAGGTCCGCTAGCGGCTTGCCCTTAGCGAAGTCCGCAATCTGGTAGTCGAACTCGCGGCGCACGACAAAGTCGATCGCCTTGTTGAGCCGCAGAGTTTTTTCCGGCTCGGTGGTGACGGGAGGTCCGACGAACGCCACTTTCAGCTTGGGGTTGGCGTCCCGCATCATCTCCGCCATCTGCACGTCGACGTGGAAGCCGGGGGTGGAAGTGTATAGCACCAGCAGTTCGAAATCCTTGGCCATCTCGACGGTTTGCGGGATCGAGATTTTGTGCGGCGGCGCGTCTACGACTCTGCTGTCCGCCAACATACCTGCCGGATAGCAGAGCCAGACGGGATACCAGTAAGATTCGATTTCGCGGGAGGCGGGCCACCGCGAGCTGGCTCCTCCATCGAAGCCTTCAAAAGACGGGGGATTCAGAAAGAGCGTTCGCAAAATATTCTCCCGTGGAGCGGCGTCGCGGGGGTGCGGGCATATCTATTGACTTCCGGCTCCGCCGGGCCCGGCGCGCTTTTCGCTATCGATCGAGAAGTTACTGAAATCGATCGTCAACTCCGCCTTTCCGACCAGGCGGGTATCGACCACACTCTGCACCTGGCGGGGGACGGAGAACCCGTCGCGGATTTCATACCTCCTGACAAAAGCGACGCGCTTCAGAAAAATGGACGGGTTCTTAACGAGGTAACCCGTCTCCAGAACGCGCAGGTACGTGGCGGCATCGATCCAGATCTGTCCCTTGAACAGGCCCTGTCGTTTCTTGCGTGGGGCAACGTCGAAAATGTGAACCGGACGGCCATCGAGCTGGCCTTGCCCCTTGTATTTGAACTTGTAATTGGCGGGCGTCACCGCGATGGCAGGCGCCTGCTGACGCTGGGCTTCCGCTTCCGCGGTGAGATAGCGCACAATGACTTGATTCTTGACGGTGTTGTCGCCTTCAAACCGCAGCATTTCATAGGTGATTCGGCCGAGCGCCGAGATGCGTCGCAACGCATGCAGCCGGCCCTGCTTCTTCAAGCGGGGTAAGGACGCGGACATATCGACGTCCATATCGATAGACGCCGACTTGAGCACTTGTTCCTGAATGCGTGACGCGGTGCAATAGTTTTCGACAATCGCCTCCGGTAGCAAAGAGGCGCCCGCGGCAGCCAGTGGGGCGGCGCTGACCGCGATGGACAGTAAAAGAGTACAGGACTTCAATAATTGACCCCGAACATTAGGATGATCCTTCAGTGTAGCAGGATTCAGCCCGGCGACGGCCCGGGGTAAGACAAGGTAAGGACCATGGACTCTGGATTATGCAGGCGGGGGGAAACGGTCTGGCTTATCGGTAGTCCATGATCAGGTCAGCCCGCCTTTGCAATCGCTCTGCATCATCGAACCGGTGCTGCTTCTCCTTTACGACCGCCAGGGCGCGCATCGTGGCCGCCACGTCCAGGCCGGGGCTGGAGTAGTACCGTTCTTCCCGGGCGAGGGCATCGGAAAACAACCGGTCCGCCTCGCCGTAATTCTTCTGTCTGAGGCGGAGAATGGCCAGGTTGGTTTCCGCCACGATCCGTTCCAGGATGCAGTCCGGACAAGACTCGGTCACGACTTTCAGGGAGCGGACTAGGTTCTTTTCGGCCAAGCCCAGCTTGCCATCGCTGAGCATGATCAGGCCCTCCTGGCCCAGCAACGCACCTACGCGGACATTCATAGGTCCGAGTTGCTTCTCATAAATAGCGCGCGCCTTGCGATACAGGGGAAGGGCTCGCGCGGGCCGCCCCGCGGCACGGTGGATCTCCCCGACATTGGCGTATGCCAGCGCGGTTTCCACGCTGTCTTCCGGGGAAGCCTTCGTGACGATGCTCAGCCCCTCTTCCGCAAGTGACAGTGCTTCGTCGTACTTCGTTTCCGCCAGCTTGACGCTGGCCAATCCCTCGAGCGTGCGGCCCAGGATCACGTCGTGCGGGAAGATCTGTCTCTCGACCGGCAGTATTTCCATGAACAGTGCCTCCGCCGCGTCGTTGTTTCCAAGCATGACTTTGACCGCGGCAAGCAGGTTGATGGTGCTCAGGGTGCGCGAATCCTGGAGGCCCATGCTGCGCCGGAAGAGTGCCACAGATTCCTGGAACAATTTCTCGGCTTCGCGTCGCTGGCCCAAGGCGCACAGGCTCTGGGCAAGATTGGAGGTAGTGGTTGCGAGGTGGGGCTCGTACTGCGGGCCCAATTGGCGCCAGATCGCGATGGACTCGCGGTAAAGCTCTTCCGCCTCCGCGTGCTGTTGGTGAAATGCGGCCGCAAGACCTCTCTCGTTCAAATCGAACGCTTGTTTCGGCTGCTGCCCCGCCAACGCGCCTGCCAGGCCGATGATCGCTAGAAATCGCACCCCAGTCATGCCCGAACAGACGATGCTTCCGGCGGTAAGTTTGGTGCTTTACGGTAAACTCACCGTGCGATGCGGCACCGCAACCGGTAACCGCTAACCAGGGGTCCTGATGTTCGTCTAACAATTGGGCCGCTACTTCCAGGGTGATGTTTCATGTGTTGCGGACCCCTCTCCGGGCGGCACGCTCGGGCAGTCGGGAATCGGGTGGCGCTGACCCGGGTGTCCAGGATTCCCACCACCGGACAGTCTTCCGCACCTAACCGCTTGCATTCGCCGTTTCTCGCCGAGGCCTCTCGCGTGCAAGGATCCCCCGACATGTAGCGAGATCTCCGGTACGCGTGTCGCGTATCCGAATTCGCCGAGCGGGCCGCGTTCGGCGCTGGCCGGTGGCAACTGGTGCGGCAGTTACTGGCGGAGGGAATGCTGCCCGGCGTCATTGGGGGAGCACTCGGCGTGCTGGCGGCCTCCTGGGGTGTGGAGGCGCTGCGGTCTCTGGCGCGAGACCGATCCACGCGCGCTGCCGAGATCCAGATGAACCCGACGGTTTTGTGGTTCGGACTGGCTTCCACCACGGTGTGCGCCTGCTGACCGGCGCGGGACTGATGACCGAAACGCTGTGGCGGCTGGGCCGCGTCGATCCCGACTTCTCGCCGGAAGGACTCCCGACCGTCAGAGTAGCGCCCAACCTGTCGCAGTTCCGCAGGGTAGGTAGCGGCTTTCTACGAGAACCTGCTGGCCGGCATCCGTTCGATTCCCGGCGTTAAGGCGGCGGGCGCGTTGGGTAATGTTCCGCTCACGGGCGAAAAATCGGGAACCGAAATCGTGGTGGAGAACCGCCCCGTGGAACCCGGGAAACCCATCGAAGCGAACTATCAACTGGCTGGCCCGGGTTACTTTCGGGCGATGCGAATTCCGCTGCGGGAGGGCCGCGACTTCGATCCGCGCGACCGGAAAGGTGCGCCCGAGGCCGTGATCGTCAACCAGGCGCTGGCGGACCGGTGCTGGCAGGGACGGAGAGCCATGGGCCGGCGCATCCGGCTGGGACCCAGCCCGCGAGCGCCTTGGCCACGGTAGTGGGCGTGATCGGCAATGTGCGGCACGACCAGGTCGCGCTCCCGCCGCGCCCCGAAGCTTACGAGAATTACTTTCAGCACGCGTGGGAAATCATGTCGCTGTTGGTGCGGCACGATGGAGACGCGCGGCGCGTGGCGGCGGCGATTCGCGGGCGGATCCGGGCGGCAGACCCGGGAATCACGATCCCGGAGGTGGCCTCCATGGAGGAGGTGGTCTCGACCTCGCGCGACCGGCGTTTCCTGATGTGGGTCCTCCCGGCGTTCGGAAGCTGCGCGGCGGTGCTCGCGGCCACCGGCATCTACGGGGTCGTGGCCCACGCTGTGGCGCAACGCACCCGCGAGATCGGGATTCGCACGGCCCTGGGGGCGCAGCCCTGGGCGCAGCCCCGCGATATCTCCCGGCTCATCCTTCGCGGCGGAGTGCGGATGGCGGCTATCGGAGTTATCACCGGACTGGCGGCCGCGCTGGGAGGATCGCGGGCGCTCCGCACGCTGGTGTATGGGTGAAGCCCGATGACCCGATCGCGCTGCTGATCGCCGCGGCTCTACTGCTCTGGATCGCGGTCGCGGCCTGTGTGATTCCGTGCATCCGGGCGATTCGCCTCGAAGTTTCGGCCGCTCTGCGGCACGAATAAACGCGCCGCGCCACGATGTGTGGTGAATGCGGTGTTACGCTTGGGGCATGGCCCGGTATCAAATCGAGCACGGGCGCCGCGTGCCACGCTCGCCCGCTACCCGCATCACCGTCGTTGTCGCCCTGCTCCTGATCCTGCTCGGCGCCCGCTCGGTCGCCTCGTATACCATTGAGGTCAGTTGGTGGAAGGAACTCGGCCAGTTCAACACCTGGCTGAGCATGCTCTACTACAGCATCGCACCCGTCGCGCTCGCCACGCTGCTGGCATTCGCGGCGTTATGGGTCACGCATGCGCGCGCGCTCAAGTTCGCGGGCACATCCCTGCACGAGCACCGCATCTACTCGCGCATCTCCACGCTCGCGCTGCTTTTTCTGGCGTACCTGATCTCGGCCGTTTCGATCGACACCTGGACGGTGGTGCGGTTCGCCGGCTCGCGCGGGCTCCCGGCAGCCACGGCCGGTTGGCACGACACCGTTTTCGGCAAGCCGCTTTCGTTCTATCTCTTCGACCTGCCTTTTTACGGCCTGCTGCGCAGCTATGTGCTGACGGTGGTGATCTTCTGCATCCTGCTGTATTGGGTGGGCGCGCGCGCCTGGCAGCTTCGCTATCGCCTTCCCAATCTGCGCGACGCGCAGGAACTGGACCCGACCTTGTTCCGCCTGGAAGGCGGGCTCGAGTCGCGTTTTCTGCGCGGCGCGGCGGTGGTGCTCCTGCTGGCCATGGCGGTGCGTTTCTTCCTGGCGCGCTACGAGATGGTGTACAACGAACACGGCACCTTCCTGGTGGGGGTGGACTACGTGGACCAGTACATCGGCCTGCCGCTGCAGTGGCTGCTGATTCTGGCATCGATCGCCGCCGCGGTGTTCATGTGGTTCGGCCGCTGGATTCTGGCCGCCAGCATGGCCGTGGCGCTGGTGATCTCGTTCGTGGTGCCGGCAGCCGTCGCGGCGCTGTACGTGCGGCCCAATGAGATCTCGCTGGAACGGCCCTACGTGGACACCCACATTCACGCCACGCGCAGCGCGTACGGTCTGGAGCAGCAGGTGCACGAAGAGGAATTCAGGGCCATGCCCGAGGCCCCCATCGATCGGGCGGCCCACAAACCGCTGCTCGACAACGTGAGGCTGTGGGACTGGCGCGCGTTCCACGACACGATCACACAGATCCAGGCGTTACGCCCCTACTACGTGTTTCACGACACGGACGTGGACCGCTACACGATCGACGGCCAATACCGCCAGGTGCTGCTGTCGCCGCGCGAGCTCGACATCGGGCAACTCCCGGCATCGCGCGGGAACTGGATCAACCCCGCGTTCATCTATACCCACGGTTATGGCGCGGTGCTGGCGGAAGTGAGCAGGGTGACGGATGACGGTCTCCCGGTGCTGCTGATCGACAACGCGCCCCCGGTGGTCAAGACCCCCAGTCTCAAATTGACCCGCCCCGAGATTTACTACGGCGAGGTGACGCACGAACCGGTATTCGTCAACACCGCGCAGGAGGAGTTCAATTACCCGTCGGGCGAACAGAACGTGCGGTCGCGCTACGAGGGCCGCGGCGGATTCCCGATCTCTTCGTTTTTCATGCGGCTGGCGGCTGCGATCCGCGAGGGCGAGCCCAATATCCTGTTGACCGACTATCTGACACCCAACAGCCGCATGATGATCCGGCGGCGCGTGCTCGACCGTCTTCAGGAACTGGCCGGGTTTCTGCAATGGGACCGGGACCCGTACCTGGTGATCAGTGACGCCGGCCACATGGTGTGGATCGCGGATGGCTACACCACGTCCGATGCGCACCCCTATTCCCGGGCCACCGACACCGCCGATCATGGCCGTCTGAATTATATCCGCAACGCCGTCAAGGCCACCGTGGACGCGTATGACGGCGCAGACCCACCTGTACATCTTCGCTCCCGACGACCCGATCATCGCGGCTTACCAGAGACTGTTTCCGGACCTGTTCCTGCCGGAGTCGCAGATGCCGGCGGACCTGCGGGCCCACGCGCGCTATCCCGAGACGATGTTCCGAATTCAGGCCGAGATCTACCGCACGTACCACATGCTGGATCCCCTCTCGTTCTACAACAAGGAGGACTTGTGGGACCTGGCGCGCCACTCTGCCAGCCAGGGCACCGGTACCGAACCGGTGGAGCCGACCTACATCGTGGCTACTCTTCCGGACAGCAACCAGCCCGAGTTTCTGCTGCTGCTTCCGTTCACGCCGCGAAACAAGGACAACCTGATCGGCCTGATGCTGGCGCGGTGCGATGGCCCGCACCTGGGCCAGATCGTGGTGCTGTTGCTTTCGAAACAGGAGCTCATCTTCGGCCCCATGCAGATCACGGCGCGGATCAACCAGGATTCGACCATCTCGAAAGATCTGACCCTGTGGAATCGCGAGGGCTCCCAGGTACTGCGGGGACAGACGCTGGTGCTGCCGGTGGGCAACACCTTCCTCTACGTGGACCCGATCTATATTCAGGCCACGGAAGCGCGCATGCCGCAGTTGAAGAAGATCGTGCTGGCGCAGGGAAACCGCCTGGTCTACGCCGATACTTACGAGCAGGCCCTGACCCAATTGACAGGCGCGGCGCAGGAGGCGGTCCAGCAAGCCACGGCCTCGCCTCCGCCCGGCGCTGCGGCGGCACCGCCCGGCCAGCAGTCCCCAGGCACCGAGGCGCGGATGCAAAGGATCCGCGATCACCTGCGGCGTTACCGCGAGCTTGCGGGCCAGGGAAAATGGGCCGAAGCGGGGAAAGAACTGGAAGCGATCGAAGCGGAGGTGAGCAAGTAGGGCGCGTGCCATGGACACAGAATCCCCGGCCACGCGGGTGAGGGATGCGCTCCGGCACCGCGCGCCGGATCGCGTCCCGGTCGATTTCGGGTCTACCTTCGTCACCGGAATGCACGTCAGTTGCGTGGCCGCACTGCGGGAACATTTCGGACTCGAGCCCGTGCCGGTGCGCGTGATCGACCCCGGCCAGATGCTGGGGGAGATCGGCAGCGATCTGAAAGACCGGCTCGGGATCGATACCGAACCACTCTTCCGGCGTTCCACGAAATTCGGCTTTCCGCTCGACGGCTGGAAGCCGTTCCGCATGGACGACGGGCTGGAAGTGCTGGTTCCGGGCGGCTTCCACACGACCAAAGATGCGGACGGCGCTACCCTGTTGTATCCCTCGGGCGACCTTAACGCCGCGCCCTGCGCGAAGATGCCGGCGGGCGGATACTTCTTCGACAGCATCATCCGCCAGTTGCCCATTGACGAGGACCGGCTCGACCCGGCCGACAACCTGGAGGAGTTCACGCCCATCTCCAACGCCGACCTGGATGATCTCGAGTGCCGCGCCCGGTCGGCGCGCGCCACGGGCCGGGCTGTGATTGCCAGTTTCGGCGGCACCAGTTTCGGCGACATCGCGCTGGTGCCGGGACTCAGCCTGAAGAAGCCGCGCGGTATCCGTGATGTCGCCGAGTGGTACATGTCCATCCGCTCGCGGCGCGACTACGTCCGGCGGGTCTTCGAAGGCCAGTGTGAAATTGCGCTCCGCAACCTGGAACGGGTTGCCGGACGAGTGGCCGGCATGGTCGATGTGGTCAACGTGTGCGGCACCGATTTCGGAACGCAGACCTCGTCCTTCTGCTCGGTGGAAACATTCCGTGAACTGTGGGCCCCCGTGTATCGGCAAATCAACGGCTGGATTCACCGCAACACGCCGTGGCGGACGTTCAAGCACTCCTGCGGGGCGGTGGAGAAGTTCATCGACACGTTTATCGATTGCGGGTTCGATATTCTCAACCCGGTGCAGTGTTCCGCCTCCGGCATGGAACCACGGCACCTCAAGGAGCGGTACGGCGGCCGCATTATCCTGTGGGGCGGCGGCGTCGATACGCAGCGGACGCTGCCGTTCGGGACTCCGGAGCAGGTCCGCGCCGAGGCGCTCTCCCGCTGCGAAATATTCGGGCGGGGCGGCGGGTTCGTCTTCAACGCCGTGCACAATATCCAGGCCGGAACGCCGCTGCCCAATCTGGTCGCGCTGTTCGAAGCGACCAACGCGGCGCGGGGAATCGCCGGCTAATGGCGGGACCCGCCGTGTTCGCCCGCTCAAGCCTCCGGCGGACCGGTCTGCGACTCGACCACGGAGGGCTCCGCAGCCGTGGCCTCTCCCTCCACAGGTTTTTCCGCGTTCGGCCGGGGCAGGTATACCGGATATCTGCCTAAGAAGGTCCCGTACACCAGGTGTCCCAGCACCGTCGCCCGCTCCGTATGCAGCAGCGCCACCAGCGGCATCACGCTTTTCCAGAGCAGGCGGAACGACACGTAATACCACGTCAGCGCGAATAACACGGCCGCCAGCAGGACCCGCACGCGCGACATCCGGCGGGCCAGCACCAGCGCCAGCAGCGCGCCCAGCATGCTGTACAGCAGCAGGTAGAGCGCCAGCCCGGAGACTGTCCCGGAGGTGAATCCGTTGTGGATCGCGCGATCACCGTAGAAGGCGCTGGCCATCAGGTTTTCCGCGGTCCAGAAACTTCTGCGCTGCCACACGGCGCTTACGCCCAGCCACGCCAGCATCCAGCAGACGCCCACCATGCCCGCCTGAAGGCCCGCCAGCAACAGCGAAAGCCGGCTCACGCGGCGGCTCTCCATAGCGGGCTCCATAAGAATCAGCCTATACTGTCTGTTGGACGTTTCGCAAAATTAAAATAGGGCGGCGTGTCACCCGGAAGTACTGGCGCCGCGGGAATAGACTATTCGAATGCGCCGGGTTGTGATTACAGGAATTGGCGCTGTCAGCCCAAACGGAATCGGGCGGGAGCGTTTTTGGAAAGCCACGCAAGACGGAAAGAGCGGGGTGAGAAGAATCACCCGCTTCGATCCTACTGGCTTTGCCGTTCAAGTTGCGGGCGAAGTGCCCGATGAGTTCGACGAGAAACGCTACGTGGATGTCAAGGACCGGCCGCACGTTTCGCGCGCCGTGCCGCTGGCCGCCGCAAGCGTGGCCGAAGCGTTGGAGGATGCGGGTCTGGATACCGGCTCCATGTCGCGCGACGAGCTGCGCGGCATCGGCGTCATCGTCGGTTCGGGAGGAGGCAGCCAGGACTTCACGGAGGAGCAATACCGTCTCTACTACACCGGCCACCTGAAGCAGTGCAGCGTCTACACCATTCCCACCGGGACTATCGGCACGCTGGCCAGCGAGGTCTCCATGCGTTTCGGTCTTTCGGGGGCTGAGCCACATCGTCTCCACCGGCTGTACCTCGTCCACCGACGCCATGGGCTATGCATACCGGAACATCCAGGCGGGAGTCCTGAACACGATTGTCGCCGGCGGCGTGGATTCGCCGATCGCTCCCCTGATCATTCGCGGATTCCAGCTCATGCGCATCATGAGTACGCGGTGGAACCATGAGCCGGAGCGCGCGTCGCGGCCGTTTTCGCGGGATCGCGACGGGTTCGTGATCGCGGAAGGATCGTGGTTCTTCGTGATCGAGGAGATGGAGCAGGCGCGCGCGCGGGGCGCTCACATCTATGGCGAAATCGCCGGGTACGGGTCCACTTGTGAAGCCTTCCACCGGGTGCGGCTCGAGGAGTGCGGGGAAGAGCCGGCGCGGGCCATCCGCCTGGCGCTCGCGGAAGCCGGTATCTCGCCCGGAGACGTGCAGTACATCAACTATCACGGCACCTCCACCGAACTCAACGACCGCATCGAGACGCGCGCGGTCAAGCTCGCCTTTGACGGGCATGCATACCGGCTTGCCGGCTCGTCGCTGAAGAGCCTGATCGGTCATCCACAGGGCGCTTGCGGCGCGGCGGGCATTGCGGCCACGCTGCTGGCAATGCGCGACGGAGTGCTGCCGCCGACCATCAACGTAGAGGAGCCTGACCCCCTGTGCGACCTGGACTACGTTCCCTGTCCGGGCCGGCGCCTGAAGATCGAGCATGCCGTGGCCAACTGTATCGCGTTCGGCAGCAAGAATTCCGCAATGGTTTTGCGGAGAGGCTAGGCATGGCGAAAACCAAAGTGGCAGGAGCCGTGGTGGCCATCGCCGCGGCTGTCGCCGTGGGATGGCTCTACCCCCCGGCACGGCTGTTCGCCCTCAAAGCGGTGGGGCGGGCGCCGGTGTGTCCCATGCAGAATGCGCTCGCCGCCCACCGCGACCTCCAGACCCAGATCCGATACCACAACCAGATTCTGGGCGGCAGTAAAGTGATCGAAAAGGATCCCGCCGGGTATCACCTCGTGGACACGCCCCGCGGCAGGTGGTGGATTCCGGCCGGCGACGATTTCGTACTGCCGTTCAACCTGGCCGAAGAGGCGCGGGAAATCTACGGCACCGGGAAGTATGCGGTACAGCGCGGCGATGTGGCACTCGACTGCGGCGCGAACGTAGGGGTGTGGACCCGAACCGCGCTGGACCATGGAGCGAGATTGGTAGTAGCTTTCGAGCCGGCGCCAGAGAACATCGAATCCTACCGGCGCAATTTCCGCGCGGAGATCGCCTCCGGGCAGGTCGTGCTGGTACCGAAAGGCGTCTGGGATAAGGAGGACGTCCTGCTGTTGCGGCGCGATCCGACTAACACCGCGGCCGACAGCTTCGTGATGCTCAAGGACAAGTCCCATGGCGTGGAGGCGCCGTTGACCACCATCGACCGCGTAGTGGCGGAGATGAAGCTCGACCGCGTGGACTACATCAAGATGGACATAGAAGGCGCGGAGGTCCGCGCCTTGAACGGCGCCCGGGATACCATAGCCCGTTTCCACCCGCGGCTGTCCATCGCCACCGAGCACCTGCCCACGGACGAAGTGCTGATCCCCGAGACCGTGAAGAGGATCTGGGCCGGATATTCAACGGTGTGCGGCTCGTGTTTCGAAACGAACGACGGCCACGTGCGGCCCTACGTGCTGTATTTCCAGTGAAAAGGACGGTGCGGCTGGAAGTAAAGGACCGGCGGGCGCTCGGAGGATAACACCCGCCGGCTGGCCTGCGAGACACCGACGGCACCCGCAGTACCACTCGTCAGAAGCCTTTACATTATTTGAGACGCCCTGCCACCACCTTCGGTTGCAGTCAGGTAAATAACCGAGCAGCCGTCCGAAACGTGTTGGCGTGGGCTTCCACCGTGCGGGCGATGGGGTCCGCATAGCCTCCACCCAGCGTGACCACCACTGGGATGGCGTCGGATCTCGCTAATTCGAAAACTGTTCGATCCCGTTCCAGAAGCCCTGCATGGGTCAGCGCCAGCCGGCCCAAGCGGTCTCCCGCAAGTCCGTCCACGCCCGACTGGTAGAACACCACGTGCGGCTGGAACGCGCGCACGGCGGGGAGTACGCCGAGTAAGCATGAAATGTAAGTTTCATCACCAGTGCCATCGGCGAGCCCGATATCGATCCGGCTCTGCTGTTTCCGGAACGGAAAGTTGTTTTCGCCGTGCAGGGAAATGGTGAGCACGTCGGGATCGTTTGCGAAAATGGCTGCCGTGCCATCTCCCTGGTGAACATCCAGGTCGATGACGGCGGCTGTCCGGACGCGGCCGTCCCGGCGCAGGGCGAGGATGGCGACCGCCAGGTCGTTGAACACGCAGAATCCGGAGCCTTCGGCGCGGAAGGCGTGATGCGTGCCGCCCGCGAGGTTGCCCCCGAAACCGGTGGCAAGAGCGTCCGACGCCGCGGCCAGGGTGCCGCCCACCGAGCCCAGCGTGCGCCGCACCAGCTCTTCGGACCACGGAAAGCCGATGCGCCGCATGTGCCGGTCGTCCAGGGTGCCGGCCAGGAAGCCGCGGACGTAGTCTGGGTCGTGCGCAAGTTCGATGATGGCGGGATCGGCGGGGGGAGCGGGCGAAAATTCGAAATCGCCTTCCGCGGCCAGCGCGGCGCGCAGCAGCGCGTACTTACCGGCGGGAAACCGGTGACCGGCCGGCAGAGGAAAGGCGTGGTGATCGCAGTAGTAGAGACGCCGCAAGAAAGAATCGTATCGCGCCGGGCCGGCGCCGGATGGCGTACAATGGCGCCGATGCCTCCGAACCGAATTCCGCGCCGCGGGTTCCTGGCCGCAGCGGCCGCGGCTTCCGCGGCCGCGCAGTCCCAGCGCGACTGGGGCAGCCGGCAGGTCACGCGCTACCCCGATCCGGATATTAAAGCGCTCGACCCGCGCTTCGCCAAGTATCAGATCTTCAATGCGGTTATCTATCGCCACTACACCGGCACGAAATGGGCCGAGGGCCCGGCATGGTGCGGTGAGGGACGTTACCTGGTGTGGAGCGACATCCCCAACAACCGCCAGATGCGGTTTTGCGAAGAGGACAGCCACGTCAGCACGTTCCGTAGCCCATCGGGCTACAGCAACGGCAACACCTTCGACTTCGAGGGCCGCCAGCTATCCTGCGAGCACGCCAACCGGCGCGTGACGCGCTACGAGCACAACGGCAGCGTCACGGTGATTGCCGAACGGTACAACGGCAAGCGCCTGAATTCGCCAAACGACATCGTGGTGCATCCCGACGGCGGCATCTGGTTCACCGACCCGCCGTACGGAATCCTGGGCAACTATGAGGGCTTCCAGGCCCAGCCGGAGCTGAAGGAGGCGGTCTACCGGGTGGACCCGAAAAGCGGCAAGATCGGCATGGTGACCGACGAGCTCGATCGCCCCAACGGCCTCTGCTTCTCGCCCGACTACAAGAAGCTATACGTAGTGGACACGGGTACGCCGCGCGACGTGCAGGTTTTCGACGTGGTGGACAACACGCTGCGCAACCGCAAGCAGTTTACGGACATGAAACTGAACGGCCGGACGGGCGGCGCCGACGGGATTCGCGCCGACGTGGACGGCAATATCTGGGCCGGCGCCAGCGGCGGAGAGGGCTACGACGGCGTCCACGTGTTCTCGCCCGAGGGCCAGCGGATCGGCATGATCCTGCTTCCCGAAGTGTGCGCCAACCTCTGCTTTGGCGGCACCAAGCGCAACCGCCTGTTCATGGCCGCAAGCCAGTCGCTGTACTCGGTGTACGTGGGGACCCAGGGAGCGCACGTGACCTAGGCCGCGAGGACTGCCCTATTCCCCCATGGCGCTGCGGATGACTTCGGCGATGCTCTGGCTGTAGCTCTCCACCTGCTGCTCGTCGAGACCTTCCACCATCACGCGCGCCAGTGGTTCGGTGCCCGAAAATCGCACCAGGACGCGGCCGGATCCGGCGAAGGCCTCTTCCACACGGCGGATCTCCCGCGCCACCGCAGGCACTTCTGTGAGGCGCTTCTTCTCCCGCACCCGCACGTTCACCAGCCGCTGCGGATAGACTCTCATGTCGGCGATGAGCTCGTCGAGTCCGGTTCCGGCGCATCGTGCAATCTCGAATAGCCGCAAGGCCGTGAGCATGCCGTCCCCGGTGGTGGCATATTCGCGGAAGATCACGTGGCCGGACTGTTCGCCGCCCAACGCCGCCCCCAGGCGAACCATCTCCTCCAGCACATATTTGTCGCCTACGGCGGTGCGCACCATGCGGATTCCGTCCCGCTCCAGCGCCTTCTCCAGGCCCAGGTTGGACATCACCGTGGACACCACGATGTGATCCGTAAGGTGGCCCGAGGATTTCAGGGCGCGCGCCGAAGCGAGCAGCACGCCGTCGCCGTTCACGATACTGCCCGCGCGGGAAACGAAAATGGCGCGGTCGGCGTCGCCGTCGAAGGCCACTCCGAAATCCGCGCGGCTCTCGAGACACCGTCTGCTGCAACGCTTGCAGGTGCAGGGCGCCGCAGCCGAGATTGATGTTGCGGCCGTTCGGCTCCACTCCCGTCGCCGTGACTTCCGCGCCCAACCGGCGGAACAACTCGGGGGCCAGCCGGTACGCCGCTCCGTTGCCGCAGTCGAGCGCGATCTTCACGCCGTCGAATCGCACCGCGACCGTGGTCAGGAGGTACTCCAGGTATCCGCGATCGAGATCCTCATCCACTGTAAGCGCCGCCGCGCGCGGCGAGAGCGGGCTCTCCCGCAGCCGGAAGATCTCCTGCTCGATTTCGTGCTCTTCGGCATCCGGCAGCTTGAAGCCGCTGTGGCCGAAGACCTTGATGCCGTTATCGCGGTATGGATTGTGCGAAGCCGAAATCATTACGCCGGCCACGAACGGGCCGGTGCGGGTCAGATGGGCAACCCCCGGGGTGGTGATCACACCCGCATACCGAACCTGCACGCCGCGGCTCGCCAAGCCGCCGGCCACGAGCTCCGCGATTCCTGGACCGGACTCGCGGGTATCGGCGCCAATCAGAATCTCGGGCGCGCCGCCGGCCTTGGCGGCGTCGTGCCCGAGGGCGATACCGAAGGCAAAAACGGTGGCCGGGTCGAGAGGATATTCCCCCGCTACGCCGCGAATGCCGTCGGTACCGAAAAGTTCCTTGCCCACTGACTCTCCTTTGGTTGTCTTGGTTGTTTCCTGCCGTTACTGCTTGACCATCGTGACGTCCACTTTGACCCGCGGGGAGCCCTTGAAACGGACATACGGATCGTCCACGTAGGCGTTCACATGGAACTCGGCGGCGCCCACCGCATTAGTCACATCCACCGGATCGGTGACAGCGGCGGTCACGCGCGCCACCCGGCTGGCCGGTCCGACAATCTGCAACTCCGCCGGTTCGACACTCTGCCGCGCCACCTCATACCCGTTGACGCCCTCGCCCGCAAACCGCACCACCACCGGCACCGCCCGCTCGGCGCGCTCCTCGAACCGGAAACGCACCTCGGAGGGGATGGACCGCACGAGTTGGACACCGCGCGAGGTTTTCACGTTGTCGCTGTCGATGGTGAAGGTCCGCTCTCCGGGCCGCACGCCCGACATGTCGATGATCACCGCGGGATGAATCGCGCTATCGCCCAAACCGCGCAATTCCGCGGCCGGCCCGACCAGTTCCAGTGAAACGCTGTCAACCGGCTCGGAACTGATTTCCAGGTCGGAAGGCAACCCCCTGTATTCCAGGCGGACGCTGGCGAACGTGGAGAGTTGCGGCTCGCTGGCCACCAGAATCCACAGCAAGGTCGCAATCGCCAGCGAAGCCAGCTTCCATCCCAGGTTGTGGAGCAGCACGCGCCCGGCTTGCTGGGCATACTGGACGACATGATGCTTCACGGCTGCTTCACCCGATCCGGGGACGGAACTTCGCCGGGGACCGCCGGTCCTTCCGAGGACAGCGGAATATCCGCCGCGAACTCGTCGATGTGCGACGTGGTGGGCCGCTCGATTTCGAAATGCCTGTGGATACGCTCCTTCACTTCGGGTATCGAGAGCCCCTGCACCAGTTCACCGAACGATCCCACCGAAATGCGCCCGTTTTCTTCGGAGACGACCACCACCAGGCAGTCCGTCTCTTCGGTGATGCCAATGGCGGCGCGGTGGCGGGTGCCGAGCTTCCCGGAAACCTGCGGGTTGGTGGTGAGGGGCAGGAAGCAGGCGGCCGCCGCCAGCCGGTCCTTCTGCACGATTACGGCGCCATCGTGCAGGGGGAGCCCGGGTTGAAAAACAGAAAGCAGCAGGTCCCGCGAGATGGCTGCTTCCAGGCGCACGCCGCTCTCGATAAAGGTGCGGAGACCGATGTCGCGCTCCAGCACAATCAGCGCGCCGGTCTTGTGGGCGGCCAGGTGCTCCACGGCAAGAAGGATCTCGCTGACCGAGGCTGGCGCGCCGAATCCTCCGGCCCAGTGCATCCACCGCTTGCGGCCCAGGCGGGCGAGGGTCCGGCGAATCTCGGACTGGAACAGGACGATGACCGCCAGGCCGAGGTACGGAACGATGAAGGAAAGCACCGCCCGCAGCGCTTCCAGACGGGTCCAGACCGCCACCCCGTACAGCGCCACCACGATCAGGATGCCCACCAGGACATGACCGGCGCGGGTCCCCCGCACCACCATGAGGGCCTGATACACCAGGAACGCGACCACCAGGATGTCAACGATCCCGGTGAGGGTCAACTCGGGCAATGATGGCAGCTGTCGGAGGATGTGCGTCATCAGGCAATCTCAAAACCAGACGACCGTCCGAACAACCATCTTAGCCCACCCATGGGACAGACCTCCTCTCCTCTCCCCGGAGCCCGGTATCCGGCCCCTACGCCACGCTCTGCCGGATACAGTCCGACAGCATCTTCAGTGCGGCATCGATGAAAATGTTCTTTTCGTCCAGGAGGTGCACGCCGTCGCAAAGCAGCAGTTCCTGGATGAAAGGCATCGTCGCGGCCAGGTCGGGAGGGTGGCGGAAGCTCTCTTGAAACACCGGGATCATCGGTTTCTTGAGCTGGTATGCGACTTCGATCTCCTTCTGTACCCAGTTCGACTCCAGGGTCTGGGAGGCCAGCAGGCACACGAAAACATTCGACCGCGCGATGTTGCGCTCGATCTTGCGGGCGAAGTTCCCGTGCGTATCCTGCTGGAGCGTATCCACGAAAACCTCGAACCCGTGCTCGCGTTCCATCTCTCGTTTGAGCATGCGGGCCCAGGCGGAGCTGTCCTCGCGGGAATAGCTGATGAATACCCGCACCGGACCCGCGCCGTGCGCCCGGCCCGGGGAGAGCGCCGACCGGAAAGCCGCGGCGAAATCCAGCGCGGATGGGAAACGCAGAGCCGGGTCGCAGGACAGGGCGCGGTTCAAGGTCTGGGAGATCTCCTCGGAAAACACCGGCAGCCCGCGTAATGCGGCCATTTCGTGGGCCGGAAGGGGTCCGCGGAGGAAGTTGCGCCGCCGGACTTCGGGATGTTCCTGGCCTTCGTGCGGCAGTTCTCCGGTCAGGACGGCGTACACCACTACCGCCAGCGAGTACTGGTCGGTGGCCGGGGTAGCGGGCAGGCCCTCCCACTGCTCGGGAGCCAGGAAAGCCGGCCCTCCAACGACGATTCGCGGGTCGTCGCCGGGAGAAGTGGAAACCGCGAAGTCGCTGAGGCAGGGGTTGCCTTGCGAATCGAAGATGATGGCCGAAGGTTTGATGCTGCTGTGAACGATGTTCTGTTCGTGCACATATGCCAGCGCGTCGCAGATGCGGTCCACCCAGTTGGCCACCGTGCCGATCTCGAACCTCTCGTGGTGGGCGATCCGCCGGGACAGGCTGCCGCCCTTCAGGTAGTCCATGCAGACATACAAGGCCCGCCCCTGTTCCAGAGCGGTTTCGCCAAATTCGATGACGCGGCAGATGTTTTGGTGATGCAGCCGTCCCGCGGTTCTGGCGTCGCGCGTGAACTGCTCGCGGTAGCCCGGATACCGCGTGAGCTTGGGGGAAAGCAGCTTCACGGTGACGGTGCGGGGCAGGAAGCGGTCGTTGGCCGTGTAAACCACCGATTTGGCGCTGCCATGCAATTTCTCGACGAGCGTGTATTTGGAGTTGATCACCGTGCCGGTCAGGTCTGGGATCTCCGACAGGTCGTTGGAGCCGAACGTCAACTCGGTGTCCCAGCCGAGGGAAATCCGGGCCCCGAAGAGCAGGGGCTCCGGACGGCCGGGCTGTAGCCGCTTGCCGCCGACGAACGTGCCATTCGAGCTGCCCAGGTCCCGAATGGTAAACCCGCAGTCCTGGAAATCGATTTCCGCGTGCGCCGTGGAGACCGCATAGTCGAAGGGCAGGAGCAGGTCGCCCTCGGTACGGCCGATGCGAAACGGGAAATGCTCGATGCTGGTCTCGCGTCCCAGGCATACATGATCGCGGCAACTGGTGACGGTCAGGGCCACATCGGGGAGCGGCAATGCCGCCGGCTCCGCGGGTTCGCCGGCGGGCGGCGGCACCGCGAAAATCGTGGTGAATTCGCCGGTGATCGCACCCGGCTTGGGCGGCGGCGCAATGGTCGCGGACGCAGGTTCGGCAGGCTTGGTGGCGAACAGAACCGTGGCTGGTTCGGCTGCTTCCCCCTGGGCGTGCGCCGCCCGGAATACAGGCTCCACCGCCGGCCGTTCGCAAGCCATTTGCGTGCCCGCGCCCATGGCCATAGCGTCCTCGCCGGCAGATTCCGGGGCGGGAGGCGGCGCTGCGGCGGCGGGCAGCCCGGACTCGTTCTCGAGAAGCACGCTCACCAGAAACTGCTCCGGATCGTCGAGCAGCGCATCGCGCTCGGGGAGCGATTCGGAATCCTCGCCGGCAGCCGGGACCGGCAGGGTCGCGGTAATCGAACCGGGAGACGGCGCTTCGCCTGCCAGCAGCAGCCCGCGCGGCGGGAACGCCGCCGCAATAAACTCGTAGCAGAAAATGTAGCGGTCCCTGGGGTCGGGCGAGAAAGCCTTGTGGATCGCTTCCGCTGTGCCCTTGGGCAGTCCGATCACCAGGTTTTGCAGGCGCTCGCAATGCCCTTCCATCACCGATTGGAGCAGCGTGCCCTCGGCCACGCTGGCATGAAAGAAGGGATGGACTCCCGCCAGCATTTCGAACGCGATCACACCGAGGCTATAGGTATCGACGGTGTAGTCCAACGGCAGTCCCTGGATGGCTTCGGGCGCCATGTACATCGCGGTCCCCATGGCGAAACCCGGCTGGTGCAGTTCCTGCTTTTCCATCGTCTGGGCGATACCGAAGTCCATCAGCCGAACCCGGCCTTCGGCCTCGATCATAATGTTGGCCGGTTTCACGTCACGATGGATGACGTCGCGGGTATGGGCGTAGTCCAGCGCCTCCGCCACCTGGGCCAGGACCGCTTGCGTTTCGGCCAGCGGGATTGGACCGCGCCGGATGCGGGTGGAGAGTGTTTCGCCGCGAATCAAGGGTGAAACGAAATAGACCAGATTCTCTTCTTCGCCGAAATCGAACACCGGCACGATGTTGGGGTGTTCGAGCCTGGCGATGATCTGGGCCTCGTGCTTGAAACGGCTGAGCGTGCCGCGGGCAGCGTCCGGCTCCTGGAGGACTTTGAGCGCCACCTTGCGGTTGAGACGCTCGTCCTGGGCCTCGTACACTTCGGCCATACCTCCACGGCCCGCGACACCGATGATCCGGTAGTTACCCAGTTTGCGGCCGATGAGGTCCATAGAGCACTTCCCCGCCGGACATCCAAGACCGGGAAGGTCGGTCGAGAGACCGTGAAGTAGTTACACCATATCACAGAACTATCCGGGCCGCGGGTAGATTCCAGGAGAATGGGTACCATACCGGCACGGGTGGAAGGCTGGCGTCCCCGGCCGGCCATTTGCCGCCGTTCGGCCGGATGCACAGTGCCCATTTCCGCGCGTAGGATCCGGTCCGTCTCATCCCGGACCACAGCCTGCGTCTCTCAATTCGAGGTCAGGCTGCAAAGAGCGGATACGTCCTGGGCCGAGAGCCTGGCTCCGGGATGCAGCGGCGTGTAGTATTTGGGCGGCATCTCGCCGGTTCTCGCTTCTTCGCAGATGGCGCGCTGGCGGATTGCCGACATCTCGGGACTGTAGATGTTCCAGACCGACAGATTCAACCGGCTGCGGCCTTCTTTGACGTCCCCTGCCACCAGCCACGAGACCGGGGCCAGCCGGCTGTACCAGGGCCACACGGTCTGGTGCGAGTGGCAATCCGCGCAGGAGCGCGCCAGGACCTGCGCCGCGTGGCGCGGTGGTTTCACGACCGCCTCGAACGAGGCGGAAGGATCGGCGGGCGGATTGACGCGCTCCGGCTGGAAGAACTGGACGGTGGCGAACACCACGGCCAGGCCAAGGACAACGACTTTCCACTTACGCATGGGCGGTCAATCCGCGGCTTCCGGCTTCGGCGTCTTGGGAGTGCTCTTCGGAAGTTCCGGCTTCTGAATGTACTGAGCCGGAAGATCGCCAGTGAGACTCTTCAGGAACACCACGATGGAGGAAACCTCATCCGCGCTCAACTGCTTGTCGAGCTGGTAATCGGCCATCTGCGCGACCGCCTGGTCCAGGGTGCCGACCTTGCCGTTGTGAAAGTAGGGTGCCGTCTTCTCGACGTTGCGCAGCGAAGGCACCTTGAACATGAGGCGGTCGCCGTCGTTCTTGGTGACCTTATAGCGCCCGGGGTCGGAGGTGTCCGGATAGGGTTTGGCGGCGCCGATCTTCTGGTACAGGTTGCCGCCCAGCAGCGCACCTGCGTGACAGGTGGAGCAACCCGAGGAGACAAACGTATTGAGGCCCGCCTGCTCTTCCGCGGTCAGGGCTGTCTGGTCGCCGCGAAGGAACCGGTCCCAGCGCGCCGGCGTCAGCAGGCCGCGCTCGAAGGTGCCGATCGCCAGGCCCACGTTGTCGTAGGTGATGGGCTTCGCTTCGTCCGGAAAGGCCTTCTGAAACGCGCTGGCGTACTCGGGTATGGATTCGAGAACGGCGATCACCGCCGCATCCGATGGCATGGCCATCTCGACCGGGTTCAGCACCGGGCCCTTGGCCTGTTCCTCCACGTCCGGCGCGCGGCCATCCCAGAACTGCACGAAGTGCGCCGCCGCATTATAAACCGTGGGCGAGTTGCGGTCGCCGTGCTGGCCTTGGAAGCCTTCCGAGGTCGGCTCTCCGTCCACACCATACTTGGCGAGGTCGTGGCAGGAGTTGCAGGAAACGGTCTGGCTGCGGGACAACCGGGTGTCGTAATACAGCATGCGGCCGAGTGTGATCCGGGCCTCGAGAGGTCCGGCTGTTTTGGGCGGAACGGTCTCGGGCAGGGGCGCGAACACCCTCAGTCTGGCCGGATCGACTGCCGCCGGCTTTGGCGCGCAGGATCCGGCGATGAGTGCGGCAGCCACTCCAGCGAGTATTGCAGAATTGCGCATCCTTTTATCCTCCGCAGATTATTATATTCGACCTCACCGCGGCCTGCCGATCCGATAGAATGCATGAGTACATTTTTATGAGTACCGGAGATCCACTCCTTGCGCCCATGCCGGCCGACAACAGCCGCCAGGTTGGCGGCGTCCAGATCGACACGGTGCGGGCCGGCGCCGCCCGCGTGAAGCGCGTGGTCTACCCGCCGGGATTTCGGTGGTCCACCCACATGAAAGGCATCGCCGGCACCGAGTGGTGCATGCATGCCCATGCAGGCTTCCTGGCGCGCGGGCAGGTCCACATCGAATTTCCGGATGGCTGCAAACGGGAATACGCGGCTCCGGCGGCACTGGTGATCGAGCCCGGGCATGAGGGATGGGTGGTGGGAGATGAGCCCGCGGTGGTGATCGAGTTTGACTTCGAGCGCGAGACGGTGGAACGCCTGGGCATGCCGGAGGCGCACCGCCACGGGTAGCGGCGGCTACCGGTACACGACCCGGGCTTTGGCTACCGGTACACGACCCCGGCCTTCATCACGAATCGTACCCGGCGGATCGCCGAGATGTCTCGGGTCGGATCGCCCTCCACCGCGATCAGGTCCGCGTACATTCCGGCTTTCACCTGGCCGAGGTTCATGTGCAGCACGCGGCCTGCCACGGACGTCGCGGACTTCAGTGCGGCCAACGCCGGCATACCATACGCGACCATCATTTCGATCTCGCGCGCGTTGTCGCCGTGGGGAAACACGCCGACATCGCTGCCGCTCAGAATGGTGACGCCGGCCTCCAGCGCGGCTTGGAAGCTGGCCCGTTTGCGCACCACTCCCGGCGGCTCCGGCTCTTGGCCCTTCTTCCATCCGGCGTACTGCGCGGTGGCGTCGCCGGCGGCCAGGGTGGGGCAGAGGACCGTGTGGTGCTCCACCATCAGCTTGAAAATCTCAGGGGTCCCCTCGTCGCCGTGCTCGACCGTCTCGGCGCCGGCGAGGATGGCGCGCCGCATGCCTTCCGGCGTGGTGGCGTGCACCGCCACCGGCACGCCGGCGCTCCTGGCGGTTTCCACCGCGAGCTTCATCTCCTCCAGGGAGAACGTGGGCTGCGCGCCCGGGCGCGGGCCCCAGCGATAGTCGCCGTACAGCTTGATCCAGTCGGCGCCGTGGCCGATCTGGTCGCGCACCACGCGGATGAGGCTGTCCACGCCGTCGGCCTCTTCCGCGCCTTGCGGCACCCGCCACTCCGGCGCGAATCCCTTGGGAGCGTAGGCGCCGGTGGCTACGATGGCACGCGTGGAGGCCAACACGCGGGGGCCGGGAACGATGCCTTCCCGCACCGCCTCCCTGAGCTCCACATCGGCGTAACCGGCGCCTTCCGTGCCCAGGTCGCGCACGGTGGTGAAGCCCGCCATCAGCGTGTCGCGTAGGTGAGTTACAGCCCGCGCCGCGCGCAACGCGATGCCCTCGCGCAGCACCTGGTCGTTCCACACTGTCTCGTTGTAGGGATGCAGCAGTATATGCGAGTGGCCTTCCACGAGGCCGGGCATCAGGGTCAGGCCCGGCAGATCCACCACCTTGGCGCCCGCCGTGTCGATGCCCGCGGCGGGGCCGGACGATTCGATGCGGTCCCCGCGGACGCGCACCGCCCAGCCTTCGTGCAGATCTTCACCGTCGAAGACCCGGGCTGGCTTCAGGACCGTGACCGGCGCCGCATCGCCGGCGCCGGCGCGTCCCAGCCCGCGTTGGGCGTAGGCAGTCAACGCGACCGTCAACAGCGCCGTGAGTGTTCGCTTTGGCAGCATTCGGCAATTATATGGGATCGAGCCGCGGGCGGAGCCGGCAAGCCTGGAATTCGACGCTGCTGGCACGAGCGTATGACGCCTGGCTGGACGATCTCGCAGCCGAAGCACGCCAGCGGAAAGCTTTTTGGCCGCGATATAATCTCAGCCGGAGTGGACAAAGCGTTATGGCTAATACGGATCGACGGAAGTTCATCGGGCGTGGAATCGCGGCGGCCGCGGCAGCCGGGGTGGCGGCGAAAAGCGCCAAGGCACAGGAGAAGGCCACCAAACGGGTGATCTACCGGAACGGCAGGAAGCCGGAAAAGACACCGCTGTTCAGCGGTACGGTAGCATACGGCAATCTCATCTTCATCTCTGGAGTGGGCTACCACCAGGAAGGCGATATCACGGTGCATACCCGGCACGTTCTCGACTCCATCAAGCAGCAACTCGAGAGCGCCGGCTCCTCCATGGAGAAGGTCTTGAAGTGCAACGTCTACCTGAACGATCTCAAAGATTATGATGCGATGAACAAGGTCTTCCTGGGCAGCTTTGGTCCGGAGCCCCCGGTCCGCACCACGATTGCTGCGGCGGGCGGAATTCCGGGTAACTCGCTGGTCGAAATCGACGTGATCGCCTGCTTGTAGGCATGGGACACCCCTCCCTGGCCCGTCCCACTAAGAAATCTTAATCGCTACCGACCCGATTTCGGGGGGCGGCGTAGCCCGCCGGGGCTATCGTGTTTCCAGCCCTCATGGCTGAACATGGAACTGTGGGCGGGCGGTGAAAAAGGCCCGCCAGGAGAGAAAAACGGAATGAGAAACACTTTACTCGCACTGGCACTCGCGGCTGCCACTATGCCGCTGACATTCGGGCATCCCGCGCCCCAGAACCCGCCGGCGACTCCGGCCAGCAAGACCATGAAGACCAAGAAGGCCAAGAAGGCGAAGGTCAAGAAGCCGAAAGTCAAGAAGTCGAAGGCCGGCAGCACCAGCGGCAACTAAGTTCGTCCAGGCAGTTCAAGGCCCCGCTGCCCCGGTCATCCGGGAGCGCGGGGCCTTTTGTTTTATGGAGGCCGGTCAGTCCATCCGCTCGGCCCAACGCAGATAGCGCCACAGGTCTTTCCGCTGGCGCCACGCGAAGCGCCAGAACCGGCGGAAATCGATCTGCGCCGCGGGCGTTCCGGAGTAGGTTTCGATGCGCCAGCGAAGATACGGACTGCGCCACGGCGCAGGCGGTACCCGCGCGTCAGCCGCCACCAGATAGCCGCGGGGCCTTTTTGCTTTTAGCGATGAGGCCGGTTATTCCATCCGCTCGGCCCAACGCAGATAGCGCCACAGGTCTTTCCGCTGGCGCCACGCGAAGCGCCAGAACCGGCGGAAATCGATCTGCGCCGCGGGCATTCCGGAGTAGGTTTCGATGCGCCAGCGAAGATACGGACTGCGCCACGGGCGCAGGCGGTACCCGCGCGTCAGCCGCCACCAGGTGCGGAGCATTTCCTATTTGAACGAGCTGGCCGTTTTGGCAGGGGGCACGCCTTGGTCGGGCGTGGCGTAGTAGCCGCTACGGGTGCGGACCGTGGGCTTGCCGGAAGCGTTGACGGCAATCTTGATCTGCCGGTACGAGCCGTCCATGATTTCATTGGTGGGGGTATAGGCGATGGTGTACTGATTGCGAATATCGCGGGCTACCTGGCGCGCGATGCGGTCCACCTCCGACAATTCCTTCGGGAAGAATGCCTCGGCGCCGGTCGCCGTGGCCAGGTCGTTGAGCGCGTGCTCGGCCCGCTTGGCCTCACGGCGCTCCTCCTCGCTCAGCAGGCCCACCGAATAAATCAGGACCTCGCTCTGCTGCGCGGCCTTCACCAGGTTTTCCAGGTTGATCACGCTCGAGTTGTCATTCCCGTCGGTTACCACCACCAGAACCTTCTTGTCCTTATGGCCCTTCTCTTTCAGGTGATCGATGGACATGCGGATGGCGTCGCGCATGGCGGTGCCGCCGCGTGAATCGATGCGCGTCAGGGCTTCCTCCATGTCCTTGATGTTGTTCGTGAAGTCCTTCCCGTGGGGGAGATCCAGAAACGCTTCGTCGTTGAAGTTCACCACGAACACTTCGTCGTCGGGATTGGAGGCCTTCACCAGCGCCAGCGCGGCGGCTTCCACTTTGGAGCGTTTGTCGCGCATGCTCCCGCTGTTGTCGACGATCAGTCCCATGGAGACTGGGACATCCTCGCGCTTGAAGATGGCGATCGGCTGCTGTATGCCGTTCTCGTATACCGTGAAGGCGCTTTTCGGCAGGTCCGTCATCAGGTGGCCGTTCTTGTCGACGACCGTCGTGTGGCAGACAATCAGGCGCGTGCCCACGCGGAATATGGTGCCGGTATCGTCATGGGCGGCGGCCGGGTGGGGCGGTTGTTGGCCGTAGCCGGCGAGCGCCAGCGAAGTGGCGAGTGCGGTCAAGGTAAGGAAGGTGTTCTTATTCTTGTTATTGCGCCGGAGCATAGTAACCCTGTTTCCAGAATGGGCGCAGAGGCGGCATATTGCGCGGTTGGATCAGCTTTACCTGGACGCGACGGTATTTGCCGTCCCTTTCCTGGTTTTCGGGAGAATAGCCGATCACGTACTGATTGCGCAGCTCAACGCCGATCTTGGCGGCAATATCGGGCAACTCGTTCAGGTTGTCCACGGGATATTGGCGGCCGCCGGTCTGCTCCGCAACTTCCGTGAGCATGCCTTGGCCGCTCGCCTCTTCGGGAGTCCGCCCTCGCGCATTGATTGGCTCGTAGATTCCGATGGCATAAATCTGTACGTCCGCTTCGCGCACGAGGTTGCGAATTTCCCCTTCCGTATAGCGGCTGTTATTATCGCCGCCATCGGAGATCACGAGCAACGCCTTGCGCGGGTTTCTGGCCTTCTTCATCTGGGCCAGGGCAAGGTAGATCGCGTCCAGGAGCGCCGTGCGGCCCTTGGATTGGGAGAAGGTGAGACGGTTCTGAATTTCCTCCAGGTTCCGCGTGAAGGGCTGCACCAGTTCGGCGGCGTCGTTGAACTGCACCAGGAAAAACTCGTCTTCGGGATTGGCGGTCTTGAAGAACTGCGCCACCGCCAGCCGCGACTTTTCCAGCTTGTGCCCCATGCTTCCGCTGCAATCGAACACCACTCCGACCGAAAGGGGTGCATCTTCGCTGGAGAACTGCGTGATCGTCTGCTCTTTCTTGTCCTCGAAAACCCGGAAGCTGTCTTTCTCCAGGCCGGTCACGATGCGGTTCATCGGATCGGTGACCGTCACCGGAATCAGAACCAGGTTTGTGTCTACGCGAATATTGGTTTTGGGCAAAACCTCCGACTTGGGCACAGCGGTGGGACGTGGCGTGATCGAAACCGACTGGGAAGACACCCCGATCGGCAGGGCCAACAACATGGCGCTACACACAAACAGCGAATGGTAGGGTGGCGGCATCGCTGGCCAGCCTTTCTTTTCCAAGTCTAGCATAGGGGTTTTGTGGTATCATCGCCTGTGCCGCGTAAAATTCTGGGTGTAATCCCTGCACGGTATTCCTCCTCTCGATTTCCCGGCAAGGTTCTGGCACAAATCTCCTCCAAAACTATGGTGCAACACGTGTATGAGCGGGCTTCCCAGGCGCGTTACCTCACCAGCACGATGATTGCCACCGACGACGAGAGAGTCTACGAGGCCGCCAGGAGTTTTGGAGCCAGGGTCAGGTTGACCCGTGCGGATCATCCCTCGGGCACGGACCGCGTGGCGGAGGTCGCGTCGGCCGAAGATGCCGGAATTATCGTCAACATCCAGGGAGATGAGCCGCTGATCGATCCGGCCGCGATTGACGCTGCCATCCTGCCCATGGTTCATGACCCGGAACTGGTGATGGCCACCCTCAAGAAGCGCATCGAGGCGCCCGGTGAGATCGGCAATCCCAACGTCGTGAAGGTGGTCACCGGCCGGAACGGCGACGCGATCTACTTCTCCCGATGCCCCATTCCATTCATGCGGGAACCGCCGGTCACGATGCCTTACTACAAGCACGTCGGACTGTATGTGTATCGGCGCGATTTTCTGCTGAGATATTCGACATTGCCGGTGGGGCCGCTGGAGCGGGCGGAGCGGCTCGAGCAGTTGCGGGCACTCGAGAACGGGTACCACATTCGTGTGGTGGAAACAGAGTACGAGTCTGTGGGAGTCGACACGCCGGACGACCTGGAAAAAGTGGCGAGGCTGTTTGAGGCAACGACCTGTGGGGGGTGACATGGCATGGCCAAATATATCTTCGTAACGGGCGGGGTGGTGTCTTCGCTGGGGAAAGGCATCGCGGCGGCATCGATCGGTTGCCTGCTGGAGAGCCGCGGATTGCGGGTGACCTGCCAGAAGTTCGATCCGTACCTGAACGTCGACCCGGGCACTATGAGTCCCTTCCAGCACGGCGAGGTCTTCGTCACCGATGACGGCGCGGAGACCGACCTGGACTTGGGCCATTACGAACGCTTCACACACGCCAGGCTGACGCGCAGCAACAACCTTACTTCCGGCCGCATCTACGAACAGATCATCGCGCGGGAGCGGCGCGGGGACTACCTGGGCAAGACGGTGCAGGTCATCCCGCACGTCACCAACGAGATCAAGGCGGCGCTGAAGCGCGTCGCGCCGGAGGTGGACGTGGTGATCGCCGAGATCGGCGGCACCGTGGGCGATATCGAGTCGCTGCCCTTTCTGGAAGCCATCCGCCAGATGCGCCACGAGCAGGGCCGCGGCAACTGCATCTTCGTACACGTCACCCTCGTGCCGTGGATCGCCGCCGCGCGGGAGTTGAAGACCAAGCCCACCCAGCACAGCGTGAAGGAGCTACGCGCCATCGGGATCCAGCCCGATATCCTGATTTGCCGCTCCGAGCGCTTCATTTCCCAGGAGGTGAAGGAGAAGATCGCGCTGTTTTGCGACGTGGACGTGGAGGCGGTGGTAACGGCGCGCGACGTGACGTCGGTGTACGAGGTGCCCCTCATGTTTGCCGGCGAGGGGGTGGACGACATCGTATTGCGCCTGCTGCACACCGAAGCCCGCCCCCGCGAACTCGAGAGGTGGAAGGGGATGCTCGAGCGGTTGCAGAATCCGCGCGACGAGGTCTCCATCGGCATCGTGGGCAAGTACGTGGAGTATGAGGACTCCTACAAGAGCCTGAATGAAGCGCTGCTGCACGGCGGCCTGGCGCACCGCTTGAAGGTCACCATCCACTGGGTGGAAGCCGAGGGCGTGGTGGGCGACCGCTGGGACCGGCAACTGGAGGGCTACGACGGGCTGCTCGTGCCCGGCGGTTTCGGAAAGCGCGGTATCGACGGCATGATCAACGCCATCCGCTTCGCCCGCGAGCGCAAGGTGCCGTATTTCGGAATCTGCCTGGGCATGCAGACCATGGTGATCGAGTTCGCCCGCAACATGTGCGGCCTGGAGGATGCGGATTCCACCGAATTCAATCCCGGCACGCCGCACCGCGTGATTTTCAAGCTGCGGGAACTGAAAGGCGTCGAAGAACTCGGAGGAACCATGCGGCTCGGCGCCTGGCCGTGCCGGCTGCTCCCGGACAGCTTCGCCTTCCGCGCCTACGGCGAACGCGAAATCAGCGAGCGGCATCGACACCGCTACGAGTTCAACCGCGAATACGAGGACCGCCTGACGGCCGCCGGATTGCGGATTACGGGCGAGACTCCGGACAATACCTACGTGGAGATCTGCGAGATCGCCGGCCACCCGTGGTTCCTCGGTTGCCAGTTCCACCCCGAGTTCAAGTCCAAACCTCTGGAGCCGCATCCCCTGTTCAAAGCCTTCATCGGTGCCTCCTACCAACACCGGCGCCGCCGCCTGGCGCCCCTGGTACAGGCGGAGGAACCGAAGGAGGAACCGCAGTACTCGCGTGGCGATTGAGTTCAGCGCGTTCGGCCCGGGCAAGCCGCTGGTGCTGATTGCCGGTCCGTGCGTGATCGAAAGCGAAGAACACGTGCATCGCATGGCGCGGGGCATCCGCGAGGCGGTGGGCGAGTTCGTGTTCAAGGCATCGTTCGACAAGGCCAACCGCACCAGCGGCGACGCTTACCGCGGGCCGGGCTTGCGGGAAGGGCTGCGAATCCTGGCGGGCGTGAAAGCGGCGGGCTATCCGGTCCTCACCGATATTCACGAACCCGCGCAGGCCGAACCGGCGGCGGAGGCGGCGGACATCCTCCAGATCCCCGCCTTTCTCTGCCGCCAGACCGACCTGCTGGTGGCCGCCGGCCGGACCGGGCGGATCGTCAACATCAAGAAGGGACAGTTCGTGGCGCCGCATGACATCCACCGGGCCGCGGAGAAGGTGGCGGCGACCGGCAATCGCCAGGTGCTGCTCACCGAGCGCGGCTCGACATTCGGCTACAACAACCTGGTGGTGGACATGCGCGGTCTCCGGATGATGCGCCAGGCGGGCTGGCCCGTGATCTACGACGCCACCCACAGCGTGCAGTTGCCGGGCGGCGCGGGCGCGGCTTCGGGAGGGCAGCCACAGTTCATCGAGCCCTTGGCGCGCGCGGCGGTGGCGGTGGGTGTGGACGGGGTGTTTGTGGAGGTGCATGACCAGCCGGAGAAGGCGCTTTCGGATGGGGCCAATTCCCTGCGGTTGAGCCTGCTGCCCGAATTCTGGCGGCGCTTGCAGGCGATCCACGCGCTGGCGGGAGGATGGAACTGATCGCGGCATCCGGGGGGCGGCCGGCGGTTTCACCGGCGGGCCGCCGTGTTTCCCTCCACGCAACCAGCCTCCCGGCCGTCATAAACTATGAAGGATAGGTATGCGAAACCACAAACTGCGCCGTGGCTTCTCTCTGATTGAGTTGCTGATCGTGATCGCGATCATTCTGATCATCATCACCATCGCCGTTCCCAAGTACAATCGCACCCAGATGTACATGCGGGAAACCGCCGCCATCAAGGCGATCCAGACGATCCATCAAATGGAGGTTCAATACCAGTCCCAGTACGGTAAGTATGCGACCTCGCTGGCCGAGTTGGGACCGCCCGCCAGTGGCGCGCCCACACCCGCCGCGGCGGACCTGATCGGAAGAGACCTCTCCGAAGGCACTAAGCAAGGCTACAAGTTTACGCTCACGGGCATTCCGGGCGGATACCAGGTCAACGCCAATCCGGAGACGTACAACAGCAGCGGCAGCCGCAGCTTCTTTTCCGACCAGACGATGGTCATCCGCGAGAATTACGGGCCGGAGCCGGCCACCGCCAACAGCAAAGAATTGCGCTGAGCAGCCGGGGGCCAGCCGCGGCCCCCGCCGCCATTGCGATTTTGCAAACTGTATACAATTGAGCAACACAGGCCGTGGGTGTGTGCGGCTACCATGAATGACGTGCACACCGCCGAGCATCGGGAATCCGGCGAAGCCACACGCCGCAGCTTCTTCATCGGCGCCATCTACGCGATCTGGGCCGCCATCGCGGCCGCGCTGGGCATCCCCGCCCTGGTCTACCTGTTCTTCCCCCCGAAAGTGCGCAAAGCCGAAGCATGGGTGGAGGTCGGCGATGTCTCCAAGCTCTCCGTCGACGCTCCGGTGGAGATGACTTTTCGGCGCAACCGCAGGGACGGCTGGAAGATCATCAGCGAGAAGAGTACGGCGTGGGTCGTGCGGCTCCCGGCCCAGGGTATCGTGGCCTTTGGACCGCAGTGCACCCACCTGGGGTGCGCCTACCACTGGGAGGAAGCGAAGAACGAGTTCCTCTGCCCGTGCCACATGTCAATGTTCTCGGTTGACGGCAAAGTGCTGTCGGGGCCGGCGCCGCGTCCCCTCGACCGCTACCAGACCAAGGTGCAAGGCGGGAATCTGTGGGTGGGCTCGTTGCACAAGTCTACGGAGCCGCGGGCATGAAGCGCCGTTGGGAAGACGTCACCACGTGGCTCGACCAGCGCACCGGTGTCCAGACCGCGGTCCGGCAGTTTCTCTACGAAGAGATTCCGGGTTCGAGCGGCTGGCGGCAGGTGTTCGGCAGCGTAGCCGTGTTTCTTTTCCTCGTCCAGGCCTTCACCGGCGCGCTCCTGGCATTCAACTATGCGCCCACCCCCGGCGACGCCTACAATAGCCTGCGCTATATCCTCACCGAAGTTACCGGCGGGCGCCTGATCCGCGGGCTGCACCACTGGGGCGCGAGCATGTTGGTTGTCGTGGTGGTGATCCACATGACCCAGGTGTTCCTCTATGGGGCCTACAAGAAACCCCGGGAGGCGACCTGGATCCTGGGGGTCGGCCTGCTGCTGATCACGCTGGCTTTTGGTTTGACCGGGTACCTGCTGCCCTGGGACAACCGCGCCTACTGGGGCACCGTGGTAGCTACCCAGATCGCCGGGCAGGCGCCCGTGGTCGGGCCGTATCTGACGCGCCTGCTGGGCGGCGGCGGCGCGGTGGGGGTGGTCACCTTTGCCCGGTTTTACGGCATGCATGTTCTGCTGCTGCCGCCCGCCACGCTGATCTTGATCGCGTTGCACATCTACCTGGTGCGCAAGCATGGCGTGGCGCCGGTTCCGGGCGATGAACTGGTTCCCAGGAAGAAGTTCTACCCCATGCAAGCCTTCAAGGACACGCTGGCGATCTTCGCGGCGTTCGTGGTGCTGTTTGTCCTGGCTGTGGCGGCGCATGTGCCCCTGGAGCAACTGGCGGATCCCACGGATACGGCCTACGTGCCCCGGCCGGAATGGTATTTCCTGTTCCTCTTCCAGACGTTGAAGCTGTTCCAGGGTCCTTTGGAACTGGTGGGGAGCGTGGTGCTGCCTTCCCTCGCGATCCTGGCTTTGATCCTCGTGCCATTCCTCGATCGCGGAAAGATGGTGAAAGTGACGCGGCGGATCGTGGCGTTTACCTTCGTGGCGGTGGCCGCGACCGGTTGGGCCGGGCTCACGCTGGCGGCCGTGGAGAGCACTCCTCCGCCGCGCGGCGGAGCGCAGGTCGATTACTCCGCGCCAACCGACTGGATGCAACTCTCGCCGGAGGAAATGGCCGGCGTGGCCTACTTCCGGCAGGAGAACTGCATGAGCTGTCACGCTATCGGAGGCCATGGCGGGACGGTTGGCCCGGACCTGACGACTATTTCGATCCACAAGGACGCGGCCTGGATGATCGAGCATTTCAAGAGGCCCTCAGCCATGCGTCCCGGAACTTCCATGCCGCCCATACAGCTCAGCGATGCCCAGCTCAATTCGCTGGCCGCCTTCCTGCTGAAGCTCAATCCGGGTAACGCCACCGCCCTTGAGAACGCCCCTGATTTCGCCACCGCGGGCGCCCTGGTTTTCCAGGCGAATCATTGCGGAGCGTGCCACGTGGTGAACGGTATGGGGGTGCAGGTCGGCCCGCCTTTGAACGGGCTTGCCGCACGCCAGAGCCGAAGCTGGGTGGAAGCCCATTTCGCCAACCCCCAAAAGCTCTCCCCGGGTTCCATCATGCCGGCCTACAAATTCTCGAAAAAGGACCGCGATAACCTCACCTCCTATCTGTTCGCTTTGCCGGAGTAACCTGGTACGGCGGTGGGCCAGCCGGAATCGCGCCGCCCGGCGGATCGCCCGTCACGCCATGCCTCACAGTGCTTCGGCCGAATGGATGCCCTCCGACTGGAGCGTCACCGCCATCTTCTTCAGCGCCGTCTTGTGGATCTGCGAGATGCGGCTTTCATTGACCCCCAGCAGGTCGCCGATCTCTTTCATGGTCATCTCGTTGGTGTAGTACAGGAATACGACCTTCTGGTATCGTTTCGGCAGGCGCTCGATGGCCCGTGCCAGCGTGGAGTGGAGTTGCCTGCGCTCGGCGATGTGGTCCGGCTGGAAGTCCGGCTTGGCGGCGAAATCCTGGCTGCGGTCGCGGTCCTGGTCCGGGTGCGCGGACGCGGAAACCAGCCCTACCGTCCTCAACTCCATCAACATGTGCCGCCACCGCTCCATCCCAATCCCCATCTCTTCCGCCACTTCGGCTTCCGTAGGAGTCCGGCCCAGCTTTAAGGCAAGATCGCGAGTGATGGAATCCAACTGCTTCTGGCGCTTCCGCATGTCCCGTGAAGCCCAGTCGAGCTGGCGCAGGCTGTCGAGGATCGCGCCCTTGATGCGGTGTTTCGCGTAGCTGGGGAAAGCCACGTTTTTCGTTGCATCGTATTTCTCCACGGCATCGAACAGGCCCATCACGCCGGCATGGATCAGGTCGTCGAGGTCCACATGGACCGGAAGATTCTCGTGGACACGAACCGCGATCGCCTTCACCAACGGAAGATGGTCGAGCACGATCTGATCGCGAACCTGCCTGTTAATTCTCTGCCGCCCGCGTATAGACACACTTTGCACCCGCATCGTTTTTGCCTCTTTTTGGGATTTTGTGGACCGTGTCCGTTGTTCCGGACAGCACTAAGTGTGCACCCTTAGTGCCAGCACATATTGAGGTGTAAAGTTCTTATTATCAGTAAATAGGAGGACTTGTCCATGTTCCGAATCGGTACCGTGTTTCAAGTTGAAACGTGCCGGTGTTCCAGTGAGGGGAGGATGAGTGTCTTACCAGCCCGCGCGATAGGCGATGTAGGTCTTGAGGGCCAGTCCGGCGAGCAAAATCCAGACGGCGTTGCGCAGCAGCCCGCCATCGAGTGTGAAACCGGCCAGCAAAGCGAGGATGGCATACGAGCCCATGGCGGCCAGAAGTCTGCGATTCATGAACCCCCAATTTTCACACGGTGGAGGCGGTACCCGTAGCGGGGTGAGGGGGTGCGGGTTGGCGACAGCGGCGATGCCGCCGGTTGCTATACAATAACAGCCGGAGGCGGGTGCCGACCCGCCGGAGGGAGCTGGAACGACAGGACTATGTCGGATCGCGGATGGTTGTTCATCTTCAGTGTTCTGATGGTGCTGGGGAGCCTGGGCGTGGCAGGCTGGCTCCTGGCATCTGGACAGGCCGGTACCGTAGACGGTCTTTTCTTGCTGCTGACCGCGCTGCTGACCGGGTTTTGTTTTGCACTCTACCTGGTCTTTCTGGTCCGCCGGGCCATGGGTGTGGGTGTCAAACCGGCAGCTCAACCTGCCAAGGCAGGGGCGGCTACCTCCTCTGCCAAGCCCGCGCCAGCGCCGGTGGCTCAGCGCTAGCCGGGAAACTGCCGTTTGCGGTCTGCGCGGGCCCCAAGGCGAAAGTCGTTGATTTTAAATAGGCGTCTTCGCCGATGAGGCCGTTCCCCGCCATCGGGCGGGGCGTCTACTTCCTTCTCGGCTTGGGCTCGGGCCCTTCGCGCTCGATCGAAACCGTCAGCAGTTTCACGGGCGGGTCCGGCTTTTCGTCGCGCAACGGTGCGCGCGCTATCTTCCCGACCACGTCCTGTCCTTCCACAACCTGGCCGAAAATCGTATATTTCCCGTTCCACGCCGTCACCGGCCCCTCCGTGATGAAGAACTGGCAACCACCCGAATCCGGGTTGCCCGTGTTGGCCATGGCGAGGACTCCGCCGCGGTCGAACCGTAGCCCGGGTAGGAATTCGTCGCGGATCGTGATCCCGCAGTTGTGGCGGCCCGTGCCCGTCGGATCCCCGGCCTGAATCATCTGCCCGCGAAGCACCCGGTGGAACGTGATGTTGTTGTACAGCGGGCGCATGATCCTCTTGCGGGTCGCGGGATCGATCCAGGCCTTCGTCCCGCGCGCCAACCCGACGAAATTCTCCACCGTGACCGGGGTCTCTTTCTCGTACAGTCTCGCCGTGATCCTGCCGAAAGACGTGTCGAAGACGGCGTACAGTCCGTTCGGACGCGCCGGCTGACCCGCGGCGCACAGGGCGAACAGGGCGAACGAAAGAATGGTCCTCATGGAATGTCGCATTGTATCTCGAAGATGCGGCCCGGATGGCACTTTGAGTATAATCGGGCCTGATGAAGGTACTGTGGATTAGCTTGATTTCCGGAGCTGCGCTTCTGGCTCAGACGCCTCCGGCAAAAACTCCCCTGGCCAAAACTCCTGCGGCCAAGACTCCTGCGGCCAAGACTCCTGCGAGGGCGCCGGCCAGGGCCCCTGCGCTGAAGGCGGCGCGCACCAACCCGGCCTTGCTGAATCCGGCTGCCTTGCGCGCCCGCGCACCGGAATTGTTCCGCGTCAGGTTCGTGACCACCCACGGCGATTTCGTCGTAGAGGTCCATCGCGACTGGGCGCCGCTGGGTGCCGACCGGTTTTACAACCTGGTGAGGAACCGGTTTTTCAGCGATGCGAGCTTCTTCCGGTACGCGCCCGGCTTCATCATACAGTTTGGAATTTCACCGGATCCGAAGGTGACGGCGGCCTGGTCCAAGGCCACCATCAAGGACGATCCGGTAAAGGAGCACAACGTCAAGGGTGCTCTGGTATTTGCCATGGGTGGGCCCAACACCCGGACCACCCAGTTTTTCATAAACTTGAAGGACAACAGCGCGGCCCTCGACTCCCAGGGCTTCGCCCCCGTTGGAACTGTCACGGAAGGCATGGACGTAGTCGAAGGGCTGTACAGCGGTTACGGGGAGATGGCCGAACTGGGTGGCCGCGGGCCTAGCCAGGAGATCCTGACCAAACAGGGCAAGCCATACCTGGACAAGAACTTCCCCAGATTGGACACCATCACGTCCGCGACCGTGATCTCCCCCGGGCCGGCCGCGCCGGCCGTGAAGAAGGCGGCGCCCGCGAAGAAAGCGGCTTCCCCGGTCAGGAAATCCGCGCCCAGTGTCCCGCCGGCCACGAAGAAATGACTTTCAGCCGGCACCCGGTTCCGGTTGGCATCGGCCGGGAGAATCGGCAGGCGCGTGCCCCGGAAGCGCTATAAACCCGTGGTAGAACCACCCGTGACTCAAGTGGAGTCACGGGGAGAAAGTGCCTTCCTTTAGAATCATACACTTGCGGGATAGCCGTGACTCAAGTGGAGTCACGGAAGGTTCTACTGCGGGCTAGTTCTTATTCAGCTCGGCCTGGAGTTGCCGGTAGGCGGCTTCCTCGTAGTTTGTTTTCAACCGCTCCCGGGTTTCTGTCTTGAGCTCACCGGGCCGCGGCCCTTCGTTGCGCAACGCCCTTCCGAGCAGGGCGGTAGCCTCCCCGTCGTTGGGATCGCGCGCCACGACCTCGCGAAAGCTCTGGACAGCCTCCGCGAACCGGCCCGTCCGCCAGAGCGTGTACCCCAGGTTGAAGTGGTAGTCCGGGTCGGCGGTATCCCCTTCCAGGGCCTTTCGGAAGCTGGCCAGCGCCTCCGCGGTGTGGCTGCCGCGGGCCTGCGCCGCGCCCAGGTCGTTGAAAACTTCGTTCAGCGGCACACTGGCAGCTACCAACTGGAACGCCTCGACCGCTCCCGCGAAATCTCCGCCGTAGTATCGGCACAACCCCAGAAAAAACCGCGCCTCCAGGTAGTGCGGGTCGGTGGGCGCTACGCGGCCAAGCCAGTCGGCGGCAACTTTGTAGTCTTTCTGCTCCCAGTAGATCTTACCCAGTTGAAAACAAGGCTGGGAGTAGTGCTCGTCCAGACGCGCCGCTTGGGTGAAGAACCGGTGCCGTTGCGCTGCCGAGGTAGCCAACAGTCCGCGCACGTAGCTCTCCACGGCGTCGATTCGCACCGGCGGCCGCGCTGCTGCGAAGTCCCGTTCCGAAGGTGCGGCCTTCGGGGCCAGGGACCTCAGCGCCTGCCAGCCCAGGTGCACTTCCAGAGTAGCCAGATCCGCCAGCGCGCCCAGCTCGCGGAAAGGAGGCCCCTGGCGCGTGCGCTTCAAATCGAGAATCCGCGCCGTAATGCGCAGGGATCGCTTCGAGACATCGGTGCCGGGTTCCCCCGCCAGCACCTCGTACGTTCCGTAGATCACGTTGGCGGCGTCCAATGCCACACCGAGCTTGAAAATCGACGCATGCGTCAGCACCGCGCCCGGCCGTAGCGAAAGCCGCCGGTACCCTTCCAGCCGGTCGTCGCGGTCGAGAACGAGCAGGCCTTGGGAAGCCAGCGAATCCCGCACGCTTTCCGCGATGCTCTCGCCAATCCAATCCAGGTTGGGGGATCCGGATTGGTTGGTGAACGGTACCACCAGCACCGTCGCGGCGTGGATGGCGGCGGGCGCCAGCGCCGCCAGGGCTAACCATTTGCGCATCTCCTCCCAGTCTGCCATACCGATGTCGCGGCCTGCGGCTAAAGGTCGCCTTCTCAGGGCCGATAAGTGCATCGGAGCCAATGTCGAGCGCCCTCCAACGCCGTCTGCTCATGCCCTCCATGGCGGATCTCTTTCTGGGGGCGGTTGTGGTGGCGGAGTTCGGCCGAAAGGAGGCCTGGCAGGCGCTCCTGGCCGACGGCGATACCGGCTGGCACATCCGCACCGGGGAGTTCATTCTGAACACGGGAACCGTCCCTTTCCGGGACCTCTTCTCGTTTTCCCGTCCTGACCAGCCCTGGTACGCCTGGGAGTGGCTCTCCGACGTGCTGTTCGCGCTGGTGCACCGCTGGCGCGGGCTGGAGGCGGTTGCCGGGGTCGCGGCGGTGGTGCTCTGCCTCTCCGCCGTCTGCCTCTTCTGCTGGCTGCTCCGCCGCGAGACCGGGCTGTTGCCGGCGGTCGCGGTGACGCTCGCCGTCATCAGCGCCTCGACCGTACATCATCTGGCCAGGCCCCACATCTTCTCTTTGCTTTGTCTCACCCTGTCGCTCTGGCTCCTGGACGAGGACCGCCGGCAGCCGGGATGGCGGCTATGGCTGCTGGTCCCGCTCACGGCTCTGTGGACCAACCTCCATGGCGGGTTCATCTGCTGGCTGGGAATTCTGGGGCTCCTGGTAGGCAGCCAGGCGGTGGACCGGAGATGGGGTTCGGTCCGCCGCTACAGTCTGCTGACCGGCCTGTGCACCGCGGCCACTTTCCTCAACCCGTACGGCTGGCGCCTGCACTTACACATCGTCCGCTACGTCGGGTCCTCCTGGATCCTGGACAACGTGCAGGAGTTCCAGTCGCCGCGGATCCGTTCCGAGAACATGCTGGTATTCGCCGCGCTCCTGCTCGTGGGCGTCGCGCTGGTCTCGCGGGCCTTCGCGCGGCGTGACTGGTTTGAAGGCGCCCTCGTGCTGCTATGGGGATTCGCCGCGCTGCGCTCGGTTCGCCACGTCCCGCTGTACGCCGTCGCGGCCGCGCCCCTGATCGCCTCCGAGTGCGCCGGCCTGTGGGCACGCCTGGCCCGGCGGGCCGGCCCCCGGACGGCGGTCCGGCTGTTTTGGGACTTCTCCCGGGACATGGGCCGGTCGCGCCGCCTCGGGCCGTGGAGCGTGGTTCTTCTGGGCACGGCCCTGTGCGTAGCTGTGCCGCGGGGCGCACTCGCCGATTTTCCCCAGGTGCGGTTCCCCGTCGCCGCCGTGGCACACAACCTGGATGTTCTTCGTCCGTCCGGCGGCATGCCGCGCATCCTCACTTCGGACCAGTGGGCCGATTACCTCATCTACCATCTGTATCCCCGGCAGCGCGTCTTTTTCGACGGCCGCAGCGATTTCTACGGCCCCGCACTCCTGCGCGACTATCAGGCCCTGCTCACGGCGGGAGCCGCATGGCGCTCCACGATCGACCGATACGGCTTTGAGATCGCCCTCCTGCCCCTCGACTGGCCCCTGGGGGCGGTCCTCGAGCGGGACCCCGGTTGGCGGCTGCTGTACCGCGATTCCAACGCCATCCTCCTGGTCCGCGCCGCGAAAGGCCTAAAGCCATCCGGCGCAGCCGCCGATTGTATTCCCGTGAGTGATTGACTGATGGACGCACGGTTTTGGATAGCGCTCATCCTTGGGTGCCTGGCCGCCGCGGATGTTCTCCGACGGAGGGCTGTCTCCAACTGGATCAGCCTGGGGGCCCTGGCTGTGAGCCTGCTCTACCATCTCATCCGGCATGGTCTGACGCGCCTGCTGATGGCAAGCGCCGGGGCGGAGATGAGCGATGCGGCTTGACCGGAGATTCTTTATCGTCGTCGGTTGCAGCCTGCTATGGGCGCTGATGGTAGCCGGCATCTTCTACCGTCTGGCCAGCACCGGCAGGCAAGGCCGTAGTCAGCCGCAAAAACCACTCGTCGTCGCGGCCCGGTCTCTGCCCCTGGGAAGCATCATCTCGGCCGACTCGGTCAGGATCACCGAGGTTCCGGAGAGGCTGTTCCCCAAAGGCGGGTTCTCCCGAACGGAGGAAGTGCTCGAGCGGCCCGTTATCAGTCCGATCCAGCCTGACGAGCCGGTAGTGGAGGCACGCATCGCCGCCAAGGGCAGCGGCGTGGGGCTGGGCCCCATGATTCCGCCCGGCATGCGCGCTCTTTCCGTCCGCGTGAATGACGTCGTCGGCGTAGCCGGCTTCGTCCTTCCCGGCATGCGCGTGGACGTGTTGGTGACTGGTCATCCTCCGGGTCGCGAGGATACCGTGACCACCACAGTCCTGCAGAATATTCCCGTGCTCTCCGCCGGACAGGCGATCCAGCCGGATGCCAAGGGCCAGCCCATCAACACGCCGGTGGTGACGCTGCTGGTCAGTCCCGCCCAGGCCGAGGCACTGACGCTGGCCAACAGCGAAGGGCACATTCAACTGGTCCTGCGCAATTCGACGGATCAAAAAGTTGCAGCCACGCCCGGACGTCGATTGCGGGAACTCTACGCGATCGACGGTCCGGCCAGGGAGCCCGCGCCCAACACCGCGGTGGCACCCCCGCTGGCTACCCACCGCCGGGCGGCGCTTCCTCCGGCCGAACCGGTGGTGGTACCGGCTCCTGCTCCCGCCCCGGAGGAAATTGTGATGATCCGGGGCAACCAGAAAACCATCGAGCGCGCGCCCCGATTGGAGGGCCGATGAGATCCCTTGGCCGCTGCTGCGCCGCCTGGTTCGGGCTCTTGGGGCTCGCCTTGCCGGCGACGGCGCTGGACATCACGCAGCCGAAGTCGTTGGACCTCACCGTTACCCTGGGCAGGGGACTGGTGGTGGATTGCCCGGACGGCATCATTCGGGTCGCAACCAGCAGCCCCGAAATTATCGATCCGGTCACGGCCAGCGGCCGGGAAGTGCTGCTGCAAGCCAAGGCTCTGGGTCAGGCTACGCTGATCATCTGGTCCAAAACCGGGGCGCGGACTGTGTACGAGGTGACGGTCGCGCCCAATCTCGAGCCCCTTCGCCAGCTCGTGCGCGACACCTTTCCCGGCGAACAGATCGACATCCGGGCCGCGCGCGAGTCGCTGGCGCTGGTTGGAAAGGCCAGCAGCCAGACCGTCGCGGACCGGGCCCTGGCGCTGGTTGCCGCATCGGTGAAGGGCGCCGTTAGCAATCTGGACGTGGCGCCGCCGGCGGTCGAGAAGCAGATTGTGCTGCACGTGAAATTCGCCGAGCTCAACCGCACCGCCGTGGAGGAGTTCGGTGTGAACCTCCTTTCTACCGGTGCGCTCAACATGCCGGGACGGATCACCTCGGGCCAGTTCGGTTCGGGAACGCTGACGCAGTTGGCCGGCACCATTGGGACCGGCTCGTCCGGCTACAAAACCTCGTTCTCGCTGGCCGACATGCTGAATGTGTTCGCCTTTCGGCCCGACCTCAACCTGGGCGTGCTCATCCGGGACCTGCAGTCGCGCGGCCTGTTGCAGATCCTGGCCGAGCCGAACCTGGTGGCCACCAACGGAAAAGAAGCCAGTTTCCTGGCGGGTGGAGAATTTCCGATCCCGGTACAGCAAAGCGGGGCGAACGCCGGCGGAATCACGGTCATGTTTCGCGAGTATGGAATCCGCCTTTCGTTCCTGCCCCAGGTCACACCGCACCGCACCATCCGCTTGCACGTGAAACCCGAGGTCTCCGCCATCGACTCGGCCAACGGCGTTACGGTCTCGGGCTTGACGATACCGGCGCTGTCCACGCGCCGCATGGAAACCGATGTGGAACTCAGCGAAGGCCAGAGCTTTGTGATCGGCGGCCTCATTGACGACCGCGTCATCGAAAACCTGTCCCGGGTGCCCGGGTTGGCGCATATTCCCATCCTGGGCGCGCTGTTCCAGTCCCGCTCAATGACCAAGACGAAGACGGAGCTGGTGGTGGTGGTCACCCCCGAAACCGCAGCAACTGCCGGTCCCCCCGCCATGCCGCCCATGCCGGTCCCGTTCCTGACGCCGCCGGACGAGGAAAAGAAGGCGAGACAATGATCGAGATCCCAACCGAAACACTCGGCGAGCTCACCTGGGAGCAGCGGCTCCTGCGCAATGCCACCCGCAAGAACGAGTTCAACCCGGAATACCAGGAGCTGAAATTCACCCTGCATCGCAAGCTCCTCGACCGTATCAACCTGGACGCGCTCGCGAGCATTGACAACGACCGCGTCTCTGCCGAGATCCGGCAGGCGGTGCTCACCATCGTCGAGGGCGAGCCTACCCTGCTGACTGCGGCCGAGAAACAGCAGATCAGCGATGAAGTGCTGCACGAGGTCTTCGGGTTGGGACCCCTCGAGCCGCTGCTTCAGGATGCTTCGATTTCAGACATCCTGGTCAACGGCCACCGCCAGGTGTACGTGGAGCGCAAAGGGATGCTGGAACTCACCAACGTCCGCTTCCACGACGATGGCCACCTGCTGCGCATCATCGACAAGATCGTGTCGCAGGTAGGGCGCCGCGTCGATGAATCCAACCCCATGGTGGATGCGCGCCTGGCAGACGGCTCGCGGGTCAACGCCATCATCCCTCCGCTGGCGGTTGATGGGCCTCTCCTTTCCATCCGCCGGTTCGGTACCGACAAACTCATGCCCGCGGACCTGGTTGAGAAGCAATCCATGACTCCGGGGATGATGCAGCTTCTGGAAGCCGCCGTCAAGGCGCGGCTCAATATCATCGTTTCCGGCGGCACGGGCGCGGGCAAGACCACGCTGCTCAACGCGCTGTCGGTGTTCATTTCACCCAGGGAACGCATCGTCACCATCGAAGATGCGGCCGAGCTCCAGCTCAAGCAGCCGCACCTGGCGCGGCTCGAGACCCGTCCGCCCAACCTGGAAGGTCAGGGTGCCGTGCGCCAGCGACAACTGCTGGTCAACAGCCTGCGCATGCGTCCCGACCGGATCATCGTCGGCGAGGTCCGCGGCGAAGAAGCCCTGGACATGCTTCAGGCGATGAACACGGGCCACGATGGTTCGCTCACCACCGTGCACGCCAACAGTCCGCGCGATGCCATTTCACGCCTCGAGGTCATGGTTTCCCTGGCAAACGCGAACATGCACCTGACCGCGATCCGCCAGCAGGTTGCGGCTGCCGTCCATATCCTGGTCCAGGCTTCCCGCCTGAGCGATGGGAGCCGCCGCGTCACCAGCATCACGGAGGTGACCGGCATCGAAACCGATATCGTGACCCTGCAGGACATCTTCGTGTTCGAAAAGCGTGGAGTGTCCCCTGAAGGACGAGTGCTCGGCCGCTTCGCCGCCACCGGCATCTTTCCCAAATTCAATGAGAAGCTGCTGGCCGCCGGTCTCCGCCTGCCGGTGGAGCTTTTCGATGAAGTGTTGACGGTTGGTTCATGATCGGATCGATCTTCTTCTTCGCTTTCTTCACGGCGATCGGCGCCTACGTGCTGATCACGCTGTGGCTGGAGCGCCGGCTGAACCTCGCCGCAGTGCGCCGCCTGACCGGAAAAGAGCCGGCGATGGCCGCCGTTCGCCGGGCTGCCCAGCCGGCACTAATGCGGGTCGCCGACGAGGTGCGGGGCCGGCTCGCCACACGATTGCTGGAGCGCACCCGTCTCAAACAGGCTGCCGAACAGCTGCTGGAAGCGGCGGGGCTCAAATGGGGCGCCGCCGGCCTGATCCACCGCTCGGTGACGATGTTCCTCGCCACGTTCCTCGTAGTCACCCTGTTCACCCACAACCGGCAGCCCGGCCTGGCAATATTGGCCGGTGTTGGCGGCGCGTACCTGCCTCTGGCCTACGCGCGCCGCAAAGCCGCCTCCCGGGTGAGGAAATTCGAAGAGCAGTTTCCGGATTGCCTCGAGTTCATCTCGCGTTCCATGCGCGCGGGGCATGCCTTCTCGGTTGCCCTGGACATGGTCCACCGCGAATTCAGCGAACCTCTGGCCGGCGAATTCCGCCGGACTTTCGAGGAGCAGAACCTGGGGCAGCCCCTGGACATCGTGTTGAAGAAGCTCTCGCACCGGGTTCCCTCCATGGATGTGCAGTTTTTCGTGTCGGCGGTACTGTTGCAGAAGCGCACCGGCGGCAACCTGGCGGAGCTGCTGGACAAACTGGCTCACATCATTCGCGAACGCTTCAAGCTGCGTGCCCGGATCCGGGCCATCAGCGCCCAGGGCCTGATGTCCGGGCGGATCCTGGCCGCTATTCCGATGGCGGTAGCGGGGCTGATGTTCGTGGTGAACCCGCAATACGCGCGGTTCTTTGTGGACGACCCGGTGGGCCATTACCTGGTCGGCGGTGCGGCCGGCATGCTCGTGGTGGGCTACCTGATCATCAAGAAGATCGTGATTATCGAGGTCTGAAGTGCTACTCTTGTCCACCTTCATTGTCTTCATTGCGGTGGCCGCGGTCACGATGTGGCTCAACTTCCGCATCTGGGACTGGAGGACGCGCGCGGTGGACCGCATCTCGCCGCGTGCCCAGGCGCCGGCGGCTTCGGTTCCTTCTCCCGCGCTGATCTGGCGCGAGCTGGTGAAGCGGCTGGGCGAATTTGTGCCTGCTTCGCCCAGGGATCTGCCGCGTCTGAAGCGCCGGCTGGTACGTGCCGGAATCCGCAACCCGGCTGCGTATCGCGTATTCAATGCCGCGCGGGTGCTGGCGACGACGCTGTTCACGCTGGCAGGATTGGTCCTGGGGCTGCGCTATGGAAACCTGTTGCCCATTGTGGGCGGCGCGGCCATGTTAGGCTACATAGCCCCCATGCAGTACCTGAATTTCCGCATCCGCCGCCGCCAGCACGCCATCGAAAAAGGTCTTCCGAACGCCCTGGACCTCATGGTGGTTTGCGTGGAGTCGGGCCTGGGGCTCGACCAGACCACGATTCAGGTGGCGAAGGAGCTGCAAGCCGCCTATCCGGATATCTGCGACGAGCTCACGGTGATGAACCTCGAGATGCGCGCCGGCAAGCGCCGCGCCGAGGCCCTCCATAACCTGGGGGAGCGCACCGGAGTGGAAGAGATCAAGAAGCTGGTCGCCGTGCTCATCCAGACCGACCGCTTCGGCACCAGCATCGCGCAGAGCCTGCGCGGCCACTCCGACTATATGCGAGTCATGGCGCGCCAGCGAGCGGAAGAACGCGCAGCGAAGCTGGCGGTGAAACTGGTCTTCCCGATTTTCTTTTGTGTACTGCCGTCGCTGTTCGTGGTGACGGTGGGCCCCGTGCTGACACGGCTGGTACGGGATCTGATACCGACAATTGAAAACATGTGATTGGCCGATAAGAGACAAGAAAGGAGTAAGTGCGATGGATGCAACGATGATACGTGTGGTCGCCGCAGTCCTGGTGGTGGTGTTCGGAATCGTCATTTTTCTGCGTCGCCGCAGCCGGAACGCGGAGTAAAGCGGGATGGGGCGGCCGGGGCGCGGCGGCGTCCCCGTTCCGCGCCTTCTCTATCGGAGCGCCAGCGGGAGGCGGTTGCTTTCCACGCCCCCCGCGCGCACCGATATGGTCAGGGGCTCCGTTGCGCCGATATCGTCGGGCACACGGATTTCTACCGCTGCCAGCCCCCATGTACCCCCCACCGCGCTCCCGCTTTCTGGAGCCAGCACCCGGTCCCCGACCAAGACCTCGACCGGATCTACGAGAACCGGCAGCGGTATCGCCTGTACGCGGAAACCATCCGGCGGTGCGGGCGCCAGGGGTCCCAGGCCGGTCCCGTACAGTATGATCCGCTCGCCCGGTCCGGCAGGCGCATCCGCCGTAACCGGGGTACCGTCCCCGTGTGCGGCCAGGAACAGGCCCGGAGCATTCCGCGCGATTTGGAATTCCACGCGGGTCACCGGCGCCGCCGGGCGCACCACCTGCAGCATGTACGTTCCCGGCTCCAGGTCGCCCGGAACCTGAAAGTTGATCTGCCCCGGAGATACGTAGAGCAACGGCAGGAGGCGATCCGCGCACCGGAGCGCCACTCCCGCCAGCGTTTGCGGCAACCGGTCCGTCGCCGCCTCCGCCGTAGCGTCCGCGAGATTGGTGCCCAGCAACGAAGCGATCGATCCGGCTGCGACCGCTTCCGTCTCAGTCTCGCCCGCGGCATTCGTGACCCGGGGAGGGGGCGGGGGTTCCGGTAACCGGTCGAACACCGCCAGCACGGAATAGGGCGTGTCCATGACCACCACGGCGGGGTTCGAGGACCCGCTGAGGTCGGAGCCCCAGGCGCGGAATTTCACGCCGGCGGCGGCATCGGCCGCGATGCTCACTGCGGTACCTGCCGCGTAGAACCCGTCCGCGGATGCAGGCGACAATCGCCAGGTTGCGGCATCCGGAGGATCACTGAGAACCGCCAGCCGATACGACGTTCCATACCGCGCGCTTACCTTGTGGTATCCCGCGGTCGCCGTCAGGGTGGCGCCGCCGGTCCCGTCCCAGCCCAGGAAATCCAGGCGCGCGCCGTCACCCACGCCGATGGACGCCGGCGCCGAAAGCCGCACCGTGTCGCCGACAGGCCGCTCCACCTCGCACGGCGTCCGGCACTCCGCTCCGTCCACTCCCAAAACGAGTCCGCCCGGGACGCTGTCGACGCGAATCCGGCTGAGGGCATCGTAAGTCGCGGTCAGGCGGATCCCCGAATCCACCTGCGCGTCCGTGACTATCAAAGTCTGCGCGTTGCTTCCACCGGACGACCAGGACCGGAAGGCCCACGGCCCTCCGGCCGCATCCACCTGGCGCGCCGGAGCTTCGATCGTGTGCGTGTCGCCCGCCGTCCAAAAGAGGTTCCGCGGGGAGGCCGCATTCGTTCCGTCCACCGTTATGCTCAGCCCCGCCGGCGCCGTCTCGATCAGCACCGGCACGGCCCTGACGAACTCCGCCACGATGGGGACCGGCGCGGCGCCCGGAGCCACTTCATAGGAGTGATTCATCGCCCCGCCATCGCTCCATGACCGGAACATCCACAGCCGTCCCACGCGGTCCCATTGCGGTGAGCGCACACCCAGCGTGTGAACCGTGTTCCAGCCCCATTCGAGCGTCGCCGGCGAGTTGACCGGCGCGCGATCGGCCAGCAACTCGAAACCCTCCGGAGAAGTCATCAACTGTATGGCGCGCGCCGCCGCGAAGCGCGGATAGACGGTGACCGCCTCATTCACCACCAGCGAATACAGGGCCGACGCCGGACCGCCGTTCGCCCAACCGGCAAACACATAACCTGCTCCGGGAGTGGCCAGGAGCGATACCGTCGATCCGGCAACGACCCACACGTCGGCGTCTTGCTGATACGGGGCCTGGTCTACCCACACCGTGCCGGGCCCTGCGCACACCGTGTCGGTGCACGGAAAGAAGTTCAGGCTCACGGCGTACTCTGTCGTCAGGTCTGCGTTGTACCAGGGGATTCCGCCGGCGGTGATGGTGACGTGATTGGACGGGGAGGGCAGCGGGCCCTCAGGCGTGCTCCAACCCTGAAACACGTACCGCGTCTTCGGCCAGGAGCCGTACTGAAGGGCAGCCACCTCCAGGTTGTGCTTGCTGCCTGCCGGCCAGGTAAACACGGCAGCGCCGGTGAACGCCCTTCCATCCACCAGGAACACCGCGTCCTTGGCGCTCACCGAAACGCGGGTCACCACGCCGGTGTCCTGTGCCGCCAGAATCAACGGGATTCCCAGGAGCAGCGCGGCTGCCGGCAACCGGAACCGATTTTCACGCATTCGACAGGTCTCCACTCTGTTGGAACTTATCGGCCCCGCCGATAAGAATGTTATGCGGCGTCAACGCCTGTTCGTTCTCCTGGTGACATGGTCAGCCGTGGCGGCTGCCGCGACGTTCGGCGAGGTGGTTTCGATCGGCGGGCAAGCGGCCGATCTCGCGCTGGACGAAGCGCGCAACGCGCTCTATGTCGCCAATTTCACCGCCGGCCGGATCGACGTGGTTTCCCTGTCGGACCGTGCCGTTCGCACCTCGATCCACGTGGCTCCGGGGCCTTCGTCTCTGGCGCTTTCAAGGGACGGGCGCTACCTGGTGGTGACTCATTTCGGCAACGCGGAGCCACCCGCCTCCCCCGGCAATGCCTTGACCGTGCTGGACCTGACGACGGGAGCGCGGCAATCCTACGTCCTCGGAAGTCCCCCGCTGGGCGTCGCATTCGGTTCTGACGGCATGGCCCTGGTGGTAACCACGACCGAGTTCCTTCTTTTGGACCCGGCCAGTGGCGCCACCGATCTGCTGGATACCGTGGCCGATGTGACGGCCACCAGCATGCCGGCCGCGCCCGGCACGCCCCCCGTTCAGATCGTCGCCACCGGCATTGCGGCCTCCGGCGACGGACGCTGGATCGCCGGTCTCACCGACACGTTCCGGTTCACCTACGATGTCTCTGCCAGGCGCCTCGCGGTACGGGGCTACACGGCGAGTCCGCCGCTCGGTCCGCGGGTGGTCAGCGTCGCGCGGGACGGTTCCTACTATGCCGCCGGGTGGGGCGTTTTTGCGCGCACCGGACCGCTGATCGCTCAGTTCGGCAATGCTGCCGGACTGCTCAGCGTGGGATCCCTGGCCCTTGATTCGGATTCCAACCTCCTGTACGCGCAGATCCCCGAAGCCCAAAAGGACTCCAAGGATACGACGGCTCCTCCGATACTCTCGGTAATGGATGCCGACAACCTCACCGTGCGCGAGCGCCTCCGGCTGCCGGAAAACCTGGCCGGCAGGGGCGTGCTGAACACTGGTGCCGATATCGTCTATGCCGTGTCCGAGAGCGGCGTGCTCATACTGCCGGTCGGAGCCATTCCAGGCCTGCATCGAGTGGCGGCGGACCACGAAGATGTGGTCTTCCAGGCGAATTTCTGCCAGCGTGGAGCAATTACCCGCACCGTACGGATTGTCGATCCGGGCGGCGGACAGACATCTTTTGCGGTGCAATCGGAGATGGCTGGTGTGACGATCTCGCCATCATCCGGGCGTACTCCGGCCACGGTCGAGATTAGGATTGACCCCGCCGCGTTCGCCGATCGCCGGGGCACCGTCGTGGGTTCGGTCATCATCACGTCCGCGGAAGCAGTCAACGTTCCGGCTGCCGTCCGCATTCTGTTCAACAACCGGCGCCCGGACGAGCGAGGCACTTCCACCGACGTGCCCGGAACGTTGGCCGATCTTCTGGCCGACCCGCTGCGCGACCGGTTCTATGTGCTGCGACAGGATCGCAACCAGGTGCTGGTATTCGATGGCTCGGGGTTCTACCAGGTAGCCGCGCTGCGGACCAGCAACACGCCCACCCGGATGGCCATCACCGTCGATCGCAAGTATCTTCTGGTGGGCCACGAGAATTCCCAACTGGTTTACGTGTACGATCTCGACACGCTCGATCTGCTACCGCCGGTGGTCCTCCCCGCGGGTCACTATCCGCGGTCGATTGCGGCTTCTTCCAACGCGATCCTGGTCGCTTCCCGGGTAGCCGGTTCGGAACACACCATCGATCGCATCGATCTGACCTCGCGCACCGCCACCACGCTGCCCAGCCTGGGCGTTTTCAAGAACACGATCGCCGTCGATACCGTGCTGGCCGCCACTCCCAACGGCAGCGCCGTGATTGCCGCATCCGCCGATGGCGTCGTCACTTTGTACGACGCCTCGGCCGACACCTTCACCGTCTCGCGCAAACTGGGTACCGCCTTGAGCGGCGCCTTTGCGGCTTCTGCGTCCGGACAGTTCCTCGTCGGCAGCACCTTGCTCAACAGTTCGCTCGTGCCGCTCACCACCTGGACCACGAGCGATTTTGCCTCCGGGTTTGCGTTTGTGGATGGTCAGGGAATCCGCTTGACCGGCCCACCATCCGCGTCCGGCACCGGTGGCGTGCTCGAACGCCTGGACCTTGCTACCGGCAGCCGCATCCGTCCGACGCGGCTCGCGGAACAGCCCCTGGTATCTGGCGCGGATTCGGTCTTCACCCGTACCCTGATGCCTTTGTCGAACCGGAACGCCCTGGTAGCCCTCACTACTTCCGGATTTACGGCAGTACCTTGGGAATTCGATGCAGCGGTCGTTCCACCGGTTATCCAGCAGGTGGTCAACGCTGCCGACCTGACCTCCCAGGTGGCGGCGGGCTCGCTCATTGCAGTCTTTGGAACCGACCTGAATCCCATTAACGCGGCTACACGCGAGATGCCCCTGCCCACAGCCATCGGAGAATCCTGCCTGACGGCGAATGGGGCAGCGATACCGATGATGTTCGCCTCCCCGCGCCAGATCAACGCCCAAATGCCTCTGCATCTCGAAGGCCGTGTGGTCATGACGCTGTATACGCCGGGCGGGGTCAGCGACGACTACTATGTGAACGTACTCCCGGTGGCGCCAGCGGTGTTTCTGAGCGGTACGGCCGGTCCGCTCACCGACATCCCTGTGGTGATCAAGGCCTCCAACCACGAGTTGGTCACGCCTTCCAATCCCCTTCATCCCGGAGACGAGATCTCGATCTACGCCACCGGACTCGGGCCTACTTCTCCCGAGGTCGAAGCCGGTCTCCCACCGCCGTCGTCGCCTCCGGCGCTGCTGCTGGTCCCTCCCGAGGTACGTTTGGGTGGCGCGCCCATGGCCGTCAGCTACGCGGGCCTGTCCCCGGGACAGGTCGGCGTCTACCGCATCGATGCCAAAGTGCCGCAGAAACCGCCTGCCGGCGTGGAGGTGCCGCTCACGATTTCCCGCGGGTCGGGCACGACCGCGGTTTCCGTGAGAGTGGTCGAATGAAACAGCTCCTCCTGATCGCAGGGCTGGCCTGTATCACCCAGGCGCAGCAACGCGAAATCGGATTCCTGGGCGGCGGGGGCTTCCCCAGCAGCCTCCCGGTGGCTGGCGTGTCTGCCGGCGTCTCCGCTGGTTTTGGCGCCGGACCATCAGCCGGGGTACTGATCGGGCACGACCTGTACTCCCGCTGGAGCGGCGAAATCCGCTACCTGGCCGGGTTCCGCGAGGCCCGGCTCCATTCCGGCGGTGTCGTGGCCGGCTTTTCGGGCCAGACACACGCCATGCATTACGATCTGGTCTGGCACAGCCGTCCCCGCACGGATCGCGTCCGTCCTTACCTGGCATTCGGAGGCGGCATCAAGATCTACCGCGGCACAGGCGCGGAAACAGCGTATCGTCCCCTGATGCAATATGCGTATCTCACCCGCACACAAGACCTGAAGCCGATGCTCGCGATCGGTGGCGGGGTGAAATTCCGGGTTGGACATCGCATGCTGGCGCGTATCGATTTCCGCGACCAGCTCACGCGATTCCCCAGCAAGGTGATCACTCCCGCGCGCGGAGCCACGATCTCGGGGTGGTTGCACGATTTTGTCCCGGTATTCGGGCTGAGCTGGATGTTCTAGTCCCGTGAGTGCCGCCCCATGGCATCCGCCTTCCGAGGCGGACGGTGGGCGCGGCCAGTAGGCAGCCGGCCCGCAACCGGCAGGCACTGCCGCACGTCGCAAACCACATGAAGTTCTGGGTGTGCCTTTTCGCGTTGTTGCGCCTGGCATGCGCGCAAGCCCAGCCCACCGCCGGGGGCGTGAATTTCTATAGTTGCGAAAAAGAGACCGCGCTGGGCGCGCAACTGGCGAAGGAAGCGCGCCGCGATACCACCCCGCTCGACAGCCCCGTAGTCCGCGAGTATCTGGATCGAATCGGCCGGCGCCTTGCGGCGCATTTGCCCATGGCCTGCCCGGCTCCGTTCACGTTTGCCGTGGTGACGGATGACACCCTCACACACGAGCCGTTCGCCCTGCCCGGCGGATTTATCTTCGTGCCGGCCGGACTGATCCTCGCCGCCCGGAACGACGCCGAGGTGGCCGGAATGCTGGCGCATGCCATGGCGCACATTGCCGAACGTCATGGTGTGCGCACGGCCCCGGGCGCCGGGTTGGCAAACGCCTCCACGCTCCCGCTCATCTACCTGGGTGGCTTCGCCGTCCGCCCGGGTACCGGGCCTGCCGTTCCCATGGGGTTCCTGAATCGCCAGCGCGGATGGGAACTGGCCGCCGACCGCGCCGCGGTGCGGGTCATGGCCGCCGCGGGTTACGATCCCGCCGCCCTCGCCGGCTACATCGAGCGTACGCCAACCGGCCAGGTCCCCGCCCGGTTCTCGCCATTCCCGCCGCGCGCTGCACGCATCGAAGCCATCAAGCAGGCTATCAGTGAATTGCCTCCCGCCGGCTACAACTCCCGGGACAACCTGTCATCAGTCCAGGACCTGGTTCGACGACTCACGACGCCGCGGCCGCGGCGTGCCCCGTCGCTGCAAAAACAGTAAAACCCGACCGCCGGGTGCGGCCGGGTGCAGCCACCAGCGCCGGAAATGGCTTATAAAGAAGAAGGCCGCCCGGGCGGCACCCCGATGATCAACGGACAGCGAATCGTCGTCGTACTACCCGCCTATAACGCCGAGAAGACGCTCCAGGCGACGGTGCTCGAACTTCCCGAGATCGTGGACGAATGCATTCTGGTCGACGACAACAGTCACGACGCTACCGTCGCCGTGGCTCGCCGGCTCGGGCTCACGGTTGTCGTGCATGAGCAGAACCGCGGCTACGGCGGCAATCAAAAAACCTGTTACGCCAATGCCCTGGCGCGGGGAGCGGACGTGGTAGTGATGATCCACCCCGACTATCAATACTCCCCGCTGCTGGTCACGGCCCTGGCCAGCATGGTTGCCTATGGCGTCTATGATCTCGTCCTCGGCTCCCGCATTTTGAACGGTGGGGCGTTGCGGGGCGGCATGCCCGTTTACAAGTACATCTCCAATCGCGCGCTCACCCTGTTTCAGAACCTGCTGGCAGGCGCGAGCCTCTCCGAATATCACACCGGTTACCGCGCCTTCGGCAAGAAGCTCCTGAACGCTCTGCCGCTCGCCATGAACTCCGAGGACTTCGTCTTCGACAACCAGATTGTCGCCCAGGCGATGCTCTACGGAGCGCGCATCGGCGAAGTATCGTGCCCCACCCGTTACTTTCCCGAAGCATCCTCCATCAATCTCCACCGCAGCATCGTGTATGGCTTCGGAGTGGTGAAGACCTCCCTGCTTTACCGTCTCGCCAGGTGGGGCATCTATACCTCCCCGGTCTTCCGCTTCTCCGCCCGCCAGGAGAATGCGTCGCCGTCGCTCGTGGTGCTCAACAACCCGAGATGAAGCTTACGGCCGGGGTTGTGTGCGGTCTGCTGCTGGCCCTCCTGACGGCGCGGCTCTGGCTGATGCCATTGCCTTCCAGCTTCTGGGTGGACGAAACGGCCACGGTGTTCGTGGTGCAGCAGGGCGCCGGGCATCCTTCGCTGCGCGTGGCGCCGCAAGTGCCGCAATCCATCTACTACGTGCTGCCTCGCGTCTCCCAGGCTCTGTTGGGGTTTTCCGAAGCCGCGTATCGCCTGCCTTCGGTCCTGGCCATGGCGGCGGCCCTGCTGCTCGTGGCGTGGCTCGCCGCCCGGCTCATTCACCCCCGCGCGGCATGGTTCGCGGTGTTTGGGTGCCTGGCGCTGCGCGGTATCGACTACCAGGCCGCCGATGCGCGGCCTTACGCGCTGGGAACATTCATCGCGTGCGCCGCCCTCTGGTTTCTGGTGCGCTGGCTCGACTCCGCATCATGGCCGGACGGCCTGCTCTTTGCCGGCGCCGCCTCGCTGCTCTGTCGCGTGCATCTCATTTTCTGGCCCTTCTACCTGGTGTTCGGGCTGTACGCCTCGGTCCGCCTGGCCCGCCGGGAAACGCCGGTGCGTGCATGGCGTGCCGGCGCGGTGTTCGCACTGCTGGCCCTGTCTCTCGTTCCCGTGCTCCCGATCGCGCTCGACCTTCTCCGGCAGGCGGGGACCCACGTGGTGGTCCCCGTGCCCGGCGCGCGCGCCCTCCTCGATTCCCTCAAGCTCGGGCTGGTGGCCGTGTGCGGCGTGGGCGCATGGGCCGCCTCGCGCCTCTTCCGCTGGCGCGCCGATGGGCCACCGCCCGGCACCGCTTCGCTCGTCCTGATCGGGAGCTGGTGGCTTTGCCAGCCACTTGGCCTTTTTGCTTTCTCCCGGCTCACCGGAGCCAGCGTTTTTGTCAGCCGCTACCTCTGGCTGGGATTGCCCGGAGGAGTGCTCGCCGCCACCGTGCTCGCATCGCGATTGATCCCGTCGAAGAAATGGAACGTCGTGGCCGCGGCGCTTGCTTGCGGCGTGCTCCTGGTAAACGGCCAGTGGAACCGCCCGTGGCCCCTGCACCACAATTCGGACTGGCGTTCCGCGGCGCGCGCGGTCAACCAATGGACGCAGGGCACCGGCGCTCCCGTGATCTGCCCCAGCCCGTTCATCGAAGCCCGGCCTCCGGTCTGGACCCCGGAGTATCGGCTCCCCGGCTTTCTGTACGCGCACCTGTACGTCTACCCGGTGCGCGCCAGGACTTACCTCTTTCCCTTCGAATCCTCGCCCGAAGCCGAAACCTTCGCCGCGCGGCTCTCGGAGACCACGCTGCTTCCCGCGGGACGCTTCGTCATTTATGGCGGGGCGGGGCAAGCCGGCTACTGGCGCGAGTGGTTCGCGCGGCGCCCCGAATTCGCGGAGTGGCGCAACCGGAGCCTGGGCTATTTCGCCGACGTTCAGGTGGTGGCGTTCGAAAACGGCGCGGCGGCACCCCCGTAGCTGGTGCGGCAGCCGGGAGGCTACGTGTGCCGTCTGCGCGAGAAGAATTTCTTCTGAATATCGGGCCAGAACTCCGACATCAGGTTGCCCGTGACGCTGCCGAAAAGGCACGTCTGCACGCGCCCCGCCATCACCGAGCCCCGCACACTCGCGGCCGGGTAATAGGCGTTCGATGCCGCAATTCCCATTGCCATGCCGAGAATGCCCGAGGCGTTGAACGCCGCCCGCCCGGAATCCTGGCGCGCAATCGCCACCCGGCTCACGGAATACACCACGCGCCGCGCGAATCCGGACTGTGGACCGCGACGGAAGTATCGCGGATCCTGGTGCAGAAGGCTCGCCAGGAGTCCCGCGCTGAGCAGGTTCTGCGTCCCGAAATCCGCCAAGGTGGCGCCGAAACGCTTTCCATAGGCTGCGCCGCCCTCGCCGTATTTGGGTGTCTGGTCGCCGATCTGCGAAAAGCCCGCCGATAAGCCGGCGTTGATCACGTTAAAGGGATCGATGGTCTCCTTCAGCGCCAGCCCCCACTTCTGTTTGCGCGTCAGCGGCGCGACCCGACCCTGTCCTTCGGTCACCGTCTGATAGTCCGGAATGACGCCGAGGATCCGGGCGTCGCTGTGAGTGCGCGGCGACGGCACGATCATCGCCGGCTCGAACGCCGCTGCCGACAAGACCGGTAGCGCCGCATCGGACTCCGCGTGCTCCGGCGTGGGCTGAGCGTGGACAACCATGCTCAGGCACAGGCATGCCGCTATCGCATGCACGCGAAGGTAGGAATGCGCAGCCAAGTTGGTGAGGCGCCTCTTCGGGTATGCAGGTTACGAAGAAAGAGTGGCCCAATAGGGCTACGCGGGTGCGATTCGCACCTTCACGCCACTTTCGCCGCCACCGACTTGGCTTGCAGGAACAGCAGCAGGTAATCCGGACCCCCGGCTTTCGAGTCCGTCCCCGACATGTTGAACCCGCCGAACGGATGGGCTCCCACCATGGCTCCCGTGCACTTGCGGTTGAAGTACAGGTTGCCTACGTGGAATCGCTCCCGGGCCTGCCGCAGGTGCTCGGCGTTGTTCGAGTAAACAGCGCCGGTCAAGCCGTACTGCGAGTCGTTGGCGAGTTCCAGCGCGTGTTCGAAATCGCGCGCCCGGCTCACCGCGAGCACCGGCCCGAAGATCTCTTCCTGGAAAATCCTGGCTCCCGGTTCCACGTCGGCGATCACAGCCGGCGGCACGAAATAGCCGTCCCCGGACACGGCATCGCCGCTCGCCACCAGCCGCCCCTCCTTCTTGCCTGTCTCGATGTATTGCTGGATCGTCTGGCGCGCGCTCCGGCTGATCACCGGGCCCATGTAATTGTCCGGGTCGTCCGCCGGTCCCACCTTGATGGCTCGGACCTTGGCTGCGAGTTTGTCCAGGAACTCGTCGTAGACCCTGGCATCCACGATGGCCCGCGAGCATGCCGAGCACTTCTGGCCCTGATAGCCGAACGCCGACGCAGCCACTCCGTCCACCGCCCGGTCCACATCGCTCCCGGCATCCACGATGATCGCGTCCTTGCCCCCCATCTCGGCGATCACGCGCTTGATCCAGACCTGTCCCGGCTGAGGTTTCGCCGCCAGCTCGTTGATGCGCAGCCCCACGTCGCGCGAGCCCGTGAACGACACGAAGCGCGTCTTGGGGTGCTGCACCAGGACGTCGCCCACCGCCACGCCGCTCCCCGTGAGCAGCGTGAAACTGGATTCGGGGAACCCGGCTTCGAGCAGCACATCGGCGAATTTCGCTGCGATGGTCGGCGTCTCGCTCGACGGCTTGATGATGACCGTGTTGCCGGTAACCAGCGTCGCCACGGTCATCCCGGCCAGAATCGCGAGCGGAAAATTCCACGGCGGAATCACCACTCCGACCCCCAGCGGAATGTACACCATCTCGTCGCTTTCCCCCGGAAGCTGCAGCACCGGTTGCGGCCCCGACAGCCGCTCCATTTCCCGCGCGTAGTATTCGCAGAAATCGATGGCCTCGGAAACGTCGGCTTCCGCCTCCGGCCACGTCTTTCCCGCCTCGTACACCAGCCAGGCGTCGAATTCGAGCTTGCGGAACCGCAGGATCCGCGCCGCATCCAGCAGCATGCGAATGCGCTCATCCGCGGGCGTCCGGCTCCATGCCGGGAACGCCCCGACGGCCTGCTCCACCGCGCGGTCGGCCAGTTCGGCCGTCGCCTTGTGGTGGGTACCGACCACTTCCCGCGGGTCGGACGGGTTCACCGAAACCAGATGGTCCCCCGTGGCGATCCAATCGCCGCCGATGCGCAGTTGATATTCCCGGCCGAACTCGGAGCGCACTTTTTTCAGTGCCTCCTGCATCGCCTGCCGGTTGGCGGGCGTTGAGAAATCGGCATAGGGCTCGTTGCGGAATTGCGTTAAGGTTGCGGTTGCCATCAGTTCCATGGTAGCGCCGGCGGCCGCATTCTCCGGCACGTCCTGGGGAGTTCAGCGCGCTCGAAACCCGGTTTTCGGATCGCGGCCAATGCGCGCGAAGGGCCGTTCCGGATCATGGCCGAAACCGCACCACCAATCCCCGTCCGCCGCCGCTCCCAGCCACCGCAGCTTGTTCTCGATCGTCTCCAGCGGGTAGAGGTCGAACGCCGCCACCCAGGTGGGCTGCAGGTGCGCCGCGGTCGGCACCAGGTCCGACAGAAAACAGAACGTCTGGCCGCCGCTCTCCACCGTCACCACCGCCATGTCGCGGTTATGCCCTGGAGCGGGCTGCAGGCGCACCCCGGGCACCACTTCGTGCCCCGCTTCCACCAGCACCATCCGGCCCGATTCCACCAGTGGATCGTAATTGGCATCGAGGTAGCTGACGCCGTCCCGCGCCAGGCGCTCGTGCGCGTGTTCCCATTCGCCGCGGATGGCGTAGTAGCGGGCGCGCGGAAAAGCCGCTTCCACGCGTTTCCCCTTTATCGCCGTATTGCCGCCCGAATGGTCCCAGTGCAGATGGCTGTTGATGACGATGTCGATGGCTTCCGGGTCGATTCCGTGCCCCGCCGCCACCTCGGGCAGCGGAGTGGTTTCCAGGGGGAGTCTCATGCGCTCACGCGCGCGGGGGGCCATCTTGTCGCCGGCCCCCGTCTCCAGCAGGATGGTGTGCGCCCCGTTCCGGATCGCGTAGCAGTTGAAGGCCAGTGGAATCCGGTTCAGATCGTCGGCTTCCGTCCTTCGGTTCCAGAGCGTTTTGGGAACCACGCCGAAGAGCGCGCCGCCGTCCCACCAGTAGATGCCCGCCGGAATGTGGGTGATCGCGAACTCACCCACAGTGATGCCAGGCATCTGTCCGGATCAGCCCTTTACCAGTTTGCGCCCGCGCTCGAAAAGCTCCGCGGCATCCTCCACCAGCTTGCGGCCCCGTTCGAACATCTCTTTGCCGGCTTCCACGATATCCTGGGTCGTTTCCGCTACGGCTTCGCGCCCCTGCTGCGCCTTGCCGGTGAGGTACTGGCGCGTGTCCCTGCCGCGCTGCGGGGCGTACAATACCGCCGCCGTGGCGCCGATGATCGCGCCCGTCAGAAACCATGCCAGCCCGTTGGTGCGCTGTTCGTCTTTGTCGTGGGTCTCTTCCTGAGTATCCGACATCGTTTGCCTCCCCGGTCGTTTTCCTGCCGCTGGTCCTTCCACATTCTGCGATATCCTTGAGTCATGGCGCAAGATCCCGAACGCGATGAGCATCCGGAAGAAGAAGAATCGCCAGAGGAAGAAAACCGGGTGGATCCTTCCCACGACCTGGACATGGTCGCCATCTACAATTCTCAGACTGTGGATGCCGGGATCGAGTCCGATGTCATCCACGGCCTCCTGGAAGCCAGCGGCGTACCCAATATCATCGTGGGCTTCAACGAATGGCCTGCGGTCGGGTTCGAAGTGCGGGTGCCGCGCGCGCGGATGGATGAGGCGCGACGCTTGCTTGACGAGGCTCAGGCCGCCGGACCCGAAGCCGCCGCCGAAGCCGAAGCAGCCTCCGAACCGGGTCAGTCGTAAGTTTTTCTGAAAGTGCCGGCTATGCCGGCCGGGCCCGCTTCCTACGGATTCACCGGCCCGGGCTCAGGCTCATCTTCCGGATACGGGTCGGGATCCGGCGGCGGATGGGGAGCCTCCGGCTCGGGTTCCGGATCCGCTTCGGGCTTGCCCCCCGCGGCCACGGCTCGAAGCGCCGAGCGCGCCGATCCCAACGGTGCGGCCGCCCCGGCGTCGGTGAGCGTCACTTCGCACTCACAGCAATCGCTGCAGCGCCCGCACTTCTCGCAAAGGTGGTTGTTGCACGCGTCCTTCGTGCATCGCGCGCAGATCCGTGTGGACTCCTCTCCGCAAATACTGCAAACAAAGGGCATCGACCCCTACTTTTTCCTCCCCGTCTTGGGCGGCGCCGCGGTCAGCAGCCCGCGGCAGCGCTGGGCTTCGCGGTCCATTACCTGGTAATCGTGCTCGCGCTGCGCCGCCAGGTTCACCACATACGCCTGCAACCGGTCCCGGTTGGCGCCGTTCTCCGCCACCAAGCTGGCCAGCGCCTGGGATGCCGCCGGACCCTGGTACCGCCGCAGCCCCTCTTCGAGCGAGCCCAGCATGCTCTCCAACGACTGTATGCGGAAGCTCAGTTCGAGCGCCGCTGAAAGCCGCTCCGGGTTCCTCGCCAGCGCCTTGGCGCCGCGCGCCAGCGCCGTCGCCTGCTCTTTCGCCGACTGTAGCTGTGCGACGTAGGTGTCGCTCGCTCCCTGCGCCACCCAGTTTTGGACGTCGATCTTGTCCAACAGAGGCAACAGCCGCTCCCCATGCGCGCCGATCTCCCGCAGCACCGGGGCGATTTCCCAGTCGGCTTCGAGACCCGCCGGTGCCGGTGCCGCCGGCTGCTCCACGTTCTGCGCACACAGCGCGGCCGCACTCGCCACAAACGTCAGTACTCGCAACGCGCGCATCATAGGCACTTTCAATTTAGCATGGGCGGATTGCTTGACCCGCCGGGCCTGCCCTCAGAAAACAAAAGGCGATCCCGGTCAGGGATCGCCTCGCACATTGCACAGCGGGGAGGAGGTTTCTCAGCCTCCGCCAGGTGCGCCGCCCGGCGCGCTACCTGGGGCGCTGCCAGGCGCACTACCCGGCGTGCTGCCCGGACCGGATCCAGGACTGCTCCCGCCCTTGCCTTTGTCCGCCTGCGTACCCCCGCTTCCGACCCCGGCGGGGACACCGCCGTTCTGCCGTCTTCCGAGCAGTATCTGCCACAGCGCCTCGCGCACCGCCTTGTAACCCGCCTGGAGAATCCCGCTCTTGTCGATCTGCCTGGCAATGAGCGGCTGATTCCGGATGATGGTCACACTCTCCCCCGGATTCAGAAAAACCTCGCCGAGCGCCGTCAGATTGCGGACCTGAACCAGACCTTCGTCCACGCTGACCACGGTCGTGTCGTCGTTCTCCACCACCACATCGAAGATCGTGCCCCGCACGGAAATCACCGCCGTGGGGCTCGAAACGTCGTTATAGTTGGGCTTGCCGGGCGCATGTTGGATGAAGACCTTGATCCTCCCCAGCATGATTTCGAGAAGGTCTTTCCAGTTTCCCAGGGTGGGCCGAAAAGCCACCCGCGACTTCGGAAACACTTCGAAGGTGCTGCCGTCGGAGATCACTTGGAAGCGCGCGTAACCGTCTGGTCCGGTGACAATCAACTGTTGTTGTTTCACCACGTCACCGACACTCAAGGCGGTCAGGTATCCGCCGTTCATCACCGAGACCTGCCCCACCTGCTCAAGCACCCTTGCGGTCGGATCTTGAGCCTGAAGAGGGATCAGACACACCGCCAAGGCTGCCGCACTAATCAGAGTGCGCACCGTCCGCGTGAGCGTGAAACGCCGGAGCATATTCAACTGATTCGGGACCCCAACATCTGAAACCCGGGGTCCGACGCCATGACTCCTCAGTCTAGCACCAAAGCTGCAGGGCAACTAGTGGGCCGAGAGTTAAACATTCTTACAACTTACACAATTTCAGCAGTTTGGTGAACGGACACGAAGGGAATTAGGTTAAAATGGGACTCGATTGTGTGTCATAAGGGAACAATCCGAGTCTCAGTCTATGTCCTTACCTGCTTCCTTGTAGGAGCGGCACTGGTCTCGGCGCAACCGCCCAACTGGCGAAAAATCGGCGGCGCGTCGGTAGACCTGATGTTGGCCGGCCCGGCCACCGGCCCTGTGGATTCCGTCTGGTTTTCCGCGGATGGGGGCACTCTGTATGCCCGGACCCATTCGGGGCGGGTTTTTGCGACCATCGATTTCGAAACCTGGTCCCCGGTATCGAACCCGCCCGATCCCGTGCAACTCATCCCCGCGATTCCGGTGCGCTCGCCGGAAGGCGGCGCGCGTGTGTTCACCAGTCAATGGAGTCACGGCCGCCTGTACGCGCTGGGCCGCCAGTTGTTCCGCTCCGATGACGACGGCGTTACCTGGGAAAGCCTGACCGCGCTCAAATCCTTCTCGGTCATCGGCCCCGGACAGCGCAGCCTGGCGATCTCGCAGGCAAACCCTAACCAGCTCGTGGTAGCCAATCCTTTCGGCGTTTGGCGTTCCACGGATTCCGGTCTTTCCTGGCACGGCCTGAACGAGTTCCTGCCAAACCTGTCCATCCGGCGCATCCTGGCCACCCCCGGAGGTTCGACGGGCGCCCGCGTGGAGGTGGACCGCCTGGGCGCCATGGAACTGCTGCCGGGCGGCTCGGTCTGGCTGCCGGCCCGATCGGCGGCGCTCGAAGACGAATACGCACGGATGCGGCAATACTCCGAGTCTCTGGGCGCCGAAATCACCGCGGTGGGCTCCGCCGGCGAATGGGTGGTGGCCGGCTCCTCCAATGGCCGGCTATGGGTATCCCTCGATCGCGGCAAGGTGTTCCGTCCAACCCAGACACCGCCCGGAACCGGAGGCCGCGTGGAACGGATTTTTGTCGAGAGCACCCCCCAGGGCTATGTCGCGCTGGCCGCCCTCAGCGGTAGGGGTCCTCACGTCCTGCGCACCACCAACTTCAACTTCTGGGACGCGTTGGATGGCAACCTGCCGGACGCCTCGGCCCATGGCATTACGGGCGAGCGCGCGTCCGGTGCCGTCTATCTCGCCACGGACAAAGGCATCTTCTGGACCATTACCGATCTCGAAACCGCCAGCGTCAGCCCCGTTACCTGGACCAGCCTCTCCGACCGGCTGCCGGCCGCCCCCGCCAGCGATGTGCGCCTGGATCCAACCGGCAGCACCCTCTACGCCGCCCTCGACGGCTACGGCCTCTACGCCGCGGCCGCCCCGCATCGCCGCACCGATGTCCGGGTGGTGAACACCGCCGATTTCACCGCGCGCGCCGCCGCCCCCGGTTCTCTGCTGAGCGTCATCGGGGGACGCGTCGAGTCCGCCCGCGGAGGCGATCTCAACTATCCCGTCCTGGCCGTGATCGGCGACGAATCCCAAATTCAGGTTCCGTTTGAAGCCGCCGGACCCAGCGTGGCTCTCGCCCTCCAGATCGCCGGCGCTACCGTCAATCGCAACATCGCCGTCCAACGCGTCTCTCCGGCCATCCTCGTCGGCCGCGATGGCGCCCCCATGCTCTGGGATGCCGAAAGCGGCCTGCCGCTCGACCTGCGCAATCCCGCCCGGCCGGACACCCGCCTGCAGGTCTGGGCCACTGGACTCGGTATAGTGAAACCGGACTGGCCGACCGGAATGCCCGCCCAGCTCGAAAACCCCCCGCGGGTCGTGGCGCCCGTACACGCTTACCTCGACGGCGTTGAGGTGCCGGTGACCCGCGCTACCCTCCTGCCCGGCTACATCGGGCTCTACCTGGTCGAAGTGCAGCTTCCCGGCCTGACGAATGCCGGCACGGCCCAGCTCTACATCACCGCCGACGGGCAGGAAAGCAATCGCGTCACCCTGATCATCGAGCCCTGATACCCCCCGCAAGTAAGAAAATCTATTAAAGAGAGCCGCGCCCTGTCCGATAAGGCCAAGCGTGCAGTCACGCTTCCGGTTCGTTGCGGCCTGTCTTGCCGCCCTTGGCGCCATGTGCGTACTTGGCCCATCGAGCTTCGCTCAAGCTCCCGCGCAGTTGCTTCGAGTTCGCCCCGCCGATCGCATTCGCGCTTCCGTTGACGAACGGGCCAGAATCGTCCGTCCTGGCAACCGGCACCCGTTCGCCCGCCCGGAAAACGATGCCGGCATGGTTCCGGACGAGACGCGCCTCGAGCGCATGATCCTCGTGCTCGACCCCGACCTCGCGCAGCAGCGCGCTCTCGACGAGTTCCTCGCCGCTCAGCAGGATCCCGAGTCGCCGCAGTACCACCAATGGCTCAGCCCGGAGGAGTTTGGCGATTCGTTCGGCGTCTCGCAGGCCGATTCCGATCGGGTCGTCGTCTGGCTGGAACAGCACGGGCTGGAGATTGAGTCCGTCTCTGCCGGACGGCGTGAAATCATCTTCAGCGGCACGGCCGGCCAGGTGGCCTCGGCCTTCCACACCGAGATTCACACTTACATCGTGGATGGCGAACCGCACTACGCGAATTCGTCGGACCCGGAGATCCCGCTCGCGCTCGCCCCGGTGGTGGACGGCATCGTCTCGCTGCACGATTTCCACGGCCAACCGCTGCACCGCGGCGCCCAACCCCTCTACACTTCCGGCAGTTCCCACTACCTGGCCCCGGCCGATTTCGCCACCATCTACAATGCTGCCGGCGCGTACGCCACGGGCATTGACGGCACCGGCCAGGCCATCGCCGTGGTGGGTCGCACCAACCTCAAAGTCGCCGATGTCCAGACCTTCCGCAGCACCTTCGGGCTGCCGTCCCGGCAGCCGGTGGTGATTCTGAACGGTCCGGACCCGGGCATCGTTTCCCGCGATGAGGAGATCGAAGCCGCGCTCGATGTGGAATGGGCCGGCGCGGTGGGGAAGAACGCCACCATCCAGTTCGTCGTCTCGGGTTCCACCAACACCAGCGATGGCGTCGCTCTCTCGTCGCAATATACCGTCAACCACAACCTGGCGCCGGTGGTCACCATCAGCTTCGGGAGTTGCGAATCGGCCCTGGGCTCGTCCGGGAATCAGTTCTGGAACAGCCTCTGGCAGCAGGCGGCGGCGCAAGGCATGACCGTGCTCGTGGCTTCCGGCGACAGCGGCGCCGCGGGCTGTGACGCCGCCTCCGCCCGCACCGCAACCCGAGCCCCCGGCATCAACGGTCTGTGCTCTTCACCGTTCAGCACTTGCGTCGGCGGAACGCAGTTCGCGGACACCGCCAACACCGCCGCTTACTGGTCCTCCACCAACACTGCCGGCACCTACGGCTCGGCGCTGCGTTATATTCCGGAGGCGGTTTGGAACGAAAGCGGCGCGGTCGCGGGCGGCTCCGGGTTGTGGGCGAGTGGCGGCGGGTCGAGCATCATGTATTCCAAGCCTTCCTGGCAGGCCGGCCCGGGCGTCCCGGCGGATGGCCGCCGCAACGTGCCCGATGTATCGCTCGCCGGCGCGGGCCACGTCGGCTACCTCGTCCGCGTGGAGAATCAGCTTTATGTCGTCGCCGGCACCTCCGCCGCCACGCCGGCCTTTGCCGGGCTGATGAGCCTGGTGCTGCAGAAGACCGGCGCGCGGCAGGGCAACGTCAATCCGCCGCTCTATGCGCTTGCCGCGAAGCAGTCGAACGGCGGCGCAGCCGTGTTTCACGACGTCACGGCGGGCAGCAATACCGTCCCCGGAGTCTCCGGATCCAACGCCACACCCGGCTATGACCCCGCCACCGGCCTCGGCTCGGTGGACGCTGCCACCATGGTGACGCGCTGGACGGACGCGGCCACCCCCACTCCCTCCCTGCAGTTGAGTGTCGATCCCAGTCCGGTCTCCATTACGGCCGGCTCGAATGTGTCGGTCTCGGTGCGGGTCGCGGTGAGCGGCGGCTTCAACTCCGCCGTCCTGCTGTCGGCGGGCACGGTGCCCGCGGGCATGACAGCATCGTTCTCCCCGGCCATGCTCGCCGCTCCTGGCGGCGGGACGGTCACGCTGCGGCTTTCCGCCGCGGCCCAGATCGCGCCCGGGCCCTACAGCATCGTCATATCCGCCGCCGGCGGCGGCCTCTCCCAAACCTTGTCGCTGCCGGTCACGGCCGCACCGGTCTGCACGTATTCCATTAACCCGAAGAGCGCCGCCGTCCCGGCCGCGGCTGGCACGTATTCCATCAGCGTCACCGCCCCCGCCGGCTGCGCCTGGACCTCTGCTTCCGCCGCCGCCTGGATGACAATCGCGAGCGGCGCCTCCGGCAGCGGCAGCGGCAGCGTGGCCTACTCGGTTACGGCGAACAGCGCCACCGCCTCCCGCACCGGCTCCCTTACGGTGGCGGGCCTGTCCTTTGCAGTGACGCAGGCAGCGGCCACCGCGGTCTACACGCTCAGCCCCACGTCGGCATCCGTGTCGCCTTCGGGGGGCACCGGCAGCGTCGTGGTGGCCGTGACGCCTTCTACCACCGCCTGGACTGCGTCCAGTAACGCCGCGTGGATTACCATCACCTCCGGCGCTAGCGGAACCGGCTCCCGTACCGTGACCTGGTCCGCCGCGGCCAATACGTCCAGCGCCGCGCGCACCGGCACCATTGCCATCGGTAGCGCCACGTTCACCCTGACTCAGGCCGCCAAATGCACCTATTCGATCAGCGTAGGCAGCATCACGCGCGCCAGCAACGGCTACGCCGGATCGGTGGCGGTGTTCGCCCCCGCCGGCTGCCAGTGGACCCCGTCCAGCAACGCATCCTGGCTCGCGGTGACCTCCGCGGCCGGCGGTAGCGGCAACGGAACGGTGACCTTCCTGGCAGCCTTCAACACCACGAAGAGTTCCCGCAGCGCAGTTCTCAGCGTCGCCGGTTACGCCATCACCATCACCGAGTCGGCGTCGACTTCGCCCACCCTGAAAGCGGAGCCGTTGGCCACGGACGAACTGTAGCGGTTGCGCCGGCCAGCCGCACCGCGGCGTATTTCTCGACTTGGGTCCGGAAGGTCGGTAGGAGGAAGATTTCTCGCCCTACGCCATCTCTCGCCGTTCGCACGCGACGTGCAGACCGCGACTCAGACGGTCGCTGCCTCCTATGGCGCCTTTCACGTAGTGTCCGCCCTCTCCGGTACGATCCTGTTCGGACGGATCCTGCTCGCGATGGGCGCGTACCTCTCCAGCACGCTTGGACTGATCCGATCCCTCGCGTTGGGCCTGATGTCGGCGCTGATGATCGGCGTTCTTTAAGGGCAGTTCGCTGACGTTGGTCGTTTCCACAACCGAACTTTGCGTTGCGCTCGCACCGCTTGGAGTAGCGACTCTGCGAACCCCTCCCATGCCAGGTGTAACTGAGAAAGCTCGACACAGAACGTGGCGAGATCCTACCTGGCGGGATGTGACGTAGCCGGATCGTGGAAAGATCAATCCACTTCCGCAAGCCAGAGTTCCTGCCGTCCCGAGCGAACCGGCGCCCACACAACGTGGCCGTCAGGCGAAACATCGAAATGAATTCCGTCCGCCCGGAAGGGGCCCAGTGTGCCGATTCTCCGTTGTGCCGAACCGTCGCGCGCGGCCGACCAGAGGTGAAACCGGCCGACCCGCTCCGCAGCGCGCAGGAAGTAAATCCGCGTGCCATCAGCCGACCACTTCGGAGTCAGTCCGGGCGCCAGTTCGGTGCACTGATTCTCAGGTATGCGGCAAATCGCGACGCGGCTCTCGCCAGCCTGGCGGCTGCGGCTCTCCCCCAGAATCGATTGGCCGTCGGGGGACCATCGAAGACGTGTGAGCGCCAGCGCCAGAGGGCGTTCCTTGCCGGTAGCCAAGTCCCGCAGCAGAGTAGAGTGGGGTCCTTTCGGCCCGACCGCTGTGTAAACGCCCATGCGCCCGAAGGGGTCGACTTGGGCCCAGTTCTGGCTGCCGTACGCCCAGGGTGCGACTTCTGTGCTCGTGCCGCTGGTCAAGATCTGCTTGCGGAATGAGGGCGCCGGTCTTACGCGGTAAAAATACAGGGCCAAGCCATCGGCGGACCATGCTGGAAAGGCATTGTCCTGCGACGTCCCATGAGTGATCTGCTCCGGGGCGCCGCCGTCAGCGGCGGCCACAAACAAGTGGGTAGAGTCGTCTACGGGTTGGAAGAATGCGACCCTTTTACCGTCCGGCGAAAACGAGGGCGACCCGATCATTTCCCGCTGCGTGAGCAGTTCCCGCTCTGCACCGGACGCCGCATCCATCAGCATAAGGCTCCACCTTGTGCGGGCGTTCGTGTAGATGAGTTTCCGGCCGTCAGGCGAGATCGCCGCTTCGTAGTCTTCTCCGGCCCCGGTAGTTAGCGGCTCCGCCCTGCCCCCTGCGGAGGGCACCCTCCAAAGCGTAAAGCTTCCGCGGCGTGCCGAGGAGAAGATGATCCACTTGCCATCAGGAGACCAAACCAGGCCGCGCATCTCCGACTGGTCGAATGTCAACCTGCGCGGCAGTCCGCCTTCCGCCGGAATCACCCAGATGTCGCCAAAGGGTCCGGTTTCCGCGTTGAAAAACGCGATCCACCGGCCATCCGGCGATAGCGCGGGCGGAGTTTGCATCGGAAGGAACCGCTCAGGAACCCCTTCTATTCGAACCTGTGCACCGCCATCGCGCCGCGGCAGTCCAGATCTCCCGCCGCCGCACGAACAGCAGCCGTGAGCCATCCGGCGAAATACTGGCATGCCGGCCGTCTTCGACGATCTGGCGAGCCGAACCGCCCAGCGGCGGCACGGACCAAATCCCTTCTCCTCTCCGCTCGAACTCGATCTGATCCCCGCGCGAGGACCAGATAGGGCGGGTCGCCTCCGTGTTGCCGAAGGTTATCTGGATCGGATTGTTGTGCGACAGTCCTTGATCCACACCTGGGGCGTGGCAGAACCATCCGGGCCGGCACCGCTGTCTATGAATGCGATCATGGATCCATCCGGCGAAAAACTGGCGCCATGATGCGAGCCCGGGAAAGTCGAGACCAAGCGTTGTCTGCTCAAATGCGGGCCCTGCTGCCGCGAGCCCGCGAACCAGATGCCGGCAGCAACCAACGAAGCTAACAAAGCCCCGACCATCGCTTTCCGGGGCGGAAGGCGGAGGCTCAGAAGCGCGCGGGCGCTTTCCCCGGGCATCCGATGTTCAAATTGGGGCCGGTAGCTGCCCTTCGGCATGCAAATGACAATGGCATCGTGGCGGCCTTCGCCCGCGTAGTAGTCGCTCAAGCGCTTCCGCAGCTTTGCGGCCTCGACGCGCACAGTGGCGTCGGTCCGGGGGTCATAATCCTTTGACCGGCCGTAGACCTCGGTCCCAACGACGTATTCTTTGATCTGGCCGCCCCGCCCCCTCAGGGTCTCTTCGACGACGAGACGCAGAAACTGATTCAGCCGTTCGGCCTTGACGAAGCCTGCGCTCTGCGCGATCTTCTGTAGCTCCGCACGAATAGCCTCTGGATTGTTCTGACAATCCTGGTGCACAACCCTCTCATTCTCATGGTGGATTAACAGTTAGTCAACTCCCGCTGACTTCCGTTAATGCGGGGAACTAGTGAAGAATCGCATTCGGAGGGAGAAAAACGTGAACGTGAGAAGTCTGGGTCTGAAGAGCTTCCAGTTTGCGCTCATCGCGGCGGCAACTCTGGCGCCGCACGCGTTGAGGGCGCAGGGGCGCTTGGATTTTCCTGAAGAGGATCCCGGCCCTCCCATCTATGCACGGATTCGCAGCGGCTTCGTTGTTCACACGGATCAGTGGGCGGCAATTGTGTTCTATCGCCAGCCGAACTGCGTTCCCGTGAGTTTCAACCTCCTGAATCTGTTCAATCCGCCCGCGGCTTTTACCTGCTCGCTTACGGGGGAGGGATTTGTAGTGTACGACAGCGTACCTCCGCCGCTGGGCGCGGCTCCGAGGCAGGCGAAGTTCTTTGGATTGGGAACTGTGCCGGTGTGGCTCGTATCGTGGCCGGAACTTCAGGCGGCGATAGCGGACGGCGTGCTGACGATTACAGAGTTGGCGGCCCTTCCATCGCTTCGAGTAGGGTCTGCATCATTCTTCCGCGAAACACTGCACCCGAGCGCGACCGTTCCAGGTAGTGGGGCCCACGTTTCGGAACTGACGATGGTGGGGAGTGGCAACCTGTCTGGCGGTCAGTCGTTCTTTCTTCAGGTAGCCGCCAACGGAGAGAATTTGGAGCTCAAGAACGTCATCATACAGATCCAGTAATCCGATGCGCTCAACGATGGGTGAGAACATGAATATCAGAGGTCTGCGTCCAAGGGGTTTGCCGCGGGCGCTCCAACCAGCGTCAATTCTCTCATATTCGCTCAGAGCGCAGGCGGTGATGGATGGGTGTGCGACGTAGAAGTGGCGGAACGCGGCGAGTTTGTGTAGTGGTGCGCCTCACTTACAAGTGGCGCGGCAAGACCGTGCCCGGGCTTTGCCGACCCCGGCGGCGGTACGCGAGACTGGGCAGGAAATCGCCGGGTTCCGCAACTATCAGCAACTCAGTCGTGCATTAGTGGAAGTCAGCGAGCGGGTCTGCCGCGTGCGTCCGGTAGAGGAGGTTATCTGGTGAAGAAACTTGCGTGTCCATCCCGCCGCAGTGGGCGGCTGATTCCGGGATCGTGCGAGCGTAGCAAGCTATGCTGAACCATGTCTGCCGAGTCGCAGGAACGGCCGGCAATGGAGCCAAGACCAAGCTCTGTGCTGGCGTGGCGAAAGTTTCGATCATTGTGGCGATGGGATCAGGGATTTGCGGTCAAACTCTCAAATTCGAGAGCGCCGCCGTCCTTGGACCTGAAATCCCTGATTTTGCTTCTCCAAGGCCGCCGGTGTTTGCCGACTTCAATCACGACGGCAGGACGGATCTTGTCGTTGCCTCCGGCGATTCGGTCTGGCTGTTTTTGGGCTCGGGCGGCGGTCGATTTCTCCCGCCTCGGGTGGTGGGACCGTTTGGCCCCTATGATGCGGGTGACTTGAACGGCGATGGCAACCCGGACCTCGTGTTGGGCGGAGACTCTACCCGGGTGCTATTCGGTGTCGGCGACGGAACCTTCCGGGAATCCTCCGCCGGTCGAGCCGGTCAAAGGTTGCAGATTGCGGGGCCGTCCTGCTCGACACGGCGCTGCCGGGATACGGCAATCGATCGGGCCAGTCAAACCGTACATATAGCCGACCTTCATGGCGACGGTATGCCAGACCTCATCCTGCGCACCAAGGTTTCTCTCCTGGTCTATCTCTCCAACGGGAATGGTTCGTTTCAGGTTCCCGTGGAGACTGCGCTCTCGGCCGGCACGTACAGTTCTATGATCGGGGATTTCAACGGCGATGGCGTGCCCGATGTTCTGCTCCCTCCAGCATCCCTTCAGACTCCATATGACGGTGTTCAAGATCCGTCCGCTTCGACTCGGTTCGAGGTTCTTCTCGGCAGGGGCGACGGCACCTTTTCCCGTCGCGCCACCTCCCTTTCGCACGCCGGAGACCCATTGGGCGCCGTCCTGGTTGGGGACTTCAATGGCGATAAGATCTCCGATGTCGTTTTCGGAGGCACCACGCTGGCCCTGGGCAGCGGAGACGGGGGTTTTCGCCCGGCGGTGACACTTCCGTATGGCTTCCCGACTGCCGCCGCCGACCTCAACGGCGACGGTATCCTCGATCTTTTCATCCACCAGCCCTACGACACGTACTACGGCGGAACGACCGCCGTGATGTTTGGAAACGGCGACGGGACGTTCACGGATCCAAAGCCAATCAGCGCGGCTCGTTCGGTTGGAAACGGGGAAATGGCTATCCTGGGCGCGGCAGATCTGAACGGAGCCGGCAGCACGGACCTCGTTGCCGGCTGGTGGTGGAAGACTTCCTGGCACGTGTTTATTGGGAGCGACGGTTTGTGGGCGCTTCTGAATAATGGGAGTGGTACATTCTCCTCGGCCCAAAAAATCGGGGGAGCCAGACTGTTTGGGGGTATACAGACCGCCGATTTCAATGGCGACGGCAAGCGTGATATGGCTGTGGGGGACTTTGGCGGTGGTGTGATTCACCTCTATCTCGGCCAGGGTGGCGGTTCTTTCGATCCTGTTGTTGACTACGACGTGGGCGCGGCGCCGGGTGCTCTGGCCTCACAGGATTTCAATGGCGACGGCATCGACGATCTCGCGATTCTCCTGTCAACGCATTCTCCGTTCAAGTCTTCCATTCCGTTGCTCTTCGGCGGGCCGGGCGGATTTCTTCCGGAACAGGGACGCCTCGATTTCCCCGAACCGATCTATGTGACGGTCTTGCGTCCTGCTGATTTTAACGGAGACTTGAGACCGGACCTTGCCGGCGCTTCGCCTGAGCTGTGGGTTGGCTTGGGCAACGGCGAGGGCAGCTTCCGCCAAGTGCGGCATCCCTTGGAGAATCCGCCGTTGATCGAGCCGGAATTGCAAATCGCTCGTCTGGACGGCGATGCCAAAGACGATATCCTGGGCGTGGGGCCGGGCGGACAAAATGCCCAAGAGTTGCTTGTCCTGCTGAGTAACGGTGACGGCACATTCCGCCGCAGTCCCTCCTATTCCTTCAATGGCGGCATCTACGGGATCGCCGCCGCCGATTTTACGGCCGACGGAGTTGTCGATGTGGTGGTGACGAACTATTCTGGCATGTACTTTCTGCGTGGCCGCGGCGACGGCACCTTCGATTCTCCCGTGGCCTTCGTTTCGCAAGCCAACCAGCCGGACCAGCAGCAGGTCACCGCCTCCGCGGATTTCAACGGCGACGGCAAGCCAGACCTGCTGACGTGCGGCGGTTCGTCCTGTTCGGTCCGCCTTGGCAATAACAACGGCACTTTTCAAATGCCCCAGCGTCTGGACTTTGTCCGCAGCACAGCCGGCTGTTTCGTCGCGGATTTCGATAACGACGGTCTGCCCGATCTGGCGGTTGCAGATTTCGCCAAAGTTGAGGTGTTCCTGAACCGGAGCCGGTAGTTGTTACGATCGGGAGGCGTCAACGCTCCTGGCGCCCGCTAAGGAGCGGCCCAAGAATTGCCACGAGCCGCTCCCGGCAGCGGGTCCGTCACCTTGCAGCTCTCCGCCGCGTCCCAGATGGCGCCCGGGTCCTACAGCATCGTCATTTCGGCCGCCGGCGGCGGTGTCTCCCAAACCTTGTCGCTGCCGGTCACGGTCGCACCGGTCTGCACATATTCCATTAACCCGAAGAGCGCCGCTGTTCCGGCCAGCGCCGGCAGGTATTCCATCAGCGTCACTGCCCCCGCCGGCTGCGCCTGGACCTCGTCTTCAGCCGCCGCATGGATCACCGTGACGAGCGGTGCCTCAGGTAGCGGCAGCGGCAGCATAAGCTACTCCGTCACGGCGAACAGCGCCACCACCTCCCGCACCGGTTCCCTTACGGTGGCAGGCTTGTCCTTTGCGGTGACGCAGGCAGCGGCCACCGCGGCCTACACCCTCAGCCCCACGTCGGCGTCGGTGTCGCCTTCGGGGGGCACGGGCAGCATCGTGGTGGCCGTAACGCCTTCCACCACCGCCTGGACTGCGGCCAGTAACGCTTCGTGGATCACGGTCATGTCCGGCGCCACCGGAACAGGCTCGCGGACGGTCATCTGGTCCGCTGCCGCCAACGCCTCCAGTGCAGCGCGCACCGGCACAATCACCATCGGCAGCGCTACGTTCACGCTTACGCAGGCCGCTCAGGCTGCCAAGTGCGCCTATTCGATCAGCGTGGGCAGCATCACACGCGCCAGCTACGGCTACGCCGGGTCGGTGGCGGTGATCGCCTCCACGGGCTGTCAGTGGAGCGCCTCGAGTAACGCGTCCTGGCTCACGGTGACCTCCAGAGCCAGCGGAAGCGGCAACGGAACGGTGACGTTTCTGGCAGCCTTCAACACCACGAAGAGCACGCGCAACGCGGTCCTTACCGTGGCCGGGTACGCCATTACCATCACCGAAACGGCATCCACTTCCCCCACGCTGAAAGCAGAGCCGCTACCGACGGACGAACTGTAGCGGTTGCGCCGGCCGCGATCAACGCGACCGGCTCATCCCGATCTTAGCCCGACGGTTCACTTAAGGGCTTTCTGACCTCCGAGACCCCGTATCCGGCCAATGCCACCATAGGCGACTGCTCGCTCATGTGGATTGCTTGGGCCGCTATTGCGCCCTCCCAACCGCCTACAAGCCATTTCCAAAAACGTTCAATCTTTCCGCCATCACTGTCTACGGCGTGACCGTCACAAACGCGGTGTCGGGTGGCTGAGCGATACTCTCCAAGAGAGAATGCAACTCACGGGTCAGTGGTTTTTGGGCAGACCAAATCGGCCTCCAGAAAACTGATCCGCCACGGGAGCCAACTCGGCTCCAGACACCATTCATCATCATGCCGTTGAGATTCGGCATGTACCTAATCGCAAGAAGGGGCTTGAAGCGCCTCCTCGTACATGTTCGCAGCTGTGATGAGTGTAGGCTCCCAATGCGCCACCGTGGAACACCAAAAGAACAAGAGATTGTACCCGCTATCGAAAAGCTGGCGTGCGTACTTGACCGCGAACCTGTACATCTGGTCCCACGCTTCCTCCCTTCCTTCGGTTTCAATGAGATTTGGTATCCGGGTAAAGTTGGCCGGATTGGATTCAAGGAGGGTCTCCTCCACGGGATCATGCTGAGGCTTCCGTCGAAAATGCTTGACCTCGATTCCAAGCGATAGCCCAAAGATTCGCGCTTCCAAATCGGGGCAATCGGGGCTGTCACGCATGGTCACTTGGCAGCCATGTTGCGCGAAAGTGAGGGCAACCCTTCCCTCGCAAACTAGATCCTCGAGGTTGGCTGGAACGGGAGCATTGTCCTCAAGCCTCTTCTGATAGGGATCGACCGCGTAAATTCGCGCAGCCCGGAGAACGTCACAATATTCTTGAATCGTCACTGCGTTACGGCTCCGCTTATAGACTCCAATTATCTCGCGTATTGACGATTGAAGAATTGCTGTTGAATCAGGCCAGGCTGTTTCCGTGCTTGGTCAACTTCTTTACCATGGTGGAACTCTGTATCTCCAATGTATCACCATCCAAATTGGCCCGCGATTCACCCAGAGCCGCAACCGCACTCCGCGGCGACCACAGCTCCGAGTTAGGCGACTACGCGCCCAGATGACGGCAGTGCGAGTCAGGCGGCGTGAGTCCGGCAGCTCTAGCTTTCCAGTATTGAGATTTGAGACTGCTTTCTTCGGCAACGTTGAACAGGGTCTCGCAATCGCAGCAGGCGCCTCTTGATGCGAGGACCTGGGTTATCTCAGCAACCTCCTCCGGGCCGAAGCCGCACCTCGTGAGGAATTCTGTCGCAATCACATACGTCCCCGCGCACGAAAGACGCAACTGTGCGGGATCAGCGGGGCACAACTGATCATCCAAAGCTTCGAAGAATCTCCTACTCGCACGCACTTTCGATACGTTCGGCGCGATCGAGTTGATGAGGTCGGGCGATAGTCGATGCCGCCTTGCACGCAAAACGTCCGATCCGATGACCAGCCGCGGTGGAGGCGGCGGGAATGAGAGCAATTGGCACACGGAAGCCCAGGAACCTCCAGCGTCCAAAGGCGAGACTGGCGCTGCCCGATCTGGATCACAGCAGACGGCAGTCCTGAATAGCCTACGTTCGCCGGAATCGAAACGCGGCTACAGGCACGCTCTCGACGAATTCATTGAGTGGTACTGCTCAGAGCCGCGCCTCTCGTTCAATAAGATCGTGGTTACCAGGTATCGCATCTATCTTGAGGACCGCCATCTCGCTCCAAGGACCATCAACGGAAGACTCGCGGCGGTACGGCGTCTCGCCTACGAGGCCGCCGATGCCGGTCTTCTCAGCCCGGAACTCGCGGCGGGAATTCGGCGGGTCAGGGGCGTTAAGCACTTGGGCGTCAGACTTGGAAACTGGCTCAGTGCCGATGAGACACGTCGTCTGTGGCAATCGAGATGGTGGCAGCATCGGCCCACCCGTCGAAGGCCGTTTTGACCCAATCTGGGACGGGAACGGTCCTGATGTGACCGCCCTTCCCAATCAAGTCTATAATCGCCCAGTGCCCCTCGCGCTTCTGAGCGGCCCGGGTTTTCGGAGCCAGTGGTAACAAAAAGAGAGACCACAACATCGACGCAAGGACGGCACAGGTCCTTTCAGCGAGGATGCCCGGATCATCCTACTCTCGGATTTCGGCAATTGGAATGATCACCGATCCTACTGCTCTTGTAGTCCGATCCACAACGATGACCCGAAATTGTCGTGCGCCGGGCTTGACCTTCATGGAGGTCGCATATCGAACTCCGGTCCTGGCGCTCTCCGCATAAGACCCGCGGCCTACGTTGACGGCGGCGGTCTGCGCTGCAGCGAACACCACATTGCCTCGATCGTCCAATTGCGCGGTTACCACGTCAATCGTCCCGGTCATGCGATCGCCAACCTCTTCGAGCGAAAGCTGCTGGGGCGCGGTCGTCATTTCGATTTCGAAAGAATCGGCAGTTCGGTGAACCTGCACGGATATCGTAATTCGTCTCGCCTCCACCGGGCTCGCCAATGCCTCGTCGATCGCGCTTTGAACCGACCCCGCGCCGGGGACCTCGCGGTCCTCCGCGTAGTAGCCCTTTCGGCAACGCAGCGTCACGCCGGGCCGTCCCGGAGTCTCGACGCGAAGCTCGTGATACTTTCCATCGAGAAGGCTCGGCGTCGGATAGAACCCGAGCGTGTAGCTGGCCTCGGAATCGCCCATAGCCTGGCGGATCGCGGAGGCGAGATCGTTCATGTTGAAGAACGCTATTCCTCCCGTTTCCGCGGCGAGAAGCCGCATGGTGCCCAGGCCTGACGGGTTGGATGCGAGCGTGGCCGATGATCGGGCCTGCAGGCCCGAAGTCTTCCCCTCTGCCTTCATTTCTCCAGCCAGGCCAACCAAGCCGCGCACATCGACCGGGTACACCGCTAGGTCGGCTCGATTCAACGCTCGTGCGGTACGTTCAATTTCGGTGGCGAACGCCCGGCGCTCGCTGCCAGGCCGGGACAACCTGTTTTCGTCATAGCCGATGCTGAACGGGAAACCGGCGGAAGACCCAAATCAGGCTCTTCCGACCGGAAAGGGGCGCGACGTAATTCGCGATTGTCTCCAGAGAGGCCGCCGTTGTGCGTACCGAATCGACTTGGTAATGGTCTGCCATGTTTTTTGCCGCGGCGCTGATCATGGAATCAAGCTTCGTATTTCCCGTTGTCCCTCCCGGTTGTGGACTAGTTGCTTCGGAGTTCGAATCGTTCCGGCTGCGATAGGTCACCAGCGCGCGCCTCACTTCCTCCGGCTCGGCAGTGAAATCGCACAGGATCGATAGCGTTTTTCCCAACGTGTAGACCGCCACCCTATCCCGCGGACGAAGGGTGCCGAAAACCCGCTCGATCTGGTGTCTCGCGTTCAACTGATCGCCAATTCGCGTGTTCAGCCCGTCCAACAGGATGATGGTGATGTTGACGGGTGCAACTGAGCCGCCTTCGGTCGCGTTCGTGAAGAGATTCGGCTGCCCCGTGGCTTTCGGCGTTACCGTGGCGACTGCATCTTGTGCAAACACGGAGATCTTTTGGGCTTCGCCACGGTCCCGCAGGACGAAGTCGTCCTTCTTGAGATTCGTTACTGGTCCGTTCGCGTCGCTCGCAACGACATCCACTGTTACCAGACGGGTAGTTGTGCGTATCGTCTGATCGGGCTGGTTCTGGGCTGCCGCTGTACCGAGCCCTGCAAGTACGGCCAAGGAGATGGCATTAATCCTCCGCATCTTCGCCATCAGTGCAGCCTCTCCTCCCTCAGTCTTCTCGCGGGGCACCTACGATCACGTACAGCCGGCGTCCTCTCGGCCATTTTGAACCCCGCCAACCGTCAAGTGGCGACCGGAGCCCGTTCGGCGACCATCTCGGCCTCCCCATCTCATACCGCGAATGACCATTCAGCTCTTGCACCCACACACTTTGCTCCCTGCCGGTGATCTCGAGTTTTCTCCCGCCGAATGCTACATACGCGAAGCGAAAGCCGAGGTACCGTTCGTTATCCAGAACCTGGAGTCGGCTGACCATCCCGTAGAGGATGGCCCCTTCGGGAATGGAGCTCCCGTCCATGAGTTGCACCGGACGCATGACGCGACCCTCTACGCGATCTCCAACGGCTGAAATCCCGAAATCGACGTCGGTTTGGAGTATCACTTCGATCGTGCATCGATCCGGTAGTAGGCGATCAGAAACTGTCTCGCGCCCGGCCGTCGCGGATTGTCGTGGTTCAGGCGCGCTCGCTTCTCCGAAGCGAATGCTGGAACTGACGTTGTACTCGCGGCAGTTATCGAAGCGGACTTCAATCCTGGTTTCATCGCCCGCCGTACCGCGCGCGACAACGAAGGACCCCTCCGGCAGCAGGAAATCAGCTGAGCCGATGTGCGTACGAGCATAGCGTAGTCCTCGCTCTACGGCCTTGAGGCCGAATGAGCTGGGCAGGCCATCCGCGACGAAATCAATCTGCTGCAGATCGAGCGACTCTTTGTCGATGCAGAACGAGCCATGGTACGCAACACGAGCATCGAGGCCAGGTGCAGTTATCGACCATGTACTGCCTTCGATCGGCACGCGGAAGTTGTAACACCTCGTGACGAGACCATGGTCGCGATTCTCGCGCGCCTCGGCGAAGACCGCATGCGGTGAAGTAAATACCTCGTGCACCAGCATTGCGAAATCACCATTGCTGACGCTCCCTGAGATCAGCTGCCGGGGGTCATCTACCGTGAGACTCTCATTGCCTGGCCAACTGTACCTCTCAATCTCCCCAATGTAACCGACGTCAAGGCGGACTCGATCCATTGAGGCGTAGTTGTGAGCACCAGGCCGCTTTTCAGAGCGCCGGAGCGTCTCTGTGCAGATGTGATTTGGAACACGCGATAAGCCGTCGATTACATGTCGTCTCACTTGGTCCCGATTAAGCGGCTCGACGGCCAATAGTAGGCAAAGAACTACACCGAACTGCATATGGCAGATCCCGCTTCCTTTGAGGATTGTCCCATGATAGTGGCCGTGGCCGGAATCCCCGGCGAAGCTGTGCTAGTCCATAACACATTACGACGTTGAGACCCGTTGTCTCCTCCAGAACAGGGCGGATTGCCGATCGAGCGGGCCGGCATGCGGGTGAGGGTGGCGCAGTCCTGGCGACCAAGGCCGGGGGGAATGGTATGTCCGGTTCACGGAAGGTGGTTCGACCACTTGACGGGAAACGCCCGACCGCTGATTTGCCACCGCCGAGACCCCCGAAGTCCGGTTCGGTGACACAACTGTGTCTCGAGATTCGCCATGCGCTCTCGCGGGTCGCCGACAATGGCCCGAATCTTTTTGCGTTTTTCCCTTGACACGCGAATTGATTCGTACTAATTAATTAGTATGCGGCATCGGAGCAGCACCCTCACCGAGCAGGAACTGGAAATCATGAAGGTCGTGTGGGAGCAGGAAAGCGTTACCGTCCGCGACGTCTACGAGGCGTTGCTGGAGCGGCGCAAGGTGGCCTACACCACTGTCATGACCATGCTGAAGATCCTGGAGCATAAGGGTTATCTGCGGAAAACTCTGAGCGACCGGGCTCACGTCTACCGGGCGGCCCAGCCCAAACGGCAGGTCATCGGCGCCATGGTGCGGGAGTTCGTCAACCGGGTGTTCAACGGGTCGGCCGAACCGCTGCTGGTGCATCTGGTCGAAGAGCATAACCTGTCGCGCGCGGACCTGGAGGAGATTGCGCGGCTGCGGAGGAAGTCATGAGCGCCAAATTGATTTGGGACAACCTCATCACCTACAGCCTGCAGATCGGGCTCCTCGTGGGCCTGGCCGCCTTCGTGCCGGCGGTGCTCAGGCTGCGGATGCCCCGCGCCCGGCTGCTGTACTGGCAGATCCTGCTGGCGGCCTGCCTGGTGTTGCCGAAGGTGCGGCCATGGCGCCAGGCGGTCGTCACCGACCTGGTGGACGTGACCACCACGGTCGTGGCGGTCGCGCCGGCCAATTCGGCGCACTCCGGAAGCATCCCCATTACCGTTGTCGCGCTGTGGATCCTGGCCGGAGGCGCGGTGATCCGCCTGGGTTGGCTGGCTGCGGGACTGTGGCGATTGCGCCGCTACCGCCGGCACTCGCGGGCGTGGGACTCGGGCCGGCCGAATGCCTGCCCTACACTGCTTTCCGAGAACGTCAAGAGTCCCGTCACCTTCGGATTCTGGCGGCCGGTGATTCTGCTCCCGGCGCGTTTCCTGGAGATGGATGAGGCCAAGCGGGAAGTCATCCTGTGCCACGAACTGTTGCACGTGGAGCGGCGCGACTGGCTGTTCACTTTCGCCGAAGAAATCGTCCGGGCGGCGTTCTGGTTCCATCCGGCAATCTGGTGGTTGCTGGGCGAAATTCAACTGGCGCGCGAGCAGGCGGTCGACCGCACCGTCGTGGAACGGACGCAGGCTCGCGACGAATACGTCGACGCGCTGCTGGCCATCGCGGGCGCGGGGATCCAGCCGGACCTCGCTCCGGCTCCGCTATTCCTGCGAAGGCGGCACCTGAAGCATAGAGTGGTTTCGATCTTGAAGGAGGTACGTATGTCGAGAACAAGATGGATTTCAGGGCTCGCCGCCGGGTTGGGATTCCTGGCCGGGGCGTGCTGGTTCGTGACCACGACGTTTCCGCTGGCGGCATCGCCGCAGGTGGTGAGAGACGGGGCGGGGGTCACTGTGGATGTGGGCGGAGCGGCGCTGATGCACCGTGCGCCCGTAGCGTATCCCGTAGCGGCGCTTCGGGGCGGCGTGCAGGGCACGGTGGCGGTAGAAGCCAAGCTCGATGCCGCCGGCAATGTGGTCGATGCGCGTGTGCTCAGCGGGCCGGACGAGTTGCGCAAGGCCTCCCTCACCTCGGTCTTGGCGTGGCATTTCGAGGGCGGCTCGGCGGGGGCGACGCGCGTGGTGAACATCACCTTCCAGTTGCCTGCCGGCGAACCGCGGGGAGTGCGTGAGGGCGTCCCAGGCGGTGTCGCCGGCGGCGTCGCGGGCGGCGTGCCGGGCGGAACCGGAAGCCCCTCCGACGCGGAGGTGCGGGCCGCCAGCGAAGCAAAGGTGCGCGATTTCCTGACGCAGATGCGGACGCCTGCGCAGCGCAGATCTCTGGCCGGCCGGACCATCAGCAACATCAACGTTGTGGGCCTTTCCGAGCAGGCAAAGAACGACCTGCTAGCCAAACTGCCGGTTCACCAGGGCGACACTATCTCCGAGGATCTGGTGCCGAAAACGATGGCAGCCGTCAAGGAGTTCGACGAGCACCTGCGCTTCGCGATGGCGCCGTCCGGCAACGACCAGGTGGCGCTCGTGATCACCGCTCCGGATTACGTGCCGGAAGTTCCCCAGAGAATCAAGATCGGCGGGTCGGTCCAGCAGACCAAACTCATCCAGCAGCCCCGCCCGGTCTATCCGCCGGAAGCGAAAGCGGCTCGCGTCCAGGGAGCCGTCAAGCTGACCGCCGTCATCGGAAAAGACGGAACCGTGCAACGCCTCGAAGTGATCAGCGGCGACCCGCTACTGGTCCCTTCGGCCCTGGAAGCGGTCAAGCAGTGGGTGTACGAGCCCACGCTGCTCAATGGGAATCCGGTCGAAGTCGTGACGGAGATTGACGTCAACTACACCTTGTCCAAGTAACCTTCTATTCGTACCTCAGGACCTCGGCGGGGGCGATCCGGGAAGCATTCCTGGCAGGATATAGCGTGGCCAGGAAGCTCACCAGGATCGCCAGTGCCGCAATCCACAATCCATCCATCCACCGCGGTTCAAACGGCACGAAGCTCAGGGCGTACACGTCCGGAGGAAGCCGCACCCAGCGGTACCGGTTGGCGTAGTAGCAGAGCGTGTAGCCCACAATCAGACCGATGGTGCTGCCCACCACCCCGATCAGCACTCCCTGGAGCATGAAGATGCGGCGGATCTGGCCCAGCCGCGCCCCCATCGACATCAGGATGGCGATGTCGCGGTACTTCTCCATCACCATCATCACCAGGGTGATGAAGATGTTCAGCGCCGCCACGATTTCGATCAGCCCGATGGTGATGATCGTAACGACGCGCTCCATGTTGAGCGCCGCCATAAGCTGCCGGTTCTGCTCCATCCAGGTGGTGGTCGTATAGCGCGGTCCGGCTACCTGTTCGATCTGCTTGGCGAACACGTCGGCGCGGTTCAGGTCGTCCACGTTCACCTCGATGCGGTTGATCGCGTCGGGGATATGCAGCATCTGCTGCACGGCCGCTATGGACGTGAAGGCCCACTTGTCGTCCACTTCGTAGAAGCCGGATTCGAAGATGCCCACCACGTGGAACCTCCAGGGCTCCGGTTTCGGGCCGAACGGGGTCAGCTCGCCCCCTTGCGGGCTGATGACCTGCACGTTCGAGTTCAGGACCATCCCGGTGTCGTCCACCAGCCTTGCTCCCAGGACGATGCCGGGCGGGCGGGCATTGGGATCGCGCAGGCGGTCGAGGGAACCGGCCTTCAGGTGGCGCAACGCGTCGCTGATCGCCAGTTCCGCATCCACGTCGACGCCCTTGAGAATCGCGCCCGTGGATTGCAGGGGGCCGGTCACGAAAACCGGGGTATAGAGCGCCGGCGAGACCGCGGTCACGTGTGGAAGTTTGCGGATCCGCTCCACCAGGCTGCGCCAGTTTTCGATGCCGGGGCCGGGGTCCTTCGGCGTCACATCGATGTGGGCCATGGCTCCCAGCAGGTTCTTCTGTAGCGTGGCCCGGAAGCCGTTGTTCACGCCCAGCGCGATCACCAGCGCCATGACCCCCGCCGCCACGCCCAGGATCGAGATCACCGTGATGATCGAGATCACCGCCTGCTTGCGGTGGGCGCGCAGGTAGCGCGCCGCCACGAACAGCTCGAATCCGGGAGTCACGAGGTGCGCGGCCCGCCGTCCAGGCGCCGCATGGTGTCGATCAGCTCGATGGGGCCTTCCGGCCGCAGCAGTGGAAACAGGATTACGTCGCGGATCGAGCGGCAGCCCGTCAGAATCATCGTGAGCCGGTCGATGCCGATGCCTTCGCCGCCTGTAGGCGGCATGGCGTAGGCCAGCGCCCGCACGTAGTCTTCATCCATCTGGTGCGCTTCTTCGTCGCCGCGTTCCCGCATGGCGAGCTGCATTTCAAACCGGCGGCGCTGCTCCTGGGGATCGTTCAGCTCGGTATACGCGTTGCCGATCTCCATGCCCGCCGCGTAGATCTCGAAGCGCTCGACGAAAGCCGGATCCTCCGGCTTGTTCTTGGAGAGCGGCGAGGTCTCCACCGGATAGTCGTAAATGATGGTCGGCTGGATAAGCTTGTCCTCCACCATGCGCTCGAAGATTTCGGTGAGGGCCTCGCCGGGCGTGGTTTGGGAGGAGTGGTGCAGCAGCCATTCGGGGCTCGCCACGTCGTCGGGCCCCGGAGCGTCCGCGCCTTCCCAGAAATGCGCCACGGCCTCGCGCATGGTGAAGCGCGCGATGGTCGCGAAATCGATCCGCTGGCCCTCGTATTCCACCTGGGTGGTCCCAATCGCATCCAGGGCGGTCTGGCGCAGGAGTTCGGCCGAAAGGTCCATCAGGCCGTGGTAATCGGTGTAGGCCTGGTAGAACTCCAGCATGGTGAACTCCGGGTTGTGTTGCGTCGAGAGCCCTTCGTTGCGGAAATTGCGGTTGATTTCGTAGACCCGTTCCAGCCCCCCCACTACCAGCCGCTTGAGGTACAACTCCGGAGCGATGCGCAGAAACAGATCGAGGTCCAGCGTGTTGTGGTGCGTGACGAAAGGACGCGCCGTGGCGCCGCCGTACAGCGGCTGCATCATCGGCGTCTCGACCTCGATGAAGCCGCGCGCCTCCAGTTGCCGGCGCAGCGACGCGATCACCTTCGCGCGGGTGACGAATACCCGCCGCGACTCGGGGTTGGCGATGAGGTCCAGGTAGCGCTGCCGGTAACGCATCTCGATATCTTCCAGCCCGTGCCACTTTTCGGGCATGGAGAGCAGGGTTTTGGACAGGAACTCCAGCTTCCCGGCATGCACGCTCAGCTCTCCCGTGCGCGTGCGGAAAAGGTAGCCCTCCACCCCTACGATGTCGCCGATATCGAGCAGTTGAAAGAGCTGAAAGTCACGCTCGCCGACGGCATCCTTCTTCACGTAGATCTGCAGCCGCTCGCCGGACTGCTGCAGGTGCGCGAACCCCGCTTTGCCCATCAACCGCCGGGTCATGACCCGCCCGGCGACGCGCACCGGAATCCCGGGAACGAGCTCTTCCGCCGTCTTGGCGCTATGATCGGCCAGGATCTCCGGAATGGTGTGGGTGAAATCGTAGCGGCGGCCGTAAGGGCGGTATCCCAGCGCTTCGATCTCGCGGACGCGGTCCAGGCGCTGTTTCAGCAACTCGTCTTCGAGGGACAAACCGGTCTCCTATTAGGGGAAATAAGTTATTATAAATCTTCCTTTTGAGACGATCCATTTCGATCATCATTCCCGCCTACAACGAAGAGAACCGATTGCCCGCCACGCTGGCGGCGGTGCGGGCTTACCTCGCGGCGGGCGCTTGGGAGTTCGCCGAAATCGTCGTGGTGGATGACGGATCGCGCGACGACACGGCCGGGGTGGCGCGCCGCGCCGGCGTGCGGGTGCTGCAAAATCCCGGCAATCGCGGCAAGGGCTACACCGTCCGGCACGGAATGCTGGAGGCCCGGGGCGAGTGGGCCCTGTTCACCGACGCGGATCTCTCCGCGCCCATCGGCGAACTGGAGCGGTTGTGGAGCGCGGTGGAGCGTGAGAACGTGCAGGTGGCGGTCGGGTCCCGGGCCGTCGACCGGTCGCTGGTGGGAGTACACCAGCCTTTTCTGCGCGAGGCCATGGGGCGCTTCTTCAACATCTGGGTGCGGGTGGTCACGGGGTTGCCGTTCCGCGATACGCAGTGCGGCTTCAAGCTCTTCGAGGCGGGCCCCGCGAGCGAGATCTTCCGGCGGCAGCGGCTGGAGGGATTTGGATTCGACGTGGAAGTGCTTCTCATCGCCAAGTACCTGGGCTACCGCGCCGCGGAGGTGGCTGTGCGCTGGAACAACGTGGAAGGCACCAAGGTGACGCTGGTGCGCGGCCTGATGGCCTACTGCGATCCGCTCCGCGTCCGCTGGAATGCTCTCCTGGGCCGCTACCGCAAGTAGGGTAGGCCTCCCGCCCTGCCCGGGACAGGCCGTAGGCCTGTCCCGACATCGAACGACCAGTCCCAGGTATGAACAAAACCTGTGCCGCCCTCCCCAGGATTTCCCATAAGTTCCTTCGGCAGCGGACGTGCAAGCGTCCGAGCGGACACCCATGCGAAAAGACCTCCTCTTCGCGCTGCGAACGTTACGCCGAAGCCACATGTTCACCGCGGTGGCCGTGGTCTCACTGGCATTGGGGATCGGAGCCAACACAGCCATCTTCTCCCTCCTGGACCAGGTGGTGCTGCGCTCCCTCCCCGTGAATGAGCCTGACCGCCTGGTGCTGCTGCATACCGAGTACACGGCTCCGGGAACCAGTTCCAGCGACAACTTCGAGAGTGTCTTTTCCAATCCCATGTACCGCGCCTTGCGCGATCGCGACCCGGCCTTCTCGGGCATGATCGCCCGCATGGGAGCCAGGGTCGCGGTCTCCTACGCCGGCAACACGGACGCCGCCACGGCGGAGATCGTCTCCGGTAATTTCTTCACCATGCTGGGCGTTCCGGCCGCGTTGGGTCGCGTTTTCGTACCCGCGGATGACGGCGCGCCGGGTGCGCATCCGGTGGTCATGCTGAGCCATGGGTACTGGTCGGCGCGGTTCGGCGCGAACCCGGATATTCTGAACCACACTATCGCCATCAACGGCCAGCCGATGGTGGTGGTCGGCGTGGTCTCGGCGCGCTTCAACGGCATCATGCCCGGCAGCACGCCGGACCTGTACGTACCCATCGCCATGAAACGCGCGGTCACGCCCACCTGGGACGGCCTGGAAGACTCACAGCGTACGTTGGCTGAACCTGTTCGGGCGGCTGAAGCCCGGCTGGAAACTCGCGCGTGCCCAGGCGGCCACCGATGTGGTCTACCGCGCCATCCTCGAAACCGAACTGGCCGGCATGGGGCGGATGCGCACTGAACGCGCCCGCGACGAGTTCCTCAACCATCGCGCGGAGCTGAGGCCCGCCGCGCAGGGCATCAACGGGCTGCGGAGGCAATGGGAAAAACCGCTGGAAGCGCTCATGGGTATGGTCGGCCTCGTCCTGCTGATCGCCTGCGCCAACGTCGCCAGCCTCATGCTGGCGCGCGCCGGCGGCCGGCGCCGCGAGATCGCGATTCGCCTGGCTCTGGGCGCCGGAAGGCGCACGCTGATCCGCCAGCTTCTGATGGAAGGCATGGTGCTGGCCCTCGCGGGAGGACTGCTCGGGCTCGTGGTGGCATCCTGGAGCACCGACACGCTGATCCGGCTTTTACCCGATCGGCAGGCGCACACCTGGCTCTCGCCGGCTGTCGATTTCCGCCTGCTGGCGTTCACCCTGGCACTGGCGATGGTGAGCGGTGTGGCCTTCGCGCTCATCCCGGCCCTTCAGGCCACCCGGCCCGACGTGGCCGAGACCCTAAAGAATCAGGCGGCGAGCGTCACCGCCGGCGGTGGGCCCGCGCGATTCCGTAAGGTAATCGTCACCGCCCAAGTGGCCCTCTCGCTCCTGCTGTTGGTCGGCGCCGGTTTGTTCACCACCAGCTTCGTCCGCCTCACGAAGGTCGACCTGGGATTCCGCACCCAGCGCCTGCTGATGTTCTCCCTGGATGCCACCCAGAGCCGCCGCGACCTGGCGGCAGCCACGGCATTCTATCGCGATTTCGAACAACGCCTGGCTGCGGCGGGCGGCGTGGTGAGCGTGGGAGCGGCCGATGGCGGTCCTTTCTCCGGCAACAACAGCGGCGGGAACCTCACGGTGGAAGGTTATCAGCCCAAGGAAAACGAGTATGTGGGCTCCACGCGAATTGCCATCAGTCCCGGCTACTTCCAGGCCATGGGTGTGCCGTTGCGGGCCGGCCGCGAGTTCACCGATCGCGATCGCGCCGGCGCGCCCAAGGTGGCGGTCGTGAACGAGGCGTTCGTTAGGAAATACTTCGCCGGCCGTAACCCCCTGGGCCGCCGCTTCATGTTCGGGGCCAGCAACAAGCCCAAACTCGACCACGAGATCGTAGGGGTCGCCGCCGATGTCCGCCCGGATGTGCGCAACCCCGCCAAAGAAACTGTTTTCACGCCCTACGAGCAGTGGGAGCGGCCCACCCACCTGACCTTCTACGTGCGCGGCGCGGCGGATGAAAGCGAGTTGGCGGTCATGGTCCGGCAACTGGCGCGGTCCATGGATCCCAATGTCCCGGTGCGCGATCTCAACCCGGTGAACGTCGAGGTGCGCGATTCGATCTACTCCGAGCGCCTCATCGCCATGCTCTCGGTCGCGTTTGGCGTGCTCGCAACGTTGTTGGCGGCCATCGGCCTGTACGGCGTGGTGGCCTATGGAGTGGCGCGGAGAACCCCGGAAATCGGCGTGCGGGTGGCGCTGGGCGCGGTGCCTTCCGCGGTCATGAAGATGGTGCTGGCCGAAGCGGCGCGCACCGCCCTGGCCGGCATTGCGCTCGGGCTGCTGGGAGCTATTGCCTTGAGCCGCTACGTGGAATCGCAACTCTTCGGAGTCAAGGCGGTGGACCCCGCGGTTTTCGGCGGCGCGGCGGTGTTTCTGGCCGTGGTGGCATTGGCAGCCGCCTCGGTGCCCGGAAGAAAAGCCGCCAGAATTGATCCCGTAAGGGCGCTGAAATACGAATAAATCCTCGAGGTGCCGGCCCGCCATTCGCCGGCCGGTCCCCGGGATTTTCTTATGCCTTCACGATGACTTCGCGCAGGCGTTCTTTCGTCAGGAAGAACTTTACCGACTCGAAACGGCCGAATAGCTTCTCCAGGCTCCGGTTGTTGAACAGTTGCGTGGGTCGCCGGATTCCCTGCTGGCCGACCTGGAGCAGATTTACGTCCTGGATGCGGAAGGAATAAAACGGCACCGCTTCCAGTTTGTCGTCGGAATGAAAAAACGCCAGCATGTAGCTTTTAGGCTTCACGATTCGCTGCATGCGCTCCACGACCGCGATGAGCAGCGGCGGCGCGAGATACTCGAGCACATCCCACACCAGCACGCCGTCAAAATGGTGTTCGGGGTAGTCGAGCGCCTGCCGTATGAAATAGTCGATGCGCCCGGGGTTGGACTGGTCGACCGTATCGTTCAGCCCGAAGGTCTCGTTGAGAATTCGCAGAAAATCCTCGGAATACAGGCGATGGCCCAGGTTGGTAATGAAGTTGACATTCTGTTGGGTGGCGCCGCCCAGATCCAGAATAGTAAGACCGGACTGGTCGCGGATATAAGTGAAGAATTCCTGAAGTCCACGGCTCGGACGGGTTCCGACAGTCTCGTTGCCCGCGCCGTTGCGGGGGGGCAACATGATTCGCGGCTGGGCGCCGTTGGGCGGAGGCCCATCGGGCGGAAACCCGCTCCGCCCGCCGCGCAGGATGTTCTTCAGCGGTCCTGGAAGCAGCATTTACGAATCCTACTGCCTACCTTTTCACCTCGGATGCTCCCGCCGCGGCAGGCGCGTGGCCGACAGGAGCGGGTGCCGGCGCCGAAGAGGGCGCCTGCGTTTTTTGCGGCGCGGGCTTGGCAGGCTCGGGCTTGATGATGTCGATACTGCCTTTGAAATACGCGCCGTCTTCGATCACAATCCGCGCGGTACGGATGTCGCCGATCAGTTTCGCATCTTTGCGGATTTCGATCTTATCGGCGGCTTCCACATTTCCCTGGATGTTTCCGAGGGCGATCACCTCGCGGGCCTTGATGCCGGCATGCACCGTGCCATTCGGCCCGATGGTGAGCTTGTGCTCGAGTGCTTCCACCGTGCCCTCGAGATCACCGTCGACATAGAGGTCTTCTTTGCTGTGTATCTGACCAATGATCTTGACGGCCTTGCCGATCGTGGCAGAGCCGCCCCCGGAACGGGTTTCTGGTTCGAATCTCCCGACTGGCATACTGGACACGGGTATTGTCTCCTTTTTTGGTTCTACGGAAACTGGGGCCACTGGGGCCGGCGGCGGACTCGGCGCCGGCGGGTTGAAAGGCCTGGACGGTTCCTCTTCCCGTCGCTTATTCCACATATGGCCGCCCTCCTGTATAAGTAATGATAAGCACGCACATGTCGCTGTTCCTCTAGTCTATAGGGGAGCGTTCATAAAAGGCAAACGGTGATTTTTATCTTTCCCGCCTCGGCTGCTTGGCCCGGGTTTTCACCACGATGGGGGTTCCACGAAAACCGAACCGCCGGCGAATCTGATTTACCAGATAACGTTCATGTGAAAAATGGAGCGGTCCTCCCCCATCCGTAAACACCACAAATTCGGGAGGCCGGATGGAAGCCTGTGTAATATAAAAGATTTTTCGCTCTTCGAAGCGCAGGCTTTCCACGAAGCGGTTCATCTCCCCGGTGGGAATACGCCGGGAAGCCGCTTCGAATACCTCCCGGATCAGCGGGAACAGGGATTCGACGCCCGCCCCGGTCCGGGCCGACAGAAACACGATGGGCGCGTATTCCAGAAACTTGAACTGATCCCGCACCTGGCCTTCGAACTCGTTGCGCTTTTGCCCCTTCTGGCCCTGCACCTCGTCCCACTTGTTCACGCACAGGATCAGCCCGCGCCCGCCTTCGTGGGCGTAGCCCGCGATGGTGGCGTCCAGGCCGAGCACGCCCTCCGCCGCATCCAGAACCAGCAGCACCACGTGGGCCATGCGGATGTGGCGGCGGGCCATCACCACGCTCAGCTTCTCCGCCATCAGCCTGGTCTTCCCCTTGCGCCGGATGCCGGCGGTGTCGATAAAAACGTACTCGGTGCCGTCCCGCACCACGGTCTCGTCCACCGCGTCCCGGGTGGTCCCCGCCACCGCCGAGACGATGGCGCGTTCCTGGCCGGTGAGCGCGTTCAGTAGCGTGGATTTCCCGACGTTGGGGCGGCCGATGATGGCAATCTTGATGGCCGTGGAAGGCGCCTCGGCCGGAGGCCCGGGTGTGTCAGGCAGAGCCGCGGTGACTCGATCCAGCAACTCGTCCACACCGGTGCCGTGCTCGGCCGAGACCGGAACCACCTCGGGAATGCCCAACTCGTAGAAGTCGTGGGCCAGGTCCTGGCGGGACGAGGTATCGGCCTTGTTGACCGCCACGGTGACGGGCTTGCCCAGGCGGATGAGCATCTGCCCCAGGTCCCGGTCGGAAGCGGTGATTTCCGCGCGGCCGTCTACCAGGAAGATGATGTGAGCGGCATCGCGCAACGCCACCTCGGCCTGCCGCAGCACCTGGCTGGGAATGTAGTCCTGGTCGTGGACTACGATGCCCCCGGTGTCGATTACCTCGAAACGGCAGCCCTGATGTTCGGCCACGCCATGGATGCGATCGCGTGTGATCCCGGGCTCATCGCCCACGATAGCGCGGCGCTGGCCGGTGATGCGGTTAAAGAGGGTGGATTTCCCGACGTTGGGCCGGCCCACAATCACTACCGTGGGAAGGGCTTGCGGCATGAAACATTAGCATAGCAGGCGTCGTTCCGTCAGAAGCCGGCGACGGCTCCGACGACTCCGGGAGAGCACGAACTTTTACGCCACCGATTTCGAACTGGGCACGATCCCCGCAACCTCTATCCATCAACTCAGCCGCAGCCGGTGGCGGATCGACGCCGAGGTGTTCCAGACCATCGCCTGGCATCTGCTATCTGGCTCTAATAATAGTGTCAGAACAGCCAGGTCAAGCGATATTTGAGATTTGCAGGAATGGCCCGAACCGGCGCGCCTTGGGAAAGGCACGGTGGATCAGTAACTTCAGACTCGTGCAGCTCCCAGGTTTACGGAATCACTGCCGACGGCTAGGGAGGATGGGAGGATGGGGGAGGATGGCCCGGTCCGCCCGTAAAATGCGATCCTGGGTTTCAGGCCCTATGCCCCGTTTCACCGCCATCCTTGCCTTGGGCGTCCTACCCGCCGCCGCAGCCGACTCGCACCTCTCTAACAGCCACATCGTCGCCAACTTCGACAGCCGCGGCCTCACATCCATCTCCGTCCGGGAAACGCATGTCAACTGGCGTTTTCCGGAGGACGAGTTCGGGATCACCCTGGGCGGCCAAGCCTACGACAGTGCCAGGCTCGCCGCTCCCGCCGCCAGATCTTCCGAGGGCAGCATTGCCTACACCTATCTCGCCGGAACCTATACCGTTCAGGTGGTGTATGAACTGCGTCCCGCCTGGCGCTTCGTCAGCAAGCAGCTCCGGATCCTCAGAGGGCCCGTGGGCAAATTCCGGATCGACGAGGTCACCGTGTTTCGCGACGCTGTCTCCGAAACCGTCAGCGATGACGCCGTGATCCACCGGGAACGCCCCAACCTGGGTACCGCGGAGTATGGCGCGTTCCTGCGATCCGGCAGATCTCAGGGCCTCCTGGTCACCGCGCAGAACCCCTTCCTGACGTTTCAACGCTCCGCCAGCGATTTCTCGCTCACCTACCAGCCGGCCATGGATTGGGACTTGGCTTGGGGGCCCTTCGAAGCCGACCGCGGCCTGCTGGCCCCTTACGAGCTCACCGGCAGGCGCCAGCCCGAAAATATGCTGCCCGAGTGGAGCCTCGGCCCCATGGATCCGACACCCGGGCTGGATGAGGCCGAGGTCGAAACCTTCACCGGGACGGTGCGCGCGTTTCTCCTCTACCAGCCTTTGAATCCGCTCAACATCATGGTCGGCTGGTGCGCCAACGACTACCAGATCGATATCGCCACGCCCCAGGGCCGAACCGAATACAAGCGAATCCTCGATCGGGCCGCCGCCCTGGGCGCCGAGCACGTGCTGTTCGCGCCCGCCAATTCCGGGCTCTCCCGGCGTGACGACAGCCGCGACGACTGGAAATGGGAATACGTGCTGTGGCTCGGCCTCGGCGAGAAGATCCGCAACAATCAGTGGGATCCCGCCACTGGTGAAATCCCCGCGTCCGTGCGCGAGATGCTCGATTACGCCCGCTCCAGGCGCCTCTCGCTCGTCGCCTATGTCTACCCCGTGATGGGCTTCACGCAGAACCCGGCCTGGCTCCTCGGCGCCAAAGGCACGCGCGCCAACCTCGGCGTGCGCAGCTTTCAGGACTGGCTCATCCAGGCGCTCGAAGATTTCCTGAAGCACACCGGCATCAGCGGATATTCCTTCGACCATACCTTCCTCAACTTTGAGGGCGCCAGCCGGTATGCGCAGTGGTGGGGTTGGCGCCGCGTGCTCGAAACGCTGCGCCGCGATATCCCCGATATCGTCATCGATGGCCGCCAGGCCTATCAGTATTACGGCCCCTGGACCTGGCTGGCCGGCAACTACCCCCATCCCACTTCCACCGACGAGCAGCCCGAGAGCTTCAACTCCTTCCCCGATCTGAAACTCGACCGTGTCTCCGCCGACCGCCAGCGCTACACCGCTTACCGCTACCGCAACTACGAATTCGCTCCCAGCGAAATCGTGCCCGGCTTCATCACCCATCAGACGCCGCGCAACGACGACACCGGCCACATGCCTGTGACGCGCACCGCCAATGATGAGGTGGCCGTGCCCTTCCGCAGGCGCGATTGGGACTACCTGGGTTGGCGCTATTCGCTGTTGTCCTCAATCGCTACCGCGGGCTGGAACAATGTCATTGACATGATCCCTGCGCGCGACACCGACGAGTTCCGGAACTTCTCCCTGGACGACCGCCAGTGGTTCCTGCACTGGATCGATTGGAGCGACGCCAACAAGGAATACCTCCGCCACACCCGAACCATCCTCGGCCAGCCCGCCATCGGCAAGGTGGATGGCACTGCGGCCATCTTCAATGACTCCGGCTACGTGTTTCTCTTCAACCCCAACGGCCGCCGCCTGGAGGCGCGGTTCACGCTCGATGAAACCATCGGACTGGAAGGCAAGCGCCACGCGACGTTTCTCTTGCGCGAACTATACCCGCTCGAAGACCGCCTCATCGGCAAAACCGGCGCCGGCTCCTGGTCTTGGGGCGACACCGTCACGCTGGATATGGACGGCGGCTCGGCCCAGGTGCTGCAGCTCGAGCCCGACGAAGATGACGATGAGATCCGGCTGTTCAATGTCCCTGGAACGGCCGCGCTCGAAGACACCGTTCTGCGCGTCACGGGCGTGCGCGGCGAGGCCGGGACCAGCCAAGTCATCCTGGTGCGGATCCCCGGTTCCGCCAAGGTGAGCTCCATCGAAATCGGCGGGTCATCCCTCCCCGTGCGGAGCGTGAAACCCGGACTCTTCGAAGTCCCAGTGACGTTTGCCGGCGAGCCCTTCCGCCATTACCAGCAGATCGGCCATTATGATCCGGCGTTCACCGGCGGCCTCGTGCGGGCTACGTTCCGCATTCCCCAACGCGTCTTCGATCAGCTCGCGGCCCGGCGCAAAGCCTGGCCCATCCCATGGACCGCGGAGGACTATCGCAGCACCTGGCTGGTGCCCGAACGCCTGCTGCTCTATGTGCAGTTCGCCGAGCCCGACGACCGCTGGACCGCATCGCTCACAATCGACGGCCAGCCCGTCGAGCTCCGGAAAGCCTACGCCTCAGTGCGCGCTTCGCGGCGCAACTTCAGCGGCTTCTACGCGGACATCTCGAAGCTCGCCGCCGATGTGAATCACACCCTCGAACTGGAAGTGCCGCATTCGCTCGAGCCCGGCCGGTTCCAGGGCGTGTTTTTCGAAAACGTGGAGACCGAATACACGTCCGGGATAGTGCGCTGAACCGCGCGATGGGCGCTGCCCGGAACTACGTGCGGCTACCGCAACTCGATATCCTTGACGAGGCTTGGACCCCGGATAGCAATCCGGCCCTGATAAATGCGCCGGCCATGCAGATCCACCAGGAGGATGTAGTCGCCGTCGCGAAGTCCTCGCAGCGTGTATTCCCCGCGGGAATCGGTCCTGGTGACGGTGATGGAGGCCGGGCCCCGCTTGCCGATCAGGGCCGCCCTGACCACCGCGCCCGCCAACGGCGCGTCGCGGACCGTCACCCGGCCCGAGAGGTCGGCCGCGGTGGCGATCACGGCGGTCAACAGCAGGCCGCTAATGAATGCCAAGCGCCTTGAGTTCTGCGTCGCTGACCTCCAGTTTCGGAGTGATCTCGGGAGCCTCGGGGGTCCCCATCTGCACATTGAACGCGGGAAGTGTAATTTTCTGAGGCGCGGAACCGGGAGGGCCGCCTTCGATGGAGAAGGATTGTTGCCCGACGATGGTGTCTCCCTCGACGTAGAAGACCGAGTAGGACGCCCTCCTGGCAACCAGCGGAAACTGCCACACGATGTCGTTACGATAGGTCTGGTCATAGTCGGGTTTCACTACCAGAAGCAGCCGCATGTCTCCGCTGCCACTGATCTTGCCGGTCAGGATGGCAGTGGGCGGCTGCTGCGCTTCTGCCTGCTGGAAGCGCCAGAACGGCAGGCCGATCATCAGCGCCCCCAGAACGAAGAGCGCGACCGCCGAGGTCAGGTTCGCCTTGATCTTCCCCCACTCCACCACATTCGGCGCGCCGGATTCGCTCAGAACTATTTTCCCTTTGATCACGAACACGACCGACGCGATGATAATCAGGAATCCGGCGGCGACACACAGGTATCCCAGGGTCGCGCCCGTAGTTAACTGTAATAACCCAAACATAGCCATCAGCCACAATGAGTGCTGGCAGTCATTTTACGCTCTTCGGCACCTGTCGGCGGACAGGGATTGGCAATCCACGCGGCGTACGCGGCGGCGGTCCAGTTGCCGCCGGCGGCGAAACGTTTCATACTCAGGGTTCCGGATTGGAGGCCCTATGATTCACACCCGCTTCGCTCTCGCCGCAATTCTGGCGGCAGTCTCATTTCCGCCGGGCGCGCCCGCGCAACCCGCTCGTGCCGGCCGCGGGCCGCAGGGGCCGGTCGTGGTCTCGCCCGAAGTGCAGGCCGGCGGTAAGGTCACTTTTCGCATTCTGGCTCCGCACGCGCAGAACGTCCGGCTCACCGGCGGCGACATCCCCGGCAACGGCCAGGGCGCGCCCATGACCAAGGCTGAGAACGGCGTCTGGGAAGTGACCCTCGGCCCGATCGAAGGCGGCACGTACCGCTACAACTTCAACGTGGATGGGGTGCCCGTGATCGACCCGCGCAACCCGTCGATCAGCGAATCGAACAACAACGTCTGGAGCATGGTCCACATTCCCGGCGCGGATTTTCAGGACACCCAGGAAGTGCCGCACGGCGCCGTGGCGGCGGTGACCTACTACTCCACCGCGCTGAAGCGATTCCGCCGCATGCACGTCTATACGCCGCCGGGATATGAGCTCGGGCAGGGCAGGTTTCCCGTGTTCTACCTGCTGCATGGCGCCGGCGATTGCGATGAGGCGTGGACTTCAGTCGGCCGCGCCGGCTTCATCCTGGACAACCTGCTGGCCGCAAAAAAAGTGAAGCCCATGATCGTGGTGATGCCGGCGGGTCACACCAGCCAGACCTTCGGCGGCCGGGGCGGCGCGCGTGGGCCGAGCAACACCGACGAGTTCGTGCAGGATTTTCTCACCGACATCATGCCCTATGTCGAGAAGAACTATCGGGTGTACACGGACCGGCAGCGGCGCGCGATTGCCGGCCTCTCGATGGGGGGCAGCCAGACGCTGAACATCGCCATCCCGCACCTGGAGAAGTTCGCCTACGTGGGCGTGTTCAGCTCCGGGTTGATCGGCTCGTTCGGCGGTGGGCGCGGAGCGGCTCCCGGCGCCGCAGCGCCGCAACCGCCTCCCGGCCCCACCTGGGAGGAGCAGCACCAGGCCGAGCTGGACAACGCCGCCGCGAAGAAAGGTCTCAAGCTGTTGTGGTTCTCCACCGGCAAGGAGGACCGCCTGATGACCACCACGCAGGCCACCGTGGAGATGCTCAAGAAGCACGGCTTCGAGCCGGTCTTCAAGGAATCGCCCGGCGCCCACACCTGGATCAACTGGCGCCATTACCTGATCGAATTCGCGCCGCAGTTGTTCCAGTAGCTCATTCGCCGCGCAGCGACGCGGCCGGGTCGACGCGGGTCGCGCGCCGCGCCGGCAGGAAGCTGGCGAGCGCGGCCACGCCCATCACCAGCGCCAGGCACGCGGCGAAGCTGGCGGCATCGGTGGGACGCACGCCGAATAACATGCCGGCGATCAAGCGCGAGAGGGCGGCCGCCAGGACCAGGCCCGCCGCGGCGCCGGCGGCCGCGAGTTTCAGCCCCTGCGCGATGACCAGGCGCAGCACATCTCTTCGCTCCGCGCCCAGAGCCATGCGGATGCCGATTTCGTGCGTCCGTTGCGCCACGCCGTAGGATACGATTCCGTAGATGCCGATGCACGCCAGGATCAGCGCCAGGCCCGCGAATGACAGTACGAACAGCATGCGCACGCGTCGTGGAGCGAAGGACGTCTCGACCACGTCGTGCATGGCGCGAATATCGTAAACCGGCTGGTCTTTATCGATGGCGTGCACCGCGCCGGTAACGCTGGACGCCGCGGCCGCCGGGTCCGTGGCCGTGCGCACCACAATGGCCATGAACGGCCACGGATCTCGGGCGTAAGGCACGTACATGGCAGGCCGGGGTTTTTCATCCAGGTTGTGCTGGTGGATGTCCTCCACCACCCCGACCACTTCGCACCACTCGTTCTCCTTGCCGCACGCGCCCGCGGTGACGAACTGGCCGATCGGGTTCTGCGCGCCCCAGAAGTGACGCGCCATGGCAGCGTTGACGATGACCACCGCCGGGGCCTTGGCGTCGTCACGCTCGGTGAACATGCGCCCGCGGAGGAGGCGGATGCCCATACTCCGAAAGTAGTCAGGACTGGCCACCAAATAGTCCGGAGCCAGATCGTCCGCGGCCGAGGGCCGGCCCTTGATGTCCAGCGAGCGGGTGCTGTTGCCCGGCAGCAATGGCAGCCGCGAGATCACGCCCGCCGAGGAAACGCCCGGCGATGCTTCCAGCCTTTCGAGCACCCGCGCGACGAATCGCGCGCGGCTGGCCGGGCTCGCATAGCGGAGTTGCGGCAGCGAAAGCCGCGCGCTCAGCACGTGTTCGGCGCTGAATCCCACCGGCACTGACGCAAGGCGCTGGAAGCTGCGGACCAGCAGCCCCGCGCCGATGAGCAGCACCACGGTCAGCGCCACCTCGCACACCACCAGCAGGCTCCGGACGCGGTTCGACCGGACGCCTCCGGACGCGCCGCGAGCCGCTTCGTTCAATACTCCGCCGGGTCCGGCCTTCGCCAGTGTCAAAGCCGGAAAGACGCCGCAGAGAATTCCCGCCGCGGCGGATACGGCTGCCGCGAATCCCAGGACGCGCAGGTCGATGTGGACCTCCGCGTCCAGCGGCAACAGCGCGGAAACCGGGCCCAGCGCCGCGTATGCCAGCCCGATCCCCAATGCACAGCCGCCCACCGCAAGCGCCAGGCTCTCGGTAAGGAGCTGTCGAATAAGCCTGGGCCGGGACGCGCCCAGCGCCGCGCGAATGGCGATTTCCTTGCGCCGCGCGGCTCCCCGCGCCAGCACCAGGTTGGCTACGTTGGCGCAGGCGATCAGCAGCAGCAGGCCCACCGCCGCCAGCAGGATATCGAGCGGCGATTGCGCCTTGCCGAACAATTCCTGGTCGAGGGGCACGAGCGCCGCGCGGTCGGCCTCCATGTCCGGATACTGTTTCCGCAGGCGGCGTGCGATCAGGTCGGCTTCCGCCTGCGCGGCTGCTATGCGGACCCCCGGCCGGAGCCGCCCGATCGAGAAGAAGTAGTGCGAATCCCGGACGGCGGACTGGTCGAGATCGGGTCGCAGGACATGTTCGGGAACGGCGAAGCGCGCCGGCACCCACACATCGCTCAGCGGGGGATACTGAAACTCGTGCGGCATCACCCCGACCACGGTGAGGGCCTCGCCATCGAGATTGAGCACCTGGCCCAGAATCGCCGGATTGGCCGCGTACCTCCGGCGCCAGAAGGCATCGCTCAGCACCACCGTGCGCGGCCGGCCGGGCGCGTCCGAGACCCGGTCGAGCGTGCGGCCAAGGCGCGCCCGCATCCCCATCACCGCGAAGAAATCGGGCGTGACCACCGCGCCTTGGATGCGCTCGGCCGAATCCTGGCCCGCCACGTTGAATGTGGACCCGCGATAGCCCGCGAGGTTTTCAAAGCTACGGCAATCGCGGCGGAAATCCAGGAAATCGGCGGGCGATAGCGTGGAAGTGTCGCCATCCTCCAGGCGCCCGTAGAGCATCAGGATGCGTTCCGCGTGGGGGTAAGGGAGCGAGCGCAGCGCCACCGCGTCCACGACGCTGAAGATGGCGGTGTTGGCGCCGATCCCCAACGCCAGGGTAATGACCGCCGCGGCCGCGAACCCGGGCGTCCGCAGCAAGGTTCGCCGGGCGTACCGGATGTCGCCCTTCAGCTCGTCCCACCACCGCCAGCGGCCGCTCTCGTAGAAACGCTCCTCGGCGGCCGTCACATTGCCGAAGGCCCGCCGCGCGGCGGCCAGCGCTTCGCTCTCGCTCCATCCCGCCGCCCGCAGGCGGTCGGCTTCCAGGGCAATATGGGATGCTATTTCCGAAGAGAAATCCGGCTGCTTGCGGCGGCGGCCTCGGGTAAACATTTGACCGGAGTGTATCGCCGCCTCGGGTAATCTGTCAACCTGAAACGGACAGCGAACCGGAGTAGCCCGCGATTGCCGAGGAGGCAATCAGCAGCACCAGGCCCGTCACCAGCAGTGTCCTGGTTCGTGAGCTGGTGCCCTTCCACTCGCCCAGCACGACACCCAGAAGCTGGCTGAACAGAATCGCGGCGGCCATCAGCACCGCCCAACCGATGTAGGAGGTGGCCCCCATCTGCGGCTCGCCGGTTTTGAAGCAGATGAACTGCGAGCACCAGATGGCGCCCGCCAGGGCGGAAAGCAACAGGTTGCGCAGCAGGGGCGCTTCTCTGCTCACATAATCGCCCGCGGTGTGGTTGCGGAAGTTCAGGATGAGGCACCATGTGCCGTTCACCAGGAATCCGCCGAGCAGCACCACCACCAGCACCGGCATTCCGGCCCAGATCACCGAAGTCACGGGCGCGACACTGCGCGCCAGCTTCTGAATCTCGGGACCGCCCTGCAAGCCGAAGCTCATGCCCGAGCTCATCAGGCCGGAGAAGATGGCCACCATCATTCCCTTTTTGAAATTGAACTCGGCGACCGCCTTCTTCTTTTCTTCTTCCGGCAGCTCGCCTTCCTTGGACATGCCGGCAAGCCCCACGAACACGATGCCCGCGACCGAAACCAGCGCGGCCACCACGGAGACGATTCCGGCCGCGGTGGTGAACATCGCGCTCACGGCGGAGCTACCCTTCAACATAGGCGGGATCAGCGTGCCCGCCGCCGAGGTGAGCCCGGCGCCCATGGCCAGGCCCAGGCCGACGCCGAGGTAGCGGATCATCAGTCCCCAGGTGAGGCCGCCGAAGCCCCACACCGCGCCGCAGATCAGGCAATACAGCAGTTCGCTGCCCGGAGCGGCCTGGAGCACCGGGAGCAGGTTCGGAGAAGTGGTAAGTGCGAGCGCCCACGGCACAACCAGCAGGCCGACGACGGCGTAGATCATCCAGTAGGTTTCCCAGGCCCATTTCGTGACCTTTTTGAACGGCAGATAGAAGACCGCCCCCGCCAGGCCGCCCAGCGTGAAGATCAGAATTCCCAGCGCCGGGCTCGTCGCAGCTTGCATCGATTTCCTCCCAGGTTCCAGGCAGGCCCGATTCGGACAGGGCCGTCCCTTTCGCCTAACAAGCGTACCGAGATGTGTTCGTGCGCGCAAGAAGGGCGGTCCGGCCAAAGTCCGGCAAAGCCGCCGCACCCCGCTTGCCCGCCGCCGGTACGGGCTATAGACTGATAGCACGATGAGACAACAGAACCTCACCCAGGCCTATCAGATCGCCAAAGACCGGTATGCCGAGGCTGGCGTGGACGTCGACGCCGCCATGCAGAAACTCGCCGCCATCCCCATCTCGCTGCACTGCTGGCAGGGAGATGATGTGGGCGGCTTTGAAACCGCCGGCGCCACTCTGTCCGGCGGCGGCATTCAGGCCACCGGCAACTACCCCGGCAAAGCACGCACCATTCAGGAGCTGCGCGGCGACCTGGAGAAAGCCTTCAGCCTGATCCCCGGCAGGCACCGTCTCAACCTGCACGCGTCGTACCTGGACCATGGCGGCAAGTTCGTAGAGCGCGACGCCATTCAGCCCAAACATTTTCAGAGTTGGATCGACTGGGCCAAAGCCAACCGGTTGGGGATGGATTTCAACCCTACCTATTTCTCGCACCCGAAGGCCGCCGACGGCTTCACCCTCACCCATACCGATCCGGGCATCCGCAATTTCTGGATCCAGCACGGCATAGCCTGCCGCAGGATCGGCGCCGAGATGGGCAAGCAACTCGGCACCCCCACGGTGACCAACGTGTGGATTCCCGACGGCTACAAAGATATCCCCATCGACCGCACCGCGCCGCGCGAGCGCCTCACCGATTCGCTGGACAAGATCTTCGCCGAACCGATCGATCCGAAAGTCCACCTGGATGCCGTGGAAGCCAAGCTGTTCGGGATCGGCGCCGAAAGCTACACTGCCGGATCGGCCGAATACTACCTGGGCTATGCGATATCGCGGCAAAAACTGCTCACGCTGGATGCCGGGCACTTCCACCCCACCGAGGTCATTTCCGAGAAGATCTCCTCGGTGATGCTGTTCTGCCCGGGTCTGCTGCTGCACGTCAGCCGTCCGGTGCGCTGGGACAGCGACCACGTGGTGATTCTGGATGACGAGTTGCAGGCCATCGCGAAAGAGATCATCCGCAGCGGCAAGCTCGACCGCATCCACATCGGCCTGGACTATTTCGATGCCAGCATCAACCGCGTAGCTGCATGGGTGATCGGCACCCGCAATATGCTCAAGGCCCTGTTGATCGCGCTGCTGGAACCCACCGGCACCCTGAAGGACGCCGAGCAGAAGATGGATTTTACGCGGCGCCTGGCGATGCTCGAAGAACAGAAGAGCCTGCCCTGGCCAGCGGTTTGGGACCAGTATTGCGAGCAGCAGGGAGCGCCGGTCGGCATCGCGTGGTTCGACGAAATCCGGAAGTACGAGGAGCAAGTGCTGTCGAAGCGGGATGCCGCGATGGCCACCGTGTGAGCCCCGGCAGCCCTGGGCAAAAAGAGAAAACCGCCGGACTCCGGCGGAAATTTCCGGCAACCCATTGAAATCACAAGACCGCACCCGCCGGACTCCGGCGGGTGGCCCGAGCTCTGGCCAAGCTAACCGGGCAGGGCTTGGGTGGACGCCGGCGCCGGGGCGGCGTCTCCCTCGCAGACTTTCTCAACCGGCAGGTCTGCCGGCGTCCATGGCAGGAAGTTCGGGCAGACTGCCCACAGATAGGCCGCGGCTGCTACGAAAGGTACGAGTCTCGCCGCGGGCGTCATCATCAATAGTCCGAATGGTTCCAGGATCGCGAGACCCAGGCACAACAACACGGCGCGCACCAGGATGGCGGGGATGGCGGCCAATCCCCCAACGCCTGGCGCCTGGTTCATTAGCAGCTCGGGCGGGGGGCCGGCGCACTCCACGGGCTCGGTGTGCCGCCACGCTTCCAGTTCCTGCTCCAGCCGGAGCGCCGCGGACCTCGAGGAACCCCGGTCGGCGCGGAGAACGGTGAAGCAACCGCCGCTGCACCCTATGGTCACCGCGTACGAACGTCGCCATGCGGGCGGCCCCTTCCGCATCTGGATCGTGCTGACTGCGGCAGTGGAGAGCGAAAAGCGGCTGCGCTCTCCATAAAACGTGAGGGAGCCAGGCGCGAGTACGAGGAACCCGGTGTCCCAAAGCGAAAAGGCCTCCGGCGTGACAAGGTCTCCCGGCAACAGGCCGGCGAAGATCCCGGCCGCTGCCTCGGCGGGCACACGCTCTTTCCGCTTACGGCGCAACTGCACCAGGAACAGACGGTCAAGCCATCCCTGGACTATCCCGTACAGCCATCCTGTCACGGGCACCCCGACGCACAGAGCGGCCAGCCAGAGGATGGACGGCCGCGGTGCTACCCATTGCGCCAGTTGGAGAGTTGCCAGTGTGATTGCCACCAGCGGCAGATAGCCGATCCATCGCGCCCACGTTACGGATTCGCCCTTGTCCACGGAAGTAAACGCGTGGCACTCTGCGGTCTCTTTGGGGGCAAGGGAATAGTACAGGGCTTCGGGAGATTCATCGGCGGATAAGAGGTCGGGGTCGTCCAGCAGCGCCAGGGCCCGCCTCCGATCCACGCCAAACCGTTTCGCCAGCACCAGGACCCGATCGCGCACCGAGGGATGGGAGACGATGGACCCCTGCATTCCGCCCCAGTCTATCGGGCTGCGCGCGATCTTCCGGAGGCGCGCGAGTGCCGCGATGAGGCCTTGCGGATCTCCGGTCAGTTCCACGGCGCACGCATCGGCGCGCGACTCGCGCAGCCGCGAGAGCCACACGCAGCACAGGATGTACGCGACATGCACGACCGGCAGCAGAAGCAACGTCTGCGGCAGGTGCGCGCGGGCCACGGCGCTTGCGGCGATTGGGCCCACCAGAACCAGGTACGTCCAGTAGACGATGGTTCGGGTGGGGATATGTCCGCAGCGAAGGTACAGCACCTGGTGGCCGATCACGGCGTGGAGCTCACGTCGGGTCAGATGCTCCACAAGGCCGCGGGTCAAGGTAAAGATCCTGCTTCCGCTCACATGGGCCGTGGCCTGGTGCGCCGCGCGTGTGGAAGCGAGGTGGATGGCGCCCAGCCGCACCTTCGCGCGCCGGGCCGTGGCGCCAATATTCTCCGCCAGGTCTCCGGGCGTGATCTCCTGCACCGCGCCCAGCGACCGCCGCGTCAGGCGCCAGTACAGGGCGCGCCAGGTAAGATATGCGATTGGCCAGGCTGTGAGCGACATCTTCCAGTCCTGCTCGAACATACCCAGCCCGAAAGCCAGGATGCCGAAGGGAACCAGCGCCGCCGCTTCGCGCGCAACGGATCGGAAGACGAGGTGGTCGGCCGCGCGCGCGGGAGTACGCATCAGTGCGGCCACGCAGCTTGCCGTGGACAAGAGAGGGGGAATGGTAAAGACCGCCGCGCCGATCAGGAGCGTCAACAGCATGCTGTCGATCTGCAACCGGGCCACGAAGGCAGCCACGTCCGTCGCGGCCACGGACGAGTCCCAGTAGATCCATACGCCGGTCAGCATCCAGTGGACCCACACCGCGCCGGCTTCCGTGGGGCCAAAGCTTCCGGCGCGCCAGCGCAGCAACAGGACTACCAGCGGCGGACCGAAGAGGGTGAGAAGGAAGGGAATGGCGAGGCGCGGGCGCGACCACTCGCGGCCGATGTGGAGCACGAAAGCTTCCGGGATGTCCGCATCCGTGTCCGAACGGAACCGGTATGTGGTGCTTCTGAGGGTGCCGAACGGAGTCCGGGAATCGCTGGGATAGGCAGTCCAGCTTGCCGGCCCCCGCTCCAGAGGGCGGCCGAAATCGTTCAGCTCCAGGTTGACCAGTTGCGCGCCTGCGCGGCGTAGCGCGATCACGAGCGGACCCAGCGCCAGCGTGCCTTGCGCCGCGCCGCCGTCGCTGGCGAGATACCTGCGGCAGGTGCCCTCCAGGAGTTGTTCCTGACGCTGGCTCAGGCGCCAGTTGCAGGGCAGGCCGGTCCGGCGGATGTCGTCCAGCGGCACACCCGGGAGCTTGTGGGTTGCGATGGTGAGGGCGATATCGCCTCGCAGGTCGGGCACCACCCAGACGTCCGCCGTGCGTAGAACCTCGTACTCCTCGCCGCCCGCCGGCGGGAGGGCGTGGAGCATCCCGCAGGCGATGCCGGCGGCGAAGCACAACGCCACCCCTGTGCTGGATTTCATCCGGAAGCCTTGCATCTTCCAGGACACACCATGGGCGCGAGGCGTATCAATTTCACTTCGGTTAGGAAAGGGAGCCTAACCAAGGTAACCGGCAGGCAACCAACTGCGGGTCCGCCTCAAATCCCGGCTACCAGGCGCTTGGGGCCACCGGCGGCCACTTCCTCCGGGCAACCGTCGCTCATCAGCTTGAAGTTCTGTATGAACCGTGCCGCCAGCGCTTCGTATTTGCGGTGGTAGGCATCGCGGTTCGGCCAGGTGTTGGCCGGGTCCAGGATCTGGGAAGGAACGCCCCCGCATTCGGTGGGCACCTGGAATCCGAAGACCGGGTCGTCGCGGTAGGCCACGCCATGCAGTTTGCCGCCGAGGGCGGCATTCAGCAGGGCTCGCGTGTGCCGGATGCTGATCCGCTTGCCCACGCCGAAAGGCCCGCCAGTCCATCCCGTGTTTACCAGCCAGCATGCGGAGCCATGCTTCAGCAGCCTGGCCTTCAGCATTTCGGCGTAGGCATAGGGATGATGGACCATGAATGGCCCGCCGAAGCAGGCGCTGAAGGTGATTTCGGGCTCCGCGCCGAGCCCGATTTCGGTGCCCGCGATCTTGCTCGTGTAGCCGGAAATGAAATGGTAGATGGCCTGATCCGGCGTCAGCCGCGCGATGGGCGGCATCACGCCACTGGCGTCGCACGTCAGGAAAACGACGTTGCGCGGTTGGCCCGCCATCTTGGGCGGGAGGTAGTTCTCGATGTAATCCAGTGGGTAGGCGCCGCGGGTGTTCTCGGTCAACGCGTCGTCGTTGAGGTCCAGCCGGCGGGACAGCGAATCGAGCACCACGTTCTCCAGGATGGTTCCGAAGCGCCGGGTGCAGGCATGGATCTGCGGCTCGGCTTCGGGCGAGAGGCGGATCACCTTGGCGTAGCAGCCGTCTTCGAAATTGAAGACGCCGTTCTCGCTCCACCCGTGCTCGTCGTCGCCGATCAGTTGCCGCGAAGGGTCGGCCGAAAGCGTCGTCTTCCCGGTGCCGGAGAGGCCGAAGAACAGCGCCACATCGCCCTCCGGACCCACGTTCGCCGAGCAGTGCATGGGCAGCACGCCTTCGAGCGGCAGCAGAAAATTCAGCACGGTGAAGATGGTCTTCTTGATTTCGCCGCCATAGCCCGACCCGCCGATGATGGCCAGCCGCGACGTGAAATTGATGATGATGAAGGTTTCGGTGCGTGTGCCGTCGATGATCGGCGAGGCCTGAAACGACGGTGCACAGATCACCGTGAATTCCGGCACGTGCCGCTTCAACTCGTCGGTGCCGCGGATTTTCATGAACATGTTGCGGGCGAACAGGCTGTGCCACGCCTTCTCCGTAACGATCCGGATCGGCATGCGATAGTCCGGATCGGCGCCGGCGTAGCAGTCCTGCACGAAGACATCGCGGCCTTGCAGGAAGCCCTGCATCCGGGTGAGCAGGGCGCTGAACTTCTCCGCGCTGAACGGCCGGTTGTACTCGCCCCACCAGACGTGGCGCTCAGTGGTGTGCTCGCGCACTAAGAATTTATCGGCCGCCGCGCGCGCCGTGTGCTTGCCGGTGGTGACCACCATCGGGCCGAGGTGCGAAATCCGCGCCTCGCCGCGGAACACCGCCTCTTCATAGAGTGACGCCGTCGGCAGGTTCCAGTACACGCGGTGCAGATTCGTCAGGCCGTGATTTTGCAGGCCGTAAATACCGGACAGTTTGCCCGCCTCCGGCTGTGCCGGGGAAGGAAGATCGAGATACGGGTTCATCGCCAGTCCCTCACCAGTCTGCGATCGCCCAGGAACAACTCGTTGGGCGCCTCCGGGTCGAGCGCCCATCGGATACGGTCAATGCCCTCGGTGACCTCCTTGAGCGTACCGCAGTAGCTCAGCCGCAAATGGCCTTCCATGCCGAACTCGCGGCCGGGCACCGTAACCACGCGCACGCGGTCCAGCAGGAATCGGGAGAGCTTTTGCGAATCTTTCTCGTATGCGCTGAAATCCGGGAAGCAGTAGAAAGTGCCGCCCGGGTTCACGATGCGCACGCCGGAGAACGCCGCGAGGCGCTTCACCATCACGTTGCGGTTGTTTTCGAGCGTGAGCCGCAGGCTCTCGATGCACGACTGCACGCCGTTCAGCGCCCCCACCGCCGCCCATTGCGAGGGCGCCGCCGGACCGGAGGTCTCCTGCGACTGGATGTTGGCCATGGCCCGGATCAGCTCCCGGTTCCCAACCGCCCAGCCGATGCGGAAACCCGTCATGGCGTACATCTTCGAGACGCAGTTGATCACCACCAGCTTGGAGCTTTCGAGGTTGTGCCCCTTGCTGAAGCGGTAGCAGTTCGAGGGTGCGCGGCCATCGAAGATGAGGCGATTGTAGGTATCGTCCATGATCAGGTACAGGTCGCGCCTCTCGCACAGCTCCACTACCCCGGCCACGAACTCATCCGTGTACACCACGCCGGCAGGGTTGTTGGGGCTGTTCAAAATGACAGCCTTGGTGTATTGCCCCACGGCCTCCTCGATCTCTTCCACCGTGGGCTGGAAGCTGCCGTCGCGCGCGGTCACGGGGACCGGCACGCCGCCCGCGAGCTTCACCATCTCCGGATAGCTCACCCAGAACGGCACGGGAAAGATGACCTCTTCCTTGGGATCGACAATCGCGTGCAGGAGCACCATGATGGCCTGCTTGGCGCCGCTGGATGCGATCACGTTTTCGGGAGACACGAGGCGACCGTAGTGCTCCTCGGTGTAGCGGATGATGGCCTTCTTGAGCGACGGAATCCCGTCCGCCGGTGTGTACTTGATGTCACCCGTGTGCAGCAGAGCGGTGCAGTTCACAATGGCGTCGATGGGCGCCTTGCTCTTCGGCTCTCCGCCCCCCAGGTGGATGACGGGCTCGCCCTTTTCCCGAAGCAGCGCTGCTGTCTCGTTCAGCTTCAGGGTCGGCGACTCACAGATGGATCGCGCGAGTTGGCTTAAACTCATCGCCTTGGTCCTTCCTATGACATAGATAGACTGATCCCAGGCCGATTGCAGACTGGGAATTGATAACAGTATACAGGATAAGAAAGTCTTGTAAAATCGCTCGCCGTGCCTTTGTGCACAGCGCGGGGGTTGGCGGGCGGCACCATACGCTCCTCAGGAGTAGCAGCGGATTTCGAAGATGCGCGCCAGGCGGTCTCCGTTGGTGGCGTGGACCTCGATGCGGAGCGACCGCATCTCCACAGGCTCGAAGCGGTGGCGCTTGAGCCGCTGAAAATTGCCGGTCACGGCGGCGAGCATATGCTCCTCTCCGTTGGCGGCGCGGCAGGTAATGGCATAGTCTTTGACCGTTTCCGGCTGCGGCGCCCGCAGCAGGTTGACATTCTGCGTTTCCTGCGCGCTCAAAGTCAACTGCCGCTGGAAGCCCGAGTCGAAGGTGATCTGTACCAAACCGATGCGCCGCGGTTGTTCCCAGCGCAGCTCGATCCAGGCGGAGGCGCCCGTCGAAACCGGCGCGGCCCACTGGTGAGCTTCGTCGCGAACCGAGCCGTCCAGCACCAGCGCGGCTTTCCGCTCTCCCTCTTCGGCCGAGGCAGTCACGGTTGCTTCGCGAGCAGCATCCCGCGGATCCTGATTGCGCAGTCCCTTAATCGTCTGGTCGTCGCGCAGGAGCGTCTGCCGCAGGCGCGCCACCTGGCGCGGGTCGCGCGCCAGTTCGCGCGGCGCGAGTCCGGTCTCGATGGCCTGTGCCGCCGCGGTCCCGACCGCCTGGCCTTCCGCCGCGCACGTCGCCATCACACGCGCCGAAGTAAATGCCACGTAGCTGGCGCTGATGTTGCGTCCGGCCATCATGAGGTTGGCGATGTTCCGGCTGTAGAGCGAGCGCAACGGGATGTCGTAGACTTCGGGCGGCCGCAGCACGGTGTTCGGTGGAAGGTCGGGCCGGTCGAAGCCTTCCGCCGGATGCCCGTCCATGGGCCACCCGCCGATGGCGACTGCGTCCGGAAAGCCGCCCTGCATGAGGTCTTGTTGTTTGAGGATGTAATCTCCGACCAGCCGCCGGCTGCCGCGTTTTCCAGGCATCATGCCCACCCAGTCCATTGCCCAGTATTTGCTGTCGGGGAACGCGCCGCTGTTCTTGATGTAATCCCACACCCCCATGACGATGGACAGGAGCTCGAAGCGGATGCGCTCGTTGTCGGCGATCACATCCCGGTCGCCACCCCATTCGATCCACCAGTAGCCGTACTCCCAACTGTTGATGGGGCGGTGCAGCAGTTGCTCTTTATGGATCTTGCGGGCCCACGCCGGCGGCGCAAATGGCATGGGGGTGTGATACAGGCGGGATGTGAACAGGATGCTGGAGCCGAGCGTACGGTTGTCGGGTTGCTCGGGGGCTAGCGATTCGCCGAATTCCGCGCGCGCCTCGCGCCCGGTGCGCATTTCGGCTCCGGCCTCGAGCGCCAGGCGCGAATCGCCCGTGCAGTCGCAAAACAGCCTGGCACGGATGCGATACAGGTGCTCGCTCTTGTCGCAGCGGGCTATGGCTTGGGTGATGCGTCCGTCCTTCACCGAGGCCGCGAACAGCGTGGTTTCGAGCAGCAGGGTGATGTTCGGCTCGCTCATCACCTTGTCATAAAGCAGCAGGTCCCAGAGTTCCCAGCAACGCTGCCGATTATTCACGGCATCCGCCAGCCGCAGCTCTTCGATCAGCCCGCCTTCCCGCCATCCCGGACGTCCCGTGTGGCAATTTGCACCCACCACGTGCATTTTTACTTCGCTGGAAGAGTTGCCGCCCAGGCGCGACCGGTCCTGAACCAGCACCACCCGGGCGCCGTGGCGCGCCGCCGCAATGGCCGCGCATACGCCGGCGAGCCCGCCTCCGGCGACGAGGATATCGGTATCCAGATCAACCAGTCGCATGTGGCGTTCGGCCGGTGCGAACGGCGCATCTTTAGGCGCAGCAGCGGAGAAGTCGCGCCCTATCGGCGCAGCGTTCTGCGCCCGCGCCGCATCCGCGAGCACGATGAGCGAGTACGTGCCCAAGCCCGCCTGGTTGAAGAAATCCCGCCGGTTCACAAGTCGATTGTAACGCTGCCGGATCGTGTGACCGTGAGGAATCACCCGATGGACGCCCGATTGCGGAATGCGGTCCGATGCGATGTCGTTGGGATTCTTCGGATGGCGCCCACTCTGTAGTTTGGAGTTGCGGCCTGGTGGAAGAACTTCGGAACCTGACGCTGGAGGCGTTTCTCTCGCTGCCGCGGAGAGGCGCCGAAATCGGCGGGCTGCTGCTGGGGCGCTTCCATCCGGGAAACCCGGCTACGGTTTCGATCGACGCCCTGGAAAGCGTTCCGTGCCAGTACCGCTACGGGCCTTCGTACACGCTGTCCGACGAGGACCGCCAGCAGTTGCGGGAGTTGCTGGGCCGTGCGCGTCCGGAGGGTTCGCCCACCATCGTCGGTTTCTATCGCAGCTACACCCGCAGGGATGCGATTCCGGACGCGGCCGATGCCGACCTGTTCAAGACCTTCTTGCCGGACGACCGTTGCGCCCTGCTGCTGATCGAGCCTCTTTCGGTAAACGAGTGCTTCGCGACATTCGTGTTTCGAAACGGCGGCGAGCTTCCCAGCGTGCCTCCCTATGCATTCTTTGCGCTCGACCCGGGCACGATGCAGCGCAACGAAGACCAGGTGTTGCCCGCGGCCGAAGGGGATGCGCCGGCAACCGGGCCGGCGATTGCCGGGGAGCCCGCACTTTCAGCAGCCTTGCCCCCGCCCGCCCCGGTGCTTTTGCCGAGCCTGCCGCCGGCCAGGCGTACCCATCCGGACGAGGCGGCCACCGAACCCGAGCCCGCGTCCGCACCGCGGCGGCGGTTCTGGCTCCCGCTGGTTGCCGGCATCGCCGTTGCCGCCAGTGCGGCAGTGGGGTACGAATTCTGGAAGACGGTCCGCGAGCCGCAGTGGGCGGAGCTGCGCCTGGACGCCGGCGAATCCGGCGGCGAGATTCAGTTGACCTGGGACCGTTCCGCTCCCGCGGTGGCGATGGCCTCGCGCGGCGTGCTGCGGGTAACGGATGGGCCGGCGCGCAAGGTCATCGAGTTGACCGCGGCCGACCTGCATGCCGGCAAGCTGAGCTATCGGCCTTCGCATCCCGACGTGTTGTTCCGCATGGACCTCCACGGAACGCGCGTCCGGCCCTGGAGCGATTCACTGCGTGTGCTCAGCATGGCCGGCCCGGCTCCCGCACCGGCCGCTGCGAGTCCCGCCGCGGTCCCGCCGGCCCCGGTTCGGGCGGCCGTCGGCGAAGCCTCGCGAAGCGTGCTACCGCCGGCGAAGACAGAGGCGGCCAGGGCGCACACCACTCCCGCCGTGGCCATTCACGAAGTGCAGCCCGAGATTCCCGAGGGCATTCGTTCGCGCATCACGACGCGCCTGGTGATCCCCGTGGACGTGCGCGTGAGCGAAGCCGGCATGGTCGTTGCCGCCATTCCACGACACCAGGGCAATGGTGTCTACAGTTACCTGGCGGACGCGGCGGCGAAGGCCGCGCACTCCTGGCGTTTCACCCCGGCGAAGTCCAAAGACGGCAAGCCGGTGGCGTCGCGCAAGACGATCCAGTTCGCCTTCGGGCCCGGCGGCGAACCGTAGCGGCACTTTCCGTCCGGCAATCCTGCTACAGTCTTCGGGAGGAGACATAGCCGGTGACGACCTTCCAGGAAATCGACCGCGGAGACGGAACCATCGAAGTGGAAATCGGTCAACAAAAGCTGAAGTGCAGCGTGTGCGGTCATCAGCAGTTTCATGAACGCAATTCGCTGTTGAACACCAGGGCGGCCACCTTTTTCAAATTCGATTGGGCCAACAAGGAAGCTACCAACTACATCTGCGCGCAGTGCGGCTACATCTTCTGGTTCATAGGACGCCACTGAGCCGCCATGGCGGCGCGACGGCCCGCGGGCAAGTCGCCTACGCTGTCGCGTAATCGCCGGACGCGATATTATCGGCCGAGAATTCACTCAACAGGGCGTCTTCGAGATCCGAGGCAAAACTGTTCTTCGACACGCCTCCCCCGCTCCATTCGATGTGAATGTGGGTCTTGTGAGCCGCGTCCACGTGGGGGAACTTCACCCCGCCTCCATTCCACTCCCAGCCGTTGTAGATCACCGAAATGAACCCCATCTTCGCCCGCGCATTCAGAAATGCCTGGACAATCCGGTCGGCGTAGTCTTTTTCGTCGGGTTCCTTGGCGAAAAGGATGATGTCCAGCGCACGGCCGGCCACATGGGGATCTTTCGACGACGTTCGGCCCGGACCTGGCGCCGCCTGAAGCCGCGGCAGCCAGCCGCCCTTGGGTTTCACACTCGCATCCCAGTACTTCTGGGTGAGGAGAGAAGGGCCGAAGTAATATAGAGCACGTTGAGTAGCTTCGACAGCAGGACCGGCCACGATGTCCTCCCGAGGATTTGCCGGAAGATTCTCATGAATCCGACAGCATCCCTCTGAGTAGACAGTACCCCAAAAGGGCAGACCGATCCATGGACCACGCGCAAAGTAGTACCATCGGTGGCGCGAAACCATACTGGGAAACGACCGCCGCCACTCCGCGCCTCAACCTCTGGATGGAGCCCGTAGCCAACGCACACCGCCATCGCGCGCCCCGTGACCAGGCTCCTGGCGGGGCTCTGCCCGGGCTACATCGTCGATCACGTGATCTCCCAGAAGCGAGACGGCCTCCATGACCCGGCAACATGCAAATGATCCGCCTCATTCTGCGCGGGCTGTTCTGTGCTACGAGAAAGCTGCGGTTGAGAGGGCTGCCTCGGCGGTCCGCCGGATGCAAATCCGCTCGGCTGCTTTTTCTTTTTTACGCCCCGCTTTTCATGTACCTCGTTTACCTCGACGACGCAGGGTCGCCAGGAAACCCGGCCGAGGAATACTTCGTGCTGGGTGCCCTGGGCGTTTTAATGAAGCGCAAGTCGATTGGTTCAGCCGCGAGCTGGACAAGCTCCTGGTTGAGATTGCCAGGCGCGACGCATGTCTTACCTCCGTCACCCCCGGCCTGCCTACCAAAAAAACGCCACCTGCGCCGTGTATCCAGACGCGGCCCCGCGGTTCCTTGCTTTTCGGGTCGCGCGAGCGGAATGTCACCCTCAGGCCCAGCGTGAGCCCACCACCTGACGGCCCGCCGGAGACCAGCACATCTGCCAACAGAGGCTCTGCGATCTGGAAGGTGATGGTGGAGTCGCTGGCGAACTCCGGGAGCGGAGTGCCAGGGACTTTCCCTTCCTTGCCAAGCCACAACTGGAACATGTCGATCTTTGCATTCTCGTTCTGCCGGCCGCTGAATAAGACCCTCCGCAGGCTGACCGTCGTGTCATCGTCAAGAATTGTTGGTGTTGGAATCGGAAGAAACAGCCAGTTGTTGGTTCCAAACTCTTGCTCGAATGAGGTGCCGAAGCCGTTTGCTCGATGAGTTCCACCGGTCGCGGATCGCTGATCACAGTCGCTATCCCGTGCGTCCAGAATTCGCATCTAGATGCCATATCCTCCTCCTATCGTTGTCCTGTCAATTGGTTGTCCTGTCAATGAAAACGGCCGGGGCCCACCCGGACAATCCACATCCGCTTGCCATCCGGGGACAAAGGTGACAAAGTGCTAAGCTGCCGTGACAGCAGACGCTTGTCTAAGCTGTTCCACCAGCCCCAGAAGGTCGAATTGCAGCCAGTGCTCTGCGATCCGGCCGTCTCCAATTCGGTACACGATGATTAGCCCGGCGGAAACCGCGTGGCCGGTGGGCGGGATGCCGGCGAATGCGCCACGCTGGACACCGCGGAAAGCGCCCCGCACGACCACCAGGTCTCCTTCGGCGATCATTTGCTCTGGGACGATCTCGTACGAGGGAAAAGCCGTCTCCACTTCACGAATATGTTGCAACAGCTCTGGATCGGTCACAAACCGCGCCACCAGTTCGGGGGTTTTGGGCTGCCCGCTAAGTGCGTTGAGATAACTGGCGACGAGTTGTTTGTTCGTCGCAATCGATGCATTCATGGTAGTGCTCCAATCGGACAAGAGCGGCAAATGAGCCGTATTGATAGGATAGGGTTCTCCGAATTCGATTTTCATAAGGATGAGCCACAGAAAATCAAAGGAAATTCCAATGACGCCGGGCGGCGGGTACCGCTTCGGTGGTTTTGAGCTGTATCCTTCCGAGCGGCGGCTTTACCGCGAAGAGACCCCGGTGCCACTCCCGCCGAAAGTCTTCGATGCCTTGTTGCTGCTGGTCGAGAAGGCTGAGCAACTCGTCCGAAAAGATGAATTGATTGATGCATTATGGCCGGAGACCTACGTCGTTGATGCTAATCTGACCAACGTCATCGTGACGTTGCGCAAGGCTCTCGGTCGCGACGCGATTCAGACGGTGTCCAAATACGGATACCGTTTCATGCTGCCGGTGCTCGGAGAACCCGGTGTTGCTCAAGAAACATACACAACATTTGTCAGGGCGAAAGAGTTGACGAGGGAGCGGTCGCTGGAATCCATCATTCGCGCGCGGGATCTGTATTGGCTATGCATTGCGGAAGATCCCTCTTTTGCGCCGGCGTGGGCTTGGCTCGGCCGCTGTTGCCGGTTAATCGATAAGTTCCGAACCGGCCCTCCGGGAAATTTTGAATTGGCGCGCGCCGCGTTCCAACGGGCGTTAGTGATCGATCCCGACCTCGCTTGCGCGCACTATTTCTATACTCAGTTGCAATCCGATTGTGGCGAGGCTCGGGACGCCATGGTGCGGCTTCTGGGGCGATTGCAGCGGCGAAGAGATGAGCCTGAGAGTTTTGCCGGACTGGTCCAGGTAACGCGGTTCTGCGGTCTGCTGGACGAATCCTTGGGGGCGCATAGGCGTGCAAAGGAGTTAGAATCGGCCATCGTGACGAGCGTGAGCCACACGCTTTCCTACGGCAAGAATACGAGGCGGCACTTGAGACGTATGGCCCCGGCGCCGGCTACTACTTGGATTCGGCATCTTGGGCGGCTCTGGGTGATACCGGGCGTGCTGTTCACCTGCTACGTCAGCGCCTGTCTGGAGCTCCGTTATCAACCCTGATGTCAGGTCTGATGACCTCTCTACTGGCTATACTGGAGGGCGAGTTCGAGAACGCGGCTACTGTAATGGTGCGGACGGAAGTGGTCCGCGAGCCGGAGGTCGTGTTCTACTTCGCCCGTCATTTCTCGATGATGGGAAACGGTGATGAGGCGATTGAACTGCTGAGTCGTGCACAGCGGGAAGGCTTTAGCGCTTCGAAGTGTGTCGAACGGGACCAAGCCTGGTCGGCGGTTTGGCGGCATCCCGGATTCGCCCAGCTTCTAGCCGAGGCCAAAGCTTACGAATCGATGGCGACGCAAGCCCTCGAGCAGGCGGGAGGCAGAGAACTCCTCCAAATGTAACCGCGATTCGTGGCATCGGCCATCAGGAAAGCAACCAACATTGACTAATAGTAGACCCGTAGAAGTATCTCGCTCCCAAAGATACGGCGATCTGGAAGTTTGGGATGCTCTGAAGTGAAACGTATTGAACCTAGCCCTGGGCGCTGCACATCCGGGCCGGTCATGTGCGGCTTGCGACCTTTGCTCGTCCGCCGCGCGGCCGGCCGGTTTTCGCCTCCACGCCCACAGGCGCGGCTGTGCGTGCCTCCATCGCAGCGGATGTGCCACCGAATGAACATCCGGTGCGCCTGCCCACCAAAATCCGGAACTGGCTTCGATGCCGCGTACGGAAGCCCTGCCGCCGGTCGAACCCCGCCGCGGCCGGCCATTATCCATAGATCGCCGGCAAGATGGTGTCATCGGTCTCGCGAGGGCACCCTGCAAAAGGCCTCGTCACTCAACGCGCGCCCAGGGTCCGTTTCGTGCTACTCCTGAAGCCAGGGAATCGGGTACCGGCGCGTGTGCGCAGGCGGCAGCCGGGCGCCCACTGTGTGGGAGGTAGCGTGACCCTGAGTTGGACGGCGGAGGGGTACTGGCTGACGCGGAACGTCTTCCAGCGGGCCCTCGCCCTCGTCTACCTGATTGCCTTCCTGAACGCCGTCAACCAATTCAAACCGCTGCTGGGCGAGCGCGGGCTTCTTCCGGTGCCGATTTGGGTGAAAGCCGTGCCCTTCCGCGCATCGCCCAGCCTGTTTTATCTTGCTCCCAAGGACTGGGCGTTCACCGCCGCGGCATGGCTCGGAGTGCTGCTCTCGTGCCTTGCCATGGCGGGATTCGCGGAAAGATACTCCAACTGGCTCTCGGCCGCGGTATGGGCCCTGTTGTGGGTGCTGTACCTTTCGTTCGTCAATGTGGGCCAGACGTTTTATGCATTCGGATGGGAATCGCTCCTGCTGGAAGCCGGATTCTACGCCATCTTCCTCGGCAGCCGCAGTACCGCGCCGCAGTTCGTCATGATCGTTCTGCTGCGCTGGCTGTGCTTCCGGGTGATGTTCGGCGCGGGCATGATCAAAATCCACGGCGACCCGTGCTGGCGCGATATGACCTGCCTCGACTATCACTACCAGACGCAGCCCATGCCCAACCCTCTGAGCTGGTTCTTCTACTGGGCACCCGAGTGGACGCATCGCGGAGGAGTCTGGTTCAACCATTTCGCGGAGCTGGTGACGCCGTTCGGTTACTTCTTCCCTCAGCCGGTGGCGTCGATTGCGGGGATCATCACCATCGTCTTCCAGTCGCTCATCATGGCGAGCGGCAATCTGTCGTGGCTGAACCTGCTGACGATGGTCCTCGCGATTTCCGCCCTGGATGATCGCGTTCTCCGGCATGTGCTGCCATTGCGTACACCTGCCCTGCAGGCCCCTGCAGTGCCGCACAAAGTCGCCGTGGGCCTGCTCGCGGTACTGGTTGCGATTCTCAGTGTGCAGCCGGCTGCCAACCTGTTCTCCTCCCGCCAGATCATGAACACGTCGTACAACCCGCTGCACCTGGTAGGGACGTACGGCGCTTTCGGAAGCATCACGCGCACGCGCTACGAAGTGGTGGTGGAGGGTACGGACGAGGACCACCCGAGCCAGGCGACCAAATGGCGTGAATACGAATTCCGCGGGAAGCCCACCGCGACCGGACGCTGCCCGCCGCAGGTGGCGCCCTATCATCTGCGGCTGGATTGGCTGATGTGGTTCGCCGCCATGTCGGACTACACGCAGCACCCGTGGTTCGTACACTTCATGGGCAAGCTGCTCGAAGGCGACCGGGCCACGCTCAGCCTGCTACGGCAGAATCCGTTCCCGGATCATCCCCCGCGCTACGTGCGCGCAGAGATGTACCAGTACGAGTTCACCTCGCCCGAGGAGCGCCGACGCACGGCGCAATGGTGGAAGCGCCGCTACGCAGGTTCCTACTTCCCCGCAGTCTCCCTCGCCAATCAAGGGCTGCAGAGGATCTACCAGGACGAAGGGTGGCGATAACTGGTCCCCGAATTACGCGCTCACCAGGCGTTGCGCGACCGCGATGTCATTGCCGGCAGGCAGCGTCCCGTCCAGGAACGACGCCAGTTGAAACTGCCGCTTCGCCGCCGCGTTGAGAATATCCAGCGTCAGCATCGCCCGCGGCTGCACCGCCAGGCTGCTGTTCAGAGCCTGCGAAGCTTCTGCGAACACCATCTGGGCGACGGCGCGGAACGAGGCCAGGTCGGCGAACACGTTGTTGCCGGTCAGCTTGTTGAATGCCGTCGTGATGTCCGCCGCAAAGTCCGCCAGCCGCTCCACCGCCGTGACAGGCGAAGTGCCGGCCGCCGAGAGGAACTGCTGAATGTCCTTCAATGCCTCCGCCGCCTTCTCCAGGATTTGCGCTTCGAACAGCAGCAGGCTTTCCAGCAGGATGTCGCCGAACTGCGAGATGGCGGACTGCAGAATGGTCCCAGCCTGGTCGTCCCGATAGAACTGCACGGTGCTGTGCAACCCGGCCTCTTCCAGCCGTACGCGCAGCCCTGGCAGCCGGGCAAGCAGGTTGGCTACCGTCTGCGGGTGAACGGCTGCGGCCCTGCGAAGGTTCACGTCCACGTGGTCCCAGAATACGCCGGATCCGCCGCTGGTCCTGAAGTCCGAGCCGTTGAACCCGGTGGCGTCAGGTATGGACGCCCACGCGAGCAGCGGCGCGCTCGAAGCCAGGTTCGCCAGCTTGCTGATGTCGTTCAGGTAAAACGAGGGAACTTGTGTCTTCAGCGCCCGCTGGATCGCCACGGACATGTTCTGTGCCGCCGCCGTGACGTTGGTCACCGGCATCGCCCACGCACCCAGTGTCTCCCCGGGGAACGCCACTTCGAGCGACAGGCACGTATCCCCGAACTCCTCGGGGCCGTTGTTCAGAATGCCTTCCGAGGTGCGTTCCAGTTGGTTGTACCATGCGCTGAGGGTAGTGCCCTGCGTGAAATGGCCGGCCATGTATTGCGTGATAAACGGGCGCGTGAGAGCCTCCAGTTCTTCACGCTTCATATTCGCCCTGGCATAGAGTAACTGGTACGACCACGTGGTGCCGTCGGATGAGTGGATGCGCAGATCCGGCAGCGCGCCCGCTCCCACGCGGCTCACCGCCGCCGCGATCGTCATGGTCACGCTGCTGCGGAACTTGTTCCGCACGCTGACGATGTTGCTGCCGGTCGCGTCGTACAGCAGAATCCGGCCCTGGTCGTCCTCGGCCTTCACATTCGCCAGCGCATGAGTCACGCTCTGGGTTTGAAAGTTGAAGTGTGGAAGCGAGACTTCCAGGCTGCTCTTGCGGGTCAACTCGTGCGAAAGCACCGCCGCGTTCAGGTGCACCGAGGGAAGCGGCGTAGTAAACAGCCGGTCGAGGCCCGAGTTTTCCGCTTTCACCACGTCCTGGAACAACTGTCCGGCCGCCGCATCCGAGAAGTCGAACTCCACGTCCAGCACCGCCGTGCTCGAGCTCGTGCGCTGCCACGCCGCTGCCACCTCCAGGCCGTAGCGGGAATGCAGGGCCGTCCGTGCCTTCGCGTAGATGTCCTGCCGCTTGCTCACGACCATGTGGATCGTGTTCTTGATGTCGTTGAGGTCGGCGAAGCCCAGCGTCTTGTCGAAGAACGCGGCCAGCCGGCCCACCAGGAATGTGTCCAGCTTCTGGAAGTCGGGCGGCTGCACCGCTGCGAGCACGTTGTTCAGGTTGAGCTCTTTCTCGACCAGATCCTGGAGCTTGGCGATCACGCCTCCATTGAGGATCGAGAGCGCCGTATTGGCTACCTGCCTTACTTCCGGCAGGCGATCCAGCAGGTTCAGCAGGCCATTGTCCGCCAGCGCGCTCAGGATGGTGCCGATCGGCGAGTTTGTCACCCCGGCGGTGTTGAGGATCGCGGTCAGTGCCTGCTTTTGCACCGCCGCATCGCTGCTGCCCAGCAGGGTCAGCCCGTTCTGCAAACCGGCGGCGGCCGCGGGGTCCAGCTTGTTCAGGAAGCCGAGCAGCTCGCTCGATACGTTAGCCGGCAGTCCCTGGAACAGGTGGATGGCATCCAGCAGCTTGCCCCGCGCCGCGTCGAAGGCAGTCTGCGGGTCGATGCCGGTCGCTGACTTCAGCAGCGCCAGCGCGCGGTCGTTGGTCAGGCCGGCGACCAGTTGACCGACGCTCTTCGTCGGGTCGGTCCACTTTTCGATCTGGCCCAGCACGTTGACGATCTGTGCGCCGTGAACGCCAAAGACCGCTTTCACGAAATCGTCTACGCTGCCGGGCGTGAGTGTGTCGACTCCCGTGACGCCGAGCTTCAGGTTCAGGCCGAAGTTCATGCCGTTGCTCGAGAGCTTGAACAGGCGCAGGCGCAGCGTCTGCGAGTTCGCGTTGTCGGATTCGCGTCCAACCACCGCGAGGTACCTGCCGCTCACCTCGAAGCCAAATGTGGCCGTGGCCGCGGCGTCGATCTTCAACCCGATATCCCCCGAAAGCCCGAACGCCTTCGCCTGGCGCACGAAGTTGAAGTTGTAGCCGAGGCTGGCCGCCAGGTTGACCGCCAGCGAGCCGTTGGCCTCCGCAACCACCCAGGTGCCCGGCGCGATGTCGGATGCCGCCCCGATGTGCCTTGGCAGTTTCCAACTCTGCACGGCGTCGCGCAGCACCGTATCGGCGCCGGCCGTCTGGGGGAACCGATGCAGGACCGCCATGAGCCCGCCGGCGGCGCCCGATGCCCCGAAAGTGAAGCTGCCGAGCGTCCCAATGGGATGCGACCCGCTCACGCTGCCGCTGGCCTGGTAGCCCGTGCGCAGCAGCGCATAGCGCGCGCCCGCCACCGCGCCAATCGACAGGTCGAGGCCGGGTGTCTCACCCAGGCTCAGCGCGGCGATGGCGTCCTGCGGGTTGTCGAATACCGCCGCCCCGGCCGTCACGCCCGCCGAGAACCCAAAGCCGATGGTCACACCATTGCCTTGAAATGCCACCGGGTTTGCTCCCGACGCTTTCAGGCTGATGTGGGCCAGGTCGATGATACCGTTGGGCCGCGTCGGAAACGGCTGGTTGCTGACGATGGCGGAAACCACGTCGGCATCCGTGCTGGCTCCGAGTTCCACGGCTACGGCACTATTGGGCCCGAGAATGTCGGGGTCCAACGGAAAAGTCTTTTGCAAGGCGGCTGGCGCTGCTCCACCCATAGTATTCTCCTCCCCGGAACTGGAATGCATTTCGCGAACCAATCCGGGAGTCCAGAATACACCACTCGAACCGGGATAGCCGCGTCCGAAACGGGCTGCCCGCAGCGCCGGCATCGCGGCGGCAACCCGACACACCGCGGCAGTCTGGTGGCGCCATCAACCCGCGCGCATTGCTCCGCCGCTGTCGGGGTGCATGGAGTTCCTCAAGTCGTACGGGCCGCGGATCAGGGAACCGACTCACCGGCCCGCCTGGCCACCCACATGTCCGACGGCGCAAGGCACACCCGGCGGCCGGACCACGCGCGCGGCCACTCCGCCCGCCTACGGCTTCATCACGGCTACGTACGAGAGGTTGCGGTGAAGCTGGTTGTAGTCGAGGCCGAAGCCCACCACGAAGCGGTCAGGAATCTCGAAACACCGGTAGGCCACGGGTACCTGTACGATGCGCCGGGAGTTGCGATCCAGGAAGGTGCACACCGCGATCGAGTTCGGGGCCCGGCCGGCCAGGGTCTGCAGCAGGTAGCGCAGAGTGAAGCCTGTGTCGACGATGTCTTCGACCAGGAGAACATCTTCGCCTTCAATGCTTTCATCGAGATCCTTGGCGATGCGCACCACGCCCGGGGCGCCGCTCTTGTTCGAAAAGCTCGAAATCGCCAGGAAGTCGATCTTCAGCGGCACCTCGATGTGACGCGCCAGCGCGGTCAGAAAGAAGATCGAGCCCTTGAGCACGCCGATCAGCTTGATCGTTTTGCCCTGGTAGTTTCGGGAGATCTCGGCGGCGACCTCGCGGATCCGGTGCTCGATCTGTTCTTCGCTGAAGAGCACGCGCTCGAGGCCGGGAATCGTGCCGCTCATACCTCGACCGGCCGCCCGGTGAGTCCGTATTTGAAGATCAGGTTCTCAAAATCTTTCTGGTAGTAGATCTGGATGTTGATCTGGGGGTAGAGCTCGCGCAGGAGCCGGACCTTGCGGTTTTTCTTGGTGACGTGCGACTGCTTCATGGTGGTGAGCTCCACGTAAAGATCGACTTCGGGAAGATAGAAATCGGGCGTGAACCACTCGAGCGGGTTGCCGTCGCGATCCATCTGGATGGGAAAGCTGCGCGGCTCATACTCCCAGGCAATGCGGTAGAAGTCGAGGAGGTTGGCGAACATCTCCTCGCTTTCATTGGCGAAGATCTTCTTGCGCAGAGTCACGTTGCTGGGCGGAACGATGCCGTAGCGGGCCAGCTTGAGCCGCATCTGAAACTGAAGCTGCGCCTCGGCGGCGTGGGAAAGATGGCCGCGCTCGGTGAGGGCCAAGGAGATCACGGCGGCCTGGACCAACTCGGCCATCTGTTCGGTGGTGAGCGCTTCGGCGTTGAGCACGAGGTCGAACAGGTCGGCGGTGGCCTTGGTCCTGCCGAATTTGGCGCGGCGATCGGCGCGATCGGCCGCTTCCAGTTCCAGGAGGCGCTGGCGCGCGGCGGCACGGTCGAGCCGGTAGTCGATCATCAGATTGCCGATGCGCACGTTTTCCGGGGCCACAATGTGCACGCGCAACATGCCGGGAAAGTGGCGGGCCTGCACCTCGCCGCCGATGGCGCAGTAGACGACGTGATGCTCGGTGGCCAGACGCGCGAGGATCGAGGTCACCAGGCTCGTGTACGCCTTGTCCGGGATCCGGGTCGCCGCTCCGAACTCCTGGGATGTGAGGTCGCGAATGCGGGACTGCGTCAACAGCTCGAAGCCGAGCCTCTGCGCGGTGAGCCGGGCCACCTCCTCGTAACGGCATCCCGGATGACCCGAAACGGCGATCAGCGCCATCGTACTAGCTCATGATAACCCGCCACGCGCGATCCCGATGACCCGGCGGGACCGACTCCGGATGCAGCATCTCATCCAGCATCTCCAGGGTTTCGACTACGCGGGGGCCGGGACGATTGAAGTACGCGTTGCCGTCCGCAATGTAGGCGCGGCCGGAACGGACCGCGCGCAGCGTGCGCCAGCCGGCGCGACCGGTAAGCCAGTACATTTCCGCCGCGGTACGTTCCAGGTCGAAGCCGCAGGGGGCGACGATCAGAACGTCGGGATCGGCGGCGGCCAGTTCCTCCCACGTCATCCACGGGGAGTGCCTGCCGGGCGCGCCGAACAGGTTGACGCCGCCCGCGAGCCGGATGAGCTCCGGGGTCCAGTTGCCGGCGGCCATGAGCGGCTCGATCCACTCGATGCAGGCCACGCGCGGTGGCGCGGGTGAGGCCGGGCGGGGCTGCATGCGGCGCATCAGCGATTCGACTACGGCCTCGCCGCGCGCCGCGATATCCAGCGCGCGGGCGACACGGCGGATATCGTCCCAGATATCCGCCAGAGAATTGGGCTGAAGCGAGACCACCATGGGGCGGCGGCGGATGCCGCGGGCCAGCGCCTGCTCGACGTCGCGCAGGCTGACGGCGCAGACCTCGCAATGGATCTGGGTGAGGATATGGGTGGGCGCGAGATTCTCGATCACTCCGGCGAACACTTCGTAGATCGACAGCGAGGCGCGCGCGGACTGCTTCACGAGCTGGTCGATCTGGCGGCTGCTGCCGTCCACGGGAATGCGCGGCCGGGTGCAGACCGGGAGCGAGCGGACGCATTCGGGATAGTCGCACTCGTGGGAGCGGCCGACCAGGTTCCCGATTTCCCCGAGAGCGTCCACGATTTCGGTGGCGCTGGCGATCAGCGAAACGATACGGCGCACGGAAGAAGGTCCCGGTAGATAAAGCCGCCGGCATCCCGGGTCTCGCCGGCTTCCACCGCCAACGGACTGCGGAACATCGGGCCGTCGTAGACGAAGGTATGAAACTCGCCGTTTTCGCCGCAGGGGTCGACCTGGGGCGGGAGGTCCGCCAGCAAGGAGGCGTCGAATTCGCGTCCGGCGAACCCCGCGTCGAGAGCCCGGGAATCCACGACGGTGATGCGGGCGCGGATGCCGGCGGCGATCATGTCGCGGGCCAGGCCGGCCGTAGGCAGTCCCCACAGCGGGAACAGCGGTGCGAGGCCGGAGCCGGCCAACTGGCGCTCGCGGTATTCGCGGATGTCGTGGAGGAACAGGTCGCCGAATGCGATAGTGTCGAACCCCTCGGTGACGGCCCGGCGGCAGGCATCCGCCATGCGGGCTTCGTAATCGTCGTTGGAGCAGGGCCAGGGGAGCGGCACCTTCCAGACCGGCAATCCCAGCGATTCGGCCTGCGCATCCAACAGCGACTCGCGAACCCCATGCATGGCCACGCGGCCGGCGGATTCGTTGAGCGTCGTGAGCAACGCCGCGGCCGGCGTGCCCTGCCGCCGCAGTAGTTCGAGCGTCCAGGCGCTGTCCTTACCGGAACTCCAGGCCAGCAGGGTCTTCACGCTAGGCGGGTTGAGCCGCCGCCACCCGCTCGTCGCGCGCCACCTTACGGCTCAGCCATGCGTGCAAGCCGAAGAGCACGCCGGAATAGAACACGTCGGAAACCAGGGTGCGCCAGAAGAACGGGACGCCCGCGGCGTAGCAGTCGATGACGCCCGCCAGCGTGTGCGGATACATGTTGCTGGCGCTGAGCCAGGCGAAGTTCGTGAGGAGGAAGAACTGTACGCTGCCGGCCACGGCGGCCGCGCCGATCCACAGCGGACTTTCGGTAGCGCGCAGCCGCGTACCGATCCACACGCTGACCAGAAAGCTGGCATACACCAGGGGAGTCGCGGCGGAGTAGCCTCCGAGCAGCGGGTCGGTGATGGCCATGAGAGCCAGGGGCAGTATCCAGGCCTTCCAGCCGCGGAGACGCGCGCCCGCGAACAGGCTGAGAGCGCCCACAGGGGCAAAATTCCAGTGCTGCGTCACACGAATCAACGCTCCCAGAACCAGCAGGCCGATAGCCAGCGGTCGAGCCGTACTCTTCTGCATCGATTCCTCCTCGTTTCCTGATTATCGCTCACCCAAGCCGGATGTGGCTTGGTTGGGTTGCCACAAAGTCTCCTCCGCGCCGGTGACATGGCTGGCCCATCGGCTCCAGACGAACAGCGCGTCTCCCAGGCGGTTCAAATAGCGCAACGCCTCGGGCGGCACCGATTCCAGCCTCGCCAGCGCGACCAGTGCCCGCTCCGCCCGCCGGCACACGGTGCGCGCCATGTGCAGATCGGCCTCCGCGCGGCTGCCGCCCGGCAGCACGAACGAGCGCAGCGCCGGCAATTCCTGGTTCATGCGGTCCATTTCGGTTTCGAGCTGCGCGACTTCGGCATCCGTGACCCGCGCCTGCTTGGGGTGGACATCGGCGGGCAGAGTCGCCAGGATGGAGCCGAGGTTGAAGAGCTCATGCTGCACGCGCAGAAGGGTAGCGGCGAACGCCTCCAGCCGGGGGTCGGCCGCCGCCGTAACCCGCGCCGCACCCAGGAACGTGTTCAATTCATCCACGGTGCCATAGGCGGTGATCCGAAGGCCGTCCTTGGGGACCCGCTGGCCCCCGGCGAGTGAGGTTTCGCCCTGGTCGCCCTGGCGTGTGTAGACGCGGTTGATGGCCAGGCGGGGTTCGTCGAAGGGTTGCTCGGGCACGGGTATCAGAGCCTCCATTTCAAGCCTGCCACGAAGTTGAGCCGCGGGGAGGGAAATCCGAATACCTCTTCATAGTTCCGGTTGAGCGCATTGCGCAGGTTGCCGTAGGCGGTGAGGCCGCGCGAGAGCAAGTAATTCAAGTTGAATCCGACGTTAGCGAATCCCGAATTCCAGAACAGGCCGTTGGAAGCTCCGTAGCCGGGCTCTTCGAAGAGGGTCCGGCCGCGGAAGTACCCGGTGATATCGGCGGCGACGCGGCCGCGCGTCAAGGTAGCGACAAAGCTGCCTGAGTTCTCGGGCCTGCGCGTCAGCGGTTGCCCGACCGCAAACGGCGTGGGCGCCAGGCCGGTCGATCCATCGAGCGAAAGAATGCGGGTTTTGAGCAAGGTGTAGGACCCGGTCAGAAGGATTGAGCGCGCGGGCCGGAGAGTGGCGGAGAATTCGAAACCCTGGGCGCGCGAGTTGGCCAGGTTGGCGGAATGATAGCGGCTCAGATACGCCAGGGTTCCGCCCAGGGTCACGATCAGGTCGTGGAAGCGATTATTGAAATACGTGCCATCGACCATCAGGAGGTCGCCAAAGAGCCTCTGCTCGATGCCGGCTTCGAAGCTGCGGGTGCGCTCCGGCCGCAGTTTCGGATTGTCGGTAAAAGCCAGGTCGAACCCGGAAGGAGGGCGAATGCCGGTGGCGAACGATGCGTGCGCCCGTGTAATGGGAGTGAGGAGGTACGCCGCGGAGACTCTGGGGTTCGCGCTGGAGATGCGGCTGGACGCAAAACCGAACGCCGGAAGGGCAGGTGTGCGCAGAAACTCGCCGCGGACACCGGCGTTCAGGAAAAGCCGTCCGCCCCAGACGAACCGGTTGTCCATGTACACCGCGATATCGGTGCGCCGGATGGGGAAGGTCGCAAACTCGGCGTCCGTGATATAGGTGTTCTTCACCTCCTCCCGGCCGGCGCTCACGCCGAAAGCCGCGGTGTAGTTGGACGTGACGCTCACCAGCGTGCGCGCTTCCCCCTGGCCGCGCAGGTCCTGGTTGAAATAGAAGCCGAACGGATTGGGGCCGCCGAGGTTATCGAGGAAAACGCTGCCAGTCACTTCCTGTCGCACGCGGCCGGAAAGGTCGGCCTGGTAGCGAACGAAGTAGTCCGAGAAATTGTTCCTGGCCCGGCTGATGGTGTCGATGCCGGTGAAGGTGCCCTTAGGATCGGAGCCCCACGGACCGGGCTCGCCCACATCGTTCGCGTCAAAGTCGGCGTGGAGCGACAGACGGTGCCGGCCAAAGCGGCGGGTGAGGTTGAGCAGCGCGTCCTGGTTGTGATAGTCGCTGTTGGTGACCGGCCCGCCGGTATCGAGCCGCGACGCCGAGAGCGCAATGCCGAATCCCGCCAGCGTTCCGGCGCCGGCGATGGCGAAGCGGCGCTCGCGGTGGCTGCCGCCTTCGGCGAGCAGGTCGAGATGCAGTCCGGCTTCGGGCTGGCGGGTCACGAAGTCAATCACCCCGCTATTGGCGTAGGGACCGAATACCGCGGATTGCGGACCGCGAATGACTTCGATGTGGTCCAGCGCGGCGGTGGGGATATGGGCGAAATCGAACGCCCCGCCGAACGAATTCACGGGGACGCCATCGATCTGCACGAGGTTGAAATTGTAATAACCGCCGCGCAGAAACAGGCTGGCCACGCCGCCCGCGGACCCGGTCTGGTTGAACGCCATACCCGGGATGTAGCGGAGCAGGTCGACCGCCAGAGGTTCGTTGCGGCGGCGGATTTCCTGCCGCGAGACGATGGTCACGCTGCCGCCCTGCTTGCTGGCCGGTACCGCGATTGGCGATCCGACCACTTCCACGGCGTCGGAGAGCGGGGCGATGCGCAGCGCGATGACCGCGCCTGCGCCGGCCGGCACCGTTACGGTGGAGAACCCGGGTGCGGCGACCACGATGCGGGCGTCCGCTGCATCGGGCGCGTCGAGTTGAAACACGCCATCCGGCGCCGTGATGGTCTGCGCCACCACGCCCACGCGGCCGAGCATGGAAACCTGCGCGCCGGGGACGGGTGCTCCGGATGGATCGATGACCTTGCCTTTGATTCCGGCAGCCGACAGGCAGGCGGAAACGAGAAAACAGCAGGCCAGCGGGCCTGAACGATAGCGTCGCATTCCGGGCTCCTCCCTCGAGAGCCTGACAAATGGAGTCGCGCTGGCCGGTCTCCTGACTTGCGCCTCACCGGAACCGATCGGCCTTCCCATCCCGTCGCCGGAACAGTGGCGTTATCGATCGGCCCTCCGCGCTGACAGTGGCGGGGCCGTGCTGGATTCTCACCAGCTTCCCGTTCACCAGCGGAAATTCGACTTCCCTCCGAGTGTACAACAACCCGCGCGACCGAAATGCCCGGGCGGCGCCCTGGCCGGTGCCCTACGGCGGGCGTCACGAGGAGGGTGAGAAATGGTCCGGATGTCCTTTCGGTGTTCACCGGGTTCACCTGCGGCAAAACCTGCTTGGTACTAAGCTAATTAGCATGTGGACCAATGGGTGGCGTCTGGCGCGGATGCTAGTAACACTGGGAATATCCGGCCTGCTACTTTCGGTTAGCGGGGCTGACAAGCCCGATTCCCGGAAATCGCAAGCGGCGTATCAACGCGGAGTTCGCGCCGAACAGGCAGGGCAGATGGATGCCGCCATCAGTGCGTACACCGAGGCCATCGAGGCCGACAACGGCAACGGCGAGGCGTTGCGCGCGCGCGGCAACGCGTACCTGGCGGCGGGGGAACGCGAAAAGGCTCAGGCTGACCTCGAACGGGCCGTGCAGACCCAGCCTGGCGACGCGCAGTCGTATGCCGCCCGCGGCAACTTTTTTGCGGCAATCAACGATCAGGAACGCGCGATTCAGGACTACACTACAGCCATCGCGCTCAAGCTCGAACGGAGCGAGGTGTATACGGCCCGCGGCAACGCGTTCCTCATCACCGCCCAATATGTCAAGGCTATCGATGATTTCACACAGGCCATCAAGCTGCGGCTGGACAACCCTGAGCCGTATAAGGGAAGGGGCGTGGCGCGGGCGGCGCTCGGAAAGTATCGGGATGCCATCGACGATTTCGACCTGTGCATTGCCCGCAAGCCGGACTATGAGGAGGCGTGGGTGGAACGCGGCATCGCGTATGCGGCCCTGGGCGCCTACACAACCTCGCTGCGCGACCTGAATGGCGGGTTGACACTCAAGGCAGACGACCAGCGCGCTTTACGCGTGCGCGGCGCGGTGCGCGAGCGAACCGGCGACGACGATGGGGCGCTGGCCGATTACAGCGAAGCCATCCGGCTGAATCCCAAGGACCCGCGCCTGTACCTGGCGCGCGGCGCGGTCTACGCGCGGATGAAGCGCTATCAGGAGTCGTTGGCGGACCGCGACCAGGCGGTGCAACTCGATCCCTACAACGCGGAAGCTTACGTGGCGCGCGGCGGCTCGTATCACCTTCTTGGCGAACACGAGAAAGGCCTCGCCGACCGGACCCTGGCGATCAACATCGACAAGACATCGCCTCTGGCTTGGGCGGCGCGGGGCCAGGCATACTTCCTGCTGGGACGCTACGACGAGGCGCTGGCGGATCTGAAGGAGGCGCAGAGCCTCGACCCGTCCAACCAGGAGACCGGGCGGCTGGTGAGGCAGGCGCAGGCCAAGGTCAGCGAGGCCATCCAGCGGGCGCTCGACAAGGAGAGAGCGCCGGAAACCGGGCAGGTGGTTCTCCCGGGCGCCTCATCGCCGGCTACCACTGAGGAGCATCCGGAGACCAAAGCCGCATCGAGTGCGCCCGCGCCTTCCACCAACGCGGAACCGGCGTCCGCCGGGGGCGTGCCCACCACTACACCTCCGCCGGCTAGCCCCGAGACGGTGCCGGCTGCCGCCGCGCCTGCCGCGGTCAACGCCGAACCGGCACCGGCCTCCGCCGACGTGCCTGCCACCGCCCCTTCGGCGGCTGGCGCTGGACCGGAGCCGGCCTCCGCCGACGTGCCTGCCACCGCCCCTTCGGCGGCTGGCGCTGGACCGGAGCCCGCCCCCGCCGCGCCTGCCACCGCCCCTTCGGCGGCAAACCCGGAGACAGCGCCGGCTGCTGCCGCCCCTCAGGCAGCCAGCGTCGAACCGGAGCCCGCCGCAGCGCCTGCCACCGCATCCGTTCCCGCGACACATCCACCAGAGGTTCCCGCCAAATCACAGGAGCCCACGCCGCTCGCTTCCACATCCACGGCAGCTCCGGCGGCACCGGCGGTTTCTCCAGACCTCGCAAAACCCGTCGCCAGCGCCGCCGAGTTGCACGCCCGCGGGCGCAAACTGCTGGCCGAAGATCGATTTTCCGAAGCCATCCAGTTGTTCGACCAGGCGATCAAGCTCGATCCCACGCTCTCACTCGCATTCAACGCACGCGGCTATGCCCTCGTCCGGCTGCGGCGCTATTCCGAGGCGATCAAGGACTTCGATGAAGCCATCCGGCTCAATCCGAAATATGCCAATGCATATCTGAACAGAAGCGCCGCCCGGCGGTTGAACGGCGATCCAGCCGGCGCCGAGGCCGACCAGGTGAAGGCGCGCGAAGCCTTGCAGAAGAACCCGTAGAGTCACCGGCGCGGCCGGTCGTGGCTCCGCTGGAGTGTACAATCGAGACAGGCCCCATGCGTACTCCCCGGATTCTCGTCCTTTCCGGGCTCCTGCTATCGCTTGTTGCTCCCCTCCCTGCTGGCGAACGGGACGCCCTTGCCATCGAGTCGAACATCCTCTCACGGCACATGCCGTTCGGCACGCTGCTGAACCCGATCTTCTCCCAGGACTACTCCCGGATCGTGGGGTATACGCGCTGCGGAGATTCCGCCTTGTTCACCGGGCTCTACATGGCCGCGGAAGCCTTTCGCTGGCGGGTGCGCAGTGAGGCGGGGGCGCTGGCCAATGTGCGCACCGCGCTGGACGGGCTCAATCTCCTGGTGGACGTCACCGGACAGGACCTGCTCTCGCGCTGCGCGATTCCCGTGGATTCGCCCTTCGCCGCGGGCATCATCAGCGAGGAGTCGCACAACGGCATCTACCGCGCGACGCTGAACGGGCGCGCCTGGTACTTTGCCGGCAACACTTCGCGCGACCAGTATGCGGGCGTGTTCTTCGGCTTGGGCGCCACCTACGACCTGGTGCCCGATAGCTCGATTCGCAGCAATATCGCGTCGCTCGCCACGCGCCTCCTCAAGCGGCTGCTGCAGTATTCGTGGAACGTGGTCATGCCCGATGGGTCGGTCAGCACCACCTTTCTGCTCCGCCCCGACATGCAGCTTTCGCTACTGCAGGTCGGCCGGCACCTCAACCCGCAGCAGTTCGCATCGGAATACTCGCGGCTGTCGTCGCTGGCGCCGACGGTTCCGGTCCCCCTTGGCGTGGATGCCGCCGACGATCACAGCTCGTACTTCAAGTTCAACCTGGACTTCATGGTCCTGTTCAACCTCATCCGCCTGGAAGACAACAACTTCGACAAGTCCTGGTACGAGCGCGGCTACTCCGAGGTGCGGGGCACCACCGACAATCACCTGAACGCGTTCTTCAATATGATCGACCGCGCCCTGCACGGCCCCGACGCGGCCCGCGACGCCGAGACCCGGGCCATCCTGGATGCCTGGCTGAAGCGTTCGCGCTTCGACGTGGTGGTCGACTGGCGCGGCAAGATCCCGTCCTGCGGCAACGCCGACGAGGCCTGCCATCCGCTGCCGGTGGAACAGCGCGTGCCGTCGGACTTCCTCTGGCAGGTCGATCCGTTCCAGCTTTACTTCGCGGGCTCGGGGCTGATCGAAACCGCCGGAATCGATTACACGCTGCCGTACTGGATGGGCCGGTTCTACGGAGTCATCCCGCCGCCGCTCTCCGGTCCCGCGATTCACCAGCGCCTCGAACTGCATCGCGCTGGAAGGTGAACCGCCGGCTGACTGCAGCGATCCCGCGGACCCACGCCGCCCGCTATTCGCGCGGAGCCGCTTCCCACTTTGCGCGCCACCCGTCGGGAAACGCACCCAGCCGGGCCAGGTGGGCAACCGCCAGCAGCAGCCCCCCATTGCCCGGCAGGTAGAGCGGCAGGTTCGCCCGCTGCCAGTTGTGGCCGTTCGGCAGCCACGTATTCTTGGGTGTGTCCATCATCAGCGCGTCGATGGCGAGTGGCTTCTCACCAAGGCTGGCGGCGGTCATCGCGACCATGGGGAAGTCCCAACCCCAGGTATCCGCCCATTTCCACTCGGCGAACACCTTTTTCAGGGTGCGCCGCATGGTCTCGCGATCCACCCTGGCGCCGGGCAGCACGCCCAGAGCGCCGAGCATGGACGGGTGATCGCGATTTCTTTCGGTGAACGTCTGCGGGCAGTTCTCGTGCGCCAGGTAGACGCCGTCCTTCACCGGCAGAGGGGAAAGCCTCTGCCGCACGTCGTCCCACTTCGGCTCACGCGGCATACCCAGCCGGGTGCGCCACTGCTGCGCGGTCTCGAGTGCGTCCGCCCAGTATTCCAGTTCGAAGGTCGGATTCCAGGTCTCGTTCGGCGGGTGGTTTTCCTGCGCCGGAATCACCGGCGGACCCAGGACATATCGTTCGCGGTCGAGGTAGGCGAACGACGCCATGAACGCCGCCGATTCGAACACCACGTCGCGATAGCGTTCCAGCGTCTCCCGCCTGCCGTGCGCGCGGTAGCACAGTTCGGCCAGGGTGATCGGATGCGGCTGCTGCCAGATCAGCAAGGGACCGATGGGCGACGGGCTGTCGCGGCCATCCGGCGCGGTCATCTTGGGCCAGCGCGCTCCCTGGTAACCCTGGCGGCGGGCTTTGTCGCGCGCGGAAGCCAGGATCGTCTGGTACCAGGGCAGACTGCGCTCCAGCAGCGGCGCGCGAGCCCACGCCGCAAAATGCGCCGCGTGCCAGTAGTGCATTTCCAGGTGAAACTTGCCGTACCAGCTATTGCAGGTCAGCCCGGTTTCCTGGGCGGCATCGACCCGGCGCACTGGATCGCGGTCAGGTATTGCGAGAGCACGATGCGCCGCTCCAGTTCCTTGGCCCGCGGATCGCTCGCGCCGGAGAGGTCCACGGCCGCGCCATTGGACCAGAAGCGGTCCCAGTGCTCGCGGCTGGCGGCGAAAGTCGCGTCCGCCGACGGCAGTTCGCCGCCCCGGCCAAACCGGCAGACGAAATCCAGGCGGCCGCTCGCGGGCGACAGCACCCAACGATGCGCTCCATCCCGCTGCATCCGCGCCGGTGTCTGCCAGTCGATGGACACGCGATAGCTGTCGCGATCGAGTTGGCGATCAAGATCCAGCCGGTTCTCGCCCGCGCCCGACTCGTTGGTGCGGTGTTTCTCCGGATGATTCCAGTCGGCCGCGTTCATGGCGCTGGACCCGTAAGGGAACTCGAATGCCACCGCCGGTGCCTGCGTGGCCCTCACTGCCAGCAGGTCCTGGGAGGGATGGCAGCAGGTTTCGACGGTCACCTCCCGGCCGCCATACCGGAACCGGCTGCGCAGCACACCGGTCCACAGGTCCAGCGTCTGCTCAATTGGGGAAGTCTCTTCCGGCCCGGGGATCGCGAACCCGATGCGCCCCAGGTGGAGCCGGTGCGGATTCTCCCGCAGCCAGTCGAACAACTCCTTCTGTCCCTCGGACCGCGTCGGATAGCCGACCTTGCGCCCGTGAGTCTCATATTCCGCCAGCCGCAAATCCGCGGGCCCTTTCCCGTGCGGCTCCGGAATGGTATGCCAGCCCCACTGCGCCTGCGTGCACAACGGCATGCTGTTGTCGTAAAGCGGGGAGAAGGTTTGCAGCCCGGTGGGATCGGCCGTGAATGCGAATTCGCCATTGCCAACCGAGAGCGGCGATCGGGTGTTGATGGCCCGCAGCACGGGATTGTGCCGCTCCACGACGGCGCGCCGGGCGATCCGCGCCGGGCCCGTCTGGGCGCAGAGGGCGGCCGGAACCAGTGCGAGAATTTCCCGCCGGGAGAAGCTCACTGTGTCCATATTATCGGAGAACGTCCACGGTCCTTTGAGGCTGGCCGGCGCTTGCGCTTGCGATACTAAGAACGGTGACCTTCCAGACCGTGGCCGACAATCTGCGTGAGTCATTTCGCGTGATCGCGGCCAGCCGCGGGCCCGGCGAGAACCGTGAGCTGCACGGCGTGAGCATCGCCGCGGCGGGCGTGACATTTCAGATGTTCAACGCCGCGTTCCTTTCCGCACCCGTGGCCACCGAGGCCGAGCTGAACCAGCGGATCCTGCTTCCGTTCATCCACTTCAATGCGCGCGGCCTGGAATGGGCCTACTGGGTGTGCGAGGACTGGATGGCATCCCGCCCGCTCCGGCGTTCGCGCCAGCTTTTCGAGCGGCACGGTCTTCGCCACTCGGTCGACCTCCCCGGAATGATCGCGGAATCGATCCGGCCTCCCGTCCGGCCTCTCCCGCGCCTGGAAGTGCGCCGTGTCTGCGACAGCGTCACTCGCGATGCTTTCTGCGCCATTGGCTCGGTGTGCTTCCACGTGCCCCTCACCTGGTTCCGCGAGGTCTTCGACCACGATGCCGTGTGGGACGAGTTCGCGGCCTATGTGGGCTACACCGAATCCGAGCCCGTCTCCACCGCGGCGATCGTGGTGGGTAGTGGCGCACTGGGTGTATACAACGTCGCTACCATGCCGGGTCACCAGCGGCTCGGCTACGGCGAAACGGTGATGCGCTACGCGCTGGAGGACATGCAGAAGGCCCGAGGCATCGAGCGCACGATTCTGCAATCCACCCCGGCCGGGTATCACCTCTACGAGCGGATGGGGTACCGCGCCATCACCAGGGTGGCGGTCTACTCGAGTTAGCGGACAGGCCGGATCTACCCTCGTTACTCTACCGGTTGGAGCAGGCGGTCGATGGCCGCGATGTCGCGGTAAAAGGCGCGATCGCCTACGATTCCGGGGGACACGTTCCGGATCCTGGCCCGCATCGCCTCCAAGGGAGGGCTGGTCCGCAGGGGCGCGAGCAGGTCGAGCGCACGGCAGGCGGCCAGCGCCTCGATGGCCAGCACGGTGCGGGTGTGCCGTACCACCCGCTGGAGTTTCGTGGCGGAGGTCATGCCCATGCTCACGAAATCCTCCTTGTTGCCGCTGGTGGTGATCGACCCCGTCGACGCCGGGTGCGCCAGCACCCGGTTCTCGGCCACCAGGCTGGCCGCGGTCACCTGCGCCATCATCAGGCCCGATTCGAGCCCCGGATGTCCCGCCAGAAACGGCGGCAGTTCCTCGTTCAGCGCCGGGTTCACCAGGCGGTCGATGCGCCGCTCGGAGATGCTGGCGAGGGCGGTGAGAGCCACCGCGAGGAAATCCAGTTGAAAGGCGAGCGGCTCGCCGTGAAAATTCCCGCCGGAGAAAATCTCATCGCCGAACACCAGCGGGTTGTCCGTGGCCGAGTTGAGCTCGATGGTGAATACCCGCCGCGCCTCGGCCAGGGCATCCCGCACGGCGCCGTGCACCTGCGGCGCGCAACGCAGGGAATATGCATCCTGCACGCGACGGCAGGTGATGTGCGACTGGCGGATTTCGCTTCCCTCCAGCAGGTCCCACATCCGCCGCGCGCTTTCCATCTGCCCGGGATGCGGGCGCGCCTGGTGAATCCGCTCTTCGAACGCGCGGGGCGTCCCGCGCAGGGCGTCCAGGGTCATGGCGCAGATCAGGTCGGCTGTGTCCGCCAGCGACTCCGCCGCGGCCAGTTCCAGGCACCCGATGGCGAGCATGGCCTGGGTGCCGTTAATCAGGCTGACGCCTTCCTTGGGATGGAGCTCGATCGGCCGCAGCCCGGCGCGGGTCAGCGCCTCGCCGTCCGGGTAGACCTGGCCCTCGAACTCCGCCTCGCCTTCGCCGATCAGGACCAGGGCGATGTGGGCGAGGGGGGCCAGGTCGCCCGACGCACCCACGCTTCCCTGGGAAGGCACCACCGGCGTGACGCCGCGGCGCAGCAGGTCGCACAAGCTCTCGGCCACCGCGGGACGAATCCCGGAAAGCCCCATGGCCAGCACGTTGGCGCGGATGGCGATCATTCCCCGGACCACCTCGCGCGACAACGGCTCGCCCACACCGGCCGCGTGGGAGCGGACCACGTTGCGCTGTAACTGGTCGAGCTCCTGGCGCGCGATGCGCACGTCGGCCAGCAGACCCACCCCGGTGTTCACGGCGTAGATGGGATCGTCGCCGGCCGCCAGCCGCTCGATCACCTCGCGCGAAGCCCGCATTTTCCCGGCGGCGGCGGGAGTCAGGCGCACATCGGCGGTCCGGGCACGGGCGACTGCGCAGACGTCCGCTACGGTGAGGCCGTATCCGTCCAGTTCCAGGAGCATCAACGACGATTCTGGCGCGATGCGATCAACTCTTCAATGTTCACGAGTTCGGTCGGATAGTCGCCGGTGTAGCAGGCATAGCAGTATTCGTGGCGCTCGTCGTCGACCGCCTGACGGAGCCCGGACAACGACAGATAGCCCAGCGAATCGGCCTCTACGAAGCGGCGGATCTCCTCCACGTTGTGGTTGGAGCCGATCAACTCGCTGCGCGTCGGCGTATCCACACCGTAGAAACACGGCGATATCGTGGGAGGGCACGAAATCCGCAGATGTATCTCGCGCGCGCCCGCCTGCCGCACCATGCGCACGATCTTGCGGCTGGTGGTGCCGCGCACGATGGAGTCGTCCACCAGCACCACGCTCTTGCCCTGCAGCAGGTACCGGACCGGGTTGAGCTTCAGCTTGACGCCAAAATCGCGGATGGCCTGCGAGGGCTCGATAAACGTGCGGCCGACGTAATGGTTGCGGATCAGGGCGTGGCGGAAGGGCAGTCCCGATTCTTCGGAGTAACCGATGGCCGCGGCCACACCCGAATCGGGAACGGGCACTACAATGTCGGCATCGGCGGGGCACTCGCGGGCCAGCAGCCGCCCCAGGTTTTCGCGCGATTCCTCCACCGCGCGTCCGAAAACGATGGAGTCCGGCCTGGAAAAATAGACGTGCTCGAAGACGCACTGCGCGCGGTCCCGTTCGGGGGCATACCGTTCGCGGATGAGGCCCTCCGGCCCGACCACGACCATCTCGCCCGGGTCCACATCGTGCAGGTACACGGCCCCAATCAAATCGAACGCGCACGTTTCGGAGGCGAAGACGTAACACTTGCGGCCGCCGGAAACCTCCATCTCGCCCACCGCCAGGGGCCGGAAGCCGTGCGGGTCGCGCGCCACGATCACACGGTTCTGCGCCAGAAACACCAGTGAGAACGCGCCTTCCAGGTGCAGCAGCGCGTCACGCAGAGCGCCGGCCAGGGTCCGTTCGGAGGATCGCGCCAGCAGGTGGAGAATCACTTCGGTGTCGCTGGACGCCTGGAAAATGGAGCCCTGGCGCTCCAGCATGGCCCGCAGTTCGGCGGCGTTGGTGATGTTGCCGTTGTGCGCTACGGCTACCCGCCCCTTATTGCAGGCCACCGAAAACGGTTGCGCATTCCGCAACACGGTATCGCCGGTCGTGGAGTAACGCGTATGCCCGATGGCGAGTTCCCCCGGCAGGGTCTCAAGCACGGCGCTGGTGAAAATGTCCGCCACGTGGCCCATGGCCTTGTGACAGTAGACCTGCTCGTTATCGCTGGTGCACATGCCGGCGCTTTCCTGCCCGCGATGCTGCAGAGCATACAGCCCGAGATACGCTAGCTTGGCCGCTTCCGGGTGGCCGTAGATCGCAACTACCCCACACTCTTCGTGGAACTTATCGAACATACGATTCGAGCGCCCCCTCGAAAGCCGATTTGAGAGCAGCAATTTCCCACGCGCCGAGCGTGATGGTACGTTGCCGGATCTCGATGCCCTTCTCGATTGTAACGCCCACCACAGGCGCGTCGATTTCGAACTTCTCGGCAATGGCCGCGACCTTTTTGGGAAACGCCGTCGATATCAGCACGCGCGACGGCGCTTCGTGGAACGCCAGGACTTCGGGCCGCAGGTGGGAGTGAATTTCGATTTGCGCGCCGATTTCCGCGGGTCCGAACGAGCACTCGGCGAGCGCTACCGCCAGACCGCCATCGCTCAAGTCGTGAGCCGATTCCGCCAGGTCGTCCTCGATGATACGCCGCATGGCGTAGTGCACCCTCTGCTCGTATTCCATGTCGAGCGCGGGGGGGAGTCCCCACAACTCCCTGACGATTTCCTTGGCATACTGGGTCGCGCCGAAGCGCGTGTCGTCGCAGGTTCGGATGCCACCCAGCAGTATCACCGAGCGCCCGGTATTCCGGAACGTGCGAGGCACCGGCGGCGCGGTCTTGATCAAACCCACCACGCCCAGCACCGGTGTGGGATAGATTCCATCGCCCAGGGTCTCGTTGTACAGGCTGACGTTTCCGCCGGTGATCGGCGTACCGAAAAACCGGCAGGCTTCGCCCATGCCTTCGATCGCTTCCACGAGTTGTGCCATGATCTCCGGCCGCTCGGGGTTGCCGAAATTGAGGCAGTTGGTTGCCGCCACGGGCTGCGCTCCCACCGTCGAGAGGTTCCGGCATGCCTCGGCGACCGCCAGTTTCGCGCCCTCGCGCGGCGAGAGATAGCAGTATCGCCCGTTGCCGTCCAGCGCAATGGCTACGGAGGTCTCGGTCTCCTTGATGCGGATAATGGCGGCATCCGCGCCCGGTCCCGCCACGGTGTTGGTCCGCACCTGGTAATCGTACTGCTGCCAGATCCACCGCTTGGAGCAGTTATCCGGCGCGGCCAGGAGCACCGGCAGGGTGCTCTGCACATCCGCGGCGACATAGTGCGCGGGCCCGGCGGGAGCGGCGGGCGGCCTGGTGTGCGGCCGGTCGTAGAGCGGCGCTTCGTCGGCTAGCTCGCGGTTTGGAATCTCGGCGATGGTGCCGCCGTGCTGCTTCACGCGCAGTTTTCCATCTCCGGTGACGGCGCCGATCTCCACCGCCTCCAGTCCCCATTTGCGGAAGACGCGGAATACTTCCGCCTCGCGTCCTTTTTCGGCCACGAGCAGCATGCGCTCCTGCGATTCGGAAAGCATGATCTCGTAGGGCGTCATGGCGGTTTCGCGCTGCGGGACACGGTCCAGATCGATTTCGATTCCCACCCCGCCGCGGCTGCCCATCTCGCAGGTGGAACAGGTGAGGCCGGCGGCGCCCATGTCCTGGATTCCGACAATCGCGCCGGTCCGCATGGCCTCCAGGCACGCTTCGAGGAGGAGCTTTTCCATGAAGGGATCGCCCACCTGAACGTTCGGCCGCTTTTGCCTGGACTCTTCGGTGAATTCCGCGCTGGCCATGGATGCGCCGTGGATACCGTCGCGTCCGGTGCGCGCGCCCACATAGATCACCGGGTTTCCGATACCCGCCGCCTTGGCGTAGAACACCTCTTCCTTGCGGCACACGCCCAAGGCGAACACATTCACCAGGGGATTGCCGTCATAGCACGGCTCGAAAACGCACTCGCCGCCCACGGTGGGCACGCCGAAGCAGTTGCCGTAATGCGCGATGCCCGACACCACGCCGTTCAGGATACGCCGGTTGCGGGCTCCGGTAGCGGGGTCGTCGAGGCGACCGAACCGCAGCGAATCCAGCACCGCGATCGGCCGCGCGCCCATGGTGAAAATGTCGCGCAGGATACCGCCCACACCCGTGGCCGCGCCCTGAAACGGCTCGATGAAACTCGGATGATTGTGGGATTCGATCTTAAAGGCGATCACGTAGCCGCTGCCGATATCGACGATCCCGGCGTTTTCGCCTGGTCCCTGCACCACCAGCTTCCCGCGGGTGGGCAGCTTCTTGAGGTGCAGGCGCGAGCTCTTGTAGGAGCAATGCTCGCTCCACATCACGCTGAAGATGCCCAGTTCCGTGTAGGTGGGCTCACGCCGCAGGATCTCGACGATCTTCTGGTATTCGCCAGGGGTGAGCTGGTGCTGCGCCACCACCTGCGGCGTGATCGCGGCGGTGCTCATACGCGTACCGCCGCGCGCAGCATGGACTCGAACACCACCAGCCCGTCGCTCGAGCCCATCAAGTCCTCGGTCGCCCGCTCCGGATGCGGCATCATCCCCAGCACATTCCGCTCGCGATTGAGAATGCCGGCGATATCGCGCAGCGACCCGTTGGGGTTGTCCAGGTACCGGAACACCACCCGGTCCTCGGCATCGAGCTCATCCAGGGTGCGGTCATCCGCATAGTAGCAGCCCTCGCCGTGGGCCACGGGCATGCGCAGGATCTCGCCCCGGGTGGCGGCGCAGGTGAACGGCGAGTTGCTGGTCTCGGTCCGGAGGTGGACGTCGCGACACACGAACCGCAAGCTGCGATTCCGAATCAGCGCGCCCGGCAGCAGCCCTGACTCCACCAGGATCTGGAACCCGTTGCACACGCCCAGCACGAAGCCGCCGTCCGCCGCGAATCCCCGCACCGCCTGCATCACCGGCGAAAACTTGGCGATCGCTCCGCAACGCAGATAATCGCCGTAAGCAAACCCGCCCGGAAGAATCACGGCATCGATATCACCGAGGGAGGGGGAGTCGTGCCAGATGAACTCCGCCTTGTGCCCGACGTTCACGGAGACGGCGTGAAACGCGTCGTGGTCGCAATTGCTGCCGGGAAAGACAATCACACCAAATTTCATACAAAATGTTTTGGGGAGGCTACGTCCTATTTTACCATCCGGCATTGGGGGGATGCCGGGGATGCCCCCGGGGAATCCGGGGATCCGGGGACGGGCGTGTGCTCCGCGCGGCGCGACGGAGACGGGTTCAGTCGCGCTCTGCGACGAAGGACGCAAAGCTGTCGATCTTGCGGATCAGGAGGCGGGGGGATGCCATCATGGGGAAAACGGCCCATCGGGCGGTGATGGGAAGAACGAACGAACGGATCTCGGTATGGACCTTCTGCTCGAGCCTTTCCCGCAGCATGCCGTGAACGTCCGCGCGAACTTTGTCGATGCCCCCGGGCCGGACGATCAGTCCTACCAGGGTGGGCCCGCTCCAGCGAAAGAGGCGGTCTTCCGGGTCCGCGCGGCGGGCCAGGAAATCGGCGAAGGTTCGCAGCACCTGGTCGCCGATGGCACGGCCGAAGCGCAGGTTGTACGCTGCCAGGCGGTCGAGCACCATGACCGCGGCATACGCCGGCAGGGCGGTGTGACACGCATCCGCCAGCGAGGCTTCGGCTGCGGAACGGGAAAGCAGCCCGGTGGCGAGATCGGCTTGGCTGTCCAGGCTGGCCGCGCGTTTTTCGCTCTTCTCCAGGTCGACGCTCAGCCGTTGGACCACGCGATTCGTGGCGATCCGCTGCCGCTCCGATTCGGAACGAATCTGCGCGAGGCATTCAAACAGCCGGACCTTTACTTCGCGGACGTCTTCCACCTGGGAGGCGGAAGCCACCTTGGCCTCGATATCGCGCAGACGGGATACGTTCTGGTCGCTGGCTGCGGAGAGGTCGCCGATGGTGGCGGTCAGCATCTTGACCATGGCCTGCAGCTCCGTGTTCTGTTCGCGGAGGTAGTCGCTGGTGGACCGGTTGTATGCCTCGAGGGCGCGTAACGCGGAACCGACCTTGGAGAGCATGTCGTCGGTGGAGCCGCTGTCCTCGAAGGATTCACAAATGGCCTGCATGGCGTCGCGGAACCGTCGGTATTCGGTGGGTTCTCCTTCCACCGCATGCAGGCCGATTCCCTGCAGCAGGAGCTGCACGATGCGGAGCAGGGTTTGCTCGTCTTTGGAATCGGCCTGGAGGAACCGCCGCAGTGAGATCACTCACGTGCCTTATCGGCAATCTATGCGGATGCCTGAGTTCTGCTATCGTTATCGCGCGATTCACCGATGAGTAACAGGTAGCAGGTGGGTAATTGCCTGTGGGAGTGAGAGATGCTACCGACGTCAGATCTGCCGTTTTCCGGTGACGTGGCCAGTCTGCAGAGGCTGGTGGACGAACCGGAAGACGTGAGTCTCCGCCGCCTGGCGAGGCTCGTGGAGCACCTGTACCGGGTCCCGGTGGCCTATTTCGCACTGCTCGATCTCGAAATGCGGGTCGGTACGCGCATCGGCTCGGGCAGCGAGGTGTGGCATTACCTGAAGACGTTCCCGCTGGCTCCGTGCCTGGCCGGGCCGCAAGTGGTTCGCGATGCCACCAAGCCAGGCGCCGTGGACTGGAACTCGGGCAACCTGGGTTTCGCCGCGGGCGTACCCCTGCGCAGCAGCGACGGCATGGTTCTGGGGGTGTTGGTTATCGCCGATTGGGCGCCCCGCCCGGACTTCTCGGACGAGGACCTCGCCACGCTGGCCGAACTGGCCGGAGTGCTGGCGGGCAAAATGGAACTGCGAATGATCGCTTCGCAGGTGATCGCATCGGAGTTCACTCTGCGCGAGACCCAGGGGCGTTTCCGCGCCATCGCCAACAGCGCGCCGGTACTGATCTTCTATGCCGGTCCGGACGGCGGCTGTTCGTTTGTCAACCAGACCTGGCGCGACTTCACGGGGCGGACGTTGGAAGAGGAGAGCGGCGAGGGCTGGATGGAGAGTGTCCATCCCGAATACCGCCAGGGAGTACAGGAGCGGTACTGGCAAGCCTTCGACGAGCGGAAGCCATGCTCCTGTGAATTCCGCCTGCGGCGGCACGACGGGACGTACCGCTGGATGCTGGGGCGCGGCATTCCCCGGTTCCTGGGCGATGGCACATTTGCGGGGTTCATCAGCGGCATCACGGACGTGACCGAGTTTCGCGAGTCGGCGCAGGCGGTGCGGAAGCAGACGCAATGTACGATAGCGCTGGCACAAGCCGCGGGTTTGGACTACGCCCTGCTCGATCCGGACGGCCACATCCGGCAGGCCCATCCGCCTCCTGAGGACTGGCGCAGCCGCTACCTTTGGGAGGCATGGGAGTTGCCGAAGGCGGGGGTGGAGGAATCGATCCGGCAGGCTATCGCCGGCCGCGCGCCGGCCAAGGGCGAAGCGGGCGGCCGAGCCTGGACCATCTCGCCGATCACCGCCGACCCCGAGGAAATCACGGTGCTGGTGGCCAGCATGCCGCACGCCCGCTGTTAGGCGCTACCGCAGCCGGCGCAATAGTTCCGGAAGCGCGTGTAACTGGTCGACGTGGTCCGGCGCGGAGTTTCCGGCGTAGCCGATCAGCAGGAAGCGGCCGGCGCGCACTTCGCTGAGCTGTTGCAGGCCCATGGGACCCCATTTCAGCACCGCCCGGGGGCGCAGGCCCAACTGCGACAGGATGTAATCCGCCGTTTCCGTGGTGCTGGCGTAGGTGCCGGGGAAAATTTCGGAATGCGTGATGACCGCACCCTTGTGGCCGGCCACGGCGTCCCGAGCCAGCCGCACCCAGATATCCAGGTTCGCCGTGCCGATCCTGGATTCGAGCGGGCCCGGTTTGCCGTCCACGTAGTCGGTGTGGATGCCATCGATCATGAGCGCGCCGTCCACGCGCGCGTACGCGTCCGGCGCCTGGAGAATCGCGCGCAACGCGCCGCAACCGGCGCTCCAGCCGCCCAGCATCACGCGGCCAAAGCGGATGCCGGCTTTCGACTGCGCCTCCTCGAGCAGATGCAGGAAACGTGCGGGGTCGCTGAACAGGCGCGCATAGGTTCCGGAACCCGCCCCCGCCTGCACGCTCACCACGGCGATGCGGTTGCGCGCGGCGGCCACGTCCGGCAGCCACGTGCCACCATGAAAGAAGAACAGGATCGGCGCGCCGGTACGCATCTTCAGCTCGCGCGGAAGGAACAGGGTTCCGAGTTCGAGCTTTTCGCGGCGCCCGGGCGGGGATTCCTCGCGCAGGCGAGTGTGGGCGCGCGTGTGTTCCACCATCGGCGATGGATTCTGCGGCTGCTGCGCGGTGGCGGCAAACACCACAGCGGCCGCGGCGAAGAGCCGTGACATGGGTGAAACTCTACCGTCTGGCTGCCACGGCCGCGGCCTTGCTCAGGTGGCTGCGGTGACGGCCATAGAAAAAGTAGATTACCTGGCCGACGGCCAGCCAGACCAGCAGCCGCAGCCAGTTCGACCAGCCCAGGGAATACATCATCGCAAAGTTCCAGACAATCCCCAGAATCGGCACCAGCGGGACGAGCGGCGTCTTGAATGGCCGCGGTGCATCGGGATTCTTCCGCCGCATCACCCAGACACCGGCGCAGACAATTACGAATGCGAACAGGGTGCCGATGCTGGTCATGTGGCCCACCACGCTGAGCGGCAGGAAGGCCGAGAACGGAGCCACGAAGAAGAAGAACAGCAGGTTGGAGCGCCAGGGCGTCTGAAACTTCGGATGAATTTCCGAGAACACGGGTGGCACCAGGCCGTCTCGCGACATGGAATAGAACACCCGCGACTGGCCCAGCAGCATCACCAGGATCACCGAAGTGAAACCACAGATGATGCCGAACTTGATCAGGTTGTTCATCCACGTATAGGGGGTGCGGTCGATGGCGATGGCCACCGGCGCCGAAACGCCGAGCTTGGTGAACGAAACCATGCCGGTCAGCACGATGGCGAACAGGATATACAGCACGGTGCAGATGACCAGCGACCCGATGATGCCGATGGGCATGTCCTTCTGCGGGTTTTTGGCTTCCTGCGCGGCTGTAGATACCGCGTCGAAACCGATATACGCGAAGAAGATGGTTCCCGCGCCCATCATGATTCCGCTCAGCCCGAAATGCCCGAATTCACCCGTGTTGGCCGGCATGAAAGGCTTGTAGTTCTCGGGATTGATGTAAGACCAGCCGACCCCGATGAACACCAGCACGACCGCGAGCTTGATGGCCACGATCACGGCGTTGGTGCGGGCCGATTCCTTGATCCCCACCATCAGCAGAAGCGAGATCAGGCCCACGATGATCACGGCCGGGATGTTGGCGATGCCCTGAATCACCGTGCCGTCCGGCAACTTCACCGGTTCGAAGGGCCCCGCCAGGAATTGCGGCGGAAGGTTGATGCCGAAGCTGTGGAGGAGAGACACCACGTAGCCCGACCAACTGATGGAGACGGTCGAGGCGCCCACCGCGTACTCCAGCACGAGATCCCAGCCGATGATCCACGCGATCCACTCGCCCAGCGTGCTGTAAGCGTAGGTGTACGCGCTGCCGGCCACCGGGATCATGCAGGAGAACTCGCTGTAGCACAGGCCAGCGAAGGCGCAGCCGATGCCCGCCACGATCATGGAGACGCAGATCGCCGGCCCGGCGTTTTGTGCGGCCGCGACGCCCGTCAGGGAAAACAGGCCGGCTCCGATGATGGCGCCGATTCCCAACGCGATCAGGTTGACGGGGCCGAGCGTGCGGCGCAGATGGTGCTTGCCGCCCTCGGATTCGGCGATGATATAGTCCACCGATTTTGTAGCAAACAGGCTCATAATGGTTGCTTTCTGGTCGGGCAGGCCGGGAGGACTATTCCCGTTCATCGCCCTGCAGACGGCTGTGGTGGCGGCCGTAGCCAAAATATACGAACAGGCCGATGATCAGCCAACCGATCAGCCGGGCCCAGTTCACCCAGCCCAACTTATACATCATGTACCCGTTGAAACAGATGCCCAGAATCGGGATCAGGGGCACCCATGGCGTCCGGAACGGCCGGGGCTGTCCCGGGTTGGTTTTCCGCAGCACCATGATCGATACACACACGATCACGAATGCCAGCAGGGTCCCGATGTTGACCATCTTGCCGATATCGTCGATGGGTGTGACGCTGCCCACCACGGCGGCAAGCAGACCGACCAGCATGGTGTTCTTCCACGGGGTCCGGAACTTGGGGTGGACGTCGGCAAAGAACCGGCTGGGGAGCAGGCCGTCCCTGGCCATGGAATAAAGGACGCGGGTTTGCCCCAGGAGCATGACGAGCATCACGCTGGTGAGCCCGGCCAGGGCGCCCAATGTGATCACGTGGGAGGCGGTAGTGAGGCCGCGGTCCAAAAAGGCCCGGGCGATGGGAGCCTCGATGTTCACTTCCTGCCAGGGCACCATCCCGGTGAGCACCGCCGCCACGAGAATATATAACACGGTACACACGAGCAGCGAGGCAATGATACCGGTGGGCAGGTCCTTTTGCGGATTCTTGGCTTCCTGCGCGGTGGTGGAGACCGCGTCGAATCCGATGTACGCGAAGAAGATGTACGCCGCCCCGGCGCCCACCCCGGAGAACCCGTTGGGTGCGAAGCTGCTCCAGTCGTGACCCCAGTTGGATGGGTTGATGTAACGGACTCCCATGGCGATCACGAAGAGAACCACCGATACCTTGACCACCACGATGGTGGTGTTGAAGCGGGCGCTTTCCTTGATTCCGATGATCAGAATGGCGGTGATGAGCAGAGCGATGATGAACGCCGGGAGGTTGAACCCGATTTCCACTCCGAAAATCGAGGGCGCGTTCATCAGCTCTCTGGCCCGCTCCACCAGTGTCGACGATTGGGCGCCCGTGATCTCGATCACCTTGTTGAGAAACGCCTGTGTGCCGGGCACCAGGCTGGGGTCCGCGGCCTGGGCCATCTGACGGGCGACGATGTTCTCGGCGGTGCGCAGCGCGGTCCAGTGATCGTACGCCAGCCACAGCGGCATCTTGATGTTGAATATGTTCAACAGTTCGATGAAATGGTTGGACCAGCCGGAGGAGACGGTGCTGGCGCCCATCGCGTACTCGAGCGTCAGGTCCCAGCCGATGATCCAGGCAAACAACTCACCCAATGTGGCGTAGGCGTAGGTGTAGGCGCTGCCGGCGAGGGGAATCATGGCCGCGAACTCGGCATAACACAGGCCGGCGAAGGCACAACCCAAACCCGACAGCACGAACGACAGCGTCAGGCCGGGACCGGCGTAATGCGCGCCCAGGCCGGCCAGGACAAAGATGCCGGCGCCGATGATGGCCCCTACGCCGAGTGCGGTCAATTGAAACGGTCCGAGCGTCCGCTTCAGGCTGTGCTGGCCGGTATCCTCTGCTTCTTTCACCAACTGGTCGAGCGGTTTCGTTGCAAACAGGTTCATATGGTCGCTTTCCTTCGCCAGATCAGGTACACGGGCAAGCCCAGCAGAACAATGATGAGCCCCGGCCACGTGTAACTGGGTTTGTACAGCAGCAGCAAGATCTCAATCAGCCCGGCCGCCGCCACGTAGGCCGCCGGCAACACGGGATACCCCACGGCCTTGTACGGCCGCTCCAGATTCGGCTGAGTGCGACGGAGCACGAACAGTCCCAGAATCGTCAGTATGTAGAACAACAGCACCGCAAAGATAACATAGTCGAGCAGGTCGCTGTAACGGCCGCTCAAGGTGAGCAGGGCCGCCCATCCGCACTGCACGGCGAGCGAGAAGACCGGCGTGTGGTGCACGGGGTCGAGCCGGCCGGCTCTGGCGAAAAACAGCCGGTCCTTGGCCATGGCGTAGTAGACCCGCGCGCCGGAAAGGATCAGGCCGTTGGCGCAGCCGAAGGTCGAGATCATGATGGCCGCGGCCATCAACTGCTCCGAGACCGATCCGAACATGCGGGCGGCCGCGGCGGTAGCCACGCGGTCCTCGACTGCATTCTGGATTTCCGTGAAGGTCAATACGTTCAGGTACACGAAGTTGGACGCGATGTACAGCGCCGAAACTACGGCTACCCCCAGCGCCAGGGAGAGCGGCAGATTGCGCCGCGGATTGCGCACTTCGCCCGCGGTGAAGGTCACGTTGTTCCACGCGTCGGAGGAAAACAGCGCGCCCACCATGGCTACTCCGACGAGCCGCAGGGTAGCGAAGTTCCACCCCGAATTGCGCCAGAAACCCGTGAAGTTGACTTCCACCGCCCGGGCATTCCGGCCTACCAGGAATCCGAACGCCACCAGCCCCAGAAGCGCGGCGATCTTGGCAAACGTGAACACGTTCTGCACCACCGCGCCGGTGCGGATACCACGGGTGTTTGACCAGGTCAGGAACACGATCATGGCGATGGCCAGAAGCTGCTGCGTGGTGATTCCGATTTTCCCGCTGCCCAGCAGGTAGTTCCGGGCCGAGATCCAGGGCACAAAAACGCCCGTATACTTGGCGAAGGCAACTGCCACGGCCGCGATCGTGCCGGTCTGAATCACGAGGAACAGCGTCCAGCCGTAGAGGAACCCCCACAGCGGGCCGAAGGCTTCACGCAGGTAGACGTACTGCCCGCCGGCTTGCGGCATGGCGGCTGCGAGTTCGCCGTAGCTGAGGGCCGCGATGAGCGTGAGGGCCGCTGTCACCAGCCAGGTGAGGATCATGAGCCCCGGCGACTGGACCTGCCGCGAAATATCGGCGGCCACGATGAACACGCCTGAGCCGATCATGCCACCCATCACAAGCGTGGTGGCGTCGACCAGGCCAAGGCCCTTTACGAGCCCGGTTTCACGAGTTGTTGCCATTGTTCCATCCGTGCGCGCAAGGATCGAGGTGTTACCTGATCGGGAATCAGCCCGGCAATCACGGCCACCGAGTCGGCGCCGGCCTCCCACACGTCGCGAGCGTTCTCCAGGGTGATGCCGCCGATGGCGACCAGCGGCTTGTCGAGCAACGCGCGGCAGCGCCGTACTTCGCCGACGCCCACCACCGGGTCGGGGTCGCGCTTGGAGAGGGTGCCGAAGACCGGCCCGAGCGCCACGTAGTCGACCGGTTCTCCGCCGGCTGCGCAGAGCTGGGGCACGTTATGGCTGGAGAAACCGATGATCGCATCCGGACCCATCAGGCGGCGTCCGTCACGGGGGGCGAGATCGTCCTGGCCCACGTGCAGCCCGGCGTCGAGCAGCAGGGCGAAATCGGCGCGATCGTTGATCACCAGCATGGCGCCGGCCTCCCGAGCCAGCCGCGCAACGACCTGGGCCGCGGCGAAAGCGGCGCGGTTCCAGTGCCCTTTGTGACGGATCTGGAGGATACCGGCTCCGCCCTCCAGAAAAGCGCTGGCGGCCACGGGAACTGCGATGCCGCGGCGCTCGAGCGATTCCGTGTCCAGGATCGGGTACACGCGCGGCAGCACCATGGGCATGAGTCGATTGCCCATGATACCGCACGCCCGCCGGGCGTCACCGAATGGGGCACACCCGCGCGGGATGCGTCAGGCCGTTACTGCGCCGAGACTTTCAGCAGGACTACGCCGTGGCTGGGCACGGTGGCGCTATGGCGATCGCCCGACAGCTCCACTGCCTCATGCTTCCACAGATCGCGGCCCCGCAGTCTCTTGCCGCCCATGCCGATCGCATCCCAGGCAACGCTGATGCTCGCCGGCTGACTCCCGCGGTTGAACAAGGCGACCGCCATCGACTTGTCATGCAAAGGCCTCGCGATGACGTCGCTGGTGCCTTCGCGCGATACCAGCTTGGCGGGCAGAGCGGCGGGATCCTGGTCGATGGCGATGACCTCGGCATTGAGGAGAATGTCTTTGGTCTCCTGCGGCATGTTGCGGATGTCGTTCCCGGCGAGCAGCGGCGCGCGCAGCATGCACCATAGCGAGAAGTGCGTCTTGTACTCGTCGTTGGTCATGCCTCCATTGCCGACTTCCAGCATGTCGGGATCGTTCCAGTGTCCGACGTTGGAGTCCTTCGCGATATCGAGCTGCGTCAGCCGGGGAGGTGCGGGCTGCCCGGGTTCCGAGATGCCTCCGGGAACCGAGGGACCGAAGCCGATGTTCTCCATGGACTGCCACCGGTCGCTGATGTCGCCGGTAGTGCGCCAGAGGTTGCCGCCGACCAGCGCGCCCCACTCCCACACCTTCGCCCGGCCGTACTGGCACAGGCTATAGACGATGGGCCGGCCGGACCGGAGTAACGCGTCTCCCATTTGCTGATAGGCGGCGCGCATGTCTTCGTCGGTGTAAATGCGCGCCGCGCCGCACCAATCGTACTTTATGTAATCGATTCCCCAGGCGGCGAAAGTCTTGGCGTCCTGCTCTACATGACCGTAGCTGCCCTCGTACTGGGCGCACGTGGTGGGGCCGGGCGACGAATAGATGCCGATCTTCAGCCCTTTGGAGTGCACGTAATCCGCCAGGGCTTTCATGTCGGGGAATTTGTTATTGGTGCGCATGTTTCCTTGCGGGTCGCGGTTCTCGGCTTCCCACGTATCGTCGATGTTGACGTAGATATAGCCAGCCTTTTTCATGCCGCTGGAGACCATGGCATCGGCGATCCCGCGCACCAGTTTGTCGTCGACCTGGCCGCGGAACAGGTTCCAGCTATTCCAACCCATCGGCGGCGTCTTCGCCAGCCCGTTGCTCTTCACGGTGTGCAGTTCGGGCAGCGGGAGGCGCGGAAGCTCCAAGGCTTCGCGAGTCGAGCGCTCCAGGATCGCGCTGGTCGGCGCGGGACCGCCCCGGCCGCCGCCGCTCCCTCCGGTAATCGTCAATGCGAACTTCCCGCCTTCGAGCGGTCCCTCGTACACGGTCGGTTCCGGTGGCTGCTTCTTCTGGCCAAACCCGAAGCCTCCTACCATTTCGAAACGGAGCCTGCCGCCGGTAAAAGATGCGGTGATCGGCGCCGGCGGCCCGCGACGCCCACCACGGCGCCCGGGCGGTGTGGCGGCCGGCGGCGCGCCTGCGGGGGGCTGCGCCGCGCGCGGCGGTCCAGCCGGCCCGCGTCCCGCGCCCATCATGGTCATGGTTACGGTTTGACGGTCCTGTTTCAATTCGTAAAGAGTCTTGCGAAACGTTCCGTCGCCCCGCGGTACCTTGAGCACCCACACACCGCCGAGATCGGGTTGCGCCAGCAGCAGGAGGGCACCGGCTGCGATGACGGCTCCGAGGGGGACAAGACGGACTGACAATCGGCTCATGACGGCTCCTATTGAACGGCGACGCTAACAATTGTATCGGAGTGAGCCGTATCGCGGAATGCTGTCGCCGAATGGCCGCCGGCCTCCTTGAAATTTGGTATCCACACTCACAGAAACAAACTCCTCGCGGCAGACATTGATGGCGCGGCGGACGGAACAAAAGTACTCCCGGGGTCAGCAATAAATCATGGAGAGATCAGGCTTCTTTTCTAAAACTGGACGTTACGATTCAGTGTCAGGCACCCGATCTGTTGTTCCAGAGCGATGCCACAGGCGCACCGTCTCAGGAAGGAATGACGTATGGGGATTTTTGCAGCAGGTAGCATCCGATGGGCGGGTGTCGCTTTTCTCGCGGCTGGGGTGACGGCCACGGCCCAGACCTGGGACCTTGGCGCAGCAGCCGGCGCGGTGGTCAGTTCGCAAACCGAAGGCAAGCTGAAGCTGACCTTCGAGCAGCGCGGCCGATACGAGCGGCGCACGGGACAGTCCTTCGGCAGCGCGCCGGATCTGGAAACGGGGCTGTTGCGCACCCGGATCGGCGTCCTCGCCACTCCCTTCTCGTGGCTGCGGTTCGGGACCACGTTCCAGGACAGCCGCTCGCCGTGGTACGGCGCGAACGCGCCGTCCAGCGTTCGCGATCCCTTCGATCTGTTTGAGAGCTACTTTGAGATCTTCCCGAGCAGCAAGACCGGCTGGGGCGCTACGGCGGGACGCAAGATGCTCAACTACGGCGACACCCGCCTGATCGGCTCGCCGCAATGGGGAAACCTCTCGCGCTCGTTCGATCATGCCCGCGTCTACTACCGGCTTCCGGGCGCGCAGTTCGAGTTCCTGGTGGTCTCGCCGGTCAAAGTCCGCATTGGTGAATTCAACCGGCCTGTTCTGGGCGACCGTGTCTGGGGCATGTACAACTCCTTCAAGGGCCCGTTCCCGAAAGGGGTAGTCGAAGTCTACGTGCTGCGCCACGACCAGAACCGCCCGGCCGGCTTTACCGGCGGGAAAACGCAGGATGGGACTGACCGGCTGAAGACCAACACCTTTGGCGGCCGGATCTCGGGTCAGATTCAGAAGACGACGAAATACACCTTCGAGGCCGCGCTCCAGAACGGACGCATCGGCGCCGCCGGCCATCGCGCCGGCGCATTCGTTTCCACCTTCAGCCGTCCGTGGGCCGTGGGCGGGAGAAATGTCACCCTCACCGGAGAGTACAAGTACGCCTCCGGCACCTCCGATCCTTCGAACCCGAACCGCGTCGGAACGTTCGACCAGTTGTACCCGTCCGGCCATGACAAATTCGGGCACCAGGATCTGTTCGGCTGGCGGAACCTGCACAACCTGCGTTCGGTGGCCACCTTGCCGGTGACCAAGAGCTTCTCCGTCAGCGCCATGTATAACAGCCTGTGGCTGGCCAGCGTCCGCGATGGCCTCTACAACGGCTCCGGAAAATCGATCGCGCGCTCCATCAACGGAACCGCCGGCCGCCACGTCGGCCAGGAGGCGGATATTTTCGCCACCTACAAGTACCAGCACTTCCAGTTCGGCGCTGGTTACGGGTATCTCTTCAAGGGCGAATTCATCAGGAACGCGACGCCGGGAGTGAATCCCAGCTATGCCTACGTGTTCCATTCGTACTCATTCTGATTGCTATAGCTCGGGACTCCGATCGCAATTCCGGGCAGCGCCTTACAGGCTGGAGAGATCGTGTCGTTCCTCTGTACAGAACCTGATGCGGCTTCAGGAGCAGAACTCGCCAGACGCCTCTACCGGCGACTGGTCTGTCCACGGATCACCCGTTCTCGCCGATGAGCAAGGGGTGAAGTTGCCGGCGCCGCCCGGGCGATGGGACAATCCGCTGCAACCGGTTGGTCGCGTCACGCGCTGACCAAGGTGGAAGCGCAACGGGCTTATCCGGTCCGTCTGCGCGCCACAGTTACGTATTTCGATCGGGAGGCGCCGGACCAGATGCGTTCGACCTCGCCTTGACGGACGTGCCGATGCCTCAGATGAACGGATTTGAAACGACGGCCGCCAATCGTGATCGGGAACGCGCAACCGGCGAGCATCTGAGAATCGTGCCCATGACGGATTACGCGCTCGATGGCGATCAGGCGCGGTGTCTCGCCCCCGGGATGGACGACTACATCTCGAAGCCCATCCAGAATTGCCGAGATGTACCGGGTAGTGGGGAGCCTAATGCCGGCTTGAGAGTGTCCGCGTGTAGGCAACCCGTCCAGGCTCACAGCCTCCCGCAACCTTCCCCGTGCCGTTTCGACAGGCCTGCGCTTTCCTGGCGAGTCCCAGGGGCCCCCGTCCCGATCCCTACTCCAGGTAGAAAACTTCCTCCATCATCGCGAACCGTTCGCCGGCCTTCAGCCCGGGGACCGGTTCGAAGAACCGGTTCATCTCCTTCTGCCAGCGTTGATTCACCGGGTCGCGGTCCAGTTCATCCCACGCGCGCTCGAAATTGTCCACCCGCATGCACAGAAACAGGTCCTGGTCGCGGCGGAAAATGGAATAGTCGGAGATCCCGACTTCCTTCAGTTTGGCTAGCAACTCGGGCCACACGCGCTGGTGCTCGCGCTCGTAATCCTCAATCGCGTCTTTCTTCAACCGAAGTCGGAATGCGCAGCGGGGCATGCAACCAAGATAAACTCGGCGTTAGCTCCAGACAAGCGCTGACGCATGCCGCCCCTGCTCGAAGCCACCGGCATTTCGAAAGCTTTCGCCGGCGCACATGCCCTCCGGTCCGTATCGTTGGAGGTTCGCGCGGGCGAGGTACACGCGCTCATCGGCGAAAACGGCGCCGGCAAATCCACGCTCATCAAGATCATCACGGGGGCGTTGGCTCCCGATTCCGGGACGCTCCAGGTCTCCGGCCGGCCCGTCACCCATCACAGCCCCGCCAATGCGCGCGCCCTGGGCATCGCCGCCGTATATCAGCAGCCCAGCCTGTTCCCGCACCTCACCGTCGCCGAGAACATCGCGCTCGCGCTGGAACCCCCCGGACTCGCGCGCAAGGTGAACTGGAAAAGCCGCGCCGCCCGCGCCCGCGAACTGCTGGCGCGCGCCGGGGCCGGCATTCCACCCGAACGTCTCGTCCGGACGCTGAGCATGCCCGAGCAGCAGATCGTCGAGATCGCCAAGGCTATCGGCGCGGATGCCAAGATTCTGATCCTCGATGAGCCCACCGCTTCGCTGACCGCCCGCGAAGTCGAGAGCCTCTTCCGGGTCATCCAGTCCTTGCGCGAGCACGGTGCCGGCATCATCTACATCTCGCACCGGCTCGAGGAGATCCCGGCCATCGGCGATCGCGTCACGGTACTGCGCGACGGCGAAGCCATCGCCACCTGCGACGTCCAGGACGTGGACCGCGCCGGGCTCATCCGCCTCATGGTGGGCCGCGAAGTCTCGACGGTCTTCCCGAAACGCGAGGTCGCCATCGGCGACGTGATTCTCGAAGTGCGCAACCTGGGCGGCGTCTCGCTCTCGGTCCGGCGCGGAGAAATTCTGGGCCTCGCGGGGCTGGTCGGCTCGGGCCGCACGGAGTTCGCCGAGACCCTCTTCGGTATTACCCCGTCGGACCGCGGCGAGATCCTGCTCGAAGGCCGGCCCGTCACCATCCACACACCCACCGATGCCATTCGGCTCCGAATCGCGTACCTGCCCGAAGACCGCCGCCAGAACGGGGTGGTGCTCGAAATGCCGGTCGCGGCCAACATCAGCCTCGCCAATCTTGCCGCGGTTGCGCGGCACGGCATGATCGACCGGTCGCGCGAGCGCGAGCTCGCCCGCGGCTTCGTTGACCGCCTGCGCATCAAGACTCCCTCGGTCGATGCCGAGACCGGATCGCTCTCCGGAGGCAATCAGCAAAAGACGGCGCTGGCGCGATGGCTGGCCATCCAGCCCGTGGTGCTGATCCTCGACGAGCCCACGCAGGGCGTGGATGTCGGCTCCAAGTCCGAGATCCATGCCCTGATGGTCGACTTGGCGGAGCGCGGCGCGGCGATTATCATGATCTCTTCGGAGCTGCCGGAGATCCTGGGAATGAGCGATCGCATCGCCGTCATGCACGCCGGAGCCGTGGCGGGAGTCCTCGCGCGCGCGGAAGCGACGCAGCAGAGAATCCTCTCCCTGGCGCTCGGCTCATGATGCGCAGAGAACTCCCGCTCGCCATCGCCATTCTGGCGCTGGCCGCCGTGCTGGGCCTGGCTGCACCGGGCTTCTTCTCCTGGAGCAACCAGCGTGATCTCATGATCGCGAACATGCCGGTGCTGATCGCGGCGCTGGGGATGACCATCGTCATCCTCACGGGGCAGATCGACATTTCAGTCGGTTCGCAGTTCGCGATTTGCAGCGTGGCTGCCGGCGTTTTTGCGAAGGCCGGGTTGCCGATGCCCGTGGCCGCGCTGGCCGCCTGCCTGGCGGGCGCGCTGATGGGGGCCGCGAATGGCGCGCTGGTGGCCTACGTGCGCATCCCGTCCATCGTGGTCACGCTGGCCACCATGGTGGCGCTGCGCGACGCCCTGCGCTGGGTGACCCAGGGCGCCTGGGTGCAGGACCTGCCTCCGTCGTTCCAGTGGTTCGGCGCCTCGCAACCGGCAAGCGAAGCCATCACCGCCGCCGCAGCCCTGCTGCTGTCGCTCACTGCGGCGTGGGGATTGCGGAATCTTGCGGCCGGCCGCGCGGTGTACGCCGCCGGCTCCAACCCCGAAGCCGCGCGGCTGGCGGCCATCGACCCGGCCCGCGTGGTCTTCGCCGCATTCGTGCTCACGGGCGCGCTCACCGGCTGCGCCGCCGTGTTCAATGCCGTGCGCTTCAACCAGGTCCCCGCCAACGCCGGCATCGGTCTGGAGATGCAGGTGATCGCGGCGGTGATCGTGGGCGGCACGGCGGTGACCGGCGGCAGAGGATCCGTGTTCGGCACATTCCTGGGAGTGATTCTCCTAGGTTCCATAGGCCCCGCGCTCACCTACCTGGGAGTGAGCGCCTACTGGGAAAGAGCGATGCAGGGCGCCATCATTCTGGCGGCGGTCAGCGGGGCGAGGGACTGAGCGATGCGGATCCTCGCCATCGGGCTGTGCGTGGAGCTCGCCGTCTTCTCCCTCCTCGGACCGAACTTCTTCACGGTCGCCAATTTCTTCGAGATCATCCGGCTCAGCGTGGAACTCGGGCTGCTCGCCCTGGCCCTCACCCCGGTCATGATCACCGGCGGCATCGATCTCTCGGTAGGCTCCATGATGGGCCTGGCCGCGGTGGTGTTCGGTGCTGCCTGGCATGATTGGCGGCTGCCCATCGCCGTGGCGGTGTTGTGCGCGATCCTCACCGGCACCTCGGGCGGCGCGCTCAACGCCGCGCTCGTCACCCGCCTCCGGATTCCCCCGATTATCGTGACCCTCGGCGGATTCTCGATGTTCCGCGGCATCGCCGAGGGCATCACCCACGGCGCGGTGAGCTACAGTGGCTTCCCGCGATCGTTCCTGCAGCTCGGGCAGGGCTACCTGTGGGGTGTGATTCCCGTGCAGTTGCCGCTGTTCCTGTCGGCGCTGGCGGGCTATGCGGTCCTGCTGCACCGGTCGGTCGTCGGGCGCACGCTGTACGCCATCGGGTTCAGTCCGGGCGGCGCCCGGTACGCCGGGGTAAAGGTCGCCCGCCGCATCGCGCTGGTGTACCTGCTGTCGGGCATCGCCGCCAGCATCGCCGCGGTAGTATACGTCGCGCACCTGGGCCAGGCGAAGTCGGACGCCGGAACGGGATATGAGCTGGCGGCCATCACCGCCGTGGTCCTGGGCGGGACTTCGGTTTTCGGCGGCCGCGGTACGATCTGGGGCTCCGTGCTGGGCCTGTTTTCGATCTCGGTCTTACAAAACGGACTGCGTCTCGCGGCCCTGCCTTCCGAACTCACCGGTGTCCTGACCGGTATCGTCCTCATTCTGGCGATCGGTCTGAAAACCTGGGGACAAACCGCGCGTTCAGCAGCTCTCGAGGAACCATCACCCATGCGGAATTCGCAACTCGCCGTGCTGTGCACGGTCATTCTCGCCGGCGCGCTGATCGTGGCCGGCAGCAATATCTGGATGGTGCATTCGCTGCGCGGCACCGCGCCGGTCCCCGGCGTTTCCCCTGCCGGCGCCCATCGCCCGGTGGTCGCCATGATGCCCAAAGCGAAAGGCGATCCGTACTTCGTGAGCTGCCGCGCCGGCGCCGAAGAAGCCGCCCGCGAAACCGGTGTGGAGCTGATCTGGGACGGCCCCACGAGCCTGGACCCCGCCCGGCAGAACGAGATTGTGGAAAGCTGGATCACCCGCCAGGTGGACGTGATCGCGGTCAGCGTGGAGAATTCCGCGGCGCTCTCCACGGTTCTGCGCAAAGCGCGCGAGCGCGGCATCAAAGTGCTCACCTGGGATGCCGACGCCGCCCCGGACGCCCGCGACTATTTCATCAACCAGGCCACTCCCGAAGGCATCGGCAACACCCTGACGGACGAAGCCGCGCGCCTGATGAACGGCCGCGGCGAATTCGCGATTGTCACCGGAGCGCTGAGCGCGGCCAACCAGAATCGCTGGATCGATGCCATCCGGCAGCGCCTGGCAGCGCGGTACCCCAACCTGAAGCTGCTCACGATCCGGGCCAGCGACGATGAGCGCGATAAAGCCTTTGCCGAGACTCAGACGATCCTGCGAATTTACCCGGGCGTCCGCCTGATCATGGGACTCGCCACGGGAGCCGTTCCCGGGGTCGCCGAAGCCGTGCGCCAGTCGGGACGCAAGGACGTGTTCGTAATCGGCCTGTCGCTTCCCAATCTGAACAAGCGCTATGTCCATGACGGCGTCACCCAGGCGGTGGTGCTATGGAATACGCGCGATCTCGGCTATCTCACCGTGCGCACCGCGGCGCTGTTGGCCGAAGGCCGCCTGCCGAAAGGCACGACGTCGTTCCAGGCGGGCCGGCTCGGCACCATCGAGGTCCGGGGAGATCAGGTGCTCTTGGGCAAACCGGTGATCTTCGACCGCTCAAACATAGACCAGTTCGACTTTTAGGCCGAACTTCTTTGAGCCAAGACGCGTTAACCGGTTATTTTGATTTGAGTTAGCTGGTTTTCGCCGTGCAGTCTACTGGGTACGATTACAGTCCGGCGGAAACCTGGAGCAGTTGTAGCGCCCGTTGTTGAACGGGCGTTGGGGTGGCCAGCATCTGCAAGGTTTGTTCCCCTATACGAACCTCATTCCTGGTGAGCGTGGCCAGATCTTTCAAGAGAGTCTGAAAGCTGTGAACGGGCAGCCCATCCTCGGTCCGTTTGGAATAGTCTTTGCTCTGGGCTTTGGGCGATCTCGCCGCCGGACTAACGATATTCTTGCGGGCCGCCTCGGCAGCTTGTGGGTCATCATCATCAAATAGGATCGAGGCCAGCGCTTGGCGCATGTGCCACTCCACGTAGTAGGACAGCATACACAAGAACACGTGCGCCTTCACTCGTTCCGCCAGGTGATGGTAGATGGGACGGATCTTGAGGTCCAAACTCTTCAAACTACGAAATGCCCGTTCCACATCGGAAAGTCTCTTATAACAACCCACCACGTTCTCGCTGCTCAAGGTCTCTGCCGGAACACTGGTGCGAATGACATAGATGCCATCCAGCGCAGCTTCGCGATCGATGTTGGCCTGCTTACGCGCACAACGAAATCCGGCTTCCTCGATGAACAGGCTGAAATGCTTCCCCATCTTATAACGACCTAAAATCTTCCCCACGGCCAAACCTATCTCCTTGCGTCCCCGCAGCGGCATCTTCTTTCGCTGGGTAGCCTCCACGATCTTTTTCAATTGCTTCTCGGTGGCCTCCAGCAATTCATTTCTCTTGCGACTCCTCTCCTCGGCCAGCAACGGATTGCGGCAGGCGATCAACCGCTCGCCGGGGTAAGAGGCATGTTGAACCTCGGCCAGGTCGTGTTGGTCGAACAGCGACAACTGCAACGCGCCGCCCTGCACCAGTTGCTGAATCTGGATCGACTTGAGCGCCGAGATCCACGGCAAGCCTCCCTGTGGCTTGAGGTCCTCGCGGATGCGCGCCGAGGTGAGCATGCCCCGATCTCCGACTAAGACGATTTGCTTCAGGTGAAAGCGTTCCCGTAGCTTACTGACTTGCGGCGTGACCGTGGTGGGATCGCCCGTGTTGCCTTCGAAGACTTCCACCGCCACCGGACATCCTTCCCCATTGGTCAGCAGGCCGAAAACGATTTGCAGGTTGCCACTGCGTTCATCGCGCGAATGGCCGAAGCGTGCCAGCGGGCAGTGGCGGCCTTCAAAGTAACCACGGCCGATCTCTACCATCCGGCTCTGGAAGCTCTTGGCATGACCGGCTCTCAGTATTCGCTGGCATCGTTCCGCTATGACCTTTCCAAGTTGCGAGCCAAAGGCCTCGTCGAAAGGATTCCACACTCGCGTCGCTATCGCCTGGTCGGCAAGGGCTACGCGATTTGCGTGGCCTTTCTGAAGCTCTTCGAAAAAATCTACGCACCCCTTACCGCGGGCTTACTGGCACCATTTCGCGGAGATCGCGCACTGCCAGAGGAGAAACGCTGCACACTGGACCGCCTCCACCAAAACATCTGCGATGGCCTGGAGGCGCTCTTGCGCGCTGTCGGCCTCAAAGTCGCCGCCTGAACGCCGACAACGAGAACAAAATTCTCGTTGGGGCCCCTATAACGGGAACTAAACTAGCGTTTGGTGACTCAAGCGGCTTCGGGCATCCGTCCGGTGTGTGAGCCAAACTCAATTTGCCGTCTGACGCCCGACCCGCTGACGTGCCGACCGGCGAGCCCCGGAAGTCCTGTTCGGGACACAACTGCATCACCAAATTCGCATTTGGTCTCGGCGGGTGCCGTGGCGGCGGCCGCCGCAGGGGATGGTTTCGACCGAAGCGACGCACGCAGGCGGATTCAGTTCCTGACGGAAGATTCCGGCGGGGCTGGCCCTGCCAATAGGCTGCACACTTTGCGGGTCTACGGACCGCCAACGGTCAGGAGGGTGGCCGTGGCGTCGCGGTACACCGGGCGCCACCCGATTTGCTCCAGCGCAGGCACCAGCGGAAAATCGTTGGGCAGCAGCGCATCGGTGAACCGGAACGAATCCCAGTATTCCCGCCATCCCGGCCGGACCTGCACCAGGTTCTCGTAACGTTTCACAAACTCCAGGCCGTAGAAATCGCTACGGCCGTCGAAGAATACTTTTCGCGCACCATCGGAGCGGTAGATCAGGTAGCCGCCGTACCGGTCCGGGGCAAACAGGCGCGCCTCGCGCGGGATGTGTGGATAAGCGTCGACGGGGAACTGGTCCTTGGGAAACCCCACCGGGACGAACCGCAAGAAGACATAAGCCAGAACCACCGCGAAGGGGGCGAGGGCCAGACCGTTGAGGCGCGCATCGAGCTCGCGCATCAGGGGCAAGGGCAGGCTCACCCCGGATTTACGCAGCCATTCGGCGAGGCCGGCGTTGGCCAGCGGCAGCAGAATCAGGGCCACCAGCGGCAAACCGCGGGCCGAACGCAGCGCCGTCACCGAGATCACCATGGCCAGCGCGAACCGCTCCCAGCGCCTCTGAGTGAATGCCAGGGTGCCGCCCGCGATCCCCAGGATCAGGGTGGCGGCGATCTGGCCCGATCCCGGCGACTGGTAATCGAAGCTCTGGAATTCGCTGATTCGCGAAAGGAGTTGCGAATTCGTGAGGTAGCCGAGGACGTGCGCATAGAGGCGCCATCCGTAAGGGTTGGCCAGGGGCGCTACCGCGCAGATGGCGACCGCCATCCACGGCACGCGCCGCCACACCGCGTACAGGGCCGCTACGACGATGCCCAGGAAAAAACTGGCATGCAGGTTGGCCCAGAGTGCCATGAAACCTGCCAGCCCCAGGGCCTGCCGGGGACCGAATCGCCGGCCCCCGGTCTCCGCCCATAGCACCACGAGAATCAGGAAAATCCAGCCGATGAGATGGGGCCGCGCCATCCAGTGGATGTTGCTGGTAGACAGCATCGGCAGCAGCATGATGCAGGCAATGAGGAACTCGCCGCCTACCGCCCAGTGCAGGCGGAACCAGAGCCAGACCCCGGCCGCAATCACGACACCATACAGTAATGCGACACCCCGCAGGCCTGCCGACTTGTGGATAGCGCCCGCCAGGACATCGGCGCCCCACTCCCAGGCAAACCAGGGCTGTCCGGCGCGGGTGAAGGAATAAGGATCCGTCCGCGGGAGTTTGCCGGTCGCGAGGATGGACTCGCCGTTGCGAATGTGCCAGCCCGCGTCGGAGTCGCGAAACAGGTTGGAGTAACCCTGGAAGTAGAACAGGCAGTAGAAGAGGGTGACCGTCGCGGCCACCATTCCGACATCGGGCACCAACCAGGGGACGACCGGGTTCCTCCCGGTCATAGATTCTCGATCACCAACTCGTCGCCCACAAAGGTTCCGCTCTGCCGCACGGTCCCGGCCGGCAGCTCCAGGATCGAGTGGGCAGCCAGGCAGGCCGAGAGGCGCCAGGGCGGCACGGCATGACGGAGTTTGCGGACTTTGCGTCCCTTGTCCAGGTAGACCAAGTCGATGGGGAACTTCATGAAAAAGGTATGCACCGATTCGCAGGGGACGATCCAAAGACCGTCGCCCGGTTCCAGCCGCTCATGTTTCAGCAGGCCTGTCCGCCGCTTTGCGCTGGTGTCTGCCACTTCCGCAGCTCGCGCCAGAACGGTCTGGCGGGTCTGATTCCGCACCAGTACCTTCAATTTCCGACGACTATAACACGAGTTCAGGGTGCGATGGTATGGACGTTTACATAGTAGAGGTCGGTGGCCACCTTGAATTCGGCGGGCTTGAGCGGCGTCTCCATCGTCTGCCACTCCGCCGTGGGTTGAATGATCCGGCCCCCGGCCCGCACGGGCATGGCGAATCCCGGCTCATCGGCCTGCCAGCGGTAGGAAACGGTGCCGCGGGGTTCGTCGAATTTCAGTTCGAGAACAGGGAGGGCGGCGTGGCGCAGGTACTGGTTGAAAACGGGCGTCAGGTTCATGCCGGTCTTGTGGTTGAAATATCGCACCACGTCCTCGGTCATGATGTTCCGATACTTGAAATGCTGATAGAAGCTGCGGATGAAGGCGAACCAGCGGTGGTCGTCGTTCACCACGCTCCGGAGCGTGTTGAGGAAGAGAGCGCCCTTGAAGTACTGGTCCTGGGGCGGGCTGCGGTGGATGCCGCGGGTGGTGACGATCGGCTCGCGGTTCCGAACCTTCGACTTGTAGCCGTTGAGGTAGCGGATGGCATCGTCATGCCCGAACATGTGCTCCACGTAGAGCGCTTCGAGATACGTAGCCCATCCTTCGTGAATCCACATGTCCGACACGTCCGCGGCCGAGACGGCGTTTCCGAACCATTCGTGGCCGCTTTCGTGGATGATGATGAAGTCGAATCTCGTGCTGATGCCGACGCCGGTCCAGTCGCGTTCCAGGTAGCCGTTGGCGAAGTGATTGCCGTAGGTGACGGCGCTCTGGTGCTCCATGCCCGAGTAGGGCACTTCGATCAGTTTGTAGCCGTCCTTCGGGAACGGGTATGGGCCGAAATAGCCCTGGAACGTCTCGATCATCGGCTTGGCCTGCGCGAACTGCCGGCGAGCTTCCTCCAGGTCTTCGGGCAGCACGTAGAAGTCGAGTGGAAGGCTGCCCAGCCGGTCCCCAAAATGAACGTAGTTGCCGACGTTCAGCGAGACGCTGTAGGAGTTGATGGGATAGTGCACCGCCCAGTCCCACCGGGTGTAGCCATCGCCGAGATCGGTCTTGCCCAGGAACCGGCCGTTCGAGACGTCTACCAGGTCGTTGGGGATGGAGACGCTGATCCGCATGTTCTGAACCTCGTCCCGCCACTGGTCCTTATTGGGCCACCACACTCTGGCGCCGGATTCCTCGCACGCAGTGTTGATCCAAGTGTGGCCGGCGGGGTCCTTGCGGAAGCTGATGCCGCCGAAGCGGCCGGTCTCGGCGGGGTTGCCGGAGTAAAGGAAATCGACGGCATATACACGGCCCTGTTTGAGGGTCTCCGGAAAGTCCACATACACGGTGTTCAGCTCGCGCTCGTACTTCAGCGGGGTGGCGCCCAGCAGGATTTTGTCCACCGCGAGATTGGCGTACAGATCGAGTTGGATACGGCTGTCATCCTGGAGCATCCGGAAGCGGATGGTGTTCCTGCCGCTGAGGAACTTGCGGCCGGGATCGACGCGGACATCGAGGTCGTAGGACAGCAGGTCGTTATTGGCGCGATACCGCCCGTACTCGCCGCGCAGGATATCGTCGCGCCCCGGAGCCGTTTTGGCGGGAGGCGCCACAGGCGCGACCGGCTGCCGCGAGGTCTGCGCGAAAAGTGCGGCCGCGCCACCCGCCGCCAGGAAGATAGTACGGAGAACGGACATTACGCCAAGGTATCGCGATTCCAACCCGACGCGCATGTATAATGCCCGGAACGGAGGGGCCGGAAGATGGCGGGGCAACGGAGGGACGAGGCCGGGCGGGAGCGATTCGCGAACCGGATGTCGCGGCTGGTGCCGGACGCCGTAACGGCGGGTGTGATCCTCACACTCGTGATGGTTGCGGTTGGGCTGTCACTCGGAAACTCCGTGCTGCAGGAGATGGACGCCTATCACCGAGGGTTGTGGATGCTACTGCCCTTCACCATGCAGATGACGCTGATCATCGTTCTCAGCATGTCGCTGGGAGCGACCCCGTTCTTTCGCAAGGCCATCGCGGCTCTGGCACGGGTGCCGAGAAGCCGGAACCAGGTGGTCGTGCTGGCGTTTCTGAGCTCCGGGCTGGTGGCGTATGTGTACTGGGGGCTGGGCTACGCGCTGGGGCCGATCATCGCCATCCACTCCGCGGCAGAGGCGGAGCGGCGGGGCCTGGCGGTGGATTTCCCCTTCCTGCTGGCGGTGACGTCGGCTGGCCAGGCGCTGTGGCAGTACGGACTCTCGACGAGCGCTCCGCTGCTGGTGGCCACTCCGGGGCATTTTCTGCAGGACAGCATCGGCATCGTTCCCCTGTCGACAACGATCTGGTCGCCGGCCGCGATGATTCACGAAGCGGCGTTCGCCTGCGCGGCGATGGTGGCGGGTTGCCGGCTGATGCCGAAGAAAGCGCGGCCCATCTCGGGCTTCCCCGAGTCGCAGGCGCTGGTGAAAGTGGTGGAGCCTGTGCTCGATGAAGACCGGAGCGGGGGCTGGCGGAACGGCTGAGCGAAGCCCGCTGCCCGCGCTGGCGCTTTGCGGCATGCTCGCGGGCTGGCTGGTTTACCACTTCGTGTTGAAACGCCTGAGCCTGGACATCAACTCGTTGAACGCGACGCTGTTGTTCCTGAGTTTCCTGCTGCACGGGACGGTGAGGCGTTTTGCGGGGGCCGGGGAGCGGGGCGTCGGGCGGAGCTGGGCCGTGATCGTGCTGTACCATCTCTACGCCGGCGTGGCGGGGTTGATCCAGTTCACGAACGTCGGCGAGAGGGTGACCCGGGTGGCTGCGGCTGTCTCTACCCGGTCCACTTTCCCGGTGATCACGGCTGCGGCCGGAGCCCTGTTTGCATTCTTCATTCCTTCCAGCGGAGGGCAATGGACGGTGCAGGGATTCGTCACGGTAAAGACGGCGATGGCGGTGGGGGTAACCGTGCAGCGGGGCATCCTGGCGCTGGGGGTCGGCGATCACCTGGGCAACTTCACGACGCCGTTCTGGTACGTGGTGACGGCCGGCATCGCGCACGTGGATTTCCGGACCTTCTTCGGCTACGGCCTGATCTTCGGAGCGATCTGGTTCGTGATCGGCGCGGTGGTTTTCACGTTCGCGCCGTGCTGAGGCGGACGCGGGGCAGGGGTGGAGGGCGGCAGCCATTTCTGGAGCATGGCGCCCAGCGTGTCCCGGTCCACGGGCTTGGAGAGATAGTCGTCCATGCCGGCGGCCAGGCACCGGTCGCGAGCTCCCGCCGTAGCGTGGGCGGTCATGGCAACGATCGGGGTATGGCTGCCGTGTGTCTCCCGGCGGCGACACTCGGCAGTGGCGGTGTACCCGTCCATGGAGGGCATGCTGCAATCCATGAGGACCAGATCGTAGCTTTGCTGCGCGAGCAGTTTTAGCGCCTGCCGCCCATCGGACGCCACATCCGGGGGGCGGCCGAAGCGCTGGAGCAGCAGGACGCCGACTTTCTGATCTACGGGGTTGTCCTCGACCAGCAGGATCCGCGAACCCCGGCCGATCCGCCGGCGATCGGGGGCGGCGGGCGCGGCGCGTTCTGCCGGTTCGGGAGCGGATGGTGGAGCCACCGGTAGGGGGAGGGTGCAATGGAACGTAGAGCCCACGCCCGGAACGCTCTCGACGTGGATCTCGCCGCCCATCAGCCCGGCCAGCCGGCGCGAGATCGCCAGTCCCAACCCGCTGCCATCGTGCTTCCGCGTCAACGGCGAATCCAACTGAGTGAATTCCACGAACAATGAGCCCAGCCTGTCGGGCGCGATCCCGATGCCGGTATCCTCCACGGAGATGCAGAACCGGGGGACGGCATCATCCGGTTCCGCGGGTGCCACGCGAATGCGCACGTGAGCGCGCTCGGTGAACTTGATGGCATTGCCCACCAGGTTGCAGACGATCTGCCGGATGCGGCCGGAGTCGCCCAAAAGCCGCGGCAGGGGTGGCACATCCAGGAGCAGGTCCAGGCCTTTCTGCCACGCGCCGGGAGCCATGAGCCCGGCTACATCGCCGAGGATTCCGGCCAGATCGAACGGGTCGCGAAGAATCTCCATTCTTCCGGCTTCGATTTTGGAAAGGTCCAGGATGTCGTTGATGATCAGCCGCAGGGCCGCACCGGAATTCCGGATGGTGAGGATGAGATCGCGAATTTCCCCGTCGCTGCAGCGATCCAGCAGGAGCTCGGTCATGCCGATGATCCCGTTCAAGGGCGTGCGGATCTCGTGGCTCATGTGGGCCAGGAATTCGGTCTTGGCCCGATTCGCCTTTTCGGCTTCCAGCCTGGCGCACTCGAGAGCGTCGCGGGTTTGCTCCAGATCGCGGCTGTGCCGCCGCAGGGCTTCTTCCGAGCGCCGCCGTTCGGTGATGTCGGTAGTCACCCCGGTGAGCGCCTCGGGCCGCCCGCGCTCGTCACGCACCACGGCCGTGGAGAGATGGATTGGAAATTCGGTGCCATCCTTACGCCATCACCTGCAAGGAGTAAAGGAGCGGGGGCCTGGAGTAGCAGCCACCCGACTTGCGTTTTTCCACCATTCGGCAGGCATTTGCGGAACTTCTGACCGCCCGCATCACTAAGCACCATGTGGTCTTCGATATCCGTGGGTCCTCCAAGCACGAGGGCTATGACTTGGGATCGGCTGAGATGCGCCGTCTTCTCGCTGGAGAACTAGTGCCGCGGCTTGATTGAGTTCGCGATCGAAGAGTGGAAGATGGCCATCCCTGAAATTCGGCCAAATTGGGAGTGTATTGTCGGGGCTCTCACAGACTGAGACACCCCAAAGCGCGGTCTACTGTCTACTCACTGACCGCGGGCCGGCCGGAGTTGAAGGCTGCACTCAAAGCCTGGCACGGCAAGAGGCGACGATTGATAAGGGGCGAGCATGACCGCCAAAAGAAGGAACGGAGCAAGTCTGACCGTAGGCGGAGCGTCCGAATTCGGCGTATTCGAGATCTAGTCGCCAGATGCGAACGTGATTCCCGCTCGATGAGCCGCCTACTTGAGCTCGTGTCCGCGAAGCTCGGACAGTGACTTGGCAGAATACCTGTTTTACTCGAACCTTAGTGATTACTTCCGAGCTGGTCGGCGCTGACCGTCGAGGAGGCGGACCGAGTCATCGGTGCCGCGAGGAGTTTCTTGGCGGTTGGACGTTCCTGCTCAGCCACGTCCCTACGATATGGCAGGCCCATCTTAAACGGTCTGGCGGCATACAGGATTCCGCGGGTCCGGATCGTGGTTGAGCCCGAATACGTCAGGTCCTTGCCGGTCGATGTGTTTTCGAAATGGATTCTCCTTATTCTCCCGTACCAGACAGCCCGAACTGACAAAGATCTCGGCAAACCGGATTGCGCTTTGCGTGATCTCGCATGGGCAGGGCCACCTGCCGTCGTGCGCTGGGCGACGACCCTGATCCTGCGCCACGTCGAACTGCATGATCCTGAGCGGGCGCTGAAATGGCTGATCGAGGACCGCCAGTCGCCCGAGCTGAGGCGAAGCGAGTCAGTAGCGAGAACGGCATTTGCATCAAGAGCTTCATCCTGGACGCGTCATTGCCAGGATTACCGCAGAAGGCGACCAAGAAGACCGCCAAGGACCGGTCCGCGAAAAAGGCGAAAGCCCCTCGCGCTGCCGTCAAGAAGCGCGACTGACTCCCACGGCTCAGTGGGCATCCCAACCGTCGCCAACATTCTGTTATCTGGCTCCACTTCGCCGCCGTGTCCATCGCAGAAACCATGATCGCGACCGTGACCCCTTTGATCCCCACTGGAGCGCCCACATGCGGTGCGTAGTTGCGAACAGGCAGATGCTCCGAGTAATTGTTGTTTCGTATTTCGCGATGTTGGTTCTCGGAGATTACTCCCATAAACGCACCAGGGTGCGGCGATCCACCCGGACGGGCTGTCGCCTATGCTGAGACTGGCTGGCAACGGCCTCGTGGCGAGCGTCCGGTCTGCTCTGCTCGGATCGATGGCGACCCAGAAAAGTTGGCCCACAGCCGGCCATCGGGCAAGGGCTAGCCTGGCAGGCCTTAGGTGAACCGTATTGCCGCTAACAGCGGTTACGCATTGATGCCCATACTGCGCAGGAATTCCGCATCGTCTGCAGCGGTATCGCGGCTATCGGCCGGGATTTCGGGACACTCCCGGCAGCAATCGGCCAGCGATTTCACGGCGTAGATCGATTGCCCGCACTCCTCGCAGTCCCAATGAATCACGAGCTCGTACTCGGAAGTAAGCCCGAGGGTCAGTTTGCCGTTAGGGGTATGGCCGCAGGTACAGGCCAACTGCAGTTCGCGGAACTTCATCGCCCAATCGCTCCTCACACCTCTCATCGGCAGTTATCCCACGAGTCAGCAATGGGGCCAAGTGCCAGTTCGAAGAATTTGTACCGCCTGCGTACCAGCAGCCATGGCCGGGTTTGTCCACGAGTTGATGGTCCCCGGAAACGGCGAGCAGGAGGCGGAGGCCCCGAAGGATGAAAAGTACCGGGACTATTCGGTCCCGGCGGCCGTTATGCGGATGTGGTCCCGGTACATTGCGAGGTCTTCCGGGAGGCTGCCCAGGAACCGCCGGTTCGCGTAATTCCCGGACGCGATGCGGAAATTGCGGTAGTCGCTTTCGGCACGGGTGGTCCCGCGCAGGTCGCGGACGCTGTCGCCGTGCGACAGGTGAAGAGCTTGTCCAACCTGTGTGTGCTGCAAGTCGAGAACGTGCTGCAGACGGACCAGGATATCGACGTCCTCGTAGCCCCAGCCGGAAAGTTGCGAGTTGTATCCGCCGACCTGCATCAGATGTTCTCGCGCCACGATCAACTGGCCTTGTCCGCCGCGGCTGCCATCAGAGGCATAGGAGCGAAAGGTCGGCGCCGATACGGTACGGCCGTCCCGAAAGACGAACCGGGCGGTATTGACCTTGACCACGTCGGCGAGATAGGAATCGGCTTCGGCCGGAAGCCAGGGCCGGGCCTCGGTTTCGCAGATCCTTGCGATCGTGATCACGTGCCGTTCGTCCAGCGCGCGGCTGCATTCCTCGGCGGTATCCACGGGGACGATCAGATCGGCGTCCAGCATGAAGACATAAAGGGCTTGGCAGTGAGCGGCGCCGATGTTCAACGCGAGCGAGCGGTTGAACCGCGCGCCCTCCACATGGACGAGCGAGGCGTTGACACCCATGGAGCACACCAGGCGCGTGAGGGCATCGGCATCGCCGCCGCAATTCACGATGGTAACAGCCCAATCGTGGTCCTGGAAGACACGCGCGTTGCGGGCCAGCGTGGCAGCCAGTTCCGGCCGGTTGCACCATGGGATGACGACGGCGAGCTTCATGCCAGGGAACGGTAGAAGGCGGCCGCGGCCGGGTCGACCAGGGCATCCAGGCCCCCGGGATAGAGGGGCAGGGTGCGCAGAAACTCGTCCGCATCCAGGCCGCCCTGCATGTGCCCCCAGGTGTTGCGGCCGTGCCGCACCAGCAGGTACTGTTGGGGAGCGCACACGGGGATCACGCGCGGAGCGTGGTCATACAGGAACCAGCTATCGACCGATCGGGGCAGCTCGCGGAACGCCCGCCGCTCCCACAGGCTCCGGGCAAAGCACAGGGTGCCGCCCGCCTTCCAGCCGTGCCCGGAGTAGCGCACGGTGGTATCGGCAGTGTGCAGAACGTAGAAGCAATCCCAGGCCACCACGCACGGGTCGCCATCCCGCCCGGGCAGGTGCCCCATCGCGGTGGCCAGGAAGTCCGGGTGGTAGTAATCGTCGTCGTCCAGCTTCTGAATCCAGCGCCGTTCGGAAGCGGCGATCCCGAGGTTCAGCTTGGCGCCCAGCGGCGCCGGTTGCGCCAGGCGGATGTAGCGCACTCCATTCACGCCGGAGCACAGCGGTTCCACCGGCTGCGCTCCATCATCCACCACGATCAGCTCGGCCCCGGGGCAGGTTTGGCGTTGGAAGCAGGCGAGCGCCATACGGAAAAAACCGGGGCGGTCCCGGGTGGCCATCACGCACGAAAGTGGCGCGGGCATGACCTCCGATAGTAGCGCCTTTTTGTGCGCAGATTGTCAGTGCGCAGATTGTCGCAGATTGTCACATGCAAAGCACCGCGAAGTAGGCGATAATAAGCAGCACACCGCTACACGTTAGGCCACGACGTTGCAGCCGCTCAGGATCATAATCGGTGCCGGAAGAACCAGCCAGGAAGGCTGGATTTCCACGAATCCCGCGGAACTGGACCTGCTTCGTCCGGAAAGCTGGGAGCGATTCCTGGAGAATCGGGCGGCAGATGCGCTGCTCGCCGAGCACGTGTGGCACTATCTGAACCTGGAGGAGGGGGCGTTCGGCGCGCAGTTATGCCGGGGTCACCTCGCGCCGGACGGGTATGTGCGGATCGCGGTGCCCGATGGCTTTCACCCGGACCCGGCTTACATCGACTGGGTAAAGCCGAACGGAACGGGACCGAGCGCACCCGCCCACCGCGTACTGTTCAACTACAAATCTCTCACGAGCCTGCTTGAGGCGGCCGGATATGCCGTGACCCTGCTGGAGTATTTCGATGAAGACGGTGTTTTCCACCAGCGGGAGTGGCATCCGGCCGATGGGTTCATTCGCCGCTCGGCGCGCTTCGATCCGAGGAACGCCGGCGGGATCCTGAAATACACTTCTTTGATCGCCGATGCCAGACGAACCGACCAGCGGCCCGGCGGGCCGTAACGACCCTACCGAACCGACGAGGTATGGGCTGCCAGATTCGTCGTGGATCGGACGGGAAATCTCGCATTACCGCATCGTCGAGAAGCTCGGCGACGGCGGGATGGGTGTGGTCTTTCGCGCCACGGACACGAGCCTGGGCCGCGCTATCGCTATCAAAGTGATGCCGGCGGTGACAGTCAGCGACTCGGAATCCAAGCGGCGATTTGTACAGGAGGCCAAAGCCGCCTCAGCTCTCAATCATCCGAATATCGTCACGATTTACGAGATCGGCACGAACGGCGAAGTAGACTACATCGCCATGGAGTTCGTCTCCGGCAAGACGCTCCTGGAGTGCATTTATTCGGGGCATCTGACGTTGGGCGACACGCTGCGCTACGCGGTGCAGATCGCCGACGCGCTGGCGGCGGCGCACGCCGCCGGTATCGTCCACAGAGACCTGAAGCCGGCCAACATCATGATCACGGAGAAGGGCTTGGTCAAGATCCTGGACTTCGGCCTGGCCAAAGTAAACCGGGGGTTCGGCGGGCCGGAAGACACGCGCACCTTGCAGACCGGCCCTCTCACCGCCGAAGGAACGGTAGTGGGGACCGCGGCCTACATGTCTCCCGAGCAGGCGGAAGGCAAGCCCGTGGACTGGCGCTCCGACATCTTTTCATTCGGCGCCATCCTCTATGAAATGGTCACGAGGCGCCGGGCCTTCCGCGGCGAGACGGCGCTTTCCACGCTGGCTGCGGTGCTGGGAAAAGAGCCGCAGGGGATTCAGGAGCTCGCGCCGGCGGTGCCGGAGGAGCTGGCGGGGATCATCCGGCGCTGCCTTGCGAAAGAGCCCGAGGCGCGCATCCAGCGCGTGGACGAACTGAAGCCGGTGCTGGAGGCACTGCAACTGAAGTCCATGACGGGGCAGTTGCCGGCGGTGCGGCCGCCGGCGCGTCCCGTGTTGCCGTGGCGGTGGATGGCGCTGGTTGCCGCGCTGGTGGTTGCGATGGCCGCCAGCGGCTGGCTGTGGTACCGGCACAGCCGGTCGAGCCCGGCAGGCGGCACGGTTCTCCGGCATGTGACCGCGCTTCCGGGCCTGTCGACGGATCCGACTATTTCTCGCGACGGGCATCTGATCGCTTTTGCCTCAGACCGGTCGGCGACCGGCAACCTGGACATCTGGGTGCAGCAGGCCGACAGCGGCGAAGGCATGTTGCAGGTCACCCACGATGAGGCGGACGATCATGAACCGGAGTTCTCGCGAGACGGCACGCACATCGTGTACCGCTCGGAAACAGGGGGCGGCGGATTGTACATCATCCCGACGCTGGGCGGCGAACCATTACTGGTGGCGAGAGAAGGACGCCGCCCGCGCTACTCGCCCGATGGTCAATCCATCGCGTACTGGACCGGTTTCATCGGGCCCGGCTTTTACCCCGGCACCAGCAAGTCGTACGTCTTGCCCCTAGCCGGCGGTCCGGCTCACGAGGTGGGCGCGGAGCTGGCGATAACCCGGCACCCGGTGTGGATGCCGGATGGGCAGAGGCTGTTATTGCTGGCGCGGGCGGACAGCAGGCAGAGTCTCGACTGGTGGGTGGTGCCGGTGAAGGGAGGGAAGCCGGTGCCCACCGGAGCATTCGCCCAGTTCCGTGCCAGCGGACTGACGCCCCCACCGCTCGAGTACGCCATTGTTCCCGAGATGTTTGTGCCGGGCACGAACCAGGTTCTCTTTTCCGCGACATCCGGGGACACGACCAACGTATGGCAGATCCCGCTGCGGCTGGATACGGGCCAGGTGGAAGACCGTCCGACGCGGCTCACCTTCGGAACGGGCCAGGAACTGCATGCATCGGCCGCGCTCGCCGCCGGTGGCGAGGCGCCGCTGGTGTTCGCGGCCCTCACCCTCAACGTGGACGTGTGGAGCGCGCCCGCGGACACCAACCGCGGAATCGTGTCGGGTGAGATACAGCCCATTACCACCGAGCTCTCGCTCGACGCGTGGCCCTCCATCACGCCGGACGGCACGAAGCTGGCCTACTCCTCGTTTGAAGCGAAGAACGGGGTTGTGGTGGTGCGGGACCTGCAAACCGGGAAGGAGAAGGTCCTGACCAGCCGCATGACCGGCGAACTGCAGCCCAAGATCAGTGCCGATGGGACCATGGTCGCCTATACCGACCAACCAGCCCGCATCGGATATGTCGTCAATGCCGCCGGCGGAGTCCCGGAGAAGATCTGTGAAGCCTGTATCCTGGCCACGGACTGGAAGCATGACGGCAGCGAAGTCATGTTCGAGAGCGGCAACGAGGCGCATCCGTTCGCCCTGGTCGACATCCGGTCCAGGAAGCGCATCGACTATATTCACTCCACGGAGCACCCGGAGCGCATCATGAATTCCGCCCATTTTTCGCCGGACGACCGCTGGGTGGGCTTTCACTACCGCACCGGGCCGCTCGTGCGGCGCATGTTCGTGGCGGCGGTACACGGCGACACTCCTCCTCCCGAAAAGAGCTGGATTCAGGTTACGGATGGAACCGGCCTGGACCGGGAGGCCACCTGGTCGCCGGACGGCAACCTCCTCTACTACCTGTCGGACCGGGATGGCTTCCGTTGCATCTGGGCGCAGCGATTGCAGCCCGACACGAAGCGGCCGGTGGGCGCCGCGTTCCCCGTCATGGATTTCCACCACGCGCGGCGGTCCCTGCTGGCGGTAGGCAACAACGTGGGGGCCATCGGGCTGAGCGTGGCGAAGAACCGGCTGGTCTTCGCCTTGGGAGAGGTCAAGGGGAACATCTGGGAGCGGGAGAACGCGCCGCGGTAGGACGGTCCGCGCTGCGTCGGTCATCTCGCGGCGGCACTTCGCCCGGACTGAAGGAACGACTCGTAAAAGGCCAGGTCATCCGGGCCGACCACGGCGGAGAGCGGCTTGTCGTAATACGGAAAGCGCCGGAAATAATCATCCACCGGTTCGCCGCTGCGCATGTCGGTCCAGGTATTGCGGCCGTGCCGCACCACGATGCAGTGCTCGGGAGCGCAGACGCGAATCAGGGTCCCCTGGCGGTCGCGCAGGAAGTGGGAATCGGAGCCCCGCGCGAGATCGCGGAATGGCGCCTGCGCCCAGAAGGCGCGGGTAAACAGCAGCGTGTTGCCGATGGTCCACCCGTGACCGGAATAGCGCAGCCGCGGCTCTCCGGCGATCAGGATCAGAAAACAGTCCCACGCGGCCAGGCATCGATCGCGGTTGGCGGCGGGCATGTGGCCGGCGCCGATCTTCAGAAAGTCGGGATGGTAGTAGTCGTCATCGTCGAGCTTCTGGAGCAGATCGCCGCGCGCCTGTTCGATTCCCAGGTTCAGCTTGGCGCCGGTGGAGGCGGGCCGGTCGAGCCGGATATAGCGGACGCGATCCAATCCATCGCAGGACGGCCGCACCGCCTCCTCTCCGTCATCGACCACGATCAGCTCCGCGGGCTGGTAGGTCTGCCGCAGAAAACAGCGCAGCGCCTGCCGGAAAAAGCGCGGCCGGTCGCGGGTGACCATGATGCAGGAGATGAGCTCCCGCTCGTCGTTCGGCGGCATAGGTGGATCGCTATGTTACCATGCGCTTCCGGTTGATGATGAAGCACGCTTCCGCAGACGATGGACGGCGTCTCAGCACGGTGGTGATCTCGCTCGAAGAGGGGGAGAACCTGCGGCTGACGGTGGAACAGCTCCGCCGGACGCTGCCCGCGGCCAGCGAGATCATCGTGGTGGACGATGGATCGACGGACGGCTCGGCCGGCTTTCTGGAACGGGAAGGGGCTCCGGCGCACCTGGTCCGCGGGCACGGTTTGGGAGTCGCCCAAGCCCGCAATCGGGGAGCCGCGGAAGCTCGGGGCGACGTGCTGCTGTTCGTCGATGCGCACATGGAACTGCCGGAGCGCTGGTGGGAACCGCTGGCGGGATTGCTCGGAAGGGGCGTGGCAGCCGCCGCGCCCGCAGTCCGCGACGTGAAGCAGACCCAGCGCAAGGGCTTCGGACTGCGCATCACGGGTCCGGAGCTGACCGCGGAGTGGTTGCCCGTTGGGGAAAGCCATCCCCATCCCGTGCCGATTCTTCCAGGCTGCAGCTTGGCGATCCCGCGGGAGGTATTTCAGCGATCGGGCGGATTCGATTCCGGCATGATCCGATCGCAGGGCATCGACAACGAGTTCTGCCTGCGGCTGTGGCTGCTGGGGTACGAGTGCTGGGTGGTGCCCGAGGTGGAGGTCGTGCACCTGTTCCGCGACCGCCACCCCTACGAGCTGCGGTGGGAGACCGTGCTGCACAACCGCCTGCGCCTCGCGCTGGTGCATTTCGACCAGCGCCGCATTGCGCGCGTCGTAGAGGCGCTCCACGCCCACTGCGGGTTCGCGGGAGCCGTGGCGCTGGCGGCGGATTCCGACGTCCTGACGCGGCGCGCCGCGATGACGGGCCGCCGGCAGCGGGATGCGGACTGGTTTTTCGACCGCTTCGGTCCTGATTGGTGAAACCGGCAGGTTGATGTAGAATGGGTTCCCCGGCATTCTGGCTGAAAAGGAACTGACATGATCCATACTGTTACGCCCGACGCGCTGTCCAACGCCATGCTCATGGCCGCCAAGCTCCCCGGAGGCACGCCGCTGCCCAGCGAGGCACCGTTGCCCGGCGGCACGCCGCTCCCGCTCGAGGTTCCCGGGGGCACTCCTCTTCCCGCGGCACCGAAACCGGCCGAGTTTCCGGGCGGCACGCCGCTTCCACAGTAGCGAGAAGGCGATTGCGGTCGCTCATCGTCAACGCTGACGATTTCGGCCTGGACGAAGATGTCAGCATGGGAATTGTGGAGGCCATGCAACAAGGGATCGTGACCTCCACGTCGGTGATGGTGTGCACGTCCGCGGGGCCGGCACTGCTCGCGAGTCATAGGCATGAGCTCCGCGACCGCGCCGGTGTTCATCTCCAGTTAACGGGAGGGATCCCCCGTTCTCCGCGGGAACGCATACCGTCGCTGGCAGCGGTTTCGGGATGGTTCCCGGCGAACCGCCGCGAGCTCGGAGAACTGAGGATCGAAGAGATCGAGACCGAGTGGCGGGCGCAAATCGAGACGTTTCTGGCCTCCGGTCTGGAGCCCGTGCATATCGACAGCCACCATCACGTCCACAAACACCCGGCGGCGTTTGAGGCGTACTGCCGGATCGCCGCGGCGTACGGGTTGCGCGCCCGCTCCTGTGACCCCGGGATGACAAAGGCGCTGCGGGCGGCAGGCGTTCGCTGCCCGGACGGGTTCGAGTGCGGCTGGACGGGGAACACCGGCACGGCGGACGATCTGCTGGCGCGGATTGACGAGGCATTTCGGGCCTGCGGCGGTTCGGGCACGGTGGAGGTGATGTGTCACCCCGGCCGCCGGGGCGCGCGTGGCAGAGAACTGGAGACGCTGTGTCATCCCACGCTGCCGGAAAGGATCCGGGAGCGCGGGATCGTGCTGGGGGCGCACCTGGGACGCCCGTGACCGGCGCCGGACGGTCCGTTACCGGCCCAGGAAATTCACAGAAACCTGGACCTGGCCTTCCACCGGCACGCCATTGAGCAGCGTCGGCTTGTAGACCCACTGCATGACCGCGTCGGTAGCGGCCTTTTGCAGCATCGGATGGCCGCGCAGCACTTTCACGGATTTGACCCGGCCGTTCACCCCGATGGTGGCGATCAACTCGACGAGTCCCTTGGCTCCGGCATCACGGGCGATCTTCGGGTAGTCCGGATCCTTCCGGCTGATCAACACGGCCTGCACGATGTTGCCGCCGGTGACGACCGGCTTGGGCGAGGCCGGAAAAGGCGAGGCGGAAGCGGGCCGTGGTTGGGGAGGCGGTGGAAGCGGCGCGCCAAGGTTGAGCGCCGGGATCGGCGCTGCTCCCGGGGCTCGCGCGGCTGCCACGCTGGGAGCGAGCGGAAGGTCGGCGGGAGTCGAGGGGCGAAGTCTCTGCGCCAGGGACTCGGCGCGGAAAGGACGCAGCGGGCGATCGGGGGTTTTCGCGGGGGCGGCTTCCTCCACCACCGCAGTCTCCTCGGCGGGCGCGGTGGCCGGCGCTTCCGGCGGAGCGCTGGAAGCGCTTGCCTGTTCCGTGCCGGGCTGCGGCATGGGAGACGGCCGCATTTGCAGCGCGCGCACCAGCGCGCTGGACGTCTTCGCCTGGTTCGCGCCGGTGACCTCCAGCTTGAAGACCACGTCACCCGTCGCCGGTGTATAGGTAATCGTGCCCGAACGCAGGGTTTCAATGTCCAACTGCGCGTTTTCCTGGCGCTCGCCATCGGAGATGGATAGCACGGCGTGCGCCGCGTTGCGGACCACGTCGGAATCGCGGTTCCAGATCAGCACGAGTTCGCCCCCGTTGCGTTGCACTCGCAGATCCAGGGCGGAGTTATCCTGCTGCGCCGTGACCGCGGACTGGGCGCCGCGATGCATGAGGAATCCGGGATACACGAAGAGCAGCACGCCCGCCAGCAGCGCGGCGGCTACGGCGCTCACGATCCACAACAGTTTTCCGCTACCGTGCGTTTCCGGCTCGACGGTTGCCGGCATTTCGGGCGCCGGTTCGGGTTCCACCACAGGCCGCGAAAGTTCGGCTACGATCTTCGGGGCCTCGACTTTGGGGGCTTCGACTTCGGGTGTCTCGACTTTGGGTGCTGCGACTTTCGGGGGCTCGACCTTGGGGGCTTCGACTTTGGGTGCTGCGACTTTCGGGGGCTCGACCTTGGGGGCTTCGACCTTGGGGGCCTCGACCTTCGGCGTTTCGACCTTCGGGGCCGGCGCGGGCGCGACCGGCGCAGGCGCAAGAGCTTCGACCGGGGCGGGCGTTTCGACCGGGGTGGGAGGCGCGGCGGCTACCGGTTCTGAGGGAGGCATCGGAGGCGCCGGATCACGGCGCGACGCGATCGGTACGATCTGCGCGCGGGCCGCGGGCTTGGGTGATGGCGCTGCGGCGGGCGGCATAGGAGTGGCCGTGGGACGCTCGGTCTGCGCGGCACTCTCTCCACGCACCATGGCGGTCAAATGCGACGACCGGAACGGGAACTCCTTGTGGCTCGACTCGCCGCGAACGGTTCCGTCCTCGCGGATGAAGATCCCCGCCAGACTCGGCTTGGTGGCGAAGGGGCGGATCAGGAGCGCGATCTGATGCGGAGCGGAGAAGCGGGAATCGATTAGGGTGATGTCTTCCGGATCGAGTTGCACGCCTTTGCGCGTGTGGCTCCGGAAGAAGCCGACCACGGGCCGCCCCGCGGCGGTGTGCTGCGCAAAGGCGCGATCGAAGCGATCCAGGTCGGCGTCCGACAGCCGGTACAAGGGGCCGCGCGCATAATCGCAGGTAATCAGCTCGAAATCCTGAAGCGTGACGATGGCCGGGTTGCCGGGGGACACCCCTCCCAACAGAACGCCGCCGATCTCGGAACCACGTGAGCTCAGCGAACGGAAGCTCTCGACGGCCTCATGTTCCAAGCGGTCGATCAAGGCGAAGGGGATTCGAACGCAGACCGGTTTCTGCGGCACTTCCCACAAATAGACAGGTACTGGGGATGACGGAAGTTCCAATCGCTCCGCGCGTATGGCCGACTCGATCATCAGATGGTCCTCCCTCCGCGCACCGCCTGGGCGGAGCACGGTTTTTTCATGACCGATTTTACTCGACTACATTCCAGATGTAATAGTCTTTTTTACGGTAATTAGCCAAAATTAGCATGAAAAAACTCTGCATAGTTCTTATTCTCATATTCGATGCCAGCCAAACTATATTAACGATCGATAGCGCGTGTATACTACCGGCGGGCACTCTATTAATCTCTTGGCGAATATTTCTATAATGACGTGCAAATGAGCGCGAAAAGCTGCCAGCTTTGCGGGAAGCCGCTAAGCAAAATGTGGATTGGCACGGGAGAATTCTGTTCGCGCGAACATCGCAACCAGTACCGGATGCGGCGGGGGATGGACCGGCTGCTGGAAGCCAACCAGGTGGCCAGCCTGCTGCGCCGGCGCGAGACGCCCAAGCCGATATCGCCCGAACGTCCTCCGGCGGATGCCGAACCGCGCTTCGCGGACAGCACGCAGGTGCGCATCTCGCCGTCGACGGACACCGTGGCGGCTCCGGTGAGCCGCTGGAGTCCGTCGGTGAAGTTGCCGAAAGGACGTGGGCCGATCCATTGGCGGCCGCAGCTCCCGGACGCGAGACCGAGACCTTACGCCATGCTCCGGCAGTTGCGGACCCGCCTCGCACCAGGGCGCGGCGGACCTTCCATCGCCCCGCCGGGGGGCGACTACCTGGACCGCGCCCGCCGTCCGAAGCTGGTATCGCCCCCGGCCCGCGAGGGCATGCTGCTGCGGGTTTCGACGGCGTCGGGGTTCCGGGTGCCCGCGCCGCGCAGTCAGACCCTGCGTGCTCCGGGACAGCGCGCCGCGCAGTTTCCGTGGCCGAACCGCATACACCTCGACGACGCGACGCGCTACGATCTTCCCGCGGCCTCCAGGCTGCTCACCACGAGCCTCCCGAAGCAGGCGGTGATGTCTCCCGCGCGCCGCGAAGTGGTTTTCCGGTGGGTGCTGAAACCGGGCGAAGCGGTGCAGGGCAAACGCCGCGCGCTGGCGGGGAACGGATTGCCGCCGGTCCGGGCGTGGGGCGCGGTCTGGCCGCAAAGGGACGGTGTGCCGGTTCCGGTGGCACACTACCGCCCTCCCATGAAGGCCGCGCCGGGGTTGACCCTGTTGCCGGCGCGGATGTTGAGCGGGCACGACGACCCGCGCCTGTCGCTGGTGCCGCTGTCCCCGCAGGACGGGCGATCACCCTACGCCCCGGTGATCTCGATCGCGGTCGAGCGGCCGCGGGTCACGCCGCAGGAAACGCTGGTGGAGAGCTTCGACGGCGGACTGGCGAACTGGGTGGGCAACACCGAAGACTGGACGGTGGACCCGGCCGGCGTGCGCAGCGGATCGCTGGCGCTGATGATGTCGTCGATGGACATGCACGATTACGAACTGGAGTTCCTGGCGCGAATCGAGAACCGCAGCGTCACGTGCGTTTTCCGGGCGGCGGGAGACGACCAGTACTACTCCGCCACCATCGCCACCAATCCGCGCGGGGGGCTGGAATTCACGCGCCGCACGGTCATGGAAGGCGCCTCCGATGCCCCGGTTATCATGCCCCTGACTCTCACGCTCGGGAGGACCGCATTCAACGTGCGCCTGCGGGCCTTGGGCAACAGTTTCTGCATCTGGGTCAATGGACAGAAGATCGCCGACTGGACGGACAGCCGCCTGGCCGCGGGCGGAGTCGGGTTTCTGGGTACCCCCAAAGATCGGGCTCGCATTTATTGGGTGAAGCTCTCCCCCGTGGGAGACCCCGGCAAGGAGTCTTAACAAACGCATGAGCACTACCGCACTGAAGATCGCCACCAAAGCACAACCACCGCGGGCTCCGGAGCCGGAGGGCGCGGCAGAGAAGGGCTCGGCTGCCAGTCACCTTGCGCGCGCCGTCGCGTTGCACCTCGCCAACAAGCGCGACGAAGCTCTCCGCGTGCTCCAGCGCGCCGTGGCCGCCAACGAGGCGTCGGCGGAAATCTATCGCGCCATGGCGCACATCCAGTTCGAAATGGGGGACTACCGGGAGGCCGGGAAGAGCTACCGGATCCTGACCCAGGTCAAGCCGCAGTACGCCATGGGCTGGTTCAATCTCGCGGTGTGCCTGGAGCGCCTGGGGGTATGGGACGACGCGTCGGAAGCGTTCCACAAGGCCTGTTCGCTGGATGCCAAGCACCTGGACTCGCACCTGGGGCTGGGTGTCTGCCACCTGCGGCTGGAAGATCCCAAATCGGCGCTGTTCTCTTTCGAACGGTGCCTGGAGCTGCAACACGATCACGAGGACGCGCTGTTCGGCAAGGCCGCGGCGTTGCAGTCGCTGGGGCATACCGAGGATGCTTCGAAGCTGTACCAGACCATCCTGGAGCGCAACGCGCAATCCGAGGAGTCGCTCTCGAACCTGATTCTGATCGGCATGTCGAAGGAAGACTTCGACATGGTTCGGGAATATTCGGAGCGCCTGCTGGAGCTGCGGGCGGATTCGATCGTGGCCCTGGAAGGCCTGGCTGCGTGGGCGTGCGCCGCCGGAGAGCACGCGCTCACGGCGAAGTTCTGCACACTGCTGGTGTCGGCCGTGCCGGCGCACTTCGAAGGGTGGTTCAACCTGGCGCTGTCGCACCAGAAGACCGGGCGGTGGCAGCAGGCGGTCGACGCTTACGAGGAGGCCCTGAAGCAGCGCACGCAATCCTGCGAGGCCTGGACCAACCTGGGGATCGTGCGCGAGCAGATGGGGGATCTGCACGGAGCGCGCGCCGCGTATGACCGCGCCATGCAGGCCAACCCGGAAGCCCTGGCGCCCATGTGGAACATCGCCCTGCTGCTGGAGCACTCCGGCCAAAGCGACGAGGCCGAGCGCTGGTATCGCAATGTGCTCGAGAAATCGCCGAAGGAGGAGGAAGCCCGCTTCCGGCTCGGCTACCTCCGGTTGCAGCGTGAAGATTTCCGGGGCGCCGTGGAAGCTTTTGAAGGCTGCCTGAAATACCGGCAGCAGTGGCCGGAGGCGCAGGCCAACCTGGCGATGGCCTATCTCGGTCTGGGCGAACGGGACCGCGCCGAACGCATGTACGAGAAGATGCTGGAAGCCGATCCCAAGTGCGTGGACGCGCTGCGCGGGCTGGCGGGCCTGGCTATCCAGGCCTCCGATTTCGATACCGCGCTGGAACTGCACGTGCGGCTGATCGACCTCGGCGAGCGTTCCGCCGAAGTGCTGTACAACACCGGCCTGATGTACGAAAAAGCCGGGCAGAGCGATCGCGCGGTGCAGTTGTACCGGGACGCTCTGGCGCAGAAGCCCGACATGCCGGAAGCGCTGCTCAATCTGGGACGCAACCTGGAAACTGCGGGCAAGTTCGAAGAAGCCCGCGCCTGCTGGACCAAGGCGCTGGAAGTGGAGCCAGCCCTGGCGCAGGGATATTTCGGACCGGCGATTGATTAACGCGGATCACCGCGCCGGCGGAGGACCGCCGCGGGTGTGGCTTTTCCGGGCCGGCGAACCTTCGGGTTCGCCGGCTTCTTCTTTTGGCCGTAAGCTTTCCAAAACGCGCCGACCACTCGCTCCGCCAGCGCGCCCGGGTCTTCCACCGTCTTCTTCAGAAAGATGTGCCAGTACATGATGGGACCGAGCAGCAGGGCCAGGGACAGATCGAGATCGAGGTCCGGGGAGAGCTCGGCCTTCTGGATTCCGAGCTTCATGAGGTGCGTCAGCTCGCGGCGCGGCGGCTCCATCACCATGCTGCGCCAGCCGAGTCCGAACTCGGGATTGCGGGCGGAGTAGGCCAGGAAATGCGGCATGATCCGCTCCCTTAGGTCCGGGGCTTCCGGAGGACGATAGGCCAGCACCGCAACCATGTCGCGGCGGGTGTGACCGGAATCGAACGCGGGCCGTTCGCGCAGGTGGGTCATGTCGGCCATCACCTCCAGCAGCAGGGCCTCTTTGTCGGCCCAGTGCTTGTAGATGGTGGCCTTGCTCACGCCCGACGCTTCGGCCACGGCGTCCATGCTGGTGCCATCCACACCCCGTTCGGCGATCAGCGCAATCGCGGCGTTCAACACCTTGCGGTGGGCGGCGGCACTCCGCGTCCGCGCCATGCTCAGACCTGGATTCGGGAGAAGAGATAGCTGCCGGCAGCGAGCAGTCCGGCCGCCACCACAGCCAGCACGGCGATGTCTACGGCGGGACCGAAATGCGACGCACCAATCAGACTGGTTCGCAGGCCATCCACGCCGTAAGTGAGGGGATCGAGCCGGGTGACGGCGGCGAACACACGGGGCAGGTTGTTCAGCGGGTACAAGGCGCCGGACAGAAAAAAGATGGGCATCACCAGAAAGCCCATTATAAGTTGAAAGCCCTGCATGTTCTCGAGCATGGATCCGAGCGCGGTGCCGAGCGCCGCGAACAGGCTGGCGATCAGGCCCATGAACAGCAGCGCCAGCGGGAGGCCGGCCAGGCTCGGAATGCGATAACCGGTAATGAGGCAGACGACGACCACGAGCAGCCCCTGCATGACGGCAACCGTGGCCGCTCCCAGGGTCCGGCCGAGCATGATCTCGATCCGTGGAACCGGCGCCACCAGGGTCGCTTTCAGGAAACCGAACTGCTTGTCAAAGAGCAGGCCGATACCGGAGAAGATGGAACTGAACAGCACCGTCATGGCGATGACCCCGGGCGCCACAAACTGCAGGTAGCTGCCCTGCCCCGCCTTCTGGAAGACGGGTCCCAGTCCGAATCCCAGGGCGACCAGGTACAACAAGGGCTGGCCCAGGGAAGCCACGATCTGCGAGCGGGACCGGACATAGCGCCGCAATTCCCGCAACCAGAGAATGTAGATGACACTCACCGCCGGTTCCCCCACATCTTCACCATCTGCCGCATGCGATCGGACGAGTTTGCCGGCTCGTCGCGGATGGTGGATCCGGTCAGCGCCAGAAATGCTCCTTCCAGGGAGTCGCTGGCCGTCTGCTGCTTCAGTTCTTCAGGCGAGCCCTGGGCCACGATCCTGCCGTGATCGATGATCGCCACCCGGTGCGCCACGCGCTCCGCCTCGTCCATGTAGTGGGTGGTCAGGAACACGGTCACTCCCTCCTTCTGGTTCCAGTGCCGGACATGGGTCCAGAGCTGGTTCCGGGTCTGCGGATCCAGGCCCAGGGTCGGCTCATCCAGGAACAGGATTTTGGGAGTGTGCAGGAGGGCGCGGGCGATCTCCAGGCGCCGCTTCATTCCGCCCGAAAAGGTCTTCACCAGCTCGTGGCGGCGCTCCCACAGCTCGAACAGGCGCAACAGCTCTTCGGTGCGCGCAACCCGGATCTTGCGCGGGACGTGATAGAACACGCCCTGGAGCTCCATGTTCTCGTAGGCGGTCATGTCCGCATCCAGGCTCGGGTCCTGAAACACGATGCCGAAGCGCCGGCGCACGTCGTGCGGGCGCGCGGAGGGATCCATCCCGTCCACCCGGATGGAGCCCGCGGTGGGGCGCAGCAGGGTGGTCAGCATCTTGATGGTGGTCGTTTTTCCGGCGCCGTTGGGTCCGAGGAAGGCAAAGATCTCCCCGCGGGCGACGGAGAACGAGACGTGATCCACGGCGGCCGTGGCGCCGAATCGTTTGACCAGGTCTTCGACTCGAATCATGGCTGGATGGCGCTCCCGGCGCCATTACAATACTAAACGGTTCAGTTCAGTTTAGTCAAGTAGAAAGCGCCGGGCGCCAGTGCCGCTAGCGGGGGGGTGGGCCGCCGCACCCCAGTCGCCTCCACTCGCCTTTGGATGCGCCGCCGGGCCGGCTTGCATTCGGCACCGCCAACCGGTCAAACTCCGCGTTAGTGCCCCTGGAGACTGCCGGCGCGTTCGAGATCATTGCCCATCGCGGGTCGGGCCGCGGGAGGGTTCAACCCCATGCGCCGCCGGAGAACACGCTCGCGGCCTTCGCTTATGCGTGGAGCCCCGAGGTCGACGCCGACGCCGCCGAGGTGGACGTCCGGATCACCCGCGATGGCCGCCTGGTGGCCATGCACGATGCGACCTTGCGGCGCACCACCGATGGCCGCGGACGCGTGGCCGAACGCACCTGGAGAGAACTGCGGCGCCTGGATGCCGGAAGGTGGAAAGGGGAGGCCTACGCCGGTACCCGGGTGCCGCTGCTCGAGGAGATCCTTTCCGACCTGCCCGCGGGTAAGCGGCTGTATATCGAAATCAAGAGCGGGCCGCACACGGTGCCACGCCTGGCGGCGGTCCTGGCACGCTGCGGCACCCCGGCGCGGCAACTTCCCATCATCGCCTTCGGGACCGAATGCATCCGGCTGGCTAAGCGGGTGTTGCCGGAGCATGACTGTTACCTGGTCACCACGTTCCGCGGGCGGATGGCTTTTCCCGAACCTCTGATTCGCCGCGTGAGGGCCGCCGGCCTGGATGGCGTCGACGCGCGGTATCCGGCTTCGCGGCTGCTCCTGCGGCGCCTGCGGGAGAACGGGTTGAAATCCCTGGTGTGGACGGTGAACCGGGCGGAGGGTGCGCGGCGGATGCTCGCCTACGGCGCAGGAGGCATCACCACTGACCGCCCGGCGGCCCTCCGGGCGGCGCTGAAGACGGCCCACACCGAGACCGCCGGCCCATGAATGTGAGGCCCGCCAATCCATTGCGCGCCCGCCGGTCGCCGGTTGCCGCCAACGCGCCGCGTGCCCGCGTCTCGTGGATACGCGAGGACCCGGCAAACGGCGGAGCCGCCCCACCCGCCGGCGAAGAGGCGAAGAGCGACGCGGATCCCGCTGTGATATTGGGCATCTACCCGATTCTCAAAGGATGAAAGAATATGGAAAATGAGAAATAATTCTCTGAATTTGTTATAAATTATGCATTAGTTTAAGATATAATTCTAATCACGGTCCAGCAGGGTCCGGAGCATTCCGGCCAGCCGGCGGTTGTCCCGCCTGCGTGCGGCGGCAAACACCCGGCGGCATAGCGCGCGTAGAAGAGGTCGTGAGGTTACTATCCAGGTGACTCGTGTACTACACCGGCAGTTGGCGCCGTCGGAAAGCTCGGCTACCGGTAGAATCGACGATGGCGGAAAGCATCGTCCGGCAGAACCGGGAGACGCTGACGTGGCGATTGCTGTCGAGGTTCTCGCTTCCCTCTCCGGGCGGGACCGCGACGCGCTCATCCGGTTCTATCTGGACCAGCAGGAGCCGGAGACGATCGCCCGGGAGTACGGCCTCAGCCAGACGGAATGGATCACGATCAAGGCGCGCGCCCGGGAGTTGTTCCGGGCCAAGCGGATAGCGCGTCCGGGTGCCGGGTCTGAACGCGCATCCGGCCCCCAGCGGATTCGCGCCTGAAGTACCTGGTACCCTGGTAGCCCCGCCGCAGCTATCCGATCGTCCGCCCGTATGCTACATTACGTTTGGAGGGACGGGCCCGGTTGAAGCTCGCGGTCCCGTCTACGACTTAAAAATACATGGCGCCCTCGACAACGTTCCACGCCGACCCGGAGGAGGCGGCGGAAGCTTACGTGATGGAGCGGATGGCCCCCGCCGAACAGTCGGCCTACCGTTTGCACCTCGAGAATTGCCCATCGTGTGTCACGACGGTGGAGGAGCAGCGCGTATTCGTGGGAGCGATGCGCGCGGCGATGCGCGAATTGGCGGAAAAGCGGAGCCAAAAGGCGAAGAACCGGCCTTAAAAAAAGAGGGAATGGAGGACGGTTCTTCCCGCATATCGATTGCGGATTTTCAGCCGTACGGCTGGAGGATAATGCTTATTTCTCTTCCCGGATCTGCTGGCTGAGGTACCGCTCGTATCCAATTTCCTTGATCTGGTAGAGTTGCGCTTCCAGCCAGTCGACGTGTTGCTCTTCGTCCTTGAGAAGGCGCTCGAACAGCTCCCGGGAAGCGTTGTCGCCGGCCTCGCGAGCCGTTTCGGCGGCCCGATTGTAAAACGCGACGGCATCGACTTCGAGCTTGAGATCGCTTTCCATCTGCTCCCGAACATTCTGACCGACGGTGAGCTTCATCAGCTCGGTCATGGTAGGTGTGCCGTCGAGAAACAGGATCCGCTCGATCAGTTTTTCGGCGTGCTTCATCTCGTCGATGGACTGTTTCTTGATGAAGTCGCCCAGCTTGTGGTAATGCCAGTTCTCGCACATCTCGGCGTGAAGAAAGTACTGATTGATGGCCGTCAACTCTTCTTTGAGAGCCTCATTCAGGGAGGCGATGACTTTCGGATTACCTTGCATACGCGGATTCTAACAGATGGCAAGGCGCCCGCCGCTGGTTTGCCGCGCGCCGCTGCAGGAGGCCGGCTGGATCCTGGTGGAATCGACCGTGGATCCCGGGACCGGGTTCTTTTCCGGAAACGGGCGCGCTACCGCGCGGAGTGCGGGATAATATCGGGAAGTGGGCGCGTAGCTCAACGGATAGAGCATCGGTCTTCGGAACCGAGGGTTGGAGGTTCGATTCCTCTCGCGCCTACCACAACGCGGGCCGGCCAGCAGGAGATCCGGTCAGGAGGTTCCCGCTTCGGATCCCGTGTCGATCCACTCTGTGGGCTGTTCCAGTGCCACCCGCTCGCCCTCTTTAATACCGGACCGCACCCCAACCGCGACATTGTTCTCCAAGCCCACCTCCACGTCGCGTTTCTCCCAGCCGGAAGGGGTTTCCACAAAGGCGTAGGGGCGATCGTCGCCGGGGTCGTGGAAGATGGCCTCGCGGGGGACAATTTCGGCATCCTCTTCCGTGGCCAGGACGATATCGCCGCTCACGGAAAGGCTCGGAATCACCTTTTCGTCGGTGTGCTCGATGTCGATCGTCAACGGAACTTCCGCCACGTAGTCGGCACGCCAGCCATTGGTCTTGGCGATGGCGCCGATGGACCGCACGATGCCCGGCAGCTTCAGACGCGGGTACGCGTCAAAGCCGACTTGCACCGGGGCGCCGATCCGCAACTCGGTCACATCCGCCTGGTTGATGGTCGCCTCCACGGCCATGGATCGGACATCGACAATCCCGAGGAATGGCTGGCCGGACCGTAGCTCATCTCCGTTGCGGACTTGTCCAGGATTACCGTTGCGGTAAATCTCCTGGGCCACGACCAGTCCGTCGATCGGCGCCCGAACGGTCAGGCGGTCCAGGTTGGCCTGGGCACGGCCTTCTTCGAGGGATGTCATATCCAGTTGCAGTTGCATGCTGCGCAGGTCCGCGTCGTGGCTCGCATCGTAGTACTTGCTCTGTTCGGACAGGGACTTGTAGGTGGCTTGCGCTTCTTCGAGCGACAGCGCGAACTGACGCGCCTGGATGGCCGAGCGGATGGGCGCCGTTTTCAGGTCCAGGCGGGCAATGTCCACGTTGGCACGGGCCACCCGGATCTTCTGCTGATGGGTGGTGTATGCCGCCAGTTCGTCGGCGGCCAGTTTCTTGTAACGGCCTTGCAGGTCTACGCGATCCGCTTTGACGTCGTCGAGGCGATTCCGCATGTTCACGTTGTCGAAAACGGCCACGATGTCACCCTCTTTGACTCGCGTGCCTGGATCGGCCAGCTTGGTCAGCTCGAGCTGGAAGTCGCGTGACCCGCCGCGCCCGCGCGATCCGCGCAGGTACGGAGCCCGGAGTACCACTCCGTGCTTGGCCTCAGTGGAACCCGTCACCCGAATGGTCCGTTGCAGAGTCCCGGAGTGGACGACAGCGGATCTCACCCCGGGCGTGGCTGCAAGGCGCACCGCCGGATTGGACCGCTGCGCATAGTAAAACGCCAATCCGCCGAGGATGAGAACCGCCAGAAGCACCCCCCAAGACCACGGCTTCCTGTGCAACGGCGTCTTGGGGGCCAGGATTTCCGGCTTTTTGGGCGCCTCGCGAACAGGCTCCTCGACATGTAGGGACAAACGGTGGCTACTCATCGCTTCTCATCAGCTTGCCAGTGCCTCGGGAAACACCGGCGCATCGGCGATATCCCGCTGCGCCCGATCGGCGATTTGCTGGCAGGTTACGCAGTATCGCGCCCATGGCAGAATCTCGAGACGCTTGCGCGGCAACTCGCCGCCGCACGCCTGACACATGCCGTAAACCCCCTCGTCCATCCGCCGGCAGGCCTCCTCGATCTGACTGAGCAGCTTCGACATACAAGCTACATCCCCGGCAGTTTCGCTCCTATCCGTCATACTCCGAACCTCATCTATGCGATCTGCCGCCCGCTCGGTCTCCAAGCCCCCGATCCGGGACTTCAGATCGTGGACCAGTTCCCCTTTTCTGGCTTGGAGAACGGCTCGAAATGCCTGCAATTGATCAGCATTCATGGCAATATCTCCAAATGCTACAACTTCTTCGATTGTAGGTTTTTGCGCACAAAACTCCCATCCCCTGGACAGGTGAAGTAGGCGCTGAACACCTAGTAGTCCAGCCACGCCCTGCCTACCCGGCCGGAGGCTTCCAACCTGAAATATCAGGTGTTCACCGGACTGATGCGGTCTATTCGCTTACGACCGCCTGCAACGCCGGAGGCCCCTCGCTGGATGCCACCTCGGCCCGTGTAGCATTCGCGGGCGACGCGGCCCCCTGTCCGTTGAACTGGTTATACAGGACCGCTACCATGGCGCCGGCAATGGCGCCGTCAACCAACCCGTAGCCAGCCCCAACCAGCACATCCGGCACCGTTCGCGAATCATGAAATCCGGGATAGATCGAGCTCATCAGCTTCAAGAAACGGCGGCCGTAGGCGGGCGAGGCCAGATTCACCAGACCGCATGCCAGCATGCAACCGCCCCAGAGTAGCCCCGAGGCGGCCGCCAAACCCTTAATTGACAACTTCATACACGTCCCTCCGTAGTGTTTCTTACTTCGTCCGGCGCTTCCTCAGCGTCGCGGATTCCTTCTTCATCCGGTTGGCCGCATCCGAGTTCGGATAGAGACGGATCAACCGGTTCGCCTCCCTGGTAGCCGCCGTCCGCTTTCCCTGTTTTTCCAGCACCTTCGTTTTCAGGTAGATGGCATTGGGCGCCGCGCCGCTCTTGGGATATTCCTCGAGAATCGTATCCAGCACCTGCATGGCTTCGCCCAGTTTCCCGGTTTGAAAGGCGATCTCCGCGATGTGGAATCGCGAGCCTGCCACCAGCTCGGTATTGTCGAAGTAGCGCAGGTAGTCGCTGTATTCCTGAAGCGCCTGCTGGTCTCTGCCGGCCATTTGGTCGCCGGTGGCCTGCTGGAACAGACCTTGCGCCGTCACTCCCGGAGGAGGTCCGCCCAGCGCCTCTGCACCCGACGGCGGCGCAGGCCGCGGCGACTGGATGATCCGGACAACCGCGCTCAGCTCGGCAAGTTGTGCCTCCACGTCTCTCATTCGGGTGGCCAGGTCGGCCACGCCGTCGCGGGTGGACGTGAACTGCGAAGTCATGTGGTCGAGCTTGGCATCCATCGCCTGGACCGGCCCCGCGATCTGCTGTTGTTGCTGGTGTGCACGGTCGGCGAACGCCTTCTGCAGAACGCCGTCGGCGGCTTGGACTTGATTGACCCGATCCAGGGTTTGCTGCACCAGCGCCGCGATGGATGCCAGTTGCTGATCCATGCTCTGCTGCAGGGTCCGCACCCGGTCGCCAAGCGAGGCTACGTCCCGCTGCAATCGCACCACGTCCTGATCCGCGGCTCCGGCGGCGGCAGGCACCAGGAGGAGGATGCACGCGAGCCGAAGGGCGCGGTTGATTCGAATGGGGGTCCTCCCGGTCCTCCACGATTCCGGCGGGAAGGGCAGGCGGCGATACTTCTGCCGGAGAGCCTCACCGGGCGGCGTCCGTCGCGGACATTCGCTGCTTGAACGCATCACTCGCTCCTTCTCTCTCCAGCGTAAATGCAACGGCTCGGCCCACACCATACCGTGAGGGAGTGAATCAGACCCGGAAACATCGGTACCAGGTAAGTCTCGGATTCCGCGAGCCCCGGGAGCGGCGCCCGCTTCAAGGCGGGAGACGGAGAATTCCGGCTTATTTGCCGGCGCTCGCGATCTCGGAACAGGGCTCGATGCGAAATCCGAGTTTTCGGCCCGCGTTGTCCATCAGGACCTGCGACCGCGCCGCATTCGTCACGGCCGCACTCCTGGTGGCCTCGGTGGCCGGTTCGGAGTGAAGGCGCGCCCGGCGCCCGGCGGAGTAGGCGTTCTGCGCCCTCCACAAGTTGACCTGAAAGGGCAATATCGCACAGACGCTGGCAACCCGGTCGAAATTCTCGAGCGACCTGAGATCGAACGGATCCGCCGCAAATCCGGCCGCGGCTCGCTCCAGGGTGTGGCGGAAGGCGAATTCCAGGGTAACGTGGTCCAGCACAATTCCGGTCTTCTTGAGCTGCTCGAGGATGCCCTGGATGCGCGCCAGGTCTGGCTCAGCCGAAGACAGGGCCTCCATCAGGTCCTCATGCAGGGTGAAGTCGATTGCCATGCGGAACCGGGACGGCAGCGGGGTCCCGAGACCGACAACGAAACGCGCCAGGGTCGCGTACTGTGAATAGAAGTTACGATACAGCGCGTTCGCCTCGGCCAGGGCCTGCTCCATGATGATTCTCACGATTCTTCGCTGTTCGTCCCGGAAGAGAAGGCGCAAAGAGTAGGCTCCAGCTCCGAAATTCCGGTCCACGGCGCGCACCAGGTCGGGAATATCGCCCCGGTGGAAGATCTCCTTGACCTCGCGCGCCAGAGCGTTATAGGACTCCTCTCCCTGATACGCCCGCACGCCGCCGCTCACGTTCTGATCGCCCAGGTGGAGGACACCAAAGCTAAGCACCGTAGATTCGCGTGTCAAGTGTGAGGCGATCCGGGCGTGGCCCAGCGCCAGGCGGGCTTTCCCTTCCTGCTCCACCTCGAACCGGAAGCGGTCGATGTCATACGAATAGATCCGGCTCTTTTCCGGAAAGTCTTCGAAGAGCGAGCTGACCGCATAGTGCGCACCGACCTTCTGCAAGTCGACCTTTACCGGTTTCACGAACTTCTCGTATATGGCTTCGCCGTTGCGGTGCTCGGGCAGGTTGCTTTCGGCGAGTGCCAGCCGCTTCAGAAATTTGTCTTCGATATCGTCTCCGAACAGTTCCTGCCCAAGCTGCACGGCGCGCCCCGCATACTGCATCACCTGCACCGTCTCGATGCCCGACAGCTCGTCGAAAAACCAGCCGCAGCTCGTATACATGAGCATGGCGTGGCGCTGCAGCTCCATCAGCTTGAGCGCCTCGATCTGCGCGCCCGGCTCCAGAGGCGAGATTGTCTGCTCCGCGAGAAACCGGTCGACCGACTCGGGCGAGCGGTCGAGCATCACGCGGATGTATTCGTCGCGGGCCCGCCAGAAATCCTTAAAGATCCTGCTTCCGAGGTCTTCACAGGATACCGCCAGTACGTCGCGCAGCCAGTCGAGCGCCTGCCGCAGGGGCGCGCGCCACGCCTGGTTCCATCCCGGGTGTAATCCCGAATTGCAGCCGCAATCGCTCTTCCATCGCTCCACCCCGTGCGCGCAACTCCAGGAGCTGTTCTCAAAGATCCGCGCCTCGTGGCGCGGAGGATAGTTTGCGAGAAACTCGCCGTAGTTCGTGAGCCGGGCCAAGTTGTTGGACTCGATATGTTCCAATGCATAGGCCAAAGCCATATCGCCATGCGGGCGATGGTGTCCGTAGGTCTCTCCATCGGTGGCGATGTGAACGAGCTGGGTCCACTGGCGGGAAGGCGAGAAGGCGCCGCAGAGGCGCCCGGCCAGGTTCTCGCCCCGGACCAGGAGATCTTCAAACGCGATCGCCCGGGAGATGGGAGCGTCGTAGAAGAACACCGCCATCGACCGGTGGGAGGGAAGCCGCACGAAGTAGCACGTGGAGGGGTCGATTTTGCCGCCGCTGACGTCCCTCCACGCCCTGCCGGTAGCGGGACGCATATGGCTCGCCTGGTAGGGCGAGAGAACGGTGAATCGGATGCCCGTATCCGCCAGGACCTCCAGCGTCTCCAAATCCACGGCGGTCTCCGGCAGCCACAATCCTTCCGGTCTCCGGCGGAACCGATGCTCGAAATCGCGAATGCCCCATAGGACCTGCGTGCGTTTGTCGCGCGCGCTCGCCAGGGGCAGGATCATGTGGTTGTAGGCCTGCGCCATGGCCGAGCCATGCCCGGCGAACCGTTGAGCGCTCTCGACATCGGCCGCCAGGATCGCCCGGTACAAAGCCGGGCTCTTTTCCTGCATCCAGGCCAGCAGCGTGGGACCGAAATTGAAACTGATCTTCCCATAGTTGTTCACGATGGCGGTGATCTCGTTGGCCGCGTTGAGCATTCGCGAGGCGCTGTTCGGCGCGTAGCATTCGGTCGTGATTCTTTCGTTCCAATCGTGATACGGATATGCCGAGTCCTGCACCTCGATCGCTTCCAGCCAGGGATTCTCGCGCGGCGGCTGGTAGAAGTGACCGTGAATGCAGACGTAACGCTCCATACAGGAACCTCCCGGCCATCCTTCGACGGCCTCAATTCGTACTCAATGACTCGATTCTAAGCTGGTTTGTGCGCTACAGACCATACCGGCTATTTTTGCCGGGATTGGCGGGTTTTCGGGATCGTCCTCGAGAGGCTGGCGGGCTTACATTCAGTCCTGACGCCCGCGCCCGAAGTCCCATATGGCGTTCAGTGGGCGGCCGACAGAAAACGCCTTCCCGCCGCCGGCCCGTTCAGCACCGCGGCGTGCTCCATGATGCGCCGCGCGTACTCCGCCACCATCCCGACTCCCTCCGCATAGTGCAGGTTGGGCCTGCCGAGCCCCCCATTGTAGGCTCCGACCGCTTTCGCGAGGTCCCCGCCGCAGCGGTCGAGCAGGTCGCGGAAGAGCAGGCCCGCATAGGTAGTCAGAACCTCCGGAGGGACGTTAGCGACATCCAGGTCGTCGGGCGGCCGCAGGTGGGGCGGCAACAGCGAGTAGTCCCGGTGGTCCTTCCGGTACAAGCGGTGCGCGTAGCGCAGCGTCTCGCGTGTGATCTGCCAGACGCCCGACGAGGAATTGACCACCAACACTCTCCCCTTTCCATGTTTCAGGACGATATCGCCTTTTTCCGCCCGCCGCTTCCAGATCGCGTGCCGCAAATCGCCTTCGACATCCATATAATTGTTTTCCATCGCGCCGATCCCCAGGAAGAAGTCGAGCGGCAGGGAATAGAAGTCGGCGACGGCCACGATATCTTCCGCCAGTTGCCGCGCTTCGGACGAGCTCAGGGGACGAGGCAGGGGTTCGATTCCCAGCCGGATGCGCGGGTCGGTCAGGGATTTGAATCGCACGAATCGCCGGATATAGGCCACCAACTGCGCATGCGTAAGATCTTCCAGCCGGCGGCGGGCAGGGAGACTATATGCCGTGAGGAACAGGTGGCTCTGATAGCGCAACCTGTCCAGCGCCTCGGCGGTTATGTAACGCCAGGGATGGTGCTCAATCAGGCCTTGTGCCCGGGCTTCATAGAGCCGTGACAGCGATGACAGCAGGTCGTTGGGCATCCGGACCTGAATCGCGTAGGCCAGCCCGTTTTCCACCCGGTTGTACGTGAGGAGAACCTCGGTGCCCTTCAGGAACGGCGCGCCGCGAAGATAAGTGAACATCAGGTAGGCGAAGAGTTCGTCGTCATAGGTCGAGATTTCGGCCACCAGAAATCTTCCCGGCAGGGTGACCTGGTCCCGGTTCCCCGTGCGTTCCCAGACGGGAACCATGGCTGTGGGGTGGAATACAATGGGGCGCGGCCAAAGGCGGTATCCCGCCCATCCGGACGCTGACAGGGTCGCAACGGCCACTAAACTGATCCATATCCCGCGCATAGACGGGCCACCCGTCCTCAATATGGCACACCTTACCCGCGATTTTCCTCTGGTCCCAACGCCGGGAGCTTCCTCCAGGACTTTCCCCCAGGGGCTCCTGCCTTTTCGGGATGACCAAAATCGCCGAACCCCCCAAAACTATAGAAAGCAGGAGCTTGCGATGGCCGATTTCTATCAAACCGGACTGGTCACCACGTTGCACCGCCTCAACAGCGATGGCTTGGGGCGCCTGGAAGCCGATCTCGAAAGATTCAAGCCGGCACTCCCGATCGGACTCGTGTTGCCCGCGCTGTACTCCGAATTCGAAACGCCGGCGATGCGGGGAATTATTCACGAACTCTCCAAGGTGCGTTTCCTGAAACGCATCGTGGTCGCCCTGGGAAGGGCGACCCGCAGCCAGTACGAGCGCGCCTGCGAACACTTCATCGGTATGCACTTGCCGGTGACCGTGCTTTGGATCGACAGCGACCGGATCCAGGGACTCTTCCGCACCCTGGAGGAAAACGGTCTGCCCGCCGGTGAAGACGGCAAGGGACGCTCCTGCTGGATGGCGTACGGCTACCTGCTGGCGTGCGGGGATTGCGAAGTCATTGCGCTCCACGATTGCGATATTCTCAACTACAGCCGAGAACTGCTGGCCCGGCTCTGCTATCCGGTGGCGAATCCCAATCTCGGATTCGAGTTCTGCAAGGGCTACTACGCGCGGTTCACGAGGACCATGCACGGCAGGGTCACCCGGCTGTTTGTCACGCCGCTGATCCGCGCCATGGACAGCCTTTGCCCGAGAGTTCCGTTCCTGGGTTTCCTGGACAGCTTTCGCTATGCGCTGGCGGGAGAGTTTGCGATGCGCGCCAACCTGGCGCGGGTGAACCGCATCCCCGGCGACTGGGGCCTGGAAGTCGGAGTTCTCTCGGAAGTCTACCGCAACGTCGCCCCCGCCCGCATATGCCAGGTAGACCTGGCGGACAACTACGAGCACAAACATCAGCCGCTCTCCTTCGACGATCCGAAAAAAGGCCTCCGGCGCATGGCGTGCGATGTGGCCAAGTCGCTCTTCCGCACGCTGGCCAGCGAAGGGGTTTGCCTCTCCCAGGACTATTTCCGGACCTTGCAGGTTCGCTACGTCCGCATTGCCGAGGACACGATTCATCGCTACTACGCCGACGCTATGCTCAACGGCCTGGAGTTCGATCGCCACGGTGAGGAGTTGGCGGTCGCCACCTTTGCCCGGAGCCTCGGCGAGGCGGCGGCGGACTTTCTCGGCGATCCTCTGGGAGTACCGCTGATTCCCAACTGGAACCGGGTGCTGGCGGCCATTCCCGACTATTGCGATCGCCTGATCGAGGCGGTGCACGCGGATGCCGCGGTGCCCGAGGATGGCATAGTGCCGGCGGATCCCGCCATGCTGGTAGACCCCGGATTACACTCCGAGGCTTGTTATGCATGATCCGAGCATACCGGAGGAGGCGCAGCGGGCTCTGGATACTATTCGCGAAGCCGACATCGTAATCGGAATTCCCAGCTATAACAACGTGCGCACCATCGGGCACGTGGTGCGCGCGGCGCAGGCCGGGCTCGCCAAGTACTTTCCCCAGTTCAGCGCGGCAATCGTCAATTCCGACGGGGGATCCACGGATGGGACCCAGGACGCAGTCTTGTCGTCGAGCGTGGACTTCTCGCGCCTGATGATTGTCTCCACCCGCTTGACCGGCGTGCATCGGCTTTCGTTTCCGTATCACGGCACGCCGGGAAAGGGGAGCGCGTTCCGCCTGATCTTCAACATGGCCCGGCTGCTCCGCGCCAAGGCCTGCGCCGTCGTGGATTCCGATCTGCGCTCGATCACGCCCGAATGGATCGACCTGCTGATCCGGCCCGTGCTGCATGCGGGCTACGATTTCGTAGCGCCCTACTACCACCGCCACAAGTACGACGGGACGATCACCAACAGCATCGTTTACCCCTTGACCAGGGCTTTGTATGGCCGCCGCATCCGGCAGCCCATCGGCGGCGATTTCGGGCTGTCGGGGCGGCTGGTGGCGCGGTACCTCTCGCGACAGGACTGGGAGCGGGATGTAGCACGCTACGGCATCGACATCTGGATGACGACCATCGCCGTGGCCGAGAATTTCAGGACCTGCCAGAGTTTTCTGGGCGCCAAGCTGCACGACGCGAAGGATCCCGGCTCCGATCTCAGCGCCATGCTGCAACAGGTGGTGGGCAGTGTCTTTTCCCTCATGCGCGAATACGAAACGCAGTGGGGCTCCATTCAAGGCAGCTCTCCGGTGGATCTGTACGGGTTCCCGTACGACGTGGGCCTGGATCCGATCGACGTCAACGTGGACCGTATGCTGGGCGTCTTTCGCGCCGGCTGCCGCGATCTCGGTGAAATCTGGGCCCTGGCGCTGGATCCATCCACTCTGAAAGCCCTGCGGAACTTGGTCGAGCGCTGTAGCAGAGACGAAGGCGTGTTTCACCTGGACGACGAACTGTGGACGCAGATCGTTTACGATTTCGCCTGCGCCCACGACCGGCGGAGGCTGGAACGCGGCCACCTGTTGCGCTCTCTGACACCGTTGTACCTGGCCAGGGTCGCGTCGTTCGTCCTTGAGACCAGGGAGATGTTCGCACCCGAAGTGGAGGATCGAATCGAGCACCTCTGCCAGACATTCGAAAACCTGAAACCCTATCTGGAAACCCGGTGGCGGTCCGAACCCGCTGCAGCGCCGCCTGACGATTCGGCTCGTCAACCGGCCGCGGGTCCGCAGTCCACGGACCGGCAGGAGGTAAAGTTATGATTCACGTTCTTCAGGAGATTTTCGAGAAGACCCTCGCCCGGCTCGCTCAGCATCTCATCACCTACATTCCGCCGCTGATCGTGGCCGCCACCATGGTCTTCGGCGCGTTTCTGCTGGCGACCGTTCTGCGCTGGATGATCCTGAAGGTGGTCAAGGCCGCGGCACTGGACCGATTCCTCAGGGAGAGCGGCCTGTCCTCGATTCTCGACCGGTCAGGGCGGCTTCGCGGCGCTTCTCTCGTGGCCAACGTATGCTACTGGGCCATCCTGGTGGTTGGCTTCCTGACCGCGCTCGATGTATTTGATACGACGCTTACCACGCGAATCGTGGAAACCACGGTGTTTTCGATTCCCAGGCTGGTCGCGGCGGGAGCCATTCTGCTGGCCGGCTTCTGGCTGGCTCAGTACCTGAGCCGGAGCACGCTGATCTGGGGGGTGAATGAGGGGATGCCGGCGGCGCGGCGGCTCGCCATGGCGGTCAGGATCCTGGTGCTGTTCGTGACCGTGGTGGTAGCCGCCGATGCCCTCGACTTCGCGACTCGGGTCTTCTTCACCGCGTTCGTCATCCTGATGGGCGCGGCCGCCCTGGCGGCCAGCATCGCCGTGGGATTCAGCCTCCGCGGCTCCTTGGAAAAATACCTGAGCCCGCGTTCGGAAGAGCCCGTCGAGCAGGATGGAAGGTCGGTGTGGCATCACCTCTGACCGCCGCCGCCACTCAGGCGAAGAGCGACAGGATCGCCTCGCTCCACCCGCCCGGCCCCGGGGATGCGGTGGGCCGGCCTCTCGGCACGGCGGCCTGAAGCCGGTCCAGCCAGGGCGTGCGAATCAGAATGGGAACATCCACGGCATTGAGAAACGGGGCGTCATTGAGCCCGTCGCCGAGGCCGACGGTCCGCGGACGCGGATCGGTTGGCCGGTACAGGTCCAAAAGGGTTCCGAGCGCCGCAGCTTTGTCGTTGTTCCCGATGATATGGTGAAAGCGGCCCCCCCGGGTACAGTGCCGGCCGGCTGCCTCGATGGCGGCTACCAGGTCCGCCTCCTTGTCCTCATCCAGAATCCGGAAAGGCTCGTCGAACTCCCGTTTCTTGGCGAGTGCCGCGATCGGCGGGTCCAGCCCGCACAGGCGGCCGACTTCGTCCACGGTCATTTCGTGAAACCCGCGCACCCTGCATCCGGAACGGGCGGACGCTTCCCGGAGAGAGGCGACCAGTTCGGCGTACGCGGCGCCCAGTTGCACGACCAGGTATTCCTCCCGGTTCTGCGCCGACGCGGGTGCCACCTGAACGCAGCGTTCCGGCACATAGACGGCGCCACCGTTCTCCACGATGAACGGATCGTCATTGCCGATGCGCGCGCGCCAATACTCCACCTCGCTGCGCGTCTTGCTGCTGCAGAAGACCAGGGGGATCGACCGGTTCCGCAACAGCGCCAGGCCGGGAAGCGCCTTTTCAAAGGAATTGGTTTCATGATCCAACAGGGTCCCGTCCACATCACTGATCACAAGATCCATCATCTCCAGCGTACATGGATGGGGCGGGGCTGTTAGAATGCGGGCGTGGTGAGACTCCGTACCTGGCCTTTACTTCTGATCGGCTTCGGGGGCCTGCTTCTGCTGATTGGCGGGTCGGCGGCGGCGCTCCACCGAAGCCTGGGCATAGTCTACGGGGAAGTGGCAACCATCCAGGGGAGGCTGCGAACCGAGCGCGACCTGATTGACCGCGTCCGGTCCGAGCTGTTTCTGACCGCCATCCTGGTGCGCGACTACCTCCTCGAATCGTCGCAGGAATCGGCGACAGCCGATCGGGAAACCCTGGAGTCGCTGCGGTCCTCGATCGAGAAAAACTTGGCCGCCCTGGAGCAGACCGGCTCGCCCGAACAGCGCGAGCAGGTCACCGAACTGCGCAAAGCGATCGCGGTTTACTGGCGCTCCATCGATCCGGTGTTCGAGTGGACCCTGGAAGAGAAGACCGCCCGAGGGCGCTCGTTCCTGAGGCGCTCTGTGGTCCCCTATCGCGAAGCCGTCCTGAGCGCCATCGAGCGGCTCGGAGAGTTGAACGTCCGGCAGGGGCGGCGCCGGCAGGACCAGGTTCTGCAGACCGAACAGGAGCTGAAGACGGATCTGCGGCGGATCGCCGGTTTCGCCCTGATCCTGGGGGGCATCGTGGCGCTGGCCAGCATCTGGAGGACCAGGTCGCTGGAGGCCGTCACCGCCGCCTATCTGCTCCAGATCGAGAACAGCGCGAGAGAACTGCGAAAGCTCACGCAGCAGCTTTCCCGGGCGCAGGAAGACGAACGGCGGAGCATCTCCCGGGAACTGCACGACCAGGTGGGCCAGTTGCTGACCGCGGTCCGTATGGAACTCGGCAACATCGAGGAATTCCGGGATAAGTCCGGCTCCGAATTCGCCGATCACATCCGGCAGGCCAAGAAGCTGAACGAGGAGACGCTGCGGACCGTGCGCAACATGTCGGCCGGATTGCGGCCGTCGGTCCTCGACGAGCTGGGGCTGGCCCCGGCCCTCCAATGGCAGGCCAGGGAGTTCACCAAACGGAGCGGCGTGCCCGTCGATATGCAACTCGACGGGCAACTGGCCAGCCTGCCGGATTCCCATCGCACCTGTGTCTTTCGGGTCGTCCAGGAGGCGCTGACCAACTGCGCGCGGCACGCCCATGCGAAATCCATCCGGGTCAGCGTGCACGGAGGAGCGGAAGTCCTGGCATTGACCGTGGAGGATGACGGAATGGGCTTCGACGTGGATAAAGTTCGCGGCCGTGGCATCGGGCTGCTGGGCATCGAGGAGCGGGTACTGGAATTGGGAGGGAGCGTGCAGGTGCGGTCGCAACCATCGAGAGGCACCCTGTTGTGCTGCGAAATCCCGGCGCCCAAAGAGGTGGCGGTATGAATATCAGAATACTGGTGGCGGACGATCACGATGTGGTCCGGGCCGGGCTGCGCTTCCTCCTGGAGCGGCAGGAAGACATGGAGATCCTGGGCGAGGCCGCCGACGGCCGCCAGGTCGTGCAGATGGCCGAAGAACTGAGCCCCTCCGTCATCGTCATGGACATTGCCATGCCGCGCTTGAACGGCATCGACGCCGCGGCGCAGATCCTGCACCGTGACCCGGATGTGAAGATCATTGTCCTGAGCATGTATGCCGACGAGGAGTTCCTCGTCCGCGCCCTCACGGCGGGGGTGAAAGGCTACCTGCTGAAGGACGCCGTCCAGGGGGACCTGGTCCGCGCCGTGCGCGCGGTTGCCACCGGCCGGTCGTTCTTCAGTCCCGCTATTGCCCAGACCCTGGCGGAAGATTATGTCCGGCAACTACAGAACCGGGGCGTGGACGATTCTTACGAGCTGCTCACGGAGCGGGAACGGGAAGTGCTGCAGTTGTTAGCCGAAGGGAAGTCCAACAAGGAGGCGGCCACTATGCTGAATGTCAGCCCGTACACCGTCGAGACCCACCGCACCCACCTGATGCAAAAGCTGAATCTCCACAACACCGCGGAGATCGTGCTCTACGCGGTCCGGAAGAAGATCGTGGCCTGAGCGGATCGCTGGGTTCCTGTGCGGACCTTGGAGGAGCCGCAGCCGGCTCAGCCGGTCCACCTCGAGCCATGGGCATGAAACAGGAGGGCCACAAAGCGCGCCAGCCAGCCGGACTGTGCCACCGGCGGGGTCTCGACCGGGGTTTCCTCCCGGACGGCTACCCCGTACTTCTCGAGCAGGTCGTCCTCGTTATAGTCGATCGCCCTGGCGTACTGGCGGATGTAGCTCCGGACATAGACACCTTCGGGGAGCTTTCGGATGTCTCCGTCCTCGATCGCCCGCAGATAGTATCCGTTGATCTTCGTGGATCGCGTGATCTCTGCCAGCGATATTCCCCGACTCTCCCGGATGGCGGCCAGGTCGGGAATAGTTTGACGAAAGCCTCCCATGTCTTCAGCCTAATGTTCGGCGGGTCCCGGATATCATCCCGGAAACGCTTGATCTTGGAGCACGAAATCGGTTAGAGAGCGTGGTCGCGGTCCGGCGGGTAAGGTGGTTAGGTGATATGCGCACCCAAAATGACGGCAATCCGCTTCCCAAAGGCGGGTCCCGGGTGAAAATGGGAAGACGGATGCACTCGGAGACGCCGGCGCCGGTCCTCGGGTAACTCGAACGGAGACCCTTTGAAACCGGACACAAACAACCGTTCGGGCGCGGGGGCGCGGCACTATTGATTCAGGCACGGCCGGCATCGATGGCCGGGCGCGTCTTGCCGAAGTGTAGAAGTTCACATTCCACGTTACTGAACCGCGGCACGGATCGAGTGTCATGACGTTCCAGAGGGGCCCGCGCGGCCGGAGGAAAAAATCGATGCAGACTGCTGAGCGCAGAGGGAGGGTGGTGATCTCGGGAGTACGGCCGGTGGTGGACTGCGGGAAGTATCCCATCAAGCGCACCGTAGGCGACCCGGTGGTGGTGGAGGCCGACGTTTTTGCCGACGGCCACGATGCGGTTTCGTGCGTTCTTCTGTACCGGCGCGAAGATGGAGCCGAGTGGTGCGAGGCGCCCATGCAGCCGCTGGGGAACGACCGCTGGCGGGGCGAGTTCATCGTGGAGCAACTGGGGCGGTATCGCTACACGGTCGAGGGTTGGATGGACGCGTTTCAGTCCTGGCGCCGGGACTTGGTCAAACGGATCCAGGCGGAGCAGGATATCTCCATCGACCTGCTCATCGGCGCGCGGCTGATCGAAGGCGCCGCGTCGCGCGCGCCGGGCGAAGATGCGGGCCGGCTGCGCGAGTGGGCACGCGGGCTCGCGGGCGATGCGCCGCCCGAACAAAAGCGGGACGCCGCGCTGAACGAGGAGCTGGCTCAAATCGCGCTGCGGTACCCGGACCGAAAGCTGGCCACCCGCTATGACCGCGAACTGGGCGTGGTGGCGGATCGCGTCAAAGCCCGCTACAGCACCTGGTACGAAATGTTTCCCCGCTCCGCATCGCCCGAGGCCGGCGTGCATGGCACGTTTCGCGACTGCGAGGCGCGCTTGTCGTACGTGGCGTCGATGGGCTTCGACGTGCTGTACCTGCCGCCTGTTCACCCCATCGGCAAGACCTATCGCAAGGGCAGGAACAATGTGCCCGTCGCGGAGCCGAGCGATGTGGGCAGCCCCTGGGCGATCGGGGGAGAAGAAGGCGGCCACAAGTCCATCCACCCCGCGCTCGGCACCGTCGAGGATTTCGAACGGCTGGTGATGAAAGCGGCGGAACACGGGCTGGAGATGGCGATGGATCTGGCGTTCCAGTGTTCGCCCGACCACCCCTACGTCCGGGAGCATCCGGAATGGTTCAAAAAGCGGCCGGACGGAACCATCCAGTACGCCGAGAATCCTCCCAAGAAGTATCAGGACATTTACCCCATCGAATTCGAAACGGAGCAGTGGCGCGAACTCTGGGAAGAGCTGAGAAGCGTGGTGCTGTACTGGATCGGCAAGGGCATCCGCATCTTCCGCGTCGACAATCCGCACACCAAAGCCTTTCCCTTCTGGGAATGGCTGATTGCCGATGTGAAGGAGCGCTATCCCGAAACCCTCTTCCTGGCCGAAGCCTTCACGCGGCCCAATGTGATGTACCAGCTTGCCAAGCTCGGATTCACCCAGTCCTACACCTATTTCACCTGGCGCAACACCAAGGCCGAGCTCACCGGCTACTTCACCGAACTGGCGCGGAGCGGCGTGCGCGAGTTCTTCCGCCCCAACCTGTGGCCGAACACGCCCGATATTCTGCCGGAATATCTCCAGTACGGCGGCAGGCCGGCCTTCATCGCGCGGATGGTGCTGGCCGCGACGCTGGGCGCCAACTACGGCATTTATGGGCCGGCTTTCGAACTCTTCGACAACCAGCCGCGCGAGCACGGCAGCGAGGAGTACTTCAACTCCGAGAAGTATGAAATCAAGCAGTGGAACCTGGACAGCGCCTGGAGCCTGCGCGAAGTGATCGCCAGGGTGAACCAGGCGCGGCGCGAAAACCCGGCGCTGCAAAGCGACGCCCGGCTGACATTTCACGATACGGACAACGAGATGCTGCTGTGTTACAGCAAGACCACGGCGGACCTCTCGAACGCCATCCTGGTGGCGGTGAACCTGGATTTCAACCACACCCATTCCGGATGGGTCATGCTCGACCTGGGCGCGCTGGGACTGGACGACGTACATCCCTACCAGGCGCACGATCTGATTGGCGACAACCGGCACCTGTGGACAGGGGCACGGAATTACATCGAGCTGAATCCGCAGGTGTCGCCCGCGCACGTGTTCCGGCTCCGCAGAAAGATCCGGACCGAGCGCGATTTCGATTACTTTTTGTAGACCCGGCCCGTTGTGCCGGTCTCACCCGCGGCAAGGAGCGACATGCAAACGGCGATCTTGACGGACTTCGATATTCATTTGCTGGCGGAAGGGAGACACTTCCGAAGCTACGAGAAGATGGGGGCGCACATCACGGAGCTGGACGGAGTGCGGGGCGTCCGGTTTACGGTTTGGGCGCCCAATGCGCGGCAGGTTTCGGTGATGGGCGACTTCAACGGCTGGAGGCCGGAATCCAATCCGATGCAGTTTCGCCCGGAGGCGGGCTTGTGGGAGGGCTTCGTGCCAGGGATGGGGCACGGCGCACTGTACAAGTACCACATCGTGTCGCGATACGACGACTACCAGGCGGACAAGGCGGATCCGTACGGGTTCGCCGCCGAAATCCGCCCGCAGACCGCCTCCAAAGTCTGGGACCTCGCCGGATACGAGTGGAACGATGGCGAGTGGATGGAGCATCGCGTGGGCCGTAACGGCCTGACCGCGCCCATCTCCATCTACGAGGTTCACCTGGGCTCCTGGATGCGCGTCCCGGAAGAAGGCAACCGCTGGCTGACCTATCGCGAACTGGCGGACAAGCTTTCCGGCTACGTGCACGAGATGGGCTACACGCACGTGGAGTTTCTGCCGGTCACGGAACATCCGTTCGATGGCTCGTGGGGCTACCAGACCGTCGGCTACTACGCGCCTACCAGCCGCTTCGGCACGCCCCAGGACTTCATGTACCTGGTGGACATGCTGCACCAGAGCGGCATCGGCGTGATTCTGGACTGGGTGCCGGCGCACTTTCCGACCGACGCCCATGGCCTGGGGTACTTCGACGGCACGCATCTGTACGAGCACGCCGATCCGCGCCAGGGGCAGCAACCCGACTGGGGAACCTTCGTGTTCAACTTCGGGCGCAACGAGGTCCGGAATTTCCTGATCAGCAACGCCCTGTTCTGGTTCGACAAATACCACATCGACGGCCTGCGCGTGGACGCGGTGGCCTCCATGCTCTACCTGGACTACGCCCGCCGCGAGGGAGAATGGATTCCGAACCGGTACGGCGGCAGAGAAAACCTGGAGGCCATCGACTTTCTCCGCCAGCTCAACACTACGGTCTACGGAGAGTATCCGGGCGCCATGATGATCGCCGAGGAGTCCACGGCATGGCCGATGGTGTCGCGGCCCACTTACCTGGGCGGGCTCGGATTCGGCTTCAAATGGAACATGGGCTGGATGCACGACATGCTGGAGTACATGTCCCAAGACCCCATCTATCGCTCCTATCACCACAATCTCATCACCTTCAGCCTCATGTACGCCTTCGCCGAGAATTTCGTGCTGCCGTTTTCGCACGACGAGGTGGTATACGGCAAAGGATCCATGCTCGGCAAGATGCCGGGCGACAACTGGAGGAAGTTCGCCAACCTACGGGCGCTGTATGGCTTCATGGCCGCGCATCCCGGCAAGAAGACGCTGTTCATGGGAAGCGAATTCGGCCAGTGGAAGGAGTGGAACCACGACGAGAGCCTGGACTGGGCGCTGCTGCAGTTCGATACGCACCGCGGTCTGCAGCGGTGGGTACGGGACCTGAATACCCTGTATCGCGGCGAACCGGCGCTGCACGAGCTGGATGCGGATCCGGCGGGCTTCGAGTGGATCGACTGCAACGACAGCCAGCGCAGCATCATCAGTTTTCGCAGGATGACCCGCCGCCAGGAAGACACGCTGCTGTTCGTCTGCAACTTCACGCCGGAGCCGCGCCCGAACTACCGCATCGGAGTGCCGGAGAGGGGCCATTGGAACGAGATCCTCAACGGGGACGCGCCGCTGTACGGCGGCAGCGGGCAGGGAAACCTGGGCGGCGCGGGCACCTCGCCCGTCCCCATGCACGGACATCCCTATTCGCTCAACCTCACGCTGCCGCCACTGGCGATGGTCGCATTCAAGAAAAGCAGCTAAGACCGGGCCGACGGAGCACACGATGAAATCCAAAGGAAGCGCGCAGGATCCGCTCTGGTACAAAGACGCCATCATCTACGAGACGCACGTCAAAGCGTTCTTCGACAGCAACAATGACGGCATCGGCGATTTTGCCGGCCTGACACAGAAGCTCGACTATCTGCAGGATCTGGGCGTCACCTGCCTGTGGCTGCTGCCCTTCTTCCCCTCGCCTTTGCGCGACGACGGATACGACATTTCGGATTACTGCAACGTGCATCCGAGCTACGGCACGCTGGAGGACTTCCGGCGGTTCATGGAGGCGGCTCACGAGCGCAGCCTCCAGGTGCTGATCGAGCTGGTGGTGAACCACACCTCCGACCAGCACCCCTGGTTCCAGTCCGCCCGGAAAGCTCCCGCCGGCTCGCCGGAGCGCGACTTCTATGTCTGGAGCGACACGGACCAGAAATACCGGGACGCGCGCATCATCTTCACCGACACCGAAAAATCCAACTGGGCGTGGGACCCGGAGGCCCAGGCGTACTACTGGCATCGCTTCTTCTCGCACCAGCCGGACCTGAACTTCGACAACCCCGCCGTGCTGGACGAGGTGGTCCGGGCCATGCGGTTCTGGCTGGATCTCGGGCGCTGACGGGATGCGCCTGGACGCCATTCCGTACCTGGTGGAGCGGGAGGGCACCAACTGCGAAAACCTCGGCGAAACGCATGAGGTGATCCGGCGCATCCGGCGCGCGCTGGATTCCCAATACAGCGAACGCATGTTCCTGGCGGAAGCCAACCAGTGGCCGGCCGATGTGCGCCCCTATTTCGGAGAGGGCGACGAGTGCCACATGGCATTTCACTTTCCGCTGATGCCGCGCATCTTCATGGCGCTGCGCCTGGAGGACCGGCATCCCATCACCGAAATCATGGCCCAGACGCCGGAGATTCCGGAGACGTGCCAGTGGGGCCTGTTCCTGCGCAACCACGACGAGCTGACCCTGGAGATGGTCACCGACGAAGAGCGGGACTACATGTACCTGGCCTACAGCGCCGATCCGCAGATGCGCATCAACGTCGGAATCCGGCGCCGCCTGGCGCCCCTCATGGACAATAACCGCCGCCGCATCGAACTGATGAACAGCCTGCTGTTCTCGTTCCCGGGAACGCCCATCATCTATTACGGCGACGAGATCGGCATGGGCGACAACATTTATCTCGGCGACCGCAACGGCGTGCGCACGCCCATGCAGTGGACCGCCGACCGCAGCGGCGGGTTCTCGCGCGCCAATCCGGCGCGAGCTCTTCAGCCCGCCCATCATGGACCCGGTCTATGGCTACGAAGCGATCAATGTGGAAGCGCAGCAGAGCGATCCTTCGTCGCTGCTGCACTGGATGCGAAACATGATCGCGCTGCGCAAGCTGTTTCGCGTGTTCGGCCGGGGCACGCTCGAATTTCTTCATCCCGAAAACCGCAAGGTGCTGGCATATATCCGGAGATACCAGGGCGACCAGATCCTGTGCGTCGCCAACCTTTCCCGCTTCAGCCAGCCGGTGGAACTGGACCTGTCCTGCCTGGCGGGCATGACGCCCGTCGAGATGCTCGGCTACACGGAGTTTCCACGGATCCGCCGGGAGCCGTACCGCCTGACGCTGTCGCCCTATGGATTTCTCTGGTTCGAACTGCAGGGGCAGCCGGAACCGTTGGAGATCCGTGCCGCCACCGCCGAAGCCGTCGACGCCGGCCGCGCTTTCGGTCGACGGCGATTGGGAATCGCTGTTCTGCGGCGTCGAATCGCGCCACTCTCGAAACCGCCGCCGCTTCCGAAGTTCCTGCCCCAACAGCGATGGTTCGGCGGCAAGGCGCGGCGCATCGAAACTACCCGCATCGTGGATCTGGGCTGGCTGCTCAAGGGCGACTCGCCGTGCGCCCTGGCGCTGGTGGAGATCTCGTACGTGGGAGGCGGCAAGGACACCTACTTCGTGCCGCTGGGCGTCACCCTGGGTCCACAGGCGGATGCGCTGGCGCAGGCGCGCCCCGAGGTGGTGGTCGCCACCGTCCGGCATCATTCCGGCACCGGTGTGCTGCACGACGCTCTGGCCGACGATGCCGCCTGCCAGGCGCTGCTGGAATCGATCGAGAAGCGCCGCGAGTTCGCTTGCCGCGAAGGAGTGGTCCGCGCGTTCCCCACGGCGGCGTTCGAGGAGGCGAGGGGTCCGGCGGAGGGTCCCGCTGAAGGTGGCGCGCAGTTCCGCCGAGCAGAGCAACACCTCCATCCTCTATGGCGGCCGCCTGATCCTCAAGCTGTTCCGGCGGCTGGAGGAAGGTCCCAACCCGGATTTCGAGATCGGCCGCTACCTCACCGAAAAGGCCGCGTACGACCGCGTTCCGCGCCTCGCCGGCGGAATCGAGTACGCGCGCGGAGGCGCGCAGCCTGTCCACGCTCGCCATGGTGCAGGAATTGGTGGCCAACCAGGGAGACGGATGGAAGTCCACGCTTGGAGGATCTGGGCCGGTACTATGAACAGGCGGCGCTGTTCCGGGCTTCGCCGGAAGACTTGTCGGCGGATGGCAGGCCGCTCGCGGAACTGGCGGAGGAAGAGATTCCGGAATCCGCCCGGGACAAGATCGGCATCTACCTGGATTCGGCGGCCACGCTGGGACGGCGCACCGGAGAAATGCATCTGGCGCTGGGGGCCGAGACCACCGATCCGGCCTTTGCACCCGAGCCATTCACCTCCGGCGATCTCGAGAAGCTCCTGGCCGCGCTGCGCGAGCACGCCGCCCGCGTCTTCGAACTCCTGAAAGCCAGTCTGCCTTCCCTTTCGGACGACATCGTGGATCGGGCCGCGCTGGCGCTGTCGCAGCGGCGGCGCCTGATCGACCGGTTCAACTCCCTGGAGCGCGCCGACCTCAAGGCCGCGCGCATCCGCATTCATGGCGACTATCATCTCGGCCAGGTACTCTGGGTCAAGAACGATTTCGTGCTGCTGGATTTCGAGGGCGAGCCGGCGCGCTCGCTCGAGGAGCGGCGCGCCAAGCAGCCGGCCCTTAAAGACGTGGCCGGCATGCTGCGCTCGTTCAGCTACGCCGCCCATGCCGGGCTGCTCAACTTCACAGCCCGCCGGGCGACGAGTATGACCAACTGCTCCCCTGGGCCACATTTTGGGAGAAGTGGAGTTCCACGGCCTTCTTGCGGGGCTACCGCGAGACTACGCGAGGGGCGGAGTTCCTTCCCGCCGACCCGAGGCAGTTCCAGCAGCTCCTGGACGCCTTCCTGCTGGACAAGGCTCTCTACGAGTTGAGCTACGAATTGAACAACCGCCCGGCGTGGGTACGGATTCCGCTGCTGGGGATCCTGACGTTTACCGAAAGGCGGATGTAAGGTCTCGCCCGGGCCCGCTTACAGATGGTGGAAGTGCTCCCGGGCTTCTTCCTCGCTGCGGCCGATCTGGCGTTCCAGAGAGCGGCTGATCATATCCTTCGAGCCCAGGCCAACCGCCAGCGCCAGCGCCAGCACGATGCCGCCGAAGAGAATGCCGAACGAGAGCCGGACGATCGAGCCGCCGATGCCCAGGTGCTCCAGCGCCATCGCCCCCGCCAGCACCATCACCATCCACTTCACTCCCAGGCTCACCAGCCGGGCCGACTGGATCTGCATGTTCACCGCGCTGATCAGGACCCCGCGCGCCAGAAAGCGCGCCACCACGGTCCCCACGATCAGGATGAACAGCGCCGCCAGCACGTTCGGCAGGTACGAAAACAAGCGCATGGCCAACATGTTGGTGAGGCTGGCGTCCAACGCGCTCACGCCCACCAGCGCGCCCATCAGCATCACCACCCAGAACGCGATCCTCGCCATCAGCAGGGTGGGACTCTTGGCCGGGGACCACTCCGACAGCGCGGCGAACCCCCACTGGCTGGTGCGGCGGTCGAAATCCACTCCGCGCAGCGATCGCCGCACCATGCTGCGCACGATCCACGCCACCAGCACGGTCAGGACCAGCACCAGCACCAGGGCCAGCAGGCCCGGGAGAAAATCAGCCACTCCGCGGATGATCCGTTGCAGCTGCCTGGTTCAGAATCTGATTAACCTCGTTCCACATACATGCTCCTTGCCGGGCGCCTTTCTTTCCTCACGGGTTGAATCGGTCGGGCCATCTCCAACGCGAAATCAGGTACGGTTTTTGAGCCTCGAAGGTAAGGCACAATTTCTCGATCCGCCTCTCCACCTCCTCCGATCCGGCGTTCTGGATCTCATGGATGAAGGAAGCCGCCCACCCCAGGTAGAGCGGAGTCAGGGCCCGCAACAGGTGATCGCGGCCGATCCTGCGCAGACGAAAGGCGAGCGAGAAGTCGTACAGCGTCCGCGCCCAGATATCGTCTTCGAGGCGGAAGGCTTCGTCCGCGCGCATGGCCAGTCTCTTCAGTTCCAGCAAGGTCGCCGGAGTCAGAACGAGCCCCCAGATACTCTGCAGATCGCGGTGGCCGAGCCGGAAAGACTCGATCATGCGCTTGAAGTTGACCGGCGCGGGCTCCGTCGCGGATTCGAACGGGGGTCCGAACACCGGCACCGGCTCCGAGCCTCTCACCTTCTGCCAGATCGCTGCGTTATCCAGCATGTCCGTGAACAGGCAGCCGAGCAGATGCGACAGGACCACGCTGAGATCGGGCGCCGGGCCCTCGGAATCCTGGATCTTGGCTCCCAGATACGCCTGGCACACACGAAATCCACCCGAGAGCGCCTGCACATCGAGCCAGAAATCCGCGCTGATGGAGGAGACGGAACTGCTCCACGCCGTCCGATTGAGGCACGCCTCGGCGAACCGCCGCGAAATACCAAACTCGCCGGCCCCCGGTTGGCGAACCCTCTTTCCATAGAGAGCACGGGTCATCGGGTACAGAATTCCCATGCCGATCGCGCCATCGAATTTGTGACGGCGATAGTAGGGCGCGACAAAATCGAATTCCTCCTCCAGGACCGGACGCGCCAGCCGCTCCAGCCACTCCGGCGTCACCCCGCGCGACGCGCCGCTCAGCACCGCGCAGGCTTTGGCATTCAGCCGGCGCGCCGTCTGAAAGATCGCCTGTAGCGCGCTGGACTTGCCCGGCATCTCGGTCACGTCATCCGAAAGCATGTCCACCGGGTAGGCCCGGAACTGGACCCGGATGAACGCATCCCGCTCCGCCGCTTCCAGCGCGCGTTCGACGGTGCCATCCTTCGACCCGCCATCGGCGTGCACGATCACGGCGCGGGAACCGGGGCAATAGCGCGCGAGCCCGGCGCGCGCCGCGGTAATCACCGCACCGATGGTCCCGGCGTTGTTGTAGCTCGGGAGGCCCAGCACCACGTCGGCGCTGCTCAGGCGCTCCAGGTCGCGTTCTGTCTGTTCTGCGATGTCCCCTACGTCCGGTGTTTCCGGCATTGGTTCAGCGCTCCGCCCGTGTTTCCTTTTTACGTCGCCATTCCGGCATATGCAAGCTGGATGCCTCGGATCATGCCCGATGTTGCCGGCCGCGGCCGAACTCCGGATCGGTGTCCCGAAATCGCCCCATGTCTCCACACTACTGTCTGGGGGGTCGGAACATCATCCCGGAAACACAGTATAGTTCTTCGCCAGACGTGACAGGGGGCGTAGGCGTACACTCCGGAGCTGTCGCTCCGGTCCCGCGGCCGTTCTTCGGCGGCGAAGGATCTGGCCCGCGGCTACTGCGGACGGATGGCGCGCGCGATGAGTGCCAGACCGCCCACCAGCAGAATCAGCATCACCAGCGTGTGGAACAGGGTGGCCGGCTGAAAATAGATGTGCATGTTGGCGATCACGCCGGCCAGGATAAACAGCGCCCCGGCTGCCGTGAGCACCCAGGCCAGGATACTGCGGCCGTTCCAGAACAGCATCGCGATTCCCAGCAACAGGGGGATCAGCGTGATGCCGAACGTGTTGGCGCCGTAGAAGCTCCAGTAGGAGCCGACCACGCTCACCTGGTTGGACAACAGGTATCCGCCTAGGCACGCCATCACAAAGCCCATCAGGAACGAGCCGAGGCCGCCGGGAGTTCCGCCTGCGTCGCTGAAACTGCGGTCTGCCATCAGTCCGAGGATACCAGACCGTACCGCGGGGGGGCGAACCGCCTGGTACCACGGTAAGAAGTTACAACCCGGGAGTGGCAATCCGGATGATTTAGGATAAAATAAGCCTAAATCAAACAGACTTCGCGCGCCTGCGCCTGTCGCCGGTCCGCTCCGCCGGCAGAAGTTGGACATTCTCGGATGATGCAAGCAACCACGGAGCCCGGATTGCGGCGCACCGCCATCGGGATCATCGGCGACGTGCCGTGGGGCACGCATTTCTGCCAGTTCTATCAGGATCCGCAGGACCTGATCGACATTCTGGTGCCGTACTTCAAAGCGGGCCTCGAAAACCACGAGTTCTGCATGTGGGTCACTTCGGAGCCCCTTCGCGCCGGGCAGGCGAGGGCCGCCTTGGCCGCGGAGGTCGAGAACCTGGACGACTACTTCCGCCAGGGGCAGATCGAGATCCTGGACTACAGCCAGTGGTACACCGCGGGCGGACGATTCGAATCCGGCCGTGTGTTGCAGGCCTGGGTGGACAAACTCGCAGCGGCCAAGGCACGCGGCTTTGAGGGCCTGCGCCTGACCGGAAACACCTTCTGGCTGGAGAAATCGGACTGGTACGACTTCACCGAGTATGAAGCGGCGGTGGACGCCGTGATCGGCCAGTACGAAATGCTGGCCATCTGCACCTACAGCCTGGAAAAATGCGGCGCGGTCGAAATCATGGATGTGGTCAGCAACCATGCCTTCGCGCTGGTGAAGCGGCGCGGGCAATGGCAGTTGATCGAGAGTGCCAAGCGGCGAGACGCGGAGGAGGCGCTGCGCCAACATCGCGAGTGGCTGCGGGTCACATTGAGCAGCATCGGGGACGCGGTGCTGGTTACCGACACCGCCGGAAAGATCACTTTCCTCAACCCGGTGGCGGCTACGCTGACCGGCTGGACCGAGGCCGAGGCGCTGGGGCGTCCCGTGCAGGATGTATTCCGCATCATCGACGAACGCACGGGCCGGCAAGCCGAAGACATCGTGGCGCGCGTGCTGCGTGAAGGACAGGTGGTCCTGTTGGCCAATCACACGGCGGTGGTCACGCGGGACGGGGACCAAATCCCGATCGAAGACAGCGCGGCGCCGATTCGGGACACCTCCGGGAGGGTCACCGGCGTGGTGCTGGTGTTTCACGACGTCACCGCGAAGCGCAGGGCCCAGGAGGCGCTGCGCCAGAGCGAGCAGCGCGTGCGGCGGAAACTGGAAAGCATCCTCTCGCCGGGAGGGGATATCGGCGAACTGGACTTGGGCGACATCATCGACGCCGATGAGATCCAGGCGGCCATGACCGATCTGTACGAGGTTACCCACATCCCCATGGCCATCGTCGATATCCAGGGCAAGGCCCTGGTGGGCGTGGGATGGCAGGACATCTGCACGAAATTCCACCGTGTTCATCCCGAGACCTGCCGGCACTGCGTCGAAAGCGACACCCAGCTTTCGGCTGGGGTCCCGCCCGGGGAGTTCAAGCTCTACAAGTGCAAGAACCACATGTGGGACGTTGCCACGCCCATCATGGTGGGCGGCCGGCACGTGGGCAACGTGTTTGCGGGACAGTTCTTCTTCGAAGACGAGCCCATCGATTACGATCTGTTCCGGTCGCAGGCGCGGGAATGCGGCTTTGACGAGCGCGAATACCTGGCGGCACTCGAAGCCGTGCCGCGCCTCCGCCGGGAGTCCGTCAACGCGGGAATGGCCTTTTTTGCGAAGTTGGGCCACATCATTTCCCTGCTGAGTTACAGCAATATCAAGCTGGCCCGCTCGCTCGCCGAGCGGGATGCGCTGATGCACTCGCTCCAGGAGAGCGAAGCCCGCCTGAACCGGTCGCAGGAGATCGCGCATCTCGGCAGTTGGGAGCTCGACCTGGTGAACAACCGGCTGTCCTGGTCGGATGAGGTGTACCGCATTTTCGGCCTGCGGCCGCAGGAATTTGGCGCCACCTACGAAGCTTTCGTGGAGGCCGTGCATCCGGAGGACCGGGCCGCCGTGGACGCCGCGTATGCCGGTTCCCTGCAGGCGGGCGAGGACGAGTACCAGGTCGCCCACCGGGTGGTCCGAAAAGACGGCGAGGTCCGCTGGGTTCACGAGAAGTGCCGGCATGTCCGCGATGCGGCCGGCAAAATCATTCGCTCCGTGGGAATGGTCCAGGACGTCACGGAACGCCGGGCCGCCGAAGAGAAAATCCGGCAGCACAACGCCATCCTGGCGGGCATCAACCGGATCGTCAGCGAGGCTCTCACCTGCGAGACGGAAGAAGACCTGGGCCGTACGTGCCTGGCCGTGGCCGAAGAAGTCACCGGAAGCACGTTTGGCTTTATCGGCGAGATCCACGCGGACGGCATTCGCGAAATCGCTGTCAGCAGCTCGGGCGTGGACTGCGGGATCGCGCAGCCTGCCGGTTCGGGCGCTCCGCGAAGTATCGCCATCCAGGGTATGTATGGCCGCGTGCTCCTGGACGGCAAAGGTTTTTACACCAACGATCCGGGGGCCGATCCGGACCGCACCGGCACTCCGCAGGGTCATCCGCCGCTGAAGGCGTTTCTCGGCGTGCCCCTGATGTATGAGGGGTCAACGATCGGCATGATCGGCGTCGGCAACCGCGAGGGCGGTTATCGGCCGGAGGATCTTCAGGCGCTGGAAGCCCTGGCGCTGGCGGCGGTACAGGTCTTCATGCGAAGCCGGGCCAAGCGCGCGCTGCGCGAAAGCGAGGAGCGCTTCCGTTTGTTTGTTGACTATCTTCCAGACCGTGCCATCTTCATGCTGGATGCCGAAGGCCGCGTGACCAGTTGGAACGAGGGCGCGCAGAGGATCAAGGGCTGGTCTGCCGCGGAGATGATCGGGCAACACTTCTCCGTCTGCTATCCGCCGGAGCTGTTGGAGGCGCGCGAGCCGTGGCGCGAACTGGAAACCGCGGCGGCCACCGGGATGTATCAGACGGAATGCCAGCGGCTACGGAAGGACGGCTCGCGGTTCTGGGCGGATGTGACGATCACTCCCCTCCGCGAGCCGGGCGGACGCCTGCGCGGCTTCGCCAACCTGGTTCGCGATGTCAGCGAGCGCAAAAGGGCCGAGGAGGCCATTCGCAGCACGGCGCTGTTCCCGGAGGAGGATCCCTCGCCGGTGCTGCGCGTGGACCGCGATGGGATTCTGCTCTATGCCAATCGCAGCGCCCGGACGCTGCTCGCGGAATGGGGATGCGCGGCTGGACAACACGTTCCGGAGTTCGTGCGGCGATCGGTTGGCGCCGTGCTGGCACAAGGTTCGCCGCAGGAACTGAATCTCCACAGCGACGGACGCGACATCTGCTTCCTGGTGACGCCGATCGCCGGCCAGGAATATGCGAACCTGTATGGTCACGACGTTACGGAGCGCAACCGGGCCGAGCAGGCGATGCGCGAGGCACAGAAGCTGGAGAGCATCGGCGTTCTGGCCGGGGGCGTCGCTCACGACTTCAACAACCTGCTCACCAGCATCCTCGGCAACGCGAACCTGATGCAACTGGAAGCGCCGCGCGCATCGGATGAGCGGCTCGACACCATTGTCGAGTCGTGCCAGAAAGCCGCTTCGCTCACGCGCCAACTGCTGGCGTATGCCGGGAAAGGTCAGTTGCAGACCGCGGATTTTGACGTGGCCGAACTGATCCGGTCATCGGCGGGCCTGATCCGCGTGTCGATTCCCCGCAATGTCGGGCTGGTGCTGGACGTGCCTCGGAGGCTTCCCCTGGTGCATGGCGACTCCTCGCAGATTCACCAGGTGGTGATGAACCTCATCATCAATGCCGCCGAAGCCATCACCGGCGGCCAGACTGGCGAGGTCAGGGTGACGGCGGGTGTCCGGTGGATGGATGCCGCCGCCGCGCGCCAGCTCGCCTCCGGCATGACCGCGGGCGGCTGGATCTTCATCTCCGTGCGCGACAGCGGGAGCGGCATGAACGAGGAGACGAAGGCCAGAATCTTCGACCCGTTCTTCACCACCAAGTTCACCGGCCGGGGGCTCGGGCTGGCAGCGGTGCAGGGCATCCTGCGCTCGCACAATGGGGCCATCACGGTGGAATCGAAACCGGGCGAGGGCAGCACCTTTACCATATACCTGCCGTGCAGTGTGCCGGCGCCCCTGGTATCCGCCCCCCGGGACGGAGCGTTGCCGGAACAGGCGTCGATCACCGTGCTGGTAGTGGACGACGAAGAAACGGTGCGCACGTTCATGAAGGCGGCGCTCCGGCGTCTCGGCCACACAGCGCTGCTGGCCGAGAACGGGCGCCAGGCGCTGGACCTTCTGCGCACCAATGATGGTGTCGGCCTGGTGCTGCTGGACATCGTCATGCCTGTGATGGGAGGTCCCGAGGCATTCGCCGAGATGCGGGCGAAGTGGCCGGACCTGCCGATCCTGGTGGCCAGCGGATACAACCGCGAGGAGGCGCGGCGTCTGGGCATTCCCGATGACCTGCCGTTCCTCGAGAAGCCCTACACCGTGCGCGGTCTGGGCCAGGCCATCGAAAAGGCTTTAGCCCCAATACGGTTCACTTAAGGCCTGCCACGCTGGCCCTTCCCCGATGGCCGGCTGTGGGCCAACTTTCTGGTCGCCATCGATCCGAGCAGGGCAGACCGCACGCTTCCCACAAGGCCGTTGCCAGCCAGTCTCAGCATAGGCGAAAACCGTCCGGGTGGATCGCCGAACCCTGGCGCGTTTATGGGGAGTAATGCCGAAAGCTGTTGAAAAAGGGCGTGGCGGAGCTTGCCGCTGAACACAGCCGACACGTTACCGTTGTCCGGACCGAGACGGCAGCGCGCAACGTGCTGACCACCAGCCAGGCTACATCTGACTGGCATCGTTGACGTCCAGCTTGGGAAAACGCTCAAATTCGTCCATAGAAGAACATACCGTTTCGAGAACCAAACGGTGTACGACTATCCAAGCAGCGCACGATAGCTGAACTGCCCTCTTGTCACGAAGTACTGGATCACGTCATCGGCCGCAGCTTTGGCCGAGGCGTTTCCCGTGGCTATTGCTGCGGCGAGAATCTTTTGAAAGTGCTTCTCGTTCGCATATATTCCCAGCCCTTGCGGTCACCGACAGCCATGAGGTGGACCGCCCGTACACACTCAACGGGATGCTCCGCTACGAGCGCCTCCAGTGTCTCGGCGACCTTGAATTCTGGCTCGATATGCTTGACGAGGGTCAATACTGCGTGCAACTGCTCGAAGCTCCAAGCAGGCGCGAAACGTCGACTGCTGAACCACGAACCAAAGTGCGAGAGCTCCTGACAGAACGACACGGCATTCGCAGCAGCGCGGGCAGCCGCGATTCGCGATTCCCACAGAGCGCGTAATCTCTCCAACACCGATGTCTCTAACGGCGTGTCCGGCTGGTGCGCCAGCGAACGACCGAGGAAACCGATGGCGCGCCCGCGGAACTCATCAGGCGCGGTTTGGAAGAATGCCACGAGCAGTTCTCCGTCGCGCGCGAGCTTGTCCCGCCAGAAGTACGTCATCAGATGCTCCGCGAGACGCTCACCCGGACTAAACCCACGCTTCTTCTTCGTATCGGCCAACGCCAGTTGCTGGACAGCACGAAGGTACTCCGGCGCCAGCAAGGGGAGCAGCAAATCATACGGTTGACAGAACATCAAGTACGCATCCCACGCTGCAGCACGATGCTCCGCCAACCCATCCTCAGCGGGGAAGATTCTTCGGAATCGCCGCTTGCGCCCAACCAGGGTCCAGGAGATGGAGCCACGGGAAGAACCGACCATACAATGACCGAATCGCTAGCGATGGATCCTGCGCAACGTCGAGGTGCGCTTCAAGCAACGCTTGAACCTCCGGCATCACCGCGAACGTCGACGCTGGCCGCACAGCCAATCCATCCAAGTAGTGCCGTACCCAAAGCGCGTACGCGATGACGGCGCCCATCGCCTCTCCGCGAACACTGTTGATGGCGAGCGTCGGCGGATCCATGTTGTCACCACCGTACTTCACCTCATGGTCAGGAGTCGGGTCAGGATCGTGCGTTACCGGCTCGACAATCGCCCAGACGCGTTCGCGCTCAGCGAAAGGAATCGGCGACGTCGAAAGCTCGCCCTCTTTGGCATCGCGCTGGTTGAGACCACTATCGAGCAGGTCTGCACCCGCGCCGCGCGTCCATTGCCAGCTCTCATCGGCTTCCATGAGCCCCGTTCGCCGTCCCGCAATCTCGCGAGGCTGGTCCAGCACCCACTGCGCCAGTGACAACACAGGGTCCCACGTGAACGGTCGATGCTCCTTCAGCGCGGTCGCAAGACCGCTGAAGAAGAAGCGGACGAATGTCGGATCGAGCGCTGCGAACTCCATCGCGTGCTCAACATAGCCAATGGGGTTGTGCGCGATGACCTCACCGAGGACGCGACCGAGTCCCTCGGGCGTCTCGACAAAGTGCCCGCGCGGTGCCTCCCAGGTGCGCAGGAACACGATGACGTCGGCAGGTCCCATGCCTTCAAGGTCTGCTGCGGTCTTCGGGCTGGTCGGCCAACCCAGCCCCCACGATCTTCGAGCTCATCCAGCTTGCGCGTCTCGCCCGCCGCAGTGAGCACGGCATCCACGCGTTCTCTCCATGCGGCGGGCACTTGGTCAGCGAAGAGAGCGAACCAGTTGCGCACGCCGCTGGTTCGCGTAGCGCTCCATCGCGTCGGCATCGGCCTGTTGTCCGATGAACTCTTGCACCCGCTGGAGGTAGTCGTGTCCTGGTCCGGCCGCAATCCATTGGAATACCGCCTCCTGTGTCGCTTGCGGGAGTTGTCCGAACGCTGTCTTCAGTAAGCGAGCGGCCTCGTGTGTTGTCGCTGGATCCATGGCCGCGAGTTGGACGGCGAGCGGCGTGATTTCTTCCATCGCGACCTCAGCGAATCGGTTGAGGAGGTGAAGCTCGATTCGCTTGAACACCGGCCATGGGTGCCGTCGCAACTCCGCGAGTACGCGAGCCAGCGCTCCCGCATCTCCTTGAATCATCGTTTCTGCGGCGTTGCGGACGGCGGAGATGAGCCCGAGTTGCGCAGTCGCGGTGGGTTCTCATCTTGTTCGATTGCATCATGCCAGATATACGAGTAGTCCTGCTCACCCTGGTCGCCAGCACGACGGGAGAGCGATACGGCACGATCCAAGAGCCCGCATAGCAATGCGAACGCCGCATCGCTATCAGCAGAGACAAGGGCGGGCACTATCTTCTTGAGTGCCTCGTCGTACCAGTCCTTCAGGTAGGCTCGCGGTTCGGGCGATGGTCCAATTCGCGCTCGTCCTCCATCGGGATTGCTGGCTCGATCGCGAGGGCTGCGCTCGCAAGGCGCAATGCTGCTTGTGCTTGTCCGCCATCCGCTAGGTGCGCGACGAGGTCACCGACCTTGTAGGTGACGAGCCCCTCGAAGCGATTCTGAACCCAGGTGCATGCGCGGTCGACGAGTCGCGCGGATTGCGCCGGTGGAAGAGCGAGAGCGACATCCATCAAGTCGGAATGAATGGCCGGATTTTGTCCGTCGTCGGCATCCCAAGTACGATCTGCAAGACCTGCGCCTGCGCTTCCGGCACCTTCGCCGATTCTCGCGAGATACTGTGCTTTTTCGGGCCACGGGGGAAACATAGACGCGCCCTCTACTTCGATCATGGCGGGCGGTGCGGAGAATCGTCCTTTCGCTGCAAGGGGCGCGAGCCATGACGGGGACGTGAGCTTTTCGAAGAAGTACCGGTAGTTCGCGGCGCTCTTCCCGATTTGCTCCAGCGCCTTCTCGACAGTTTCGGGGCGTGGCATGGGTTAGTCCTCCTCCAGCAAAGCGTCGATGGCCGCGAAGTCTTCCGTGGGTCGCGGTTTGAGCCGTGTCGAGATGAACACCTCGAATCCCGCAATGCGGTCCCGGAACTCCAGCTCCTGAACGGTCTTGTGGTGAGCGACGCCATCAAAATACCGATGAAACTGCATCCATTGTTTCGCGTTCTCTTGCTGCATGTCTCCAGGGAGTCCGGCGGTCCCATCGAGGCTGTTCATGAATCGTTGCGCGTACTCGCGCCTACTGTTGACGAGTTGTGCTTGTCCGTCGAAGAACGCCTGCATCGCCACGAGGAACTCCTGGAGCGGCCCGGTAATCTCGCCGTTCCATGCTCCCCCGTTACGTTCTTGCTCTTCGCGTGCCCTTGCCCAGGGCAGCTGGAGATTGCGTACCTTCGTCGGCAGGTCTGCTCCTCGGTCGACGCTGATGCCGTCGCCGGGGAGTTTCTCCATGACTTCGCGCAACGCATGAGCCGCGAGGGAAAGACGGTCCGGCAAGTCGGTGTCGTTGATGACGGCGATTGCGGTCCGGTACCATTCGCCGAGCTCGGCGCGGCGCTCAATGAGCGCCTCGTAGAGCCGTTGTTGCGTGGGCATCAGTTTGAGGCGCGTGTCATCTGGCATTTACGCACCCCACTTCACCCACCGCCGATCGAGCTTGCGGTTGACACCTTCACGCGAAGCCCTGATGCGCGCCAGTAATTGCTCCGCAGTCTCGTACCGACCCTCTGCCTTCGCGAGGTCCGCCTCCGTCGGCACGAGCTCACCACGAAACGCCATCGCAAGGACGAATTGGGTTCATTTTGTCGACCTGCGCCTTCCGATTTGGAGTACCGGGTTTCGAGACGGTCGGCAAGTAGCAGTAGAGCTTTTACTCGCTGCACGATTTCGCTTTGCTCCGGAATTGGCGGGACCGGGATTGAGAATTCGCTGGCGATCGCTTTTACGCCGATGGCGTGACCGCCATACTGGTCAGTCTGTGGGTGTTCTGCCATAGTTGCCTCGAGCGGGTGAGACTCACCCATTCTCGACCCGCATTCCATGTGGAATAACAAGGATAACAAGGCTATGTGGGCCGGCACAGCGACATCGTGGGAATGCAGCCGCTCTGGGTCACGTTCTGGTTGGGCGGCAGGCTGAGCTGCGAAATCCAAGTGAAACCCAAACCATGTCCATGATTTCTGAGCGCCTGTTCCCTCCCTACACTCTTCACGCTTAAGTGTCGTTGATCCATACCAGGTGCGCCGAAGGCGCAGTGTTCAGCCTCCGCAATTTTCACGGGTTCCGGAACTGGGAGTGCAACTGTGGCAACTTGAACAGGAGAGATTGGAGATTGATCGGGGTTCGATGACCCGCCCGTGTTACGGTGCCGTCGCCGGATTAGTCCCGATAAGTCGGCTAGGCTCCCGCCGATTCCGCGGACGGGCAACTTGCCGGGAAACGCTAGCAGCGCGGATGTCGCTCGCCGTCGCGGGCCGGAGGTCCTGCGAAGTAGCCGGGTATGGCGCTGGTCGATTCGGGCCACTCGGAAACCGGTCCAATCTCCGGTCGGCGGATAGGCGCAGAGACCTTCACCCATCCAGTGGCTTAAGTGAGCAGCATTGGCGTTAGGGACAGAGGAGCGTAGTTTGGCCGAACAGGACCTATGGACACTCACCGGAGGGAAGCTGAGTGAGATCGCTCCGTGCTCTTCTTGAGTCGCTACAGGCGCAGCGCGCTGATCAAGGCAGCGAGCGCGGCCGGCTGCTGTCGGCGGCTCGGGTAATAGAGGAAGAATCCGGGGAACGGTTGGCACCAATCCTCCAGGACGCGGATGAGTTCCCCGTTCTCCAGTTGCGCCGTTACACGCTCATCAGACACGAAGGCAAGGCCGACGCCATCAATTGCGGCGCGAACCAAGGTCTCCACGTCATCAACGATGAGAGGCCCGTTCACAGCAACGGACAAGGATTTCTTACCTTTGTCGAACTCCCACCGGTAGACGCCGGCGAATCCGTGGCGGAAGTTGATGCACCGATGCTTGAGCAGATCGTGCGGCGTCTTCGGTTTTGGGTGTGACTTGAAATACGAGGGCGAGGCTACGATGGCCGCTCGATGGTCCTTTGATACCCGGACCGCAATCATGTCCTTCTGAATATACTCGCCGAAGTGAATACCTGCATCGAAGCCTCCCGCAACGATGTCCATGCGGCTGTCGTCGGCGGTGATATCGAGGACCACATCCGGATAATCGCGCGTAAACTTCGCCAGCTTCGGTCCGAGGACCGTGGTTCCGGCCAGCCGCGGCACAAGCAGGCGCACGCAGCCCGCAGGTTTGTCGCGCAGTTCTGAGATTTGGTCTAGCGCTTCCTGAATATCTGCAAGCCCAGGGCGCAGCCGCGCCAGCAGGCGCTCTCCGGCTTCCGTTGGAGCAACGCTTCGAGTAGTCCGCGAGAGCAAACGCACGCCGACATTCTCCTCCAGCCCCCGGATTGCGTGGCTCATCGCGGAGGGAGACACACCGAGCCGCTTGCCGGCTTGCGTAAAGCTGCGTTCCTCCGCGACTGCAAGGAAAGCTGCCAGGATGCTCAGGTCGTTTCGGTCCATTTGTGAATTCCTCTCATAAGCCCTTGTCTTTTATACATACTACTCAAAATCGCGATTCGGGCATATCGTGGAATTGAGAGACAGGAAGTACGGCCGCCGGAGGGAGTAGGGAGGAAAGATCATTCAGTAAGCTAGCCCGACTCGAGGAGAACATCGCGGCAGCCGCCATCGAGCCGACTAGGGACGATCTCCGCCAGATTGACGATGCCGTCGTCAAGATCCCGGTGCAAGGCGCGCGTTACCCCGAAGATCTGGAGCGACAGACATCCCGGTGAACGCGGGCGGCAAAGACCAGAAGCAAAGGACACATTTATGAAGCGCAAACTCGGGAAAGGTTTGGAAGTATCGGCCATCGGCCTTGGCTGCATGGGAATGAGTTGGTCGTATGGCCCGCCGAAGGACAAGCAGGCGATGATCGCTCTCCTCCGCGCTGCCGTGGAGCGCGGCATCACGTTCTTCGATACGGCGGAAGTGTACGGGCCGCTCACGAACGAAGAACTCGTGGGTGAAGCCCTGGCTCCGTTTCGCGGAAAATTCGCGATCGCCACAAAGTTCGGGTGGGGGGCCAGCCCCGGCGATGGGAATCGATGGACGTCGTTAAACAGTCGACCGGAACACATCAAGCAGGTCGCCGAAGCTTCTCTCCGGCGACTAAGAGTCGATGCGATTGATCTGCTCTACCAGCATCGCGTCGATCTGAACGTGCCGATCGAGGATGTTGCTGGGGCGGTTAAGGATCTCATCCGGGAAGGCAAGGTAAAGCATTTCGGTATGTCCGAGGCGGGGGCACAGACGATCCGCCGCGCCCACGCGGTTCAGACCGTGACCGCCCTCCAGAGCGAATACTCGCTGTTTTGGAGGCAACCGGAAGAGACGATCTTGCCGGTGCTGGAGGAACTCGGAATCGGATTGGTTCCGTTCAGTCCGCTGGGCAAGGGCTTCCTGACGGGCAAGATCACCGCGGAGACGAAGTTCGACAGCACCGATTTTCGCAGCACGATCCCGCGCTTTAGCGACGAGAATCGGAGGGCAAACCAGGCCCTGGTGGACCTTGTCCGTGCATTCGCCGAACGGAAGCAGGCCACGCCCGCCCAGGTCGCCCTGGCGTGGCTGCTCGCGAAGAAGCCTTGGATCGTTCCAATCCCGGGGACAACGAAGCTCCATCGTCTTGACGAGAACCTTGGGGCACTGAGCGTCGAATTCACGCCCGAAGACCTCGACGCGATAGAGAGTGCCTCTTCACGCATCAGGATCGAAGGGGCGCGGTATCCGGAGTTTCACGAGAAGCTGGTGGGCCGCTAAGCGACGCCGGAAGGAGACGACAATGAACACGATCCGCTACGGAATCCTGGCATTGCCGTTGGTGTCGGTTTGCGCGTTTTCGCAGACCTCGGGCTCTGATAGAGAGCGACTGATCGGCGCCTGGTCTCCATAGCAGGACCCAAGCCGCTGACGACCGGTGTGCCGGCAGGCATGCTGATCTACACCCGCGATAGCCACATGTCGGTGCAACTGATGTATCCCAAGTCGGCCAGTGCTCTGTCGAACGAATACGTCTTGAACAACCCCGAACACGGCGATGACACACATCGCCATACAGGAAGAACTCAATGGCAAAGCCGTGGACGGATGGAGAAAGTCAGCGACGGGCAATATTAATGCTCCCTTGGCTACCAATACAGGGTCAGGGTGTTATGCGCCATGGCTATCTCGCCGCTGACGCCGATGCCGCCCGAGACGGTCAAGCCATCGAATGTGTCTGCTAATATTGCCGCCGGGCCCACAAACTCCAGGTTGGAGCGTTCCCGCAGGTAATCAAAGGACACGCCGCCGCCGGCCCAGGCATCTCCCGCAAACCCCACACTGACGCCGCGCTGCGCTTCCGCTTTCGTTGGCACCAACGACCGCGACCACCCGAGTTGGACAACATCGATGCTGGCGCCAAGACCGAGGCCGAAATCGCCCTCTCCGGCGGTAAAGAAGCGCGACCCGCGGTTGGTACCGGATAGATCCCAACTGATTCCCACGGTGACTCCCACGCCCGCGCCCACCATGGCGCTGCCGGTTATGCTGTAGGTGAAGGCATTGAAAAACTGCGGTTTTTGGTCCTTGCCGCTCCCCCCAAGCACGCCCGGCGGAATCCGGCGCAGAGCCTGCAGCTTGGCGGGCGGCGCACAGCTATCCCGCACTCTCGCCGCGGCCGCGCCATCCCGGCGCTTGAGCGCGTCGGCCATCTGCCTGATCATATCGGGTTTCGCAAAGCAACTGCGGATTTCGTTCATCTGCTTGATCGAGCCGGACATCAGCGGGGCAATCCGCTTGGACTCCTGCACCAGCACCTGGTCTCTGCTGGAGATGCGCTTGCATGAATCAGCGAGGCCGAGCACGTCCTGGCGCTTGTAGCCGTCCGGACATTTCATGCATTCCTTGCCGATTCGGAACAGTCCCGCTCCACAGCCGTACGCGGTGCGTACAAAGGTTGCCGGCCGGAACGGGCCTTGGACGAATTTTCCGATACCGAGGGAGTTGCGCTTGGCGCAGGCGTGGCCGCTGGTGACCAGTGCACCGGGATCTCGCGCGTAGCCATGAGGGCAACTCCAGCACTCGCCTCCGTTGCGCAGCGAGAAGTAGAGTTGGTCGTTGAGCGTGCCGCAGCCCAGCGACGTCGCGGGACCCACTCGCACCGGGGCGGCTTTCTCGGGCAGCATGGTTTTGCCGGGTTGCGGCGCCTCCTGAGGCTCAACCGGCTCAGGCGGGATGACGCCCGGATACTTGCCGGCCGCCCAGACCTGGGCGTCGGAGGCGGCGGGTGAGCCCGCTTGGCCCGCGGCGGGTGAGCCCGCTTGGCCCGCGGCGGGTGGGTTTTTGACGTAGGGTTGGTTAGGCGCAGGAGCGCCGGCGGCCGGCAGCCGCGGTTCGCCGCTTCTGGCGCGCGCGAACCAGGGCCGATCGTCGATTTCCACCGGCGCCAACTGATAGTTGGCGGGGCCGAACGCGCCGGCCACGGTGACGTTGAGGTTGCCGTCGGGGGTGAGGTCGGCCTTGAGTTGCCCCATCAGGGGCAGGTCCTTGCCGACATAGTGGCCGGGCGACGTGGACCGCAGGTCCTCCAACACGACCATCCCCGGCTGGATCTGCAGTACGAACATGTGCACCCAGGGGTCGACCGCGTATGCCCGGCCAGCCTCGATGCGGATCCGCTTGCCGATCGACGTGATCGTCCAGGTGCCGTCGACCGCCAAGGGCTGCGTCTTCGGCACGGCGCTGGCCATCGGCAGAAAGGCGGGCACCGTCGGGTTAACCGGAGTCTGAGCGCGTGCGGACTGTGCCACGAGAAGACCAAAGGCGGCCAGAGCGGCAAACCACCGGTCGCGAATCGCAACCGGTCCGCACTGCCACGGGGCGTTCCCCTTCCGAAGCGTGCGGGCGTGAGCCTGTCGGGAGGATCCAGTCGACGTAGTCATAGCTCTCCTCTTGATGACGACCCTTTTCAGGCAAGGGCGGTCGTTGGACTTCTGAAATGTTATTCGTCGAGGGAGAAGAAGATCCTTGGTATGGGATGGTCTTCTATCCCGGCATTGCTTTCGTTCTATCGAGCATCTCCTCGATGGCGCTCTTATGACTGAACGATGCTAACCACGGATTGCGGTGATTCTATCACAGGTCGGCAACTGTCGGTGGTGGGTAGCGGGTGAAATCTGCGTTGACCGAAGTCGCCGGGGGGTCGCTTCGAATCTCGCCTGGTCAGCGACAGGATGGGCATCATTGGTCTGAGAGTACTCAACGGTGGTGTCGGTCGGCTTTTACTGCTTCCTTGTAGTTCTGGCTCGCCCAAGTCCGCATATTCTTGCCCTCTTCTCGCATCGTGCGAGAGAGCCATTTGCGAATATATATGTTGGCAATCGCGTAGTGGCAGGCCGCAGCTCGATCGACCTTATCAGAGGGAGCCTTTTCAGAGGGAGAAGCTCCATTTTGCGTCTGCCCCATTGCGGCTCCTGCCAAGAGCGTTGCAGGCGTTAGCGCCGCGTAGCCAAAGGGCTTTCCTCATGGGCGCGCCAGGCCGGGAGTGGCCCATACGGACGAGTTCCACAGTTCCAAAGACAGTGGTCAGGGATCGGTCGCTCAGGCGGCGGTGAGAATAGAGCACCTCACCATCTGCCAGTTTCAGTTGCAAAGCAGGTCCCACATCTCCATTGCCGCGATGCTGCAAGTGGGCTTGGAGGAGCAGACGTTGGACCTCGCGGCCTCTGGCGTGTTGCTGGGACTCGATCTGGTGGAGCGGGAGTTGGAGAGCGCTGGAGGATGCCAGCCAGCAGAGAGAACTCAATCCAGGCAGGTGTAGCGTCAGCAGAGAAAGAGGTTGCGGTTGCCATATTCTTACGGTAATATGATCGTAAGAACAATGTCACGTGTTTTCGTTTCCAAAAGCGGAAGTCGCCCCGTCCCGCAGAATGCCGCCTTGGAACGGCACATGCAGCGATTCCTGGAACTCAGGCGGGGCCTCGAACAGATCGACTGTTTCTGCAAAGGTACAGTTCTGAAGCGGATGATGAAATGTGGCAAAGCTCAGTGCGCCTGTGCCTCCGACGCCACCAAACGCCACGGCCCCTACTTCGAGCTTACCTATAAGGCCAACGGCAAAACGGTCAACGTCAAACTCTCACCAGAAGCGGCTCCCCTGTACCGCACCGCGGCTCGGCAATACCGCAAGTTGAAAACCCTGCTGAACCGCCTCGACAAACTATCGAAAACCATCCTGCGCCACAAGGCCAAACTGGCAGAGTCCAAACGCCGGGATTGAACCAAAACCGGGGTTATTCTCATATCCCCGGTCTAAGCCCTCGCCGCGACCAAGTCGAATGATCCTAACTCGTTGGTTTGTCGTATATTTAGCCGTCGTTCTAGAGTATCCACACCCATATCGAATCGGGAAGGACGAAATCGATGCAAACAACAAGTACCCTCACGAAGGTGGCCCCGGCGCTTGAGAAGTATGCCCAAGGCCCCCTTGCCGAGCTATGGAAGCGGCCTGGCCTCACGCCGCGGGACCGCAGCATTGTCACCGTTGCCGCCCTGATCGCGCGCAACCAGACAATTGAGATGCCGTACTACTTCGACCTCGCACTCAATAATGGCGTCAAACCAAGCGAGCTGTCGGAGATCATCACGCACCTTGCGTTCTACTCCGGATGGCCGAATGCCACTTCTGCCGTCGCGATGGCAAAAGACATTTTTGAGCGGCGTGGCATCAGGCCTGATCAGCTCCCGCCCGCATCGCCAGAGCTCTTGCCCCTCAATGAAGCCGCCGAAACGGGCCGCGCCGCGCGGGTCGAGCAAGATTTTGGTCAGGTGGCTCCAGGTGTCGTGCAATATACGACCGACCTGCTTTTCCGCGACCTGTGGCTACGTCCTGCCTTGGCGCCTCGGGACCGCAGCCTTGTCACCGTAAGGGCTGCCGCAAGAATAAGAACTCACAATTGGTCGTTTTTCTGTCATAAGCTGCCTCGCGGAGAAGTTGTTTTCAGAAGGCTGAAGTGGTGCAGGGTTCCCCGAAACACGGGCCTTTGCGTGGCCTGGAGAGACGGTGGCCAAGAGCACACTGATTTGTTATAGTACCGATTATGAGGTAGAGTTCAATCGGAACTATAACATTATGCGGCCCCTCTCGTTCCGCTCCGATGCCGTGCGCGCACTCCTGCTGCGCAACAAAATCGCCACTCTGGACGAACTGAGACAGGCCCTCGGCACCCCTGTCGATGTCACCGTCTTCCGCAAACTCAAACCGCTGGATTATCTCACCAGCTATTCTCACCGCGGGCGGTACTACACCCTGCGCGAGATCACCCGCTTTGATGAGCGCGGATTGTGGTCGCACGCAGAGGCTTGGTTTTCCCGTTTTGGCACTCTGCTGGCCACCGCGGAAGAATTCGTGCGTCGTGCCCCGCGCGGATACTTCGCCGATGAGTTGGCGCCACTCTTGCACGTCAAAGTGCAGGATGCCCTCCATCAATTGGCTCAGCAAGAGCGAGTGACGCGCCAGATCGTCTCCGGCCGCTACCTGTACACGGCTACGGAGCCAACCCTCCAACGACGGCAACTGCTGGCGCGCCGTTCTGTGGAGGTCCTGCCCCCCGTGGTGGACGCCTCCGTATTGCAGGTCGCCGCGGAGGAGGTGAAAGCCGCCATCCTGCTGTTCTACAGCCTGCTGGATGAGCAGCAGCGCCGTCTGTACGCCGGATGGGAGTCGCTCAAGTTGGGCCGCGGTGGCGACCGTCAACTGGCCGACTTCCTCGACCTCGATCCGCACACAGTGGCTCGGGGGCGACAACAGTTATTAGCTCAGGACGTGGAAGTGGACCGCGCGCGCAGAGCCGGGGCGGGGCGCAAGCCCGTGGAAAAAAAACGCCCGAAATAATCGATGCCATCGAGATTCTGCTGGAACACGATACGGCCGGAGACCCCATCACCGGGCGGAAGTGGACCCGCAAGACGACCGAGAAGATCGCCGCGGTGCTCCAGCAGATCGGCATCCCGGTCTCAGCCAACACGGTGGCTCGCCTGCTCTACCAGATGCATTTCTCCCTGCGCGTCAACCGCAAGCAGATCGCTACCAACTCCAGCCCTTACCGCGATCAGCAGTTCCAACACATCTGCTCGCTTCGGACCCGCTTCCAGCGGCAAGGTCTTCCCATCATCAGCGTCGACAGTAAGAAGCGGGAAATGATCGGCAACTTCAAAAACGGCGGCGCCAAATGGGACCGCTCGCCGGTGCTGGTGAACGATCACGACTTCCGCTCCGACGCCAGCGGGGTGGGAATTTCCTACGGCATTTACGACCCGCCCCGCAACCACGGCACCGTCTGCGTGGGCGTCTCGCATGACACGCCGGCCTTCGCCGCTCATTCGATCGCCACTTGGTGGAAACGGGTGGGGTCGCGTTGCTACGGCCGCGCGCCCAAACTGCTGGTTCTGGCCGACTCTGGCGGCAGCAACAGTTGCACTTCCTGGGCCTGGAAGATCGAACTGCAGACTCAGGTATGCAATCCCTTCGGCATCGTGGTCACCATCGCTCACTACCCTACCGGCGCCTCCAAGGGGAATCCCATCGAGCACCGGCTGTTCTCCGAGATCTCCAAGAACTGGGCGGCCGAGCCGCTCGACAGCTACGAAAAGATGCTTCAATTCATTCGTACCACCGACACTCAAACCGGCTTGGTCGTAACCGCTTATCTCGACCGCAACGAGTACCCAACCCGTCAAAAGCCAGACCCACAATTGATCTCCTCACTCCGCATCACCCACGCCAACGTGCTTCCGCGATGGAACTATACGATTTGCCCGAATCTGTGAAGTTATTTTTGCGCCGTCCCTAAGCGCGCTTATCGCCTCGGGGCAAGTCGCGCAGATTACATATCACCTCCACCGGGCAATGGACAACGGCTTGACCAAATCGCAGGCATCCGAAGTGCTCACGCAACTTGCTTTTTATGCGGGCTGGCCAAATGTATTTTCGGCATTGCCCGCCGCCAAAGCCGTGTTTGAGAAACGACCCGATTGACCGCAAGGAGGAGAACATTGCCCCACGTCATCGTCAAGCTCTGGCCTGGAAAATCAGAACCACAAAAAGCCCGTCTCGCCGGCAAGATCACCAAAGACGTCATGGACGTTTTCGATTACGGGGAGGAGTCCGTTTCGGTCGGGTTCGAAGAAATCAAATCCAAAGACTGGAAAGCGAAGGTCTACAAGCCGGACATCCAAAACAAGTGGGACACGCTTTACAAGAAGCCCGGATACCAGATGTGAGGCGATCAACGCAACCAGTGAAAGGCAGGACAAGATGAAAGGTACAGTTCTTTACGGCCCCGCGATGTGCGTTTCGAAGAACGCGGCACGCCGAAGATTGTGGAGCCGACGGATGCAATTGTCAGGACGTCGGCAACCTGCGTATGCGGGTCCGACCTGTGGCCATACCGGGGGCTCAATCCGATCAGCGGGCCGACCCCGATGGGCCACGAGTATTGCGGAATCGTCGAAGAGGTTGGCAGCGCGGTCAAGACAATCAAGCCGGGCCAGTTCGTCATCGGCTCCTTCTTCGCCTCCGACAACACGTGTCCCCACTGCCGGGCCGGCTATCAGACGTCGTGCCAGCATAGGGAGTTTGTCAGCACCGCGCAGGCTCCACTGCTGCGCGTCCCACTCGCCGACGGCACGCTGGTCGCGACGCCGGAGGTTCCTTCGGCTGACCTCGTCCCGAGTTTCCTTGCGGTTTCCGACGTCATGGGCACTGGCTGGTTTGCGGCCGTTGCCGCAAACGTCCAGCCGCGTGCAACTGTCGCGGTCGTCGGTGACGGCGCGGTTGGATTGCTCGGCGTCCTCTCCGCCAGACAGATGCGCGCCGAACCGGATCATCGCGATGAGCCGCCACGTGCCGCGCCAGAAACTCGCCCACGAATTCGGCGCAACGGACATCGTGACAGAGCGCGGCGACGATGCCGTGGCGAGGATCAAGGACATGACGAACGGAGTCGGCGTCGATTCGGTACTGGAGTGCGTTGGCACGCAAGAGTCGATGATGCAGGCCATCGGTTCCACGCGCCCGGGAGGGTCCGTTGGTTACGTCGGCGTGCCGCACGGAGTCGAGTTGGATGGCGAGAAACTGTTCTACTCCCACATACGCCTTCATGGCGGTCCTGCTCCGGTGCGTCGTTTCCTGCCGGAATTGATCGATCTCGTGTGGAACGGGATAGTCAATCCCGGCAAGGTCTTCGACCTGACACTGCCGCTCGATCAGGTCGCAGAGGGCTACCGCGCAATGGACGAACGCCGCGCTATCAAGGCGCTGCTGCGGCCGTAAACAGGAGTCGGCACATGGGCACATGGTCAAGAAACGAATTGCGGAGAATCGCGGAGGCGGACGACTTGCATATCGCACCCTTCCGCGAAGATGGCGTGACGTACGGCACGCCGACCTGGATCTGGTCTGTTGCCGTCGGCGACGCGCTTTATGTTCGCGGCTACAACGGAATGAAGTCCCGCTGGTATCAGGCAGCGCTTCGGCAGAAAGCTGGTCGCATCATCGCCGCCGGCCTAACGAAAGAAGTGAGCTTCGAGCCGGCGGAAGGTCCCATCAACCATCAACGACAGCATCGATGACGCGTATCGTTCAAAGTATGGCGGGAGTCCTTATCTGAAGCCGATGATCGGCGCACACGCGCGCGCCGCGACGGTGAAAATCATGCCTATCGAGGTGAATCATGGAGACTAGGAGATGTGGCTCGCGGCCCTCTGGAAAAGGCCCGGCGGAGTATTTCACCGGGACGGTTCGCATCGATCCGCTATTCGAGGCCGCTAACCCTCCGGGCGTGAGCCATGGGAGCGTGACCTTCGAGCCCGGCGCGCGAACGGCATGTCACACCCATCCGCTCGGTAAGACCTTGATCGTCACTTCTGGTGCGGGCCGGGTGCAACGGTGGGGAGGACCGGTCGAGGAAATTCGGCCCTGCGATGTGGTGTGGATTCCCCCGGGAGAGAAGCATTGGCATGGCGCAAGCCCGACCGTCGCGATGGTGCATTTCGCCATTCACGAGGCGTTGGATGGCAAGGTCGCGGACTGGCTCGAAAAGGTCAGCGACGAGCAGTACAACGGCCAAGGTTAGGTAGCGCCTTAACAGGAGTGTATTCCACCATCCGCGAGACCCGGGAGTGACGCACCGGTCATAAGAGCGGATTGCAACTTTGCGCCGGGGCATGCACTCCGCGACGAGTGGCATTCTGGAAACAGGGAGCATTTTCCGGCCGCATAACGTCATCCGGACAGAACCTAGGAGTCCTGGGCCACGTTCGCCGACGGTACGTCCGCGCTTCCCACCCGGCAACCGGATCGACGGATAGGACCACCGGCTACCAGCCTTCAGAGATCGCAGGCAGGAGGCGAGAATGCCCGAACCGGCCAACCGCCCTGTCCCGCGCCGCGTCGCGTCTATTCCCCGGCCCCACAGGACAGCCGGCGAAGCCTGTCCTACAATGCCTTGCGCCAGTCGGCTTCCGAGGTCACGTGCAGCGGCGCAAGCTGCTTGGCCTGCAGTTCCTGGTTCAGCCCCGGCAACTCCTTCGCGGTCAGCGCGGTGAACTCGCGCACCACGTCATCCAGCTCGCGGCCCAAGGCGTCGGCGCGCGCCACTTGCGAGTCCGTGGGGCGGCCCTCGTATCCGTTCACGTCGCCGTAGAGGCCGGCCACGAACTCACGCAGGCGCTCCTCGCCGGTGATCATGCCGCCCTCCTTAGTAGCGACGATCTTGGCCCGGATCTGGTCGGCGGCCACCGAGAGCTGCTGCAAGCGCGCCCGCAACGGATCGACGGCGGGCAGCTTCGCGGCCCGCGCCGCGGCATCGTCGCGCACGCCGATGATGGCGTCCACGACCCAGCTCATGTGGTTCAGCAGCTCCGCCAGGCGCGTGACCAGTTGGAACTGCTCCTTGCGGTCATCCACCGTGTACCTGGCGCGAGGGTCGAGCACCACGTTGATCTGCGTGGTGTAGACCTTGTCGTTCTTGGTCATCTTCACGGTGTAGGCGCCGGGGACCACGCGCGGTCCGATGGCGGCGCCGAACGCGGCCGAGGCGGCGGGAGGCACGCGCGGCGGCTTCATGTGCATCGACCAGGTCGCGCGGCTGATGCCGCGGTGTTTGCTGGTCCCCACGGTGTCCACCAGCTTGCCCTGCGCGTCGAAGATCTCGATCTGGAGATCGCCGAAGATGTGGCGCGAGCGCTGATAGTAGGGAATGAATGCCGCGTTCACGCGGCTGGGGCCGGTGAATGTCGCATCGCCCTCCGCCCACCCGCCGCTGGTTTCCATCAGCTCGACGGCGGGAGGCACGGGCAGAAAGCCGGCGTCTTCGGTCATCAGGGTGGGGGTGAGCGCGCGCAGCGAGGAGATATCGTCGATGATCCAGATGCCGCGCCCGTGTGTGGCCAGCACGAGGTCCGAGGTGCGCGGATGTACCAACAGGTCGCGCACTGCCACCGCCGGGAAGCTGCTGCCCTTGTATTGCGCCCAGCGTTGGCCGCCATCGATGCTGATCCACAAACCGAATTCGGTGCCGAGAAACAGCAGGTTGGAGTCGACCGTGTCTTCCTTGATCACGTGAGCGTAGCCGCGCACGCCGCTCTGCCCGACGGGCAGCGCGATCCAGGTTTTGCCGAAGTCGGTGGTCTTGTAGAGGTAGGGCTTCAAGTCGCCGTAGGTGTGGCGGTCGAAAGCCGCGTAGGCCGTACCAGCGGCATAGCGGCTGGCCTCCACCCACGAGACCCACGGCTGCCGAGCCCGCGCCGTGGACGTTGCCCGCAACGTTGGTCCAGGTCTTGCCGCCATCGCGCGTCAACTGCACGTTGCCGTCGTCGGTGCCTACCCAGATCACCTGGCCATTCGCGCGGCGATTCCGAGATGGAGTAGATGGTGGTGTTCATCTCGGCCGCCGAGTTGTCGATCGTGACGCCCCCCGATTCTTCCTGCTTCTGCTTTTCCGGATTGTTGGTGGTGAGGTCCGGAGAGATGCGGTCCCACGACTGGCCATGGTTGCGCGAGCGGAACAGGAACTGCGCGCCGAGATAGAGGGTGCCCTTCTCGTTGGGGCTCATCTGGACGGGCGTGTTCCAGTTGAAGCGCAGCTTCTTTTCGCCGTACTGCGCGTAAGGCTTGATGGGGCGTATCTCGTGCGTATAGCGGTTGACGCGGCCGATTTCCCCACCCTGGGCTTCGGCGTAGATATAGGCCGGATCCGACGGATCCTCCCACATCCAGAAACCATCGCCGCCGTACATGTTCTCCCAGCGCGAATTGGTGATGCCGCCGGGATAGGACGAATCGCCCACCCAGGAGCTATTGTCCTGAAGCCCGCCGTACACGTGGTAGGGGTCGGCTTGGTCGATGCTGACGTGGTAGAACTGCGAGACCGGCAGGTTCATCATGTGCTCCCAGCGCGTGCCGCCATCCTTGCTCAGCCACAAGCCGCCATCGTCGCCGGAGAAGATGTTGTTGGTGTTGTCGGGGTCGATCCAGACATCGTGGAAGTCGCCGTGCGCGCCGCCCGAGACCGGGCTGAAACTGCGGCCGCCGTTCACGCTGAGGAGCAGTACCGCGTCCACCTTGAAGATTTTGTTTTCGTCCTTGGGATCGACGATCAGGTTGCCGAAATAGAACGGGCGCCACACCATGTACTGGCTGGCGTCGAGACGCCGCCAGCTCTGCCCGCCATCGTCGGAGCGGTAGAGCGCGCTGCTCGCGGACTCGATCATCGCGTAGACCACTTGCGGCTTTGACGGCGCCACGGCCAGCGCGATGCGGCCGTACGGTTTTTCGGGCAGGCCTTTGGCGTTGGACGGAGTAAGCTCGGTCCAGTGCTCGCCGCCGTCGTCGGACTTGAACAGGCCGCTGCCGGGACCGCCGGAGCGGAAGGTCCAGCCCTGGCGCCGGAAATCCCAAAGGCCGGCATAGATGGTCTTGGGGGCCTGCGGGCTCATGGCCATCATGCCGCACCCGGTGGAGGTGTTGGCGCCCGCCAGCACTTTCCTCCAGGTCTTGCCGCCGTCGGTGGTCTTGTAGACGCCGCGCTCCATGTTGTCATCCCACAGGTGGCCGGTGGCGCAGGCGAAGACCGTGTTGCTGTCCGTGGGATCCACCAGGATCTTGGCGATATGCTCGGAATCCTTGAGGCCCACGTTGGTCCAGTTCTCGCCGCCGTCCGTGGACTTGTAGATGCCGTCGCCGACGGAGACGCTGTTGCGCACCCAGCTTTCGCCGGTGCCGACCCACACGTTCTTCGGATTCTTCGGATCGATCGCGACCGCGCCGATGGACTGGGTGCTCGGCGCTGTCGAACACCGGCTTGAAGGTGGTGCCCGCCGTTCACCGATTTCCACACTCCGCCCGAGGCCGCTCCCGCGAACACGGTGAGCCGCCCGTTGTCGTTGACCGCGTCCACCGCGGAGATGCGCCCGCTCATCGTGGCGGAACCGATGTTCCGCGCCGGCAGGCCGGAAATGGTGGCGGCATCGTAACGCACCGGCCTTTGCGCGTGCAGGAAACCCGCCAGCAGCAGCGCCCCGAACCAAACGCGATTCCTCATCGGGATTGCTCCTTGGTCCCGGAGGTTGCGGCCGGCATCTTGAACTCCTGTGCATCCATCGGCACGTTGGCCTCGATCTTGTCCAGCGAGATCCGGGCCGCGCCCTCCGGATTCCGCTTGCTGCCGATCTCCAGGGAATACGGATAATACACGCCGGCCACCTGCTTGTAAGAGCCCAGGTTCATGAACGATTCCCGCACCGAACCGCGAATGTGCTGCACGCGCTCCATGCGAATCTCGATGTACGTATCGGGGTCCAGGTAGTAATAGACGATGTCGCCGTTCGCCAGCGTGACCTTGAGGCGGTACGCGTCGTCGCCGTCCACGGTATCCATGCCCAGGAATTCGATTCGGTTGTCTTTGGATTGGTAGTCCACCAGCGGGCCATAGAAATCGGCCTCCTCCACCAGCCCGCGCAGTTGGTCTTCGCCCAGCAGTTCGGGATCCCGCCGGCCTTCGAACGGAGAGATCTGCCACCCGGTATGTCCGTCGTAAGCCTGAATCTGGGTCATGCCCTGAATGGTGATCATCTGGCGCAGGAAGTCCGGCACCATGGCATCGCACTGGAATTTGGCGGTGAAGCTCCCCTGATCGACTTTGCCGGTCATGCGGAGTGTGTGGATAGCTTTGATTTTTTCGATCCCGCCGCGCGCCTGAAGGTTTTTAGCCACGAGTTCTTCGGCGGTTTGTGCCGGAAGAGATGCAGCCAGAGCGGCACCCAGGAAGCAGGTGAGTAGATGAGGCATCCGGTATTCTAGGCCGCAGGGAGTCGCGCGGTCAACAGGCGAATGCCCTAACCACCCATGTCGATTTACGTCTCAGCCGTATGCGAACTTTCGGACAGGACCTTCGATTCGCGGTTCGACTCCTGGCGCGCGCTCCCGGATTCACGGCACTGGCGGCTGCCGTGCTTGCGCTGGGAATCGGGGCGAATTCGGCCATCTTCAGCGTGGTGGATGCGGCGCTGTTGCGGCCTCTGCCGTACGCGCAGCCGGACCGGCTGGCGATGCTGTGGGAGGCGCCTCCCGGTTTCGACCACAACCGCGTTGCGCCGCTGAACTTCCAGGACTGGCACGACCGGAACACCGCGTTCAGCGGAATGGCGGCCATCGCGGGCGCCTCGCGCACTTTGCAGACGGCGGGCGGAGCGCAGCAGATCGTGGGGCAGGCGGTCACCCTGGAGTACTTCGACGTACTGGGAGTGCGCCCGGTGGCGGGCCGCACATTTCGCGCCGGCGATGCGCGCGCCGACGTGGTCCTGATCAGCGAACGCCTGTGGCGCACACGGTTCGGCGGCGATCCGCGGCTGATCGGAGGCACCCTGCGCCTGGATGACAAGCCGTTCACCGTAGCCGGTGTCGTGCCGCGCGATTTTCAGTTCCTGTGGGAGAGCGACCTGTGGACGCTGTTTACCGTAAAGCGCAGCCCGGAGCAGCGCCGCATGCATTACCTGGCGGTCGTGGCGAGGTTAAGACCGGGAGTCAGCATCCAGCAGGCCCGCAGCGCGATGGCGCCGATTGCGGAGCACATCGCACAGATCGCGCCGGAAACGAACAAGGGTTGGGGGATCGCCGTCGAGCCGCTGCGCGATGCGGTGGTCGGGCGGAAGTTGCGGGTGACGTCGCTGGCGCTGGCCGGCATCGTGGGATTCGTGCTGCTGATGGCATGCGCCAACGTGGCCAGCCTGATGCTGGCGCGGAGCGCGGGGCGCACGCGGGAGATGGCGGTGCGCGCCGCGCTCGGCGCCGGCAGGGGGCGCCTGGTGCGGCAACTGCTCACCGAGAGCCTGCTGCTGGCCTTGTTGGGAGGCGCCGGCGGAGTGGCGCTGGCGGGAGCCCTCATACGGGTTGCGCCCGCGCTGATTCCCGAGGGCACGCTGCCGCCGGGAATCGGGCTGGCGCTGGATGCGCGGGTGGCGGGGTTCGCGGCGGCGGTGACGCTCGCGACGGCGCTGCTGTTCGGGCTGGCGCCGGCATGGCAGGTGGCGCGCACGCCGCTGGCCGAGGCCCTGCGCGGCGGCGGGCGCGGCGCCACCTCGGGCAGTTCGCGGTGGCTCGGCGGGTTGGCGACGGTCGAGATCGCGCTGGCGGTGATGCTGGTGGCGGGCGCGGGGCTGTTCCTGCGAACGCTGGAGCGGCTGGCCCGGGTGGACCCGGGATTTCACGCCACTCGCGTGTTGACCATGCGCCTGGTCCTGCCCCTCAATCGCTATCCCACCCAGGACCGCGCGCTGGCGTTCTACGACGCGACCCAGCGTGAGTTGGAGGCTATCCCGGGGGTGGTGACAGCGTCGTTCGGCGGGAGCCTGCCGCTGACCGGCTGGGACATCGGGCAGGGAGTCAAGGTCGGGAGCCAGAGCGGCGCGGCGCACTACCAGATCGTCGGCGCGCGCTATTTCGAGACTCTGGGGATTCCGCTTTTGGCGGGACGCGCTTTCACGGAAGACGATCGCGCGGGGGCACCGGAGGTCGCGATCGTCAACCGCGAGTTCGCGCGCCGGTTCCTGGAAGGGCGGCCGGCGATCGGCGCGCGCATCCGTGTGCAGGCGATGGACATGAGCGGTCCGAAGTGGGTGGAACGCGAGATCGTGGGGGTGGTGGGGCAGGTGCGGGTGGACGGGCTGGGCGAGACGGAGAACACCCTCGAGGTCTATGTGCCCATCACGCAGAATCCCTGGTTCAGCGCGTCGCTGGCGGTGCGGACGGCCGGCGACCCTCTGGCGCTCACCGGAGCGGTGAAGGCGGCGATCGCGAAGACCGACAAAGACCTGGCAGTGACGGCAGTGCGCACCATGGGCCAGATTGAATACGAGTCTTCGGCGCGGCCGCGTTTCCGGGCGCGGCTGGTGGCTGGGTTCGGGTTGCTGGCCCTCATGCTTGCGGCGGTGTCGATTTTCGGGGTGCTGGCGTTCGCGGTCAACCAGCGCACCCGCGAGTTCGGAATCCGCATGGCGCTGGGGGCGGAAACGGGCGATGTGCTGGGCATCGTGCTGGCACGCGGGCTGAAGATCGCGCTGGTGGGCGTAGCGGCGGGACTGGCTGGCGCGGCGGTGCTGGCACGGAGCCTGGCCGCGCTGCTGTTCGGTGTGAAGCCGCTCGACCCGCTGACGTTTGCCGCCGCAGCGGGACTGCTGGCGGCGGTGGCGCTGGCGGCGGCATCGATTCCGGCACTCCGGGCGGCGCGGCTGGATCCGGTGCTGGCGCTGCGGGAGGAGTAACCGGACCCTATTTTTTCGCTTGTTTCACGTGAAACAAAGAAATTTTGGAGTCCTGCACGTTGGGAACGTACTCCAGGATAGCACCGGCGCGCAAGAGTTCCCGCGTAAGCTCCGCGGTGTCAACGTCTTGGACCGCGTGACCGGCGCGGATGGCAAGCGCGGCGGCCAAGCCCGCAGCCTGCCCGATAATCATGTACTGCGGCTCCATCCGGAGGGTGCTGTAGGCCACGTGGCTGGCCGAAAAACAGACCGGCACCAGCAGGTTCCGCACCTCGTTGCGCTTGGGCAGAAGGATGCGGTAGGGAATCTGGTAGGGCTTCACCGCGACCTGCATGTCGCCTTCGTTGCGCACGAAGCCATCGCGGGAGACGATGCGCTGGATGTTGTGGGAATCGCTGTTGTAGGAGCCCATGCCGATCGGGTCGGGTTTGGTGAGGTCGGTCTGGATGTCCTTCTGGGTCATGACATACTCGCCCACCATGCGGCGGGCTTCGCGGATGTAAAGCTGGTTGGGAAAATTGCCGTTGTCTGTGAATTCATCCTTGGCCAGCCCCCACTCGTTCACCTCTTTCTGGAGAGCCGGCGGAACCCGCGGGTCGTGAGCGAGGAAATAGAAGAACCCCTTGACGTACTCCTCATGGGCGCGCCAGATTTCACGGCGGCGGGCATAGGAACCCTCCGGATAATCCCAGCTTCTGCCGATGTAATCGGTAGAGAAAGCGCCGTTGTTATTGAAATCGGCCTTCTGGTCAGGAATGCGGCCGATGTTGGTCACTTCGCCAAAGCGCTGGGGCCGGCCCAGTTTCTGCTGCATGGCGGGAAGGAGGCGCGCCAGGAGTTCAAACTGGCGGGGATCGTAGGACTCGGGCTTGGGATAGGGCACCTGGTTGGCCGGGTCTTCGGAAAGGATCAGGCGGAAGTTGTAGGCCTGGACTTTCTTGTCGGCCGAGCCGGGTTCTCCGGCGGGCTCGGAGGAGATTTCGGGAAGCAGCTTTCCGTCGCTGCCATAGGGCGAGAGGTCCACCTGGAACTGGTGGAGCGGGGTTTCGGAGCGGACGCCCGCCAGGGACTCGCCGTACTGGGCGGAGCTTTCGCGGCCCCAGGTATAGGAGACACCGGCCTGGGCCATGAGGTCGCCCTCGTAGGTGGCGTCGGCAAAGACGCGCGCGGTGTATTCCTCGCCGTTTTCCATGAGGATGGAGGCGATGGAGTCTCCCTGCCTGCGGACGCCCTCGCGTTCGCGCAGACGGCGTTCCAGCAGGAGGGTCACGCCCTCCTCATCGAGCATCTGGCGGAAGATGGCCTCGGCAACCTTGGGTTCGACCAGCCAGGCGAAGTTCTGCAGGTATTGGGACAGGCGGTAGTGAAGGCCGGCGCGCCAATAGAACTCGAGGGCGTACCCGCCGATAACCTCGCGCCGGCCGACGTCGGTGCGGGAGAGCCCTCCGGAGACCATTCCGCCGACATGGCGGCGCGGTTCGAGGAGGGCGACCGTGAGGCCGGCGCGGGCGCCGCTGACGGCGGTCATGACGCCGCCGGCCGTAGCACCGTAAACCACCAGGTCGTACTTCGGCTGGGGCTGGGCGGCCAGACCGAGCGCGGTGAGAAGAAGTAACAATGAGGGCTTCATTTTCCTACTCATTCATCTTATTCTGTTGTGGGAGCCGAGACATGCTGAAGGCCAACGAAGCGAAGGTCGAGTGGAGTGCCGAGAAGAAACAGTGGCATGTGGAGATTCAGGTGGGGGCCGAGGTGATTAAGCGCTGGGCTGGGAAGACGCAGGAGTCCGGCGAGGAGGCCCTCAAATCGCTGGCGGTCCAGACCGCCAAAGACGAAGGCTATGAACTGGACCCGGCGCGGGTCTCAGTGGTGAAATAGGGGCAGGCGCCCCGAGGGCGCCGCGGGGAGCGTGTTCTGACAGAGGCAGACCCTGTTCCGACCTGGCTGGTGGCGGTTCGTGCCGCCGAATCGAAGAAAGCCACCGATATCAGAGTCCTGGACCTGACCGGGATCACATCGTTCGCCGACTATTTCGTGATCTGTACGGGAGCGAACCAACGGCAGGTCCAAGCCATCAGCGACGAAGTGAACCTGCGGATGAAACAACTGGCGGGGGAATTGCCGCTTAATGTGGAGGGCTACAACCAGGCGGAATGGGTGCTGGCCGACTACGGAGATCTGTTGGTACACATCTTTTCGCCCAAGTCGCGGGAGTATTACGACCTGGAGCGCCTGTGGCGCAGCGCCAAACCGGTCGAGATTCCGGCGGCGTGAAGATCTATCTTTATTTCATCGGCAAGCCCAAAGACGCGCACGCCAACGGAGTGGCGGAGGACTTCTGGAACCGGGTGACGCGGTACTGCGCCGGCGAGATGCGGGAGATCCGGCCGGGGCGTACGGACTTGTGGGCGCGGCATGCCGCGGCGCGGAAGATCCTGCTCGACCCGGTGGGCAGGGCGATGGACTCCGGCGCGTTCGCGGCGCTGATCGGGAAAGCGGAGATGGAGGGCCGCGACCTGGTGTTTTTGGTGGGCGGTCACGACGGTTTTCCACCCGGCTGGAAGGAGCGGGCCGACCTGCTGTTGTCGCTCTCACCGATGACGTTTCCGCATGAACTGGCGCGAGCCATGCTGGCAGAGCAGATTTACCGCGCATTCGCGACCTTGCGGGGCCATCCTTACCCGCGCTAACGTAATTCCTGGATGTCTTGGTTTAAAAAGGACAAGCCCGACGACCAGAAGGCCAAACCGGAAAACGGGCAACGCAAAGTCCGGACCGAGGGCCTGTGGCAGAAGTGCGAAGGCTGCCGCCAGATCATCTGGAAGAAGGAGTTGGAGGCGAACTTCGGCGTCTGCCCCAAATGCGGGCATCATGGCCGGATTGACGCGATCGCGCGGCTGCGCCTGCTTCTGGACGACGGTGCGTACGAAGAGTTCGACCCGGGCCTGGCCTCGTCCGATCCGCTGGGGTTTGTCGACAGCAAGTCGTACCAGGAACGGCTGCGCGCGATGCAGCAGGCCACGTCGCTATCGGACGCGCTGATCTCCGCCTCGGGAAAACTGGACGGCCGCGAAATCCAGATCTGCTCGATGGAGGCGCGGTTCATCGGCGGGAGTATGGGCTGCGTGGTGGGGGAGAAGATCGCGCGGGCTATCGAGCGCTCGATCGAGCGGCACACACCGCTGGTGATCGTGTCGGCTTCCGGTGGAGCGCGAATGCAGGAAGGCGCGATCAGCCTGATGCAGATGGCCAAGATCTCGGCGGCGCTGATGCGGCTGGACGAGGCGCGGCTACCCTACGTCAGCGTGTTGACCGATCCGACCACGGGCGGTGTAACCGCCAGTTACGCGATGCTCGGGGACCTGAACATCGCGGAACCGGGGGCGCTGATCGGATTTGCGGGCCCGCGGGTAATCGAGCAGACGATCCGGCAGAAATTGCCGGAAGGATTTCAGCGCAGCGAATTCCTGTTGAAACACGGGATGCTGGACGCGGTGGTGCCGCGGCTGGAGTTGAAGCAGTACATATCCAAAGCGCTGAAGTTCTTCGTGGGCTAAGTGAATTACCCCGACTCGGTCCACTTCCTTTACGCGCTGGGCAACGAGATCAAGACGGTCAAGCTGGGGCTGGAGCGGATCTCCGTGGTGCTGGAAGCCCTGGGGCGGCCGCAGGACCGGTTGCGAATCGTGCATGTGGCCGGTACCAACGGCAAAGGGTCGACCTGCGCCATGATCGAATCGGGGCTGCGGCGCGCGGGCCGGCGCACGGGCCTGTTCACTTCGCCGCACCTGGCCGAGCCCACGGAGCGGATCCGGATCGACGGGCAAGCGATTTCGGCGGACCGGTTCACGGCCGCGTTCGAGCGCGTGCACGGAGCGGTCGAGGAACTGCTGGCGGCGGACCGCATCGATCTGCACACGACCTACTTTGAAACCGTGACCGCGATGGGCCTGGAGGTCTTCGCCGAAGAGCGGGTGGAAACGGTGGTGCTGGAGGTCGGGCTAGGCGGCCGCCTGGATGCCACCAACGTGGTGCGACCGGAGTTGTGCGCCATCACGCCGGTGGATTTCGATCACGAGGCAATGCTGGGAAGGAGCCTGGAAGCGATCGCCGGAGAGAAGGCGGGGATATTGAAGCGAGGCGTTCCGGCGGTCTTCGCGCGGCAGCGGCCGGAGGTGGAGGCGGTGCTGGAGCGGCGGTCGGCGGAACTGGGAATCGCGGTGCGGCGCACGAGTGAGTGGAAAATCAGCGACCTGGAACTGGACGCGCGCGGGAGTGGCTGGCGCCTTCAGGGCGAGCGCGACCTGCGCATCCATTGCCCGCTGGCGGGAGAGCACCAGGTGGAGAACACGGTGACGGCGGCGGTGGCGCTGGCGCGGCTGGGGGTGCCGGACAGGGCGATCGAGGAGGGGATTGCGCGCACCGAGTGGCCGGGCCGCCTGGAGCGGGTATGCGAGCGGCCGGAAGTGATCCTGGACGGCGCGCACAATCCGGCGGGCGCGCGCGCGTTGGCGGCGTACATCGACCGGTTCTACGGCGGACGGCGCGTGCGGCTGATCTACGGCGCCATGCGCGACAAGGCCGTGGGCGAGATCGGCGGCATCCTGTTTCCGCTGGCGCGGCAGGTGGTGGTGACGGCGCCCGAGCAGACGCGGGCGCTGGCGCCGGAAGCGATGCGCGACATCGTGCACCATCCCGACCTGCGGGTGGCTCCCACGCTGAAGGAGGCCATGGCGATGGTTGCGGACGCAGGACCGGAGGACGTGATTTTCGTGACGGGGTCGCTGTTCCTGGTGGCGGAGGCGCGGCGGCTGCTGGCGGGGTGTACCTGAATGACACGGGGGCCTTTCGCCCTCTGAGCCGAAGGGAGCATCCCGAAATCCAGATCGTGCATGAAGACTGCGTAGCCGTTGACAACCGCGAAGTCCATGGTTTTGCGGACCGGCGAGAGGCGGCCTTCCTGGCGGCTTGGGCGGAGCGCGGCGGCGAGAGGTGGCCTTCCTGGCGGATCGGGCGGCGGAGCGTGGCGGCGAGAGGTGGCCTTCCTGGCGGGTTGGGCGGAGCGCGGCGGCGAGAGGTGGCCTTCCTGGCGAGTCGGGCGGCGGAGCGCGGCGGCGAGAGGTGGCCTTCCTGGCGGGTCGGGCGGCGGAGCGCGGCGGCGAGAGGTGGCCTTCCTGGCGGGTCGAGCGGCGGAGCGCGGCGGTGAGAGGTGGCCTTCCTGGCGGGTCGGGCGGCGGAGCGCGGCGGCGAGAGGCGGCCTTCCTGGCGGGTTGGGCGGCGGAGCGCGGCGGCGAGAGGTGGCCTTCCTGGCGGGTCGGGCGGCGGAGCGCGGTGGCGAGAGGTGGCCTTCCTGGCGGGTCGGGCGGCGGAGCGCGGCGGCGAGAGGTGGCCTTCCTGGCGGGTCGGGCGGCGGAGCGCGGCGGCGAGAGGTGGCCTTCCTGGCGGGTCGGGCGGCGGAGCGCGGCGGCGAGAGGCGGCCTTCCTGGCGAGTCGGGCGGCGGAGCGCGGCGGCGAGAGGTGGCCTTCCTGGCGGGTTGCGCGGCGGAGCGCGGCGGCGAGGGGTGGCCTTCCTGGCGGGTCGGGCGGCGGAGCGCGGCGGCGAGAGGTGGCCTTCCTGGCAGGTCGGGCGGCGGAGCGCGGCGGCGAGAGGTGGCCTTCCTGGCGGGTCGGGCGGCGGAGCGCGGCGGCGAGAGGCGGCCTTCTTGGCGGGTCGGGCGGCGGAGCGCGGCGGCGAGAGGTGGCCTTCCTGGCGGGTCGGGCGGCGGAGCGCGGCGGCGAGAGGTGGCCTTCCTGGCGGGTCGGGCGGCGGAGCGCGGCGGCGTGCGGCAGGCCGAGCCTGGAGGCCGGGTACGGCGGATTCCGCGGATTCCGCCAACCCGTTGACTCTTGGTCTTTGTGAGTATATATATTAATTCATATATATGGCACGCAGACCGCTTCCGGAAGACTTTCTTCCACTCCGCGCGCACTGGTTTCACGTGCTGCTTTCGCTGGCGAACCAGGAGCAGCACGGCTACGGGATCATGCAGGAGGTCCTGGAGCGCACCGGCGGCAAGGTACGGCTGTGGCCGGCGACGCTCTACGGCACGCTCAAGCGGCTGATCGACGAGGAACTGATCGAGGAATCGGAGCGGCGTCCGGCGCCGGAGGTGGATGACGCCAGGCGGCGCTACTACCGGCTGACGCGGCTGGGGAGACGCGTGCTGGCGGCGGAGAGCGAGAGGCTGGAGGCGCTGGTGCGGGTGATTCACGCCAAGCGGCGCGAGGCGGAATCATGAAGGGGGCGCGGAGAAGAGACGGCTCCGGCAGCGGCCGATTGGAAATCGGCCGGCAGGATGGAATCCTGCCCCACGGTGCGCTGCGGGTTTACAGAGCGCTGGCGCGGGCGTTTCCGCAGGAATTCAGGAATGTGTACGGGGACGAATTGCTCCAGGTTGCCGAGGATGCCGTGGAGATGATCTGGCGTCGATACGGGACGAGGGGGCTGGTCCGGCTGCTGCTGGACATCGCCCTCCGGGTGCCCGCCGAGCACCTGGCGGAACTGCGGCGCGACGTGCGGTACGGCTTGCGCATGCTGGCCCGCTCGCCGGGGTTCACCGCGGTGGCGCTGGTCTCGCTGACGCTGGGGATCGGCGTGGCGACCGCGGCTTTCAGCGAGATGAACGGCTTCGTGCTGCGCGACGTGCCGGCGGTGGAAGACCCCGGCGCCCTGGTGCTGTTCGAGAAGCCGGTTTCCTACCCCGACTACCGGCGCTATCGCGAACGCGGCGACCTGTTCTCCTCGACGATGGCCTACCTGGCGCCGGTGCCCTTCGGCATATCGACCGGCGCCCATACCGAGCGCACGTGGGGGCACCTCGTGACGCCCTCGTACTTCACGACGCTGGGCGTCACTCCGCTGCTGGGCCGCGTCTTCGACCGGCGGGACGAACAGCCCGGTGGCTCGCCCCCGGTGGTCGTAAGCTATCGTTTCTGGCAGAACCAGTTGGGGTCGGACCCGGCGGTGATCGGAAGGGGGCTCCGCGTTAACGGGCAGCCGTGTACCATCATTGGGGTCGGCCCGCAGGAGTTTCAAGGCGCATCGCCGATGATCTATATCGCCGATGTATGGCTGCCGGTCTCGGCTCCGGCGAGCGTGGCGCTGGAACTGGCGGACAACGTCCTGGAGCAACACGATCGGGCCGTGTTCCAGGTGGTCGGGCGCCTTCGGCCGGGGGTCACGGTAGCGCGCGCGGAAGGGGAACTGGATGCGATCGCGCGCCGGATCGAGCAGGAATCGGGAGACCTGGGTCGCAACCAGAAACAGCCGCGGATTACTCTCTATCCCGGCGGCAAGCTGCTGCCCATGCGCAAAGAAGGCCTGCCGTTCATCACCGGCTTTTTCACGCTGCTGGGGGGAATGATCCTGCTGATTGCGGCTTCCAACACCGCGAATATGATGCTGGCGCGGGCGGCGGACCGGCGCAAGGAGATCGCGGTGCGGCTGGCGCTGGGCGCGAGCCGGGCGCGCCTGATCCGCCAGTTGCTGACCGAGTGTCTGCTGATCGCGGCAGTGGCGGGCGTGCTGGGCTTCCTGATCGCATTCTGGCTCATGCGGCTGGCCTCGCAGATTCAGCTTCCCGCTCCGGTGCCGCTCACCTACAACCTGGAGCCCGACGGGCGGGTCTTGCTGTTCAGCTTCGCGCTGACCATCTTTACCGCGCTGGCATTCGGACTGGCGCCCGCATTCGAGGCCACCCGCACCGATCTGACTCCCGCGCTGAAAGAGGGCGGAACCATGGCGCTCCGCCGCTACCGAAGCCTGAGCCGGCGCAACCTGCTGGTGGTGACGCAGGTGGCGGGATCGCTGGCACTGCTGCTGATCACCGGTTTCCTGGTGATCGGGCATCGCCGCATGATGGCGAGCAACCTGGGATTCGATCCTCGCAACATCCACCTGTTGTCGCTCGATCCGATGCGCGACGGATATTCCGGAAGGCAGGCGGCGGCCTTTTTCGCCAGGCTGCTGGACCGTGTCCGGGGGCTGCCATCGGTCGTATCCGCTACGTTGGCGGACAACGTTCCCATGGAATCGATCGGCAGGCCGGTGGCGAACTTCTCCACGGGACCACACGATTCCCCGGTGATTTCGAGCGCGCGCCGGTTCGAGGTGGGCCGGGACTTTTTTGCCACTCTCGGCATTCCGATCCTGCGCGGGCGCGCCTTCCGTAAGGAAGACGAGACCGGCGAAGCCACCGCGGTGATCGTCAATGAGCGGGTCGTCCGGAACTGCTGGCCGGGGCAGGACCCGCTAGGCCGGCGGATCGAAATCGGGCGCCCGGGCGTTCCCGTTTTCTCGTTCGTGGGCGGCCGGAGGATCGATGCCGGCCAGCGCCTTTCCGGGCAGACGCGCACGGGGGTGGTGGTGGGGGTGGCCGCCGACATCCGCGACGGCGTGGATGTCTCGGTCAAAGAACTGCCGCCGATCATCTATCTTCCGCTGCATCCGGCCGACCTGGCGCGGCCTTCGATCCAAGGCTTCACCCTGGTGCTGCGCGCCCGGCCGGGAACGGACGTGACGGGGGCGGCGCGGCGCGAAATCGCGGCGATGGACGGCCGGCTCACGCCCTTCCATGCACGCACGATGCAGGACCAGATCGACCTGATCACAACCGCGGTGCGCGGCGCGTTGTGGACGTACGGGTGTATCGGGATCTTCGGCCTGGTACTGGCGTCGGTCGGGCTGGCCGGCGTGACGGCGTATTCGGTGACGCAGCGGCGCCGCGAGATCGGCATCCGCATGGCGCTGGGCGCGCGCCAGGTCGATGTGCTGGGGCTGGTGATGAAGGAGGGCGCGGTCCTGGTGTTGATTGGGGCTGCGATCGGATTCGCCGGCGCCCGCGCCGGAACGCGCATGCTCGCCGCTTTGATGTCCGATGTGGCGCGCGCAGCCGGGACGAGCGCCTCGGACCCGGTGCTGCTGGCGGGTGCGCCGCTGCTGCTGGCGATCCTGGCGCTGGTCTGCTGCTACGTGCCGGCGCGGCGGTCGATGCGGATCGACCCGGTGGTAACGCTGCGGCAGGAGTGATCGGGCGCCGTTGCCTGACCCCCCGGCGATCCACGGGATGCGTCTCTCAGGGATGGACAGAAGCCGAGGCCCTCCTGGCGACCCGCGCGGCTCATGGGATGCCGCCGGCCATCGACGGCCGCGAGGCAGGGGTTCCTGCGTGAACTCGATCACCCGGGCCGGGGGACGGCGTAACGGTCGAACGGCGTGGTTCTCACTACCGGCTGTAGTTCACCAGGACCATCGCGCCGTCCTTCACCAGGCCCACACCGGCCGCATACCACTTGTGATCGCGCATGCCTTTTTCGAGCGCGCTGGTCTCCACCACGTGGATGCACTTCTCGAACCGGCCGGCCGGGGTCTGGATGGTCTCGCTTTCGGAGACGATTTCAGCGCGGTCCAGGCCCACGCCGGGCGCCTGCTCCTGGTAGAACCGATGGCCGGGCGCGGGCCGGCCAGGCATCATCAGACCGAACTTCGCGCCCTTCACGCCGGATAGCCATGCGCCTTCATGGCTGACGACTTTGCCATCCTTGTAGACGTCCACGTCTTCGCCGAAGTAGTAGACATCGTTGGTGGCGGGGTCGATCGCATAGTAGTCGCGGGTCAACTCGACGAGGCGGCTGTTCCTGGTTTCGCGATCTTCCACGGCGCGCGTTTCCACACCATCGATCCGCTTCGTCTCGTTCAAAACGGTGAGTGTATCGGTATCAGCGCCGTGCCGGTACGACAGTTGATAGCCCGGTGTCAGAGGAAAGTACGGGTTCGCGCCCCTGGTGCCCAGCGTTGGCTTGTCCACCGGGAACTGCGACTGAAAGTTGTCGTGTGTCTGTGCGGCAGCGAGCAGGGCAATCAGACAGACGAGGCGCTTCATGGGATTTCGTGGCGGGCAGGCCCGGAGGCCTGCCCTGGCGGAACTATTCTTCTTTTTCTCCGGGCTCGCGGCCTTCGCGCTGGGCTTTCAGGCGCTCTTCGCGGCGCTTGGCGCGGTCGGCGGCGCGCTTGACCAGTTCGGAGCCGACCAGCTCGATCATGGCCTGCTCGGCGCCATCGCCTTTGCGCGGCCCCAGGCGCGTGATGCGCGTGTAGCCGCCATTGCGCTGGCCGAACTTGGTGCCCAGGGTGTCGAACAGCTTCTTCACGCTGGCCGGAGTGGTCAGCACCCCCGCCGCCTGCCGCCGCGAATGGAGCGTGTCCTGCTTGGCGAGCGTGATCATCTTCTCCACCAGCGGCCGCACAGCCTTGGCCTTGGGGACGGTGGTGATCACGCGCTCATTGAGGATCACGCTGGTGGTGAGATTGCGAAGCAGCGCATTGCGGCTGTCGACCGGGCGCTTGAGTTTGTAACCGGCAACCTTGTGTCTCATGTGCTAACCCTCGAGCGAATCGTGTCCTTCATCGTCCGGACCGTAATCCGGAATCGGGCCGCCGACCTGCTGCGGCGGAGCCACGAGGCGCCCGTGAGCGTCGATGCGCATGCCCAGCGCCAGCCCCATATTGGCCAGGATTTCCTTGATCTCGTTGAGCGACTTGCGCCCGAAGTTCTTGGTCCGAAGCATCTCCGCCTCGGTCTTCTGCACCAGTTCGCCGATGGTTTGGATGTTGGCGTTCTTCAGGCAGTTGTAAGAACGGACGCTGAGCTCCAGCTCCTCCACGGAGCGGTTCAGTACCTCGCTCATCTTGTCCAGGCCGCGCTCGGAGACTTCCTCCGCCTGCTCGGGCACCTCCTCGAAGTTGATGAAGATGGTCATGTGGTCTTTGAGGAGCTTGGCGGCATAGCCGATGGCGTCCTGGGGGGACACGGCGCCGTTGGTCCAGACTTCCAGAGTGAGCTTGTCGTAATCGGTCATCTGGCCCAGGCGGGCGGCTTCCACGGCGAAGTTGACCTTCCGCACGGGGGAATGGACTGAGTCGATGGGGATGTAGCCGAGGGCGAGGTCCTCATCGAAGTTCTTGTCGGCGCTCACGTATCCGCGGCCGCTCTTGAGGCGCATCTCGACGTTCAGACGGCCGCCTTCGCTGACGGTGGCGATGTGCACGTCGCGGTCCAGCACTTCCACGTCGGCATCGGTTTCGATCTGCCCGCTGCGGACGTCGCCCGGCTGCTCCACGTTGAGGCGCACGGTTTTGAGCCCTTCGCCCATGATCTTGAAGGGAATCTGTTTCAGGTTGAGGATGATATCGGTGGCGTCTTCCACCACGCCAGGGATAGGGCTGAATTCGTGCTCCACGCCCTCGATGCGCACGGCGGTGATGGCCGCGCCTTCAATCGAGCTCAGGAGCACGCGCCGCAGGCTGTTGCCGATGGTTGTGCCGAAGCCGCGCTGGAACGGCTGCGCCGTAAACATGCCATACCGCTCGGTGAGAGTTTCGGTATTGGCGACTAATCTTTTGGGTTTCTGAAAGCCCTTAAACATAAGACCTCGCTATCAGCTTTCAGCCGTCAGCTTTCAGCCCACCGCCGCGCATTCAAGCGCGCGCTGATGGCTGATCGCTGAGCGCTGACTGCTTCTTTTACTTGGAGTACAACTCCACAATGAGCTGCTCGTTCAATTGGATCTGCACCAGCTCGCTGCGCTGCGGCAGGCCGGTGATCCGGCCCTTCAAACCTTCGCGGTCCACATCGATCCAGTTGGGAGCGGGGGCATGCGCGGTGGCGTCGCGGGCGGCCAGAATGGTGGGATTGTTCCGGCTGCGTTCGCGAACGGAAATCGCGTCACCGACTTTCACGACGGCGGAGGGGATGTTGCACTTCCGTCCGTTGACCTCGATGTGTCCATGCCGGACCACCTGGCGGGCCTGGGCGCGGCTGGTGCCGAATCCCATGCGGTAAATGACGCTATCGAGGCGCCGCTCGAGGGAAGACATCAGGTGCTCGCCGGTGATACCCTTGGCGTGCGCCGCCTTCTCATAGGTGGTGCGGAACTGGCGCTCGAGCACGCCGTACACCCGGCGCACTTTCTGCTTTTCGCGAAGCTGGAGCCCGTAGCCCACGATCTTCGCTTTTCGATCTTTGCCGTGCTGTCCGGGAACGAAATTGCGGCGCTCGATGGCGCACTTTTCGCTATGGCAGCGCTCGCCTTTGAGATAAAGCTTCATGCCCTCACGCCGGCATTGCCGGCAGACCGGGCCGATGTATCTTGCCAAGTTTCTCTCTCCTTACCTTTCTCTTCAGGTGCGGTTTACAGCCGATGGCAGGCCTTCTTCCCGCTTTCCAAGAGCTATCAGCCGTCAGCTTTCAGCGCTCAGCGTTTGGGCTGATGGCTGACCGCCGGTCGCTGACAGCCCCCTCTATACTCTCCGCTTTTTTGGCGGACGGCAGCCGTTGTGCGGAATGGGCGTGACGTCGCGAATGGCGCGAACATCGATACCGGCGGTCGACAGGGCGCGCACGGCAGATTCGCGTCCGGATCCCGGCCCGCTGACCCGTACCTCGACCGTCCGCAATCCGCTCTCACCGGCCTTGTTGGCCGCGGTGAGCGCCGCCTGCTGGGCGGCGAACGGGGTTCCCTTGCGCGACCCGCGGAAACCCAGCGAGCCGGCGCTCGACCAGGCGATGGTGTTGCCTTCCTGGTCGGCAATAGTGACGATGGTGTTGTTGAAGGTCGCCTGAATATGTACGACGCCGGAGTGGACGACGCGCTTTTCCTTCTTCTTGAAGCTCTTCTTCTTGCCTGATTTTGCTGGTGCTTTCGCCATATTTTAGCTATCAGCTATCAGCCATCCGCTCTCAGCCTCCAGCCGGATCGCTGAACGCTGAACGCGGATTGCTGAAACTCTCTTTACGTCTTGGCCGCCGACTTCTTCTTGTTGGCCACCGTACCGCGGCGCGGACCCTTGCGGGTGCGGGCGTTGGTATGCGTGCGCTGGCCGCGGACCGGGAGCCCGCGGCGGTGACGCAAGCCGCGGTATGAGCCCATCTCGATGTGCCGCTTGATGTTCATCGAGATCTCTTTGCGAAGGTCGCCTTCCACAGCGCCTTCCTCTTCCAGAATCTGGCGGACGCGGTTGACCTCGTCTTCGGTCAGGTCGCGGACCTTCTTGTCGAAACTGATGCCGGCCCGGTGAAGGAGCGACTTCGAGCGGGTACGGCCGACGCCGTAAATGTAAGTCAGCCCGACTTCGGCTCTCTTAGCGGGCGGCAGATCCACACCGGCGATACGTGCCATGTTCTTACCCCTGCCTTTGCTTATGTTTGGGATTCACGCAGATGACCCGCACCACGCCTTCGCGATGGATCACCTTGCATTTGTCACAGATTCGTTTGACGCTTGCGCGAACTTTCATCAGAGCCTCTTCGTTACCGGGCGGACCAGAAGGCCCGCCGTTCTTAGATCTTGCGCGTGATCCGTCCACGCGTGGGGTCATGGGGTGTCAACTCCACCTCGACCCGGTCGCCCGGAACCAGCCGGACGAAATTCCGTTTCACCGCACCCACGGGGTGGGCCAAAATCTGCTGCCCGGTTTCCAGCCGGACGGAAAAAATCGCGCTGGGGCGTTCTTCCACCACCAGTCCTACGGCCTTGTGAGCACCCACGGACCGTTCTCCGTCACCGCAATGCAGTGCTCGAAGTGCGCCGAGTTGGAGCCGTCCCGGGTCACCGCTGTCCATCTGTCCTTCAATACCACGGCTTCCGGCCGCCCGGCGTTGACCATGGGCTCCACCGCCAATACCATACCCGGTTTCAGCCGGGGATTCTCGTTCTTGCGGTCCACATAGTTGGGGACCTGCGGCTCCTCGTGGAGCTGGGTGCCGATGCCGTGGCCCACATACTCCCGCACCACGGAAAACCCGTTGGATTTGACGTGCTCCTCCACGGTGCCGCAAACGTCAAACAGGCGATTCCCATCCCGCACCCGATCGATGGCCAGCTCCAGAGACTCCTGGGTGACCCGCAGCAGCCGCCGGGTCTCCTCGCTGACTTCGCCAATCGGAACGGTGATGGCGGAATCGCCATAATACCCGTCCAGCTTCACCCCGGTATCGATGGAGACGATGTCGCCCTGCTTCAGGACGCGCCGGGAACTCGGCATTCCATGCACGATCTCCTGATTCACCGAGGTGCACAACACGAACCGGTAAGCCTCGCCTGCCGCCGGCACATAGTAGCCCTTGAAAGCGGGCCGGGCGCCGGCATCGGCCACCATCTTCTCGGCCGCCGTCTCCAGGTCCATGGTGGTGGCCCCTTCGACCGCCATCTCTTTCAGTTTTTGCAGGATCTGCCACACCAGCAGACCGCTGCGTCGCATCTTCTCCAGCTCAGCGGCGGTTTTGCGTACGATCATCCGCCTCCATCGCCTGGCAAATCTTCTGAAACACAAGGTCGGGCGGATCGTTATCGGCATCCACCTCGACCATCCGGCGGCCCACTTCCCGGCAATAGTCCAACACCGGCCGCGTCTGCCGCTCGTACGCTTCGAGCCGCTCGCGAATCACTTCCTCGCGATCATCTTCCCGAACGATCAGCTTTTCTCCCTCCAGATCGCACAGCATATCCACGCGCGGAGGTTGGAAGGCCAGGTTATACAGGGTTCCACACCGAGGACACTGCCGGCGTCCGGTCAAGCGACTGATAATAATATTGTAATCGATGGCCAGGTAAATCACCACCTCGCGGATTTCGCGCAGATCGAACCACCGGAACATATGCTCGGCCTGCGCCACCGTGCGGGGGTAGCCATCGAGGATAAAACCCCTGTCCGTATCCGGCCGGCTGAGGCGCTCCTCGACCATGAAATTGACCAGTTCGTCGGACACCAGGCCGCCGGAGTGCATCGTCGCGGCCACCGATGCTCCCAAGTTCGACCCGTCGCGCAGCCGTTCCCGCAGCATGTCCCCGGTAGAGACGTGCGGCACTCCCAGGCACTGCCTGAGCCGTTTAGCCTGGGTGCCTTTGCCCGAGCCGGGCGAACCGAACAGGACGATAGCTTTCATGCAAGGCTCCGCTGTGGGGCAGGATTGTATCCTGCCGGCCGATTTCCAATCGGCCGTGCCGGCAGCGATCGGGCTCTCTCCAGACGGCTCATAGCGCTAGGAATGGGTTCCCCGACGAGTTACCTCCGGTCCGTGACAGTGGGCCGATTGAAAATCGGCCTGCAGGATGCAATCCTGCCCCACTAGTAATGTCTCCTCCGGCCGCGAATGGGTTCCCCGATGAGTTACCTCCGGTTCGTGGCAGTGGGCCGGTTGAAAATCGGCCTGCAGGCTGAAATCCTGCCCCACTAGAACGTGCTCCTCCGCCCGCGAATGCGTCCCGACCGCGGAGTGAACCCTTCATAGTGGCGCATGATGAGCTGGGCCTCGATCTGGTTGATCGTATCCATGGCCACGCCCACCACGATCAGCAGCGACGTTCCGCCGAAATAGAAGTTGACCCCCAGGCCGTCCAGAATGGATCGCGGGAACACACGGTCGATCCACAGCCCCACCAGGGGCAGGTGCTGCAGCTTGATACCCGAGATCATGATATCGGGGATCAGGCACAGGATCGACAGGTAGAGACCACCCACCACCGTGATCTTGGTCAGGATGGCGTTCATGTAGTCGGCGGTGTTGCGTCCCGGACGAATGCCGGGAATGAACCCGCCGTATTTGCGCATATTATCGGCGGCTTCGTTGGGGTTGAAAATGATGGAAACGTAAAAGAAGCAGAAGAAGATGATGCCTGCCACGAAAAGCACGTAGTAGAGCGGCTCGCCGTGCTGGATGGCCTTGAGCGTGGCCGACAGCCAATTGATGTTCTTCACCCAGCCCATGATGGCGAGCTGCTGCGGGAAGGCCAGCAGGGAGGAGGCGAAAATCACCGGGATGACGCCGCCGGCGTTGACCTTGAGCGGCATGTGGGTGGACTGGCCGCCCATCACCCGGCGTCCCACGACCCGCTTGGCATACTGCACGGGAATCCGCCGCTCGCCGCGTTCCACCAGGACGATGAACGCCACCACCGCGATCATCATCACCAGCAGCATGATGAGCTGCAGGGCGCTCCAGTCGTGGACCTTGAAGACGTGGCCGTAGAGGTTCTCCATGGCGTTGGGCAGGCCGACCACGATGCCGGTGAAGATGATCAGGGACATGCCGTTGCCCACCCCGCGCTCGGAGATCTGCTCGCCAAGCCACATGATGAACGCCGACCCGGTGGTGAGCGAGAGGACGGTCAGCAGGACAAAGCCGAAACCGGGGCTGATGACGATCCCCTGCTGCATGGACATGAGACCCGAAGCGATGCCCACGGATTGCAGTACCGACAGAATGATGGTGAGGTAGCGCGTCCACTGGGTGATCTTGCGCCGGCCCAGTTCGCCTTCCTTCTGGAGCTTTTCGAGCGTGGGCACCACGACCGTGAGCAACTGGAGGATGATCGATGCCGTGATGTAGGGCATGATGCCCAGGGCGAAGATCGTGAGGCGGCGGATATTGCCGCCGGCGAAGAGATCGAAGAAGCCGAAGATGGATCCGGCTTGAGACGCGAAGAACTCTTCCCACCGCTGGATGTTGATCCCCGGCGTGGGGATCTGGCTGCCCAGCCGGTACACCGCCAGCAGGCCCAGGGTAAACAGGAGCCGCTTGCGGAGATCGGGGACGCGAAACATGTTCGCGAACGCTTCGAGAAACTTGTTCATACTACCCTCGGATTTCCAGCGCCTGGTGGCGTCAAGCGCCGATCACCTGTGCCGTCCCTCCGGCCTTTTGAATCTTGTCCAACGCCGACTTGGAAAACTGGTGGGCTTCCACCGTGATTTTGCGCGTCAACTGGCCGGTGCCGAGGATCTTGAGCCCCTCATCCGCTTTCTTGATGACGCCCAGCTCGATGAGACGGTCGACGTTGAAAGAATCGCCCTCGAGCTTTTCCAGGCGACCCAGGTTGACGATGGCGAACTGCTTCTTAAAAATATTGGTGAAACCGCGCTTGGGCAGGCGGCGGTGCAGGGGCATCTGGCCGCCCTCGAAGCCGCGCATGAGGCTGAAGCCGGTCCCGGCACGCTGGCCTTTGTGGCCGCGCGTCGAGGTCTTGCCGTGGCCGGAACCCATCCCGCGGCCGATGCGCTTGCGGGCCTTCTTCTGTCCGGCGGGGGGTCTCAATCCGCTGAGGTTCATAAAATCAAAGCTCCCGATCGGCCGCCAATGCACGCAGAGGAACGCGAATCATTCCCGATTATCGTTTCATTCGCGTTCATTTGCGTTCATTCGCGGCTCTCTCTCATTCCACCACTTTCAACAAATGCGGAACCTTCTTGACCATTCCGCGGAATTCCGGCCGGTCCGGCCGCTCCACCACCTGATTGAGCTTACGCAGCCCCAGGCCCTTGACCACACGCTTGTGCTTTTCCGGGGTGCAGATCGGGCTGCGTACCAGTTTGATTTTGATCGTATCCGCCATTACAGTTTCTCCACTGCCAGGCCGCGCAGTTCCGCCACGGCGTTTCTGTCGCGCAGCGATTCCAGGGCGACGATGGTCGCCTTGACGACATTGTGGGGGTTGCGGCGGCCGATGGATTTGGTGAGGACGTTGGGAACGCCGCAAGCCGAGATGACGGCGCGGACGGCGCCGCCGGCGATCACGCCGGTTCCTGCCGGCGCCGGCTTCAGAAGCACCTGCGAGCTGGCGTACACGCCCAGCACCTTGTGCGGAATGGTGGTTTCGAGCACGTTGACTCTGCGCAGGTTCTTCTTGGCGGCCTCGATGCCCTTACGGATCGCCGACGGCACTTCCTTGGCTTTGCCGACGCCGTAGCCCACCACTTTGGCGGCCGGGTCGCCAATCACGACCAGCGCCGAGAAGCTCAGGTTCTTGCCGCCCTTGACCACCTTGGTGACGCGGTTGATGGAAACCACCTGTTCTTTCAGGTTGAGCGTCGCCGGATCGATTCGTTTCCCTGCTGTCATGAATTAGAACTCCAGTCCCGCGGCGCGGGCGGCATCGGCCAGCGCCTTGATGCGGCCGTGGTAGGTATAGCCGCCGCGGTCGAACACAACCTTGGTAATGCCTTTCTCTTTCGCGCGGTCCGCCACCAGCTTGCCGATGGTCTTGGCCGCCGCCACGTTGCCGCCGTTGGTCCGGGCACCCTTGTCGACCGAGGACGCCGACACCAGCGTCCTGCCCTGGGCGTCGTCGATGACCTGCGCGTAGATGTGGGCCACGCTGCGGAACACCGCCAGGCGCGGGCGTTCCGCGGTGCCCGCCAGCTTGCGACGGATGCGCCTGTGAACGCGGCTGCGGATTTCCTTCTTTTCCGGTTTACGAATCATTTGGCACCTGCCCCGGTCTTGCCGACCTTCTTGCGCAGGGCCTCGCCCGTGTAGCGGACGCCCTTGTTTTTGTACGGGTCGGGCTTGCGCAGAGCGCGAATATTGGCCGCCACCTGTCCCAGCAACTGGCGGTCGTAGCCGGTGAGCACCAGGTGGGTCTGCTTGTCGATTTTTAGATCGACGCCGTCCGGCAGCAGGAACTCGATGGGATGCGAGTATCCGAGGGTGAACGTCGCCACCTTGCCCTTCACATCGGCGCGGTAGCCGATGCCCACGATATCCAGCTCGCGCGTGAAACCGGCCGAAACACCCTGCACGGCATTGGCGGCGAGGGCGCGGGTAAGGCCGTGGAGCGCGGCCTGTTTATCGGAGTCGCGCCGGACCTCCAGCTTCCCGTCGGCCTGCACCACTTGGATCCCGGAGGGAATGGGCACCGCCAGCTTGCCCTTGGGACCGGCCACTTCCAGTTGTTCGCCGATCTGCACCTTGACGCCGCCCGGCAGCGGGATCGGCTTCTTACCAATTCTCGACATAGGTCAAAACCTCTACCACACGCGGCACAGAATCTCCCCGCCCACGTGTTCCTTGTGCGCGTCGCGCCCGGTCATGACGCCGCGCGCTGTCGTCAGAATGTTGATGCCCATGCCTCCCAGCACGCGCGGAATCTCGGTCTGCCCGACGTAGACCCGGCACCCGGGCCGCGACACGCGTTCGATCGCCGAAATCACGGGCGCGTTGTCGGGCGCATACTTGAGATAGATCTTGATGGTCTTCTTGGCGCCTTCCTCGGCCACCTTGAAGTTGGCGATATAGCCCTCTTCTTTCAGTATCCGCGCGATTTCCGTTTTCAGCTTGGAAGCCGGCACGTCCACCTTCGGGTGGCGCGCGCGGATCGCGTTGCGAACGCGAGTCAGCATGTCGGCAATGGGATCGCTTGTCATGTTACTCCTTGCTCTCACCTCTCAGCATTCAGCTCCCAGCGAAGGCCCCGCGTTTGGCCAGGCTGAAGGCGGAACGCTCTACTCACCAGCTCGCCTTGACCACGCCCGGGATCTCGCCATTGAGAGCGAGCTGGCGGAAACACAGGCGGCAAATGCCGAACTTGCGCAGGAAACCGCGCGGCCGGCCGCAGCGCCAGCAGCGGTTGCGGTGGCGGCATTGCAGCTTGGGTTTCTTGGCCCGGCGGGCGACTTCCAGCTTGAGGTCCTTGGCGATCTTGGCGGTGGTGGCCATCTTTATTCTCTTTCTCCTATTGGCGGAACGGCATGCCCATGTGACGCAGCAGCGCCAGGCCTTCCGCGTCGGTGCGGGCCGTGGTGGTGATGGAAATGTTCATTCCCTTGGTCTTCTCCACCTTGGCGTAATCGATCTCGGGAAAAATCAACTGGTCTTTGATCCCCAGGGTGTAGTTGCCGCGGCCGTCGAACGATTTGGTGGAAACGCCGCGAAAGTCGCGGACGCGCGGCAGCGCCACGTTCACCAGGCGGTCGAAAAACTCGTACATGCGGTCGCCGCGCAAGGTCACCATGCACCCGATCGACATGCCCTCCCGCAGCTTGAAAGCGGCGATGGACTTGGTGGCCTTGGTGATCACCGGCTTCTGGCCCGCGATCTGGCCCAGCTCGTTGACCGCGCCATCCATCAGCTTGGCATTCTGGGTGGCCTCACCCAGCCCAATGTTGATGGAGACCTTCTCGAGCTTCGGCACGGCCATCACGTTGGTGTAGCCGAACTCCTTGGTCAGGCTGGGGACTACCTTCTTGTGATAGTGCTCTCTCAAACGTGCAGCCATGGAATCCTCACTTCCTCTCCAGCGACTGGCCGCATTTGCGGCACACGCGCGTTCGCCGGGCCTTGCCCGCCACGTGGTCCACGTGATGCGCGACGCGCACCGCCTTGTCGCAGCCAGGGCAGACGATCAGGACGTTGGAGGCCGGGATGGGGCTTTCGCGCTCGGCGATGCCGCCCTTGATCTGCTTGGACGGGTTGGGCCGGGTGTGACGCTTGATCATCATCACGTGCTCGACCAGGATCTTGCCGGTATCGTGGTCCACACCCAGCACGCGTCCGGTCTTGCCCTTGTCGCGGCCGGAGATGACCTTGACGGTGTCGTCCCTCTTCAAATCGATGCGCACCGGCGCGGCCGGTTTCTTGTGTGTAGCCATCAGATTACCTCGGGGGCCAGCGAGACGATTTTCATGAACTTCTTTTCGCGCAGTTCCCTGGCGACCGGACCGAACACGCGCGTCCCGACCGGTTCGCCCACATCGTTAATCAATACGGCGGCGTTGGAGTCGAAACGGATGTAGCTGCCATCCTTGCGCCGCGTCTCCTTGCGCATGCGGACGATCACGCAGCGCACCACCTTCCCTTTCTTGATCGCCGAATCGGGAGCGGCCTCTTTCACGCTGGCGGTGACCACGTCGCCCAGGCCGGCGCGCAGGCCGAGGTCGCCGCCGCGCGGCAGAATGCAGGAGAGCTTGCGCGCGCCGGAGTTGTCGGCCACCTCGAGAATCGTTCGCATTCCAATCATAAATGCTCCAAGTAGTCAGAAGTCAGAAGTCAGAAGCTCGAGGATTCTGGCTTCTGACTCCTGGCTTCTGTCTTCTATCCATCACACCTTCACGTCCAGATCGGCGGGCTGCGCGCCCACCTGGGCGGCGCGACGGATCACTTCCGCCAGGCGCCACCGCTTGGTCTTGCTCAGGGGCCGGCATTCGACGATGCGTACCACATCCCCCATGCGCGCCGTGCTCTCTTCATCGTGGGCGTAAAACTTCTTGCGCTTGCCGATGATGCGCTTGTAGAGCGGGTGCGGCACGCGCCGGCTGACTTCCACCACGATGGTCTTTCGCATCGCCGTCGAGACGACCTGGCCGACCTTCTCGTTTCTGACTCCCTGGGTTGCTGTTTCGGCCATATTATTTTTTCTCCGCCAACTCCCGCTCGCGCAGAATGGTATACACGCGGGCGCGGTCCTTCCTCAGGGCGCGGACTTTCTTCAGCCCGTCCATCTGACCCATGGACATCTGAAATCTGAGACGAAACAACTGCTCGTCCATTTCCACCAACTGCTGCTGCAGCTCCTTGTCGTCGAGATCGCGAACTTTCTGCCCCTTCATGAATTACTCCGCCACCCTTTCGCGGGTGATGAACCGGGTACGGATGGCCAGCTTGTGGGCCGCCAGCCGCATGGCGGCGCTGGCGGTGGCCTGGTCCACACCCTCCATTTCAAACAGCACCTTGCCGGGACGGACCACGGCCACCCACTGCTCCGGCGCGCCCTTGCCCTTGCCCATGCGGGTTTCGGCGGGCTTCTTGGTGATGGGCTTGTCGGGAAACAGGCGGATCCAGACTTTGCCGCCGCGCTTGATGGAGCGGGTCATGGCCACGCGGGCCGCTTCGATCTGGCGGTCCGTGACCCATCCGCACTCCATGGCCTTGAGTCCATACTCGCCGAAGGAGACGGCGGAGCCGCGCCAGGCCTTGCCGGCCATGCGCCCGCGCTGCTGCTTCCGGTATTTGACCTTCTTTGGCATCATCATGGCGGTGTCTCCTCGCTCCTACTGCTTCTCGCCGGAATCGTCCGGCTTGGTTTCCGGCGCGGGGGCCGGAGGCTGATCCTGGCGGACCTCCTGTTTCCAGGAAGGCTGCTGCGGCGACATGAGCGGCGGGAGGATCGGTGTGGCCGGCCGCTGCGCCGGACGAGGCAGGTCCGGCGGGGGAGTCTGGATCGCGGGACCGGCAGGCTCGGCCAGCGGGGGAGGAGCGGCGGCCGGACGGTGCTCGCCCGGACGCTCGCGGTCCCGGCCGCGGCCACCGCGGTCGCGGTCGCGCCGGTCGCCGCGGTCGCGGCGGGGCTCCGGCTCGGGGAGCAGTCCGCCGCGCCGCTTGGTGAGGTCGAGGATCTCACCCTTGTAGAGCCACGTCTTGATGCCGATCACGCCGTACGTGGTGTGCGCTTCGGAAAAGCCGTAGTCGATGTCCGCGCGCAGCGTGTGCAGCGGGAGCTGGCCCTGCAGGTACCACTCGCTGCGCGCGATTTCCGCGCCGTTCAAGCGGCCCGAGACGCGCACCTTGATGCCCTTGCAGCCGAAGCGCAGCGCCGAATCCACGGCCTTGCGCATGGCTCGCCGGAACGCCACGCGTTTTTCCAGTTGCAGCCCGATGGATTCCGAGACGAGCTGCGCGTCCAGCTCCGGCTTGTGGACTTCCTGGATATCGATGAAGACTTCGCGCTTGGTCTTGCGCGCCATGTCCAGTTTGAGCTTTTCGATTTCGGCGCCCTTGCGGCCGATGATGATGCCCGGCCGCGAGGTGCGGATGGTCACCCGCAGCTTATTGCCGGGGCGGTCCACTTCGATCGAGCTCACGCCCGCCGACTTGAGCCGCCCGTGCAGGGCCTCCTTCAGCTCCAGGTCTTCCTGGAGGAGCTTGGCATAACCCTGTTTGGCGAACCAGCGCGAGCGCCACGGCTTGTTGAATCCCAGCCGAAACCCGTACGGATGAACTTTCTGTCCCATCTAAGCTTCCTTCTCCGTGACCTTGATCACGATGTGAGCCAGCCGGCGCTGGTAGCGGTAGGCGCGGCCCATGGGCGCCGGCCGCACGCGCTTCATGCGCGGCCCGTCGTTGACGTATGCCGCCGATACGTACAGCCGGTCCACATCCACATCTTCGTTACGGTGCGTGGCGTTGGCGATGGCCGATTGCAGCACCTTCTCCACGGTGGGCGCGATGCGCTTGTTGGTGGTCCGCAGGGTGGTGAGCGCGTCGCCCGCCTGCTTGCCGCGGATGAGGTCCACCACCAGACGCGCCTTTTGCGGCGAAATCCGGATGTAGCGCGCCTCGGCTTTGACTGGCTTGGGTTGTTCGTCTGCCATGGTCTCCTCTTAAGCCGGCTTGGCCGACTTCTCCGTACCCGACTTCACGGAGTGGCCCCGGAAGGTGCGGGTGGGGGAAAACTCGCCGAACTTGTGGCCCACCATGTTTTCCGTGATGTACACCGGGATGAATTTCTTGCCGTTATGCACCGCCACGGTGTGGCCCACGAACTCCGGAAGGATGGTGGACCGCCGCGACCACGTGCGCACCACCTTCTTCTCGTTGGCGGCGCTCAGCACCAGCAGCCTGGCTTCCAGGTGAGTATCGGTGAACGGCCCTTTCTTGACGGATCTGCCCATTGGCTTACCTCTTCTTGCTCTTGCGCGTGACGATCCATTTGTCGGTGCGCTTGTTGTTGCGGGTCTTGAAGCCGCGGGTCGGCTGGCCCCACGGCGTCACCGGGTGGCGCCCGCCGGAAGTCTTGCCTTCGCCGCCCCCGTGCGGGTGATCCACGGGATTCATGGACACGCCGCGATTGTGGGGCCGCTTGCCGAGCCAGCGGGTCCGTCCCGCTTTTCCCAGCGAAACGTTTTCGTGATCCACGTTGCCCACCTGCCCGACCGTGGCCATGCATTCCACCGGCACCCGCCGCACTTCGGCCGAGGGGAGCTTCAGCAGCGCCATGCCGCCTTCCTTGGAAATCAACTGCGCCTGCGATCCGGCCGACCGCGCCATCTGTCCGCCCTTGCCGGGCTTGAGCTCGATATTGTGGACGATGGTGCCGGCCGGCATGTTTTTCAGGGGCAGCGCATTGCCCACCAGGATGTCGGCCTCCGCTCCGGACATGACCTTCTGCCCGACCTTCAATCCATCCGGCTGCAGGATGTAGCGCTTCTCGCCATCGGCGTAGTTCAGCAGCGCGATGCGCGCCGAGCGGTTGGGGTCATACTCGATGGCCGCCACGGTGGCCGGAATCCCCGGCTTGTCGCGCTTGAAATCCACCACACGGTAGGCCTTCTTGGCCCCGCCGCCGATGAAGCGCGACGTGACGCGCCCCGTGCTGTTGCGGCCGCCGCTGCGCTTCCGGGGCTCGACCAGGGACTTTTCCGGGGTCTGCCGGGTAATGTCGTGGCGCGAGGTAACGGTCTGGAACCGGCGGGTAGGAGTGACGGGTCTGTAGGTTTTAATCGGCATCGCTAGATCTCCGCGAACTCGGGCACCTTCTGCCCGGCTTTCAGTTTCACGTAGGCCTTCTTCCAGTCGGACCGGTAGCCCGTGAACCGGCCGCGACGCCGCATCTTGCCTTCGAAATTCGCGGTGCGGACTTCGGCGACCTTCACCTTGAAAAATCGTTCGACGGCGGCCTTCACCTGGGTCTTGGTAGCGGCCGGCGCCACTTCGAAGCAGAGCGTACGCTCGTTTTCCTTCTTCTCCACGCCCTTCTCCGTCACGAGCGGGCGGCGAATCACTTCATAGAGGGTCATTTTGCGAGTGCCTCCGAGAACTTGCGCGCCGCAGCTTCCGACATCAGCACGCTCTGGTGTCCCAGCAGGTGATAGGGATTCACTTCCCGCGTCGGCATGAGCGTGACACCCTTCAGGTTGCGGATGCCCAGGGCCAGGTTGCGGTTCTCGCCGTTGTCCACCACCAGGACCGTCTTGCCGGCCTTCAGGGTGGCCAGGGCGTTCATGGCATTTTTGGTTTTGTGGTCCGCCAGATCGAACGTCTGCACCACCTTCAGCTCGCCGTCGCGAACCTTGGCGGAAAGCGCCGAGCGCAGGGCGCCCAGAACCATCTTGCGCGGCAACTTGTAGCTGTAGTCGCGCGGAACGGGTCCGTGCACGATGCCGCCGTGGCGCCACAGCGGGGAGCGGATGGAGCCCATGCGCGCCCGGCCCGTGCCCTTCTGCTTCCACAGCTTCTTGCCGGAACCGGCGACCTCGCTCCGAACCTTGACCTTGTGCGTGCCCGCGCGCAGCCCGGCCTGGTATTGCCGGACCGCTTCGTACAGCAGCGCCTCGTTGACGCTGGCGCCGAAGACATCGTCGGCCAGGTCCACCTGGCCGACCTTCTGATTATTCAAATCCACTACATCCAGTGTCGGCATGACAGCTATCTCTTCGACCTCCGGACGACCACGTAACCGCCGTTGGGGCCCGGCACCGCGCCCTTCACCACCAGCACGTTGTCCTCGGTGTCGACATCGATCACTTCGAGGTTGCGCACCGTCACCCGCGCATGACCCATGTGGCCCGACATGCGCATGCCGGGCAGCACCCGGGACGGGAAACTGGACGCGCCGATCGATCCGGGCGCGCGGTGGAACATGGAGCCGTGCGTGTCGGCGCCGCCGCGAAAGTGGTGACGCTTCACCAGGCCCGCGTACCCCCGCCCCTTGCTGATGCCGATCACGTCCACCTTGTCCTTGGGCTTGAACTGATCCACCAGCACCTGGTCGCCCGGCTTGAGATCGTCGCTGCCGGGACCCATCGGGAACTCGCGCAGAAAACGGACCCCTTCGGCTCCGGCTTTCTTCAGGTGGCCCGCGGACGGCTTGTTGATCCGCTGCGGCTTGATAAACTCGACCAGGCCGAGCTGGGCCGCGTCATAGCCGTCGATGGAGGGCGTCTTGCGCTGTACCACCATGCACGGGCCCGTCTTGAGCAGGGTGACCGGCACGGCTTGCCCGTCCGGCCGGAACACCTGCGACATACCGATTTTCTTGCCAAGGATTCCTGGGCTCATATTTAGCTCTCAGCTATCAGCTCTCGGCGATCAGCTCTCAACGCGTCCAGCGGCTGGCACTGAACGCTTGAACGCCGATCGCTATTTCCCGAACGCCTTGATCTCCACATCCACGCCCGCCGGAAGGTCCAGCTTCATCAGGGCGTCGACCGTCTGCTGGGTCGGTTCCAGGATGTCCAGAAGACGCTTGTGCGTCCGGATTTCGAACTGCTCCCGCGACTTCTTATCGACATGCGGGGAGCGTAAAACCGTGGTAATGCTCCGGGAGGTGGGCAGGGGGATGGGACCGGCCACGGTGGCGCCGGTCCTCTTAGCCGTATCCACGATCTCGGTGGTCGACTGGTCGAGCACACGGTGATCGTATGCTTTCAGCCGGATGCGAATGCGTTCTCTCAGGGCCATTCTGTGCCTACTTGATGATTTCGGTCACGGTGCCGGCGCCTACCGTGCGGCCGCCTTCGCGAATCGCGAAGCGCAAGCCCTTGTCCATGGCCACCGGCGTGATCAATTCCACCTTCAAGGCCACGTTGTCGCCCGGCATCACCATCTCCGTCCCTTCCGGCAGCTCCGCCACCCCCGTCACGTCCGTCGTCCGGAAGTAGAACTGCGGCCGGTAGCCCTTGAAGAACGGCGTGTGCCGCCCCCCTTCTTCCTTGCTCAACACGTACACCGATCCCGTAAACGTGGTGTGCGGCGTGATCGAGCCCGGCTTGGCGATCACCTGCCCGCGTTCCACTTCGTCCTTCTCCACCCCGCGCAGCAGCAATCCCACGTTGTCTCCGGCCTGCCCTTCGTCCAAAAGCTTCTTGAACATTTCCACGCCCGTGACCACCGTCTTGCGCGTCGGCCGGAAGCCCACGATCTCCATGTCCTCGCCGACCTTGCACTTCCCGCGCTCGATGCGCCCCGTCACCACCGTGCCCCGCCCCTGGATCGAGAAGATGTCCTCGATCGGCATCAGAAACGGCTTGTCCACTTCCCGCTGCGGCAGCGGAATGTACGTGTCCACCGCGTCCATCAGCTCCAGCACGCCCTTCTCCCACTCCGGCTCCCCGTTCAGCGCCCCCAGCGCCGATACCCGTATCACCGGCAGCTCGTCGCCCGGAAACTGGTACGTCTTCAGCAGCTCCCGCACTTCCAGCTCCACCAGGTCCAGCAGTTCCGGGTCGTCCACCATGTCCACCTTGTTCATGGCCACGATGATGTACGGCACCCCCACCTGCCGCGCCAGCAGGATGTGCTCCCGGGTCTGCGGCATCGGTCCGTCGGTGGCCGCCACCACCACGATCGCCCCGTCCATCTGCGCCGCCCCGGTGATCATGTTCTTGATGTAGTCGGCGTGGCCCGGGCAATCCACGTGGGCATAGTGCCGCTTGGCGGTCTCATATTCCACGTGCGCCACCGCGATCGTGATCCCGCGCGCTTTCTCTTCCGGTGCGTTGTCGATCGAGTCGAAGCTGCGGAACTTCACTTTGGGATTGTTCTTGCCCAGCACTTTGGTGATGGCCGCCGTCAGGGTGGTCTTGCCGTGATCGATATGCCCGATCGTCCCGATGTTCACGTGCGGCTTGCTGCGGTCGAATTTTTCCTTTGCCATAAGAGAAGATTATCTCCTTATCTCGTTAACTTGCCCTGGACCTTGTTCACGATCTCCTCGGCCAGCCCCCCGGGCACCTCTTCGTACTTGCCGAAGTGCATGGTGAAGCTGCCGCGGCCCTGCGTGCGGGAGCGCAGTTCGGTCGCGTAGCCGAACATCTCCGAGAGCGGCACCATGGCCTTGATGATCTGGGTGGTGCCGCGCAACTGCATGCCCTCGATGCGCCCGCGCCGGGAATTCAAATCGCCGATGACATCGCCCATGTACTGCTCGGGCACCACCACCTCCACCGCCATGATGGGTTCGAGCAGCACCGGCTTGGCCTTTTTGGCGGCCTCCTTGATCGCCAGCGATCCGGCGATCTTGAAGGCCATTTCCGATGAGTCCACCTCGTGATAGCTGCCGTCGTAGAGGGACACTTTGAGGTCCGACATGGGATAGCCCGCCAGGATGCCCCCCTCCAGAGCTTCCTTGATGCCCACTTCGACGGGGCCGATGTATTCCCGGGGAACGGTGCCGCCGTACACTTCGTTGACGAACTCGAAACCGGCGCCGGTGGGAAGCGGCTCGACGCGGATCTTGACGTGCCCGTACTGGCCCCGGCCGCCGGTCTGGCGCACGTGCCGGCCTTCGGCCTCGGCCTTCCTGCGGATGGTTTCGCGGTAGGCCACCTGCGGCTTGCCCACATTGGCGCCCACGCCGAACTCGCGCATCATGCGGTCCACGATGATTTCCAGGTGCAACTCACCCATCCCGGAGAGAATCGTCTGGCCGGTTTCGGGATCGGTATTCACGCGGAAGGTGGGGTCCTCCTGCGCCAGCTTCTGGATGGCCATCCCCAGCTTTTCCTGGTCGGCCTTGGTTTTGGGCTCCACGGCAAGCTGGATCACCGGCATGGGGAAGTCGATGGATTCCAGAACGATGGGGTGGTCGTCGTCGCAGATCGTGTCGCCGGTGGAAACCGTGCGCAGGCCCACGGCGGCGCAGATGTCGCCCGCGAAAATCTCCTGGATCTCTTCGCGCTTGTTGGCGTGCATGCGCAGCAGGCGCCCGATCCGCTCCTTCCGCCCTTTGGCCACGTTATAGACGGAGTCGCCCGCCTTGAGCGCGCCGGAGTAGACGCGGAAGAACGCCAGTTGACCGACGTAGGGGTCGGTCATGATCTTGAACACCAGCGCCGAAAACGGCTCGCTGTCGGACGCCCTGCGGATGAGAACTTTTTCGGGGTCGTGGATGTCGGCGCCTTCGATGGGGGGCACGTCCACCGGCGAGGGCAGATAGTGCACCACGGCGTCCAGCATGGTCTGCACGCCTTTGTTCTTGAACGCGGAGCCGCAGATGACGGGGAAGATCTTGAGGCCGACGGTGGCCTTGCGGATCCCGGCGCGGATCTCGTCATTCGAGACCGCTTCGCCGTGAATGAACTTCTCGAAGAGATGATCGTCGTATTCCGAGATGGCCTCGATCATCTTCTCCCGGTACTCTTTGGCCTTCTCCGCCAGGTCCTCGGGAATCTCGGTGATATCGAACTGCGCGCCGAGGGTCTCGTCGCGCCAGATCACCGCTCTCATCTCCACCAGGTCCACCACGCCCTTGAACTGGTCTTCGGCGCCGACCGGTAGCTCAATGGCCACCGGGCGGCACTTCAGGCGCTCGACGATGGTGTCGATGGAGTGGTAGAAATCGGCGCCCACCCGGTCCATCTTGTTGATGAAGCAGATGCGCGGCACGGAATACTTGTCCGCCTGCCGCCACACCGTCTCCGACTGCGGCTGCACGCCGGCCACGGCGTCGAACACCGCCACGGCGCCATCCAGCACACGCAGGCTGCGCTCCACCTCGGCGGTGAAGTCCACGTGCCCGGGCGTGTCGATGATGTTGATCTGGATGTCGTGCCATTCGCAGGTGGTGGCGGCGGAAGTAATGGTGATGCCGCGTTCCTGCTCCTGTTCCATCCAGTCCATGGTGGCGGTGCCCTCATGGACCTCGCCCAGCTTGTGGGTGCGGCCCGTATAATACAAGATCCGCTCAGTGGTTGTGGTTTTACCGGCATCGATATGAGCGGCGATGCCGATGTTCCTCATCCTTTCGAGCGGGACCGTTCGTGGCATAAAAAACTAAGACCCTGATTCCTTTTCTTCTTCCAGCGCGCGCCGGCCGGCAGGCCCGGCGCCACTCACCACCGGTAATGGGCGAACGCCTTGTTGGCTTCCGCCATGCGGTGGACATCGTCTCGTTTCTTGATGGCGCCGCCGCGTAAATTGGCGGCGTCGTTCAACTCATTGGCCAGTTTCTCGGCCATGCCCTTCTCCGGACGGGTGCGGGCGTTGGTGATGATCCAGCGCATGGCCAGCGAAGTCCGGCGGGTCTGGGGCACCTCGATGGGCACCTGGTAGTTGGCGCCGCCCACGCGCCGGGTCTTCACTTCGAGCAGCGGCTTGGCATTCTCCACGGCCTTCTTGAAAGCCTTCAGCGGATCGTCGCTGGTGCGGTCGCGCAGCTTGTCCATGGCCTGGTAGAAGATCGCCTGCGCGGTATTCTTTTTGCCCTCCCACATCATGGAGTTCACGAACTTCTCCACCAGCGTGGAGTTGTACACCGGATCGGGCACCACTTCTCGAACGACGGCTCTTCTTCTGCGTGGCATAGTGATGATTCCTACGACTTGGGCCGTTTGGCTCCGTACTTCGACCTGCCCTGCTTGCGGTTGGCCACACCGGCCGTATCCAGGGCTCCGCGAATCACGTGGTAGCGAACGCCCGGGAGATCCTTGACGCGGCCCCCGCGAATCAGAACGATGGAGTGCTCCTGCAGATTGTGGCCGACACCCGGGATGTAGGTAGTAACCTCGATCCCGTTGGTGAGCCGCACGCGGGCGACTTTTCGCAAAGCCGAGTTCGGCTTCTTGGGAGTGGAGGTATAGACGCGCGTACACACGCCGCGCTTCTGCGGGCAACTGTTCAGCGCCGGGCTCGAAGTCTTCCAGCGCAGCGGTTTCCGCCCTCTTCGCACAAGTTGGTTGAACGTTGGCACGAGTTTCCTTCTTCAGAATTCGATCTAATTTCGATCTAATATCCAATCAATGTGGCGCAACCCACCACGACCGGGACCCGGCAAACGAACCCCGGAAAAACCTAAGGTCGCAAACAGCGAGGATTCCCTGCTTCAGACAGGCCCATGTTTATGCGGCGTAACCGTTGAAACAGCGGGGCCTCACCCCCGGCCGGACCCGTCCTCACACGGGTGGTAGCCACAGGAGCAGAAAGCTTGTTCTCGCGAAACCTTTCCAGGATAACCGAAGTGTGGACAGGAGTGCAACTGGGATCCGGAGCCCGGAGCTGCCGGAGCTGCGTTGAGTCCGACGGAACTCTCGCGGCTGCCGGCAAGGTCGATATACCGTGAATGGAGTGCCATGCATAACCTCGATCTGATCCTGACCCTGGCCGCCGGCCTCGCGGGCGCCCTGGTATTCGGATACGGGACGCACCGCCTCGGCTGGTCCCCCATCGTCGGATACCTTCTGGCCGGGGTCCTGGTGGGCCCGCATACACCGGGCTTCGTCGCCAACAGCAGGATCGCCGGCCAGTTGGCCGAGGTCGGTGTGATCCTGCTGATGTTCGGTGTCGGCCTTCATTTTCACGTCAAGGACCTGCTTCGCGTCGGACGTGCCGCGGTTGCCGGCGCCGTTGTCCAGAGCACCATCGCCACCGTTCTGGGCGCCCTGGCTGCCCAGGCGTTCGGCTGGAACTGGCGGGCCGGGATTGTCTTCGGTCTGGCGCTCTCCGTGGCCAGTACCGTAGTCCTCACGCGAGTCCTTTCCGACAACGGCGAGCTCCAGAGCCCCACTGGACGCATCGCCATCGGCTGGCTCGTGGTGGAGGACATTTTCACCGTCTTTATCCTGGTCCTGCTACCTGTGGTCTTCGGCTCGCGGCATCACCCCGCGGGTCTCGTGCTGGCCATCGCCGTCATGGCCGGCAAACTGGCGCTGCTGATCGCGTTCATCCTGCTCGGCGGCGCCCGCGCCCTTCCCTGGCTTCTGCACAAAGTAGCCGCCACTCACTCGCGTGAATTGTTCACCTTGTGCGTGTTGGCCATTGCCCTGGGTATCGCCGTCTGTGCGGCATACTTCTTCGGCGTATCGGTAGCCCTGGGCGCATTCCTGGCGGGGATTGTGGTCGGCCAGTCCGAGTTCAGCGCGCGTGCCGGCGCGGAGGCCCTGCCCATGCGCGACGCCTTCGCGGTGATGTTTTTTCTGTCCGTCGGCATGCTCCTGGATCCGCGGCATGTGCTCGATTCGCCCCTCACCCTCGCGGCGCTCGCCATTGTCGTCGCCGGAAAGCCTTTGGCCGCTCTGTGCATCACCACCCTGCTCGGCTACGGGTCGCGCGTCGCCCTGGGCGTCGCCATTGGACTCGCCCAGATCGGCGAGTTTTCCTTCCTGCTGGCCGCCGTCGGAATCGAGGCCGGCGTTCTCCCCGCCGATGCCATGAATCCGCTGGTCGTGGCCGCGATTGTCTCGATCATGCTCAACCCGCTGCTCTACCGCGCCGTGGTTCCGATCGAGTCCGCACTTGCGCGGCGGCCGCGCCTCTGGCGCCCGCTCAACCGCGCTGCCGGCCGTATCGCGGAGGATGCCGCCGTCGCGAACGATGCCGCTCCCGTGCATCGCGCCGTCATCGTCGGGTACGGACCGATTGGCCGCACCGTATCCCGCCTGTTGCGCGAACGGGGCATCCAGCCCACTGTCATCGAGATGAATATCGATACCCACCGCCACCTGAGCGACCAGGGGGACAGGGCGGTGTACGGCGACGCGAACCAGCGCACGGTTCTCGAGCAGGCCGGGATCGCGCGCGCCGCAAGCCTGATCCTGAGCGCTTCCGGATCGGCCACCTCCACGGAGGCGATACGTGCGGCCCGCGAGATCAATCCCGGCGTATACGTCATCGCCCGCGCCGATTTCCTCGCCCAGGCCGAATCCCTCCGCGCGGCCCAAGCCGATGAAGTCTTCTCGGGGGAAGGAGAACTCGCCCTCGCCATCACCGGCAGCGTCCTACGCCATCTCGGAGCCACTCCCGGCCAATTGGACGAAGAGCGCGAGCGAATTCGCACCGAGCTTCTTCGCAAGACTGGCGCGACACAGGGTACATGAGGCGGCAGCCGCCGGCGCGGTATTTGCCGATTCGCGCATGCGAGGATTGGCAGAATGTCCGGCGGCTGATTTACGCCCGCGCGGTAACTACGCCGGATTCGGCCCAGGTGATCAATCCGGGGAGGAAAATATTGGCTTCATCCGGATGGAACGGCAGCACGCGTACCGTGTATCCGTGGAGGCCGCTCTTGCGGACCGGCACTCCCTCGGTTTCGAAGACGGCGAGCCCGTCCCCGGACTGATCGGACTTCTTCATGGGGACAGCCACCGCCCCGATGATCTCGCCGGCCGCGTTGATGCGGCCCATGTACAGCTCCACGGCGACCTCTTCCGGCGCCAGCGGTCCCAATCGAATCCGCGCCCGGACCCGCATCTCCCCGCCCACTGCCAGCTCCGTCGCCCCCTGCGCCTCTACGTGCTCCACGCGAACCTGTCCCCAGGCGCCGCGCATGCGCGAGACCCACGCCGCGAGCGAGCGGGCCCGGGCCATTCCATCCGCCGTGAGAGACGAGTAGCGCTCATGGGCCGTGATGTAGAAATCGGAAGCATACTCCCTCACCACGCGCTGCATGTTGAATAACGGGCAGAGGTGGGCGATGGACGATTTCATACAGCCAATCCACCGCCGCGGCCTGCCGTCGGCGCTGCGCTCGTAGAACGCCGGTATGATGTCACGCTCCAGCAGGTCGTAGAGCGCGGCCGATTCCACCTGGTCCTGATAGTCCTGGTTATCGTAGGTTTCGCCGCGTCCGATCGCCCAGCCGATGAAATAGTTGCCGGAAGCCGCCGCCCACCAGGCTTCGTCCCACCACCCATCGAGCGTGCTGAGATTGATGGCGCCGTTGGCGAGAGCCTTCATCCCGCTCGTGCCGCTGGCCTCCTGCGGCCGCAGCGGTGTATTCAGCCAGACGTCCGAGCCCTGGACCAGGTAGCGGGCCACAGCCATGTCATAGTCTTCCAGGAACACCAGGCGGCGCCGAAATTCCTTTTGCTGCGCAAGGCGCACCACCTGCTGGATGAACTGCTTGCCGGCGTCGTCGCGCGGGTGGGCCTTGCCGGCGAAGATGATTTGCACCGGCCGCGCGGCGTCGTTCATCAGGCGCGCCAGCCGCTCGGGATCGCGCAGCAGCAGGGTCGCGCGTTTGTAGGTGGCGAATCGACGCGCAAACCCGATGGTCAGCGCATCCGGGTTGAGCACATCCTCAGCGGCATCGATCTCGGCCTGCGACGCGCCGCGGTTCTGCAACTGCGCGCGCAGTTTACGGCGTGCGTAGGTGACCATTCGCAAGCGGCGGCGCTCATGGGTCCGCCACAATTCCTCGCCCGGGATGTTTTCCACGCGCTGCCAGATTTTCGGGTCGCCGTGCTCCTCGCGCCACCTGGGTCCGAGATAGCGGTCGTAGAGCTGGTTCATTTCCAGCGAAATCCAGGAGCGAAAGTGGACCCCGTTGGTGACGTGTCCGATAGGGATCTCGTCCTCCGGGACGCCCGGCCAGAGGTTCTTCCACATGGCGCGGCTGACCTTTCCGTGCAGCGCGCTCACGCCGTTGCTGGACGCGGCCATACGCAGCGCCAGAACGGTCATGCAGAACTCTTCGCTGTCGTTGGCCGGGTTCTGGCGGCCCAGGCCGAGGAAATCCGCCCGCGACAGGCCAAGCCGGCCGATATAGTCGCCGACATAGCGGTCCAGCAGGGAAGCCTGGAAGTAGTCGTGACCGGCGGGCACGGGAGTGTGGGTCGTGAAGATCAGGCCCGCGGAAGCCGCCTCCCGCGCCTGCGCGAAAGAGAGCCCGTTCTTCTCCATGAGCCGCCGCACCCGCTCCAGCGCCAGAAACGCAGAGTGGCCTTCGTTCATATGGTAGACGGTGGGCTCCAGGCGCAGCGCTTCCAACGCCCGAAAGCCGCCGACCCCCAGCAGGATCTCCTGCTTCAGCCGCATTTCACGATCGCCGCCGTAAAGCTGGTCCGTGATGTCGCGATCTTCCGGGCGGTTCGCAGCCAGGTTGGTGTCCAGCAGAAAAAGCGAGACGCGCCCGACCCGCGCGCGCCACACCTGCGCCGTGACGGCGCGGCCCGGGTAGGCCACTTCGATGGTCACCGGCGTTCCGTCGGCGCGGCGTTCGCGCGTGATGGGCAGGTTGTCGAAGTCGTTATCCCGGTAGGACTCCTGTTGCCAGCCGGCGGCATTCAGGTACTGGCTGAAATAACCCTGCTGATAGAGCAGGCCGACGCCCACCAGCGGCAGTCCCAGGTCGCTGGCCGATTTCAAATGGTCGCCCGCCAGCATGCCGAGCCCGCCGGCGAAAATGGACAGGCACTCGGTGAGTCCGAACTCGGCGGAGAAATAGGCCGCCAGCAACCCGTCGACGGGATTGTAGGTGCGCTTATACCAGGTGGCATTGGTGGACAGGTAAGTGGCCAGCTCGTGCGTGGCGTAGTCCAACTGCGCGAGGAATGCCTCGTCTTTTGCCGCGTCCTCCAGGTGCGCCTGGTCGATGGAGCCCAACATGAGGACCGGGTTGTGGCCAGTGGACTCCCACAGGTCGCTGTCCAGCCGGCGGAATAGCTCGATGGTTCCGTGATCCCACGCCCAGCGAAGGTTGCGGGCGAGGGGGCGAAGGGGCTCCAGCGCAGTGGGCAGGGAGGGGATCACATGGAACGTTTGGACGGGCCGCATATACCCCGAGTATAGGATTCCTGGAGCGGGAATGCTGATGGCCGACTCCAGCAGGATCATTCTCTCTGCTTTGCCGCCAAATGAGACCGGGAACTGGTTTTGGGCTCCGGTTACCAGCGAGCGCGGTGATGATCGGCCACACCATCTCGCACTACCTGATCACCGAAAAGATCGGTGAAGGCGGCATGGGCGTTGTCTGCAAGGCTCGCGACACGCACCTCGACCGTTTTGTCGCCATCAAAGTGCTGCCGGCCGGAAAGGTCGCCGACCCCGGCCGCAAAGCCCGCTTTGTCCGGGAAGCGAAGTCCGCCTCCGCACTCAACCACCCCAACATCGTCCATATCTACGACATCGGCCAACAGGACGGAATCGACTTCATGGCGATGGAGTTCGTGGCTGGCAAGACGCTGCGCCAAAAGGAGGCGCCGAGGGCCGTCCACGAAATCATCGCAGATGTGCTAGGAGAGGTGGAGCGGATCATCCGGCACTGCCTCCGGAAGGATCCGACGCGGCGACGGTTCCGCCATCAGTCCGGCCGCGTTTCCCTCGGCTGAACTTCGGGTAGAGCCGAATCGCCGCGGCGCGCGATGTAATCTGATAAGAATGGGCCCATCCAAGCCGAAGGGGAAAACCAGCGACCATCTGCGCAGCGCGCTTCCGTTGCTGAAGGAACTGGTCCGGCCGCGCCGCAAACTGCTGGCGCTCGGCTTCGTCCTGATGCTGATCAACCGCGGGGCGGGGCTGGTGCTGCCCGGCTCCACCAAATTCCTGGTGGACAACATCATCATGAAGCAGCAGCGCGCGATGCTGGTGCCGCTGGTCTCGGCCGTGCTGCTGGCCACCCTCATTCAGGGCGTCACCTCGTTCACCCTCACCCAACTCCTGTCCAAGGAGGCGCAGCGCCTGATCGCGGAACTGCGCCGAAAGGTACAGGCGCACATCGGACGCCTCCCGGTAGCCTACTATGACGCCAACAAGAGCGGCATGCTCGTCTCGCGCATCATGAGCGACGTGGAGGGCGTCCGCAACCTGGTCGGCACGGGTCTGGTGGAGTTGGTCGGCGGGATCCTGACGGCCCTGTTCTCGCTCATCTTTCTTTTCAAGATCAGCGCGATGCTCACCGGAGTTGCGCTATTCTTCATCGCGGTGTTCAGCCTCGTTTTGCGCAAAGCCTTCGGCTACGTGCGGCCGATCTTCCGCGAGCGCGGCAAAATCAACGCGGAGGTGACCGGCCGGCTCACCGAATCGCTGGGCGGCGTGCGCGTGGTGAAGGGCTACCACGCCGAGGAGCAGGAGGCGCAGGTCTTCGCCGGCGGGGTGAAGCGCCTGCTGGACAACGTGCTGCGCAGCCTCACCGCCATCTCCCTGATGAGCCTTTCCGCTACCGTGCTGATGGGCATCGTCGGCGGCACGGTCATGTTCGTAGGCGCCCGTCAGATCATGGCTGGAACGCTGACTCTGGGCGGCTTCATGACCTTCACCGCGTTCCTGGCTTTCCTGGTGGCGCCCATGTTCCAGGTAGTGGGGATCGGCACCCAGCTCACGGAAGCACTGGCGGGCCTCGACCGGACCCAGGAAGTGTTGGCCGAGAAGCCGGAAGATGAGGATCCGCGGCGCAAGACCGCCATTGGGCCCGTCCAGGGTTACGTGACTTTCGATCACGTGGACTTCGCGTACGACTCGGGCAAGCCCGTTCTGCACGACGTGAGCTTCTACTCCCAACCCGGCACGGTCACCGCGCTGGTCGGGCCTTCAGGCTCGGGCAAATCGACCATGATCAGCCTGATCGCCGCGTTTCATGAGCCCTCGGGTGGCGTGGTGGGCGTGGACGGGGTGGACTTGTCCACGGTACGGCTCGACAACTATCGGACGCAGCTCGGAGTGGTCTTGCAGGATACGTTCTTGTTCGACGGCACCATCCGCGAGAACGTCGCCTTCGCGCGTCCGGGGGCGAGCCAGGAGGAGATTCTGGATGCTTGCCGCATCGCCCGCGTGGATGAATTCGCCGAAAAGTTCGAAAAGCAGTACGACACGATTGTGGGCGAGCGCGGCGTGAAGCTTTCGGGCGGCCAGCGGCAGCGGGTTTCAATCGCGCGGGCCATCCTGGCCAACCCGCGGATCCTGATTCTGGATGAAGCCACCTCCAGCCTGGATTCCGAATCGGAAGCGGCCATTCAGGAAGGCCTGGCGTACCTCATGAAGGGCAGGACGACCTTTGTGATCGCGCATCGTCTTTCGACCATTCGGCGGGCGGACCAGATCCTGGTGGTGGAAGACGGGCGCGTGGTGGAGCGCGGCACGCACGAATCGCTATACGACCTGCGCGGCCGCTACTACGACCTTTATACGCGGCAGCACGGGATCGACGCCAACCTGTTCCTGGCTCCCGGCGAAGGGGACACGGTACCCGAGACGGAAGCCAAGCCCAGGATGCCGGGCGTGGCACCACCGACCGCCGCTTCGCTGCTGCGCGGCGGGATTGCGTAAGGCCGACGCATCGACTCAGGAAGCGAAGCGCAACGCTCGTTCCAGGGCTGCGGGAAGATCCAGCCTCCGAAAGAGCTTGGCGGGATACAGGTAGTCGTCGCCTGACTCATCAATGACACGAATCAGATCATAGGCTTCGGATTCAGGGTCGGAGACAATCTGATAGAGTTTCCTGACCGCTAGCGAAACATCGTATCCGTCATTGCTGATACAAACCGCGAATCCTCGCCATTTTGATGGTATGGCCGACGGCATGTCTCTATAGTCTACGTGAGCCTATCAGAAGCACCCGGGCGGCCGTTCTCGGGATGGCGTGAAGCCTGACTTTTCGGGCGCCACAGAATCGCGACCGTTGACGAACGGATTTCTCGGATCCGAGCACTATGCCGCAGGAACCCGGATGGGCATCGTCCTGACCCGTTTGCCCGTGACGTCGAACACGGCGTTGGCGATCGCCGGCGCGATCGCGATGATTGGAGTCTCGCCCGCGCCCGCCGGATCCATGTCTTTGCGGTCGAGCAGGATCACGTCCAGCTTCGGAGCGTCCGCAAACCGATCCACACGGTAGGATGCAAAGTGGCCGTTGGTTACGCGGCCGTCCCGGAAACGGATCTCTTCGCGCAACGCGGGGCCGAGCCCCATCATGATGCAGCCCTCCACCTGGCAGCGCAGGTTGACCGGGTTGAGGATGGCGCCGCACTCGAAAGCTTCCACCACCTCGAGCACCTTGGGAGCGCCGGTCGCGCGATCGACCTCTACCTCGCAGCAGGCGGCCACCACGGAGTTCTTCTCCGTGCCGCAGGCCAAGCCGATTCCCGTGCCGGAACGCCGCTTCTTCCGCCGCTCGGCCCAGCCGAAGCGCTCCGCCGCGGCCGTCAAGACATTGCGGATGCGCTCGTTATCGAGGTGCGAGAGCCGGAACTCCAGCGGGTCTTTGCCGGCCGCTTCCGCCATCTCGTCGGTGAACGACTCACGGGCGAAGTTGTTGGCGGTGGCCGCCAGGCATCGGTACGAACCCTGGCGCAGCGGCGAATCGGATGCGAGAAACCGGGTCCGCGCGTTGGGAATGCGGTACGGCGTGTCCAGAGCGGATGCGCCGGAGTTGTAATTGGTGAAATCCCAGGCCGCGATTGAACCGGCGGCATCCAGGCCGGCTTCCACTTCGATCAGCGCCGCCGGGCGGAAGTAGGCCCACATGAATTCCTCGGGGCGCGTCCATTGCATGGCGACCGGCCGCCCAGCCTCCTTGGCGAGACGCGCCGCTTCGATGGCGGCCTCGCCGGTGTGTTTGCCGCCGAATCCGCCGCCGAAATGCGGGACGATGACGCGCACCCGCTCGGCCGGCAGGTGGAACGTCTCGGCGAGGGTCTGGCGGACGCTGAACGGGTTGCTGGTGCCGGTCCACACCGTGAGGCGATTGTCCTGCCACTCGGCGACGGCGGCGCGCGGTTCCATCGGCGCGTGCTGGATGTAGGCCACCCGGTAAGACGCCTGGAGCCGGCGCTTCGCTTCTTCCAGGCCTTTCTCCACCGACCCGCGGTCCTGCCCTTGCCGGCGGCCGGACGGATTCGCGTGCTGCTTGAGATACTCGAACAATGTGTCGCTCGAGGGCTGTGCGGTGGTCTTCCATTGGGAGGCCGCCGCGATCGCGTCCAGAGCCTTGCGGGCGGCGAACGAAGTCGGTGCGGCGCAGCCCACGAAACTGCCGTCGCGCACAGCGACGACGCCGGGCATTTTCTGCGCCGCGGCGAGGTCGGCGCTTACCAGCGTGGCGCCGTAGGAAGGCGGGCGCAGCACCCGGCCGTACAGCATGCCGGGCCGCACCATATCGCGCGGATAGCGGTGCGTCCCGGTCACGATATCGCGGCTGTCGATACGCACTTGCGGCTTGCCCAGCACCTGCCAGTCCTTGGCGGGGATCACGGTGGTCCCGGCCGGCAAAGCCTCCTTGTAGGCTACAGCCAGCTCGGGGGCCTTGGCGAGGTCGCCGTAGGAGTACGTCTTGCCTGCATGCCGGACGGCGCCGTCGCGGACCTCCAGCCCGGTGGCGTTGATCCCCCACTGGCGCGCTGCCGAGGCGATCAGCAGATCGCGGGCCGCGGCTCCGGCCCGCCGGACGCCAGGCACGGTACGAGGCGTGGTGCTGCTGCCCGCCGTAGTGCCGTCGTTGGGAACCAGGTCCGTGTCTCCCAAAACCGTATGCACGCGGCTCACGGGCACTCGCAACTCTTCCGCGGCGACCATGGTCAGCTCGGTGAGCGCGCCCTGGCCTTCCTCGATCTTGCCGCTCAGGATCGTGATGGCGCCATCCTCGGCGATGTGCAGCCTGGACTCCAGGTCGGCCGCGCCGCCTCCCCTTTGCGCTTCCGAGGGCGCGGCGGTGGCCACGATGAGCAGACCGGCGCCGGCGATGCCGAAGAATTCCCTGCGGTTGACGGCGAACCGGTAGGCGGGGGGTTCGCGCAGTTCGTAGCGTTCGGGCTCGAATGGAAGATTCTCAGGCATGGTCACCCCCTCTGTCCTTTCATCGCCGCGGCTCGCCGGACGGCGGCCATGATCCGGTGGTACCCGGAACAGCGGCACAGGTTGCCGTTCAGCCCCTCGACAATCTGCGCGTCGGTGGGGTTGGGATAGGTCTGAAGCAGCGCCACCGTACGCATGATCATCCCGGCGGTGCAATAGCCGCACTGCAAGGCAGTCTCCTCCAGAAAAGCTTCCTGGACGGGGTGAAGCGCGGGGCCTTCGGCGAGGCCCTCGATAGTGGTGATCTTGCGGTCCTGCGCCGTGCGCACGGGCGTGATACAGGAACGGACCGGGCGGTTATCCAGCAGCACCGTGCAGGCGCCGCATTGTCCTTCGCCACAGCCGAACTTGGTGCCGGTTAGCGCCAGGTCTTCGCGGAGCACTTCGACCAGAGGACGCTCGGGATCGGTCTCCACGCTGCGCGTTTTTCCGTTGACCGTGAGTCGGAAGGTCGCCATAGTTGTTTACCTTCCTGGATTATATTCCCCGGGGTCGCCTATGTCCCGTTGGAACCGGTGCTTTCCGGTCCTTTCGCCTCGGATGGCTGCCTGGCGGCGCAGGATCTATACTGAAATCACTGTGTCGAGGGCGATCGCTGTCGTGTTGGTGCTGATCTTTGCCTGCGACCCGGTGTCCACTGGCCTGTTCGCGAGCGTGGGGTCGCCCTTGCCCGCCTGCTGCCGGCGTAACGGCAAGCATCATTGCATGATGCTGATGTCCGGCGCGGCAGAAAGCGGAGCGGGGCTGAGCATCGTTCAGAACCCGTGCCCCTGTTTCCCGAAGAATGCAACCGCGGCGGGCGGCAACTGCTCGCCTCCGCCTCCCTCGAGATCGGCGAAGGTTTTCCTCTTCAGCCATCCGCCGGCCAAGGCACAGACTCAAGCCCACTATAGGGTTTCGCTGATTCGTGGATGGCAAAAGCGCGGCCCTCCCGCCCTGTCATAGCGTTTCGACGAGTCCCTCCAGCCCGCTGGAAGCGCGCATGGTTGCGGAGAACCGTAGCGCCCTTTTGACGCAAGGTCCTTCCGCGGACTGGAAGAAACGGGTCCCGGTTCCCTCCGGGGTTTCAAACGAGACAAGTATGTGGAGAGTCAATGCCATGAACGCCAGACACATGAGTCGACTGGTGCTTTGGATTCTGCTGGCCGCCCCATTGTTCGGGACGATCTTTGGCACGGTTCGCGGAATCGCCCATGACCCGGATCATCGGCCGGTTCCCGGCGCGAAGGTTTCCTTGCGCTCGGCGTCGTCCGAATTCGAACTGACAGGAACGACCGGCACGAACGGAGAGTTCCTGTTCGCCGCCGTGCCGGTGGGCGAGTACGTGATCTCCGTCACGCGGGAAGGATTTGCTCCCTTGGAGCAATCGGTGGTCGTAACGTCCGGCAGCGCGCCGGTTCTTCACTTCCAGTTCCACCTGGCCACGGCGCAGGCATCGATCCAGGTCACCGAGGCGGCGCCGAGCCTCAGTCCTGAAACGTTCACCACAACCACCCTGGTCTCCCGCCGCGATATGGACAGAACCCCGGGCGCTGACCAGACGAATAGTCTGCGCATGATCACCAGCTTTGTGCCGGGAGCATACCTCAGCCACGACCTGCTTCACCTCCGGGGCGGCCACCAGGTTTCCTGGCTGATCGATGGCGTCCCGGTTCCGAATACCAGCATTTCGAGCAATGTCGGCGTTCAGTTCGACCCCAACGATATCGACTATCTCGAGGTCCAACGAGGCAGTTACTCCGCGGAGTATGGTGATCGCACGTACGGAGTGTTCAACGTGGTGCCCCGCAGCGGTTTCGAAGGGAACAATGAAGCGCAGTTCGCCGCCACGTACGGGACCTTTCACCAGACGAACGATCACTTCACGTTGGGCAGCCACACGGAGCGCTTTGCCTACTACGTGGGCCTGAATGGGAATCGCACCGACCTGGGACTGGAGACTCCGACATCCGCGGTCATTCACGACCGCGGCGACGGGTTCGGCGGCTTCGGCTCTTTCATCTACAACCGGTCATCCACGGACCAGTTGCGACTGGTCTCTGCAATACGGAGAGACGACTATCAGATCCCCAATAGCCCGGATGATCAGGAGAGTGGGGTCCGGGACCGCGAGCAGGAACGAGACGCGCTGATCAACTTTTCATGGGTACACACCGCTGCGCCAGGGATGTTGTTCACCGTCTCACCGTTCTATCACTTCAATCGGGCAGACTACATTGGCGGCCCGAACGACCCGGAACTGAGCACGCTGGATAAGCTGGATACACATTACGGCGGGGCGCAGATCACGCTCACCGCGGTAACCGGCCGCCACAACGCCCGGGCCGGCGTATACGGCTATGAGGAACACGACCGCCGGTTCTTCGGGCTGACCGCCACCGACGGCAGCGGGCTGGCGCTCAATCAGCAGGAGAGTCCTGCCGGCGGACTGGTGGCGGTCTTTCTGGAGGATCGGCTCAAAGTCAACCCATGGGTGACGCTTACCGGGGGTGTGCGGCTTTCGCACTTGCAGGGCACCATCTCCGAGAATGCGGCGGACCCCCGCGTGGGCGCCGCCGTTCAGGTGCCACGGCTGAACTGGGTTCTGCGCGGCTTTTACGGCCGGTTCTACCAGCCGCCGCCTCTGTCGACCGTGTCCGGTCCGCTGCTCGCGTTCGCCCTCGATCAGGGATTCGGATTCCTGCCTCTACGCGGGGAACGGGACGAGGAGAACCAGTTCGGCATCGCCATTCCGTTCCGGGGTTGGACGCTCGACGGCGACCACTTCCACACCAAGAGCCGTAACTTCTTCGATCACGACTCGCTGGGCAACTCGAACATCTTTCTGCCATTGACTCTCCAGGGAGCGCGGATCGACGGATGGGAATTGACCCTGCGATCGCCGGTGATCCTGCGCCATGGCCGGATGCATCTGGCGTATTCGAGCCAGCGGGCAGAAGGATGGGGCGAGACAACCGGCGGTCTCACGTCTTTCGATCCGCCCGATGATCTTTTTCTGCTGGACCACGATCAGCAGCACACCCTGAGCATCGGAGGTAACGTGAATCTGCCTTTGCGGGCCTGGATCGCGGGCAACCTCTACTACGGCTCGGGGTTCCCGGACGAGAGTGGTCCCGCCCGCCTTCCCCAGCACACGACTGTCGATGTGTCCCTGGGAAAGAGCTTCGGCGAGAGCTGGTCATTTGCGGTTCAGGCGTTGAACGTTGCCAATCGGCGATTCCTCCTGGATAACAGCCCCACTTTCGGCGGCACGCACTATTTCGACCCGCGACAGATCTACGGGGAAATCCGGTACAGGTTCCATTTCTGAGCGTGTACAGAACGACCTCTCCGGCCCGGGCCGGCGCTTGCGGGCGGGCGGCGGCAGGCCTGTCCTGGGCCTATCTGGCCTATCTCCCCTTTCTTGACAGGGTTTAGGGTGATGATACAATGGGTCCAGGTTACTCCTTTAACAGCAAAGAGATGTCGATATTCGCATCCTCTTTGTGCCGGGATGAATCCAAGAGGGTACCCATGGCTTACGTCCTGCCCGTTCCGCATCTCGCTCGCACCGAAGCCGAGCCGCTTCTGGCCACCATCGGGAACACCCCGCTGGTGCGGCTGGAGAAAATCCCGAGCGAGTTTCCGGGCATCGAGATTTTCGGCAAGGCGGAGTACTTCAACCCGGGCGGCTCGGTGAAAGACCGCGCCGCGCTGAACATGGTGCTGGACGGCGAACGATCCGGAAAGCTGAATCACAACCGCACCATCCTCGACTCCACCAGCGGCAATACCGGAATCGCGTACGCCATGATCGGCGCCAACCGGGGCTACAGGGTCAAGCTGGTGCTCCCCGCGAACGCCTCCGGAGAGCGCAAACGCATTCTGAAGGCCTACGGAGCCGAGATGCTGTTCAGTGAAGCCGGGGAAGGCTCCGATGGCGCCATACGCCTTTGCCGCAAGATCTACATGGAGGACCCGGACCGCTATTTCTACCCTGACCAGTACAACAATCCGGCCAACTGGAAGGCGCACTACGAGCACACTGGCCCCGAGATCATTCATCAGACGGGCGGGCGGCTGACGCATTTCGTGACGTCGATGGGAACCAGCGGAACCTTCATGGGCGTTTCGCGCCGGCTCAAGCGGGAGTTGCCGGAAGTGAAGTGCATTTCGGTGCAGCCTTCGAGCGGATTCCATGGCCTGGAAGGGTTGAAGCACATGCCCACCGCCATCGTGCCGGGCATCTACGACGAGAAGCTGGCCGACGGCAACCTGTGGATCGAGACCGAAGACGCGTACCGCATGGTGCGGCGCCTGGCGCGCGAAGAAGGGCTGCTGGTGGGGATTTCGTCGGGCTGCAACGTGCTGGCGGCAACCATGCTGGCGTTGGATCTGGCGGCGCGCGGTGAGCCGGCCACGATCGTGACCGTGTTGTGCGACAGCGCGGAGAAATACCTCAGCGAACATTTCTGGGACGGGGAATGATCCGAATCGAGCCGGAAGTCTGGGCGGCGATGGTGGCGCACGCCCGGCAGACTTATCCCAACGAGTGCTGCGGAGCCATGCTGGGCGCCAACGGTGATGGTGAAAAACGGGTGCAGGCGGCGCTGCCGCTCGAAAACGCGTTTGAGGGCGCGCAGGCCACGCGCTACGAGCTTCGGCCGCAGGACCTGCTGGCCGCCGAACGGGCCGCGCGCGAACGCCACATGGACGTGATCGGGATCTACCACTCGCATCCCGATTGCGACGCCTATTTTTCGGAAACGGACTTGAAGAATTCATGCCCGTGGTATTCGTTCGTCGTGCTGTCGATACAGCGCGGCGAGTTCCACCACGCCAACAGTTGGCTGCCCAACGTCGAACAGACCGCCGCGGCCAAAGAGGAGTTGATTTACTGATATGCCCAAAGTCTTGATCCCCACGCCCCTCAGGCAGTTCACCGGAAAGCAGGACGTGGTGACCGTGTCTGGCGGGACAGTGGCCGAGGCGCTCAACGCGCTCACGTCGCAGTTCCCCGACCTGCGCAAACAACTTTTCAACGACGAAGGCAAGGTGCGCAGCTTCGTCAACGTCTACCTGAACGACGAAGATATCCGCTACCTCGGCAAAGACGCCACCCCGGCCCAGGACGGCGACACGATTTCGCTGGTGCCGTCGATCGCCGGTGGGTCCGCGGTTGCCGCCCCGCCGAGGGAAGCCGTGCTATCCAAGGACGAGATCCTGCGCTACAGCCGCCACCTGATCATTCCCGAGGTGGGTATTGAAGGGCAGCAGAAGCTGAAGACGGCGAGAGTGCTGCTGGTGGGCGCCGGAGGGTTGGGCGCGCCGCTCGGGTTGTACCTATCGGCGGCGGGCATCGGCCACATCGGGGTCGTGGACTTCGACGTTGTGGACTTCACGAATCTGCAGCGCCAGGTGATCCATTCCACGGGCGACGTGGGGCGGAAGAAGCTCGATTCGGCTGCCGAGAAAATGCAAGGCATCAATCCGCATGTCCGTATCACCAAACATGAAGTCGCCCTTTCGAGCGAGAACGCGCTCGACATCCTGAAGGATTACGACCTGGTGGTGGACGGCACTGACAATTTCCCCACTCGCTACCTGGTGAACGATGCGTGCGTGCTGTTGGGCAAGCCCAACGTGTACGGCTCGATCTTCCGTTTCGAAGGGCAGGCGACAGTATTCGCATATGAAGGCGGGCCGTGCTACCGTTGCCTCTACCCGGAGCCGCCGCCGCCGGGCCTGGTTCCGAGTTGCGCCGAGGGCGGGGTGCTCGGCATCCTGCCGGGGACGATCGGGCTGATCCAGGCCACCGAAGCGGTTAAGCTGATTCTGGGGATCGGCGAGCCGCTGGTGGGCCGGCTGCTGTTGTACGATGCCCTGGGGATGCGCTTCCGCGAGCTGAAGCTGCGCAGGAATCCCGAGTGCCCGGCCTGTGGCGATCATCGGACCATCACCAAACTCATCGACTACCACCAATTCTGCGGGATCCCGCAGCAACCCGCCGCGGCACCCGCGCAGGAGACCAAATTGAAGCAAGGCGAAATCGATCCGACGGAAGTGAAACAGAAGCTGGACCGCGGCGATAATTTCGTGCTGATCGACGTGCGCGAGCCCCACGAGTACAGGATCTGCAACATCCCCGGCGCGAAGCTGATCCCGCTGGGCGAGTTCCCGAAGCACGTGGACGAATTCGATCCGGCGGCGGATATCGTCATCCACTGCCGCAGCGGCGTGCGCAGCGCGAAAGCCTGCAACATCCTGCGGCAAGCCGGTTTCGGAAGTGTGCGGAACATGGTGGGCGGCATTCTGGCCTGGAGCGATAAGGTCGACCCCAGCGTGCCCAAGTACTAACGAAGTATCCGCCAGATGCCGTCACCGCCGGGCGTCCGGTGCGGCACTCTTTTCCCCGAACGCTGTTGAGTGATCCGCAAAGGGTTCGGTTCGCCGCGTTCGTGGCACGATAGCGTACTACCTGCGCGACTAGCCCGCAGTAGAACGCCCCCGTGGCCCCACTCGAGCCGCGGCAATCCGACAAGTGGATGATTCTAAAAGGAGCGCAATTCATTCCGTGGCCCGACTCGGGCCACGGGGGTTCTATCACGGGCTAGACCCTGAGCTCGCCCCGTTGGGACCGAAACCCCGTGGTCCGAGTGGCGAACGCCGCTTCTCCCGTATAGAGTAGTTTCATGGAGGAGGGGACCCAAGGCGCCGGCCTGATGGCTTGCGTTGGCGAAGGCCAGGCGCCGGCAGTAGACGCCCTGTTCCAGGCTACGTACCGCGAGTTGCGCGCGCTGGCACGGGCGCGCCTGCGCACCGGAGGTCGCGACACCTTGCTGGACACCACGTCACTGGTGCATGAGTCCTACTTGCGGCTGGCTGCCGCCGGAGGGCTGCGCCTGGAGGACCGCGTGCATTTCATCCGCTATGCTTCCCGGGCGATGCGGTCGATCATCGTGGATTTCGTACGCAGGCGGCGGGCCGAGCGGCGAGGCGGCGAGGGAGAGCGTGTGACGCTGACCACGCGCATCGCCGGGGTGGATGCCGGCGAACAGCAAATCCTGAACGTGCACGAAGCCATCGACGGGCTGGCGAAGCTGGCGCCGCGTATGGCGCAGGTGGTGGAGATGCGCTATTTCGGCGGCTTGACCGAATCCGAAGTCGCTGAAGCGCTGGGTGTGACCGGACGCACGGTGCGCCGCGATTGGGAAAAAGCGCGGCTGTGGCTCTCCGATGCCCTGAAATCTTGACGAGGAGGCGCGATGCAGAACCTGGGCATCGATGCAGCCACCTGGGAGGCGCTGAACCGCCTGCTCGATACAGCTCTGGATCTGCCGCTGGGCGAACGCGCGCCCTGGGTCGATGCGCTCGGCCCGGAGTACGCGGCGCTCAAGCCCCGGCTGCACGACCTTTTGTCGCGCTCCACGGGGCAGAGTCTGCTGGGCACGCTGCCGAAGGTTCTGCCCGATCCGGCGGATGGCGATGACGCGTACCTGGCCTCCGGGGAACGCGCCGGCGACACCGTGGGACCGTACCGGCTACTGCGGGAACTGGGCCGCGGCGGCATGGGCACGGTGTGGCTCGCCGAACGTACGGACGGCCTGATCCAGCGGCCGATGGCGCTCAAGATTCCACGCGGGTCGTGGTGGCGGGCCGCACTGGCGGAACGCATGGCGCGCGAGCGCCAGATCCTGGCGGCTTTGAACCATCCCCACATCGCGCACCTCTACGATGCCGGTGTGACCGCGGAGGGTCAGCCCTACTTGGCCCTGGAGTACGTGGAAGGCCGCCGGATTGATGAGTACTGCAGCGCGCGCGGCTACGATCTGAAAGCGCGGCTCAGCCTGTTTGTGCGTGTGGTGGGCGCGGTGGCCCATGCCCACGCCAGGCTGGTGGTGCATCGCGATCTCAAGCCTTCCAATATTCTGGTGATGGAAGACGGCCAGGTGCGGCTTCTGGATTTCGGAATCGCCAAGATGCTGGAGCGCGGAGAAGCGCGCGAGACGGAGCTGACGCAGCTTGGCGGGCGCGCCCTGACGCCCGATTACGCATCCCCGGAGCAGATCGCCGGGGAGCCGATCGGCATCGCCTCCGACATTTATTCGCTGGGCGTCGTGCTGTACGAATTGCTGGCGGGAACGCGGCCCTACTGGCCGAAGCGCGACTCCCGCGGCGCACTCGAGGAGGCGGTTCTCGAGGCCGAGCCGGTCCGGCCGAGCGACGCCGTGGGGGATGCGCCGCTGCGGAAGGCCCTGCGCGGCGACCTCGACACCATAGTCTTGAAGGCCCTCAAGAAAAAGCCGGACGAACGCTACGCCACGGCTGGCGCGCTGGCCGGCGATATCGAGCGCTACCTTCAGGGCCTTCCCGTCCTGGCGCGGCCGGACAGCCGGTGGTACCGGACCTCGAAATTCGTGCGCCGTCACAGACTGCCGGTGGCCGCGGCCGCAGCCGCGCTGCTGGCGATTGTGGCCGGTGGCGGAATCGCGGTCTGGCAGGCACGCGCGGCCCTGGCCGCGAAACGGAGAGCTGACGACGTCAAGGAGTTCATCGCTGGGATCTTCCGCGATTCCAACCTGGATGAGGGCGAAGGCAAATCGCTGACGGCGCTGGATGTGCTGAAGCGGGCCCATGAGAGAATTGACGCCACCCTGGCGGGCGCGCCGGCGGTGCGCCTGGAGCTGTTGAATATCATCGGTTCCAGCCTGATGAGCCTGGGCGACACGGCAACCGCCGAGCAGGTTGCCGGCCAGGCGGTGACTGAGGCCGCGCATGGGTCCGCCGCTAGCCCGCAGGCCCTGCGCGCGCGCCTGTTGCGGTCGTGGGTATTGATGTATCGCGGCAAAACCAGGGAGATGAACGCGGAACTCGACGGCGTGTGGCCGCTCGTGATGCGGAGCCGCGATCTGACGACGAACGACCTGTCCTTCGCCTGGCGGTTGCGCTGCGGCATGGCAATCGATGAAGGGAAGTACGACGAGGCGGAGAGGGCCTGCCAGGAGGCGGTCCGGCTTGCGGAAACGGGGCCGGGACCGCGGCACCGGGAGCAACTTCCCGCCCTGCTCGAGCTCTCCTATGCCTACGCGCAGAACACCAAGCCCCAGCCGGCCTTGCAGACCGCATCGCGTGCGCTCCGCCTGGCGACGGACACGCATGGGGGCAACCCACTCCATCCCGACGCGATCAAGGCGCGCGTGGCCTACGGAAATGCCCTGGCGCAATCCGGGCAGTGGGATCTGGGCATCGCTCAACTGCTGGAGGCGCGCCGCGACGCGGTGGCCGTGTTCGGTCCTGCGAGCATGACCGTTGGGGTCTACTCGCAGAACCTGGTGGACATGCAGTTGAAAGAAGGCCTGGTGAAAGATGCTCTCGAGAGCAGTGAGACGGCGCTCCGCATTTGCGACCTGTACTTTCAGCCGGATTCTTATACGCATTGGTCGGCGGTAAAAATGCGGGCCCTGGCCTTGATGTCGGCGCGCCGGATGGATGAGGCACTGCCGGTGATCACTCGCTCGAACCAGGAAGCGGCGCACATCCTGGGCGCCTCGCATCGGATGACCCTGGCAGGGAGGGCCCTCCGGGCGCAGGCCCTGGCGTGGACCGGGGCGCTCGGCGCAGCTCAACGGGAGGTTGCCGCGGTGGTCGCGAAAATGTGCGAGGGCGGAGCGCCGGTTCCGTACGGCGGTTTGCGCATGGAAGGCATCGTGGAGCGGATTGCGGGGAACTATCCGGTGGCACTCCGGCTTCAACAACAGGCGCTGGGAAGCATCCCGGATGATGCCATGAAAGAAACACGCCTGGCGGTGACTGTTCTGGAGATCGGGTTGAATCAGCAGGAACTGCTCCAGTACGACCAAGCGGCGAAGAGTCTTCAGAATGCGCGCCGGCTGCTGGCCGGCCTGGAGAACCACACAGACCCCTTCGATGCGGATGCAGCGGTGGGCCTGGGTCGCGCGAGACTCGGGCAGGGACGGCTTGCGGACGCCTTGCCGCTGCTGGAAGAGGCCGACCGGTTCTGGCGCGGATTCGATCCCGGGAATCGCTGGGCGGGCGAAGCGGCGTTGTGGTTGGGGCGATGCTATCGTGCGATGGGACACCACGACAGCGCTCGCAAAGCCCTGTCGCGCGCCAGTTGGATTCTTTCGCACTCGCGGGTTCCGGGCGACAGCCGGCTGTTGGCGCTGGCGCGCTGACGTGCCTCGAGACCACTGGCGGATAATGAAAATTGGGCTCCCCGCTGCGGGGGGATCAGAGCCGGGATGCTGGAGAGTGAGCTTTTTGCTTTCCTGGAGACCAGCGCCGACGCGGCGTTCACGGTCACCGAGGAAGGCGAGATCTGTTCGTGGAACCAGGCGGCGGAACGTCTTTTTGGCTATCCCGCGCCGGAAGTTCTGAACCGGGCCTGTCACGACGTCCTGGACGGCTACGGCGCTCTGGGAACGCGAGCGTTTACCGGTAAGCGCAGCGTCCAGCATTGCGCCGTTCAAGAACAGGACATACCGGACTTTGACCTGCGGGTCAAAACACGCGCCGGCAACCGACTGTGGATCAACGTCTCCACACTGGTTTTCTCGGACCCCCACCGCAACCGCCGCCTGGTCGTGCACCTGGCTCGAGATATCTCCCGCCGCAAACAGTGCGAAGAGCTGCTTGCCAGGATGATGGACATCTCCAGGGAAATGGCCAGCGTTTCCAACCATGTCGCCCGCTTCGCACCGGTCTCTCCTCTGTCCGAGCAGGAGCAGCGGATCCTGCGCTTGTTTGTGAAGGCCAGGAATTCGTCCGAAATCGCTCGGGAACTCGGCATCACACTACCGACCCTGCGCAATCACCTGCACAGCATCAATGAGAAACTCCGCACTCACAACCGTCTGGAAGCCGTGATGCATGCCCTGCAGCGTGGGCTGATCTGAACGCCGCCCGTGAAGCGCGGCACTCCCGCGGTAACAGAAGTTCCGGGGTGCGTGACAAATGAATTATTGTGCTGTCTCGCGGCAGGCCGGAGAGTAAGAGTAGAAGGAGGTAAAAGCAGCGGTCGGGTGACCGGGGTGTGGAGAGCGATTCAAGCCTCCTTGTGTTGCTGCCGTCAGCGGCGGCCGGATCATTCAGTGGGAAAGAAGCCGGCGTTGCTCTGGCGGTAGCGGAGTCATCACTCGGGCCCCTCGGCCGCGCCGGTACGCCGCGGGTTTCAGAGTGGCGTGCCACCTGATAAGTGTTGGTTCAAACTCTCATCTCCCCCGTCGCCATGGCGAGGCCGTTGCTCGCTTCTGGCGCGCCGGAGGAGAAATTGAATTCATATTGGAAGGAGAAACACCACAATGATTGAAGAAGTGTCGAATCCAGACGTGCGTGCGGTCCCCACGGACCCACAGCCTCGCGTGTTCCTGCAGCCCATAGCGGCACCATCGATTCTGGGTTTGTACGGTCTCGCGGGCGCTACCTTCATGGTTGCCGCCCAGATGGTGCATTGGTTCGGGTCGACGCAGACAACGCTGTTGCTCGTACCATTCGCTGCTATTTTCGGCGGCTTGGCCCAGTTCCTGGCAGGGATGTGGGCGTACAAAGCGAGGGACGGTGTGGCTACCGCGGTCCACGGGATGTGGGGCGCGTTCTGGATGGCATTCGGCGTTCTGGCACTCATCATGGCCAGTGGAAAGGCCGTCGAGCCTGGCCGTCCGCTGTTTCCCGAATTGGGATACTGGTTCATTGTCCTCGCGGCGATCACCTGGGTCTGCACCGGTGCGGCTGCCGCCGAGAATCGGGCGCTCGTCACCGTGCTCACGTTTCTGGCGGCGGGCTCAACCATCAGCGCCATCGGTTTGCTGGTGGGCGTGGAAGGTCTCATGATCCTGGCCGGCTACCTGTTCATCATCTGCGCGATCGCGGCGTGGTATACCGCCAGCGCCCTCATGCTGAACGAGGCCTTTGGACGTGAGGTTTGGAGCTTGGGCAGGACGGAATTCTCGCGGCAAATGCCTCGTGTCACCATAGGCACCGGGGAACCGGGAGTGATCCGCGGCCAAGCGTAATCACCTGAGACGCACTCCGGGGCAGGCGTTCGACCACGGGCGCGGGACGCGAACGCGCCGGCGCCTGGAAACCTGCCCCGGACATGTTCTCAGCGTAGGGCGGCAGGCCCACACGACAGCATATGAGAGTAGCCACAGTGGGAGGGGGCCAGGCGGGTTGTTAGTCGTCTGGCTGCTGGAGCGGAAGTGCCGAACTTCCCGCCAGCCCGGTGGTTACTGCGGCTGCCGCTGCAACGGCCCGAGGAACCACCATAGAATGGCCGCGCATATGAGCGGCAGCAGGCCGAAGCCGATGAATACCGGCACATACGAATAGTGATCGACCACCCAGCCGGTGATGAGCGCGAACAGCATGCCGCCAAAACCGGAGCCCATGCTCGCGATGCCGTAAACCGACGCGACGGCGGTCTTCGGAAACACATCCGCGGGGAATGAGAGCATGTTGGCCAGGCTGCCTGTGTAGCCCAGCATGGCAATCGATACCATGGCGATGGACAGCCACGCCTCGCGCGCCATGACGGCCGGGATGGCGCTGGTCATCAGCAATGCAAAAAAGGTGACCGCGGATTTGCGCGCGACGGTGACCGTCACTCCCCGTTTCAACAATGCGCCGGCAATCCAGCCACCCAACACGTTTCCGAATCCCGCGACCAGGAACGGGATCCACGCAAACTTGCCGATGGCTGCCAGGTCGAAACCGCGCGCCCGCTTCAGATATTCCGGGAACCAGAAAATGTAGAAGTACCAGACCGGGTCCATGAAGATCTTGGAGACCGTGAAGGCCCACACAAAGCGGCTCCGCAACAGGTGCGTCAGAGGCACCGGCGGATCGGAGGGAGCCCCGGCGGGAGCGTCCGGCGTGAAGTACATGCGCCCCCAGAACAGGAGCCAGAGCAGGCCTGCTGCGCCGACGAACGCAAAGGCCGCCTGCCATCCGAAGCGCAGCAGGAGGAACGCCACCACGGGCGGCGCGAGGATCGCGCCCACGGCCGAACCGCTGTTAAAAAGCCCCGCGGCCAACGCCCGTTCCTTTTCGGGAAACCACTCGGCGACCACTTTCACGCCGCCGGGCCAATTGCCCGCCTCGCCCATTCCGAGCAGGAAACGAAAGATGCCGAGAGTCCAGGCGCCGCTGGCCAGGGCATGCAGCGCGGCGGCTACCGACCACCAGGCCACGCACAAGCCATAGCCGAGGCGTGTGCCCAGGCGGTCGATGAGCGGGCCCGACACGCCGTTCATGATGGTATACGCCAGCATGAAGCAGAACAGCACGCGGGAGTAATCCACGTTGCTGAGGTGGAACTGGTCGCGCAGCGTGGGCGCGGCCACGGAGAGTGTCTGCCGGTCGAGATAGTTGATCACGGTGGCCCAGAAGGCCAGCCCGATCATGCGCCAGCGCAACGGCGAGGGACTCACGCCAGGTCCACCCGAATCGCCTCGTGGATTCGCAGGCTGGGGACCGTCACCTCGACCCATCCGCCGCGGGAAGCCGCGGGCGGGGTCGCGCCGGAGCGGAGCAGCGAGACTGCCCGGACGCTGCGCCCTTCCGGCACGCGGATGCGGGCGTTGACGTTCTCCACCGGCAGAAATTCCTCGCGGGCACGGAGCTTCTTGAACTTGTTCCCGGTATCGGCGAGCAGGTGCAGGACGATCGTATCGCGTGCCGACGTGAAATGCGCCATGACGCCCGACCGGTAGTCGAGCTCGTACGGTCGCCCGGTGGCCAGCAGGGGGTCGATCAGGGAACCGAGATACTCTCGCAGCGGTTTCATACGGGTTTCGGCATACACCGCCTCGAGCCCGGAGCCGATGTAGATCACCCGCCCCTTTCCCACCGCCCGGCGGATAATCGCCGGCCCGAGGTTGGCGCGATGGCCCCGATCGATGGTTTCGGCCAGCACCTCGCCATCCGCGGTCTTGCGCCAGTGGACCACTTGCGGATCCTGCGGGATCACCTCGCCCGTGGGGAGTTTCAAATAAAGATCCGGGATCTCGACGGGCTCCCGGTCGACCAGGGACGCGCCGAAGAGTTCGGCGAGCCCGAAATCGCTCCGCATGCGGCCGCGTTCGTCGGCGGCCGAGGTCAGATGGGTGGCGATCAACGCGCCTCCCCCGGCGACATAGTCGCGCAGCAGCGCGCATTGCGCGTCGCTCAGGCAGGCCGCATTCGGAACGTACACCAGCCGGTAGCGCGCCAGCAGATCCGGTTGCGCCAGGTAATCCAGGAACGGCTCGGCGTCATAGCCCAAGTCCTTAAGCACCTGCCACGCGCCGCGGTAGTAGTTCTCGTAGGCCCGGGGAACGAAGTGCTTCCCGGAAAACCAGTCGATGGTGTTGTCGCTGACCAGGACCCCCGCCACCGGCCGCGGCCTCATCTGCGCCAGAAGGTCGCGATGGCGGCTCGAGAAATCGAAAATTTCCTTCACGTACCGGCCGCTGTCGTAGTCCGTTGCCGCTCCGGGCATATAGAAGAAGCGGCTCAGCCCCCAGTAGACGATCCCGGCGCCGCCCGCCACGGCCGTGGCGCCGTCGATGAGCAGTTCCTCGCTTTCCACGGGATAACTGAACCAGCCCCGGACCCGCTCGTTCTTCATGTGCTCGCGATTGTATTGAGTGTGGGTGCCGACGTACGTCCAGATGATCTTCCCCGTGGAATGGCCCAGTTGCAGGTTGAAAAGCTTCTCTTCCGGCGTCTCGGCGGCCTCGAACATGAAGCCATCCACCGTCGGGATCGCGCGATTGCGCCACTCCCGCTTACTGAGGAGCGAAGTGTCGTTGTACAGCACCGGCACGTCGCGGGTCCGGCGGATCATCTGGCGGATTTCGCGGAGGAACGCGATCACCACTTCGTTGGCCATCCAGTCGTAATACTGGATCTCGTCGCCCGGCGAGATGTTCTCCGCGCGCGGCACAGGCTTTCCGAAGCGCTTGCGATAGGCCTCTTCGCAATACTTGCAGTGGCACGGCTCTTTAGCGTTCTGCATGCCTTCATAAGGGCCGTCGAAGTACATCACGTCGACCGCGTACCGGGTGAGCACCTCATGAACGAGCGTGCGGATGACGTCCCGCACGGGCGAGTTCAGGCAGCCCTCAAAATACCGGGTAAAGCCGTAGTGCCCGGTGGTCATCGGGCTGCCGTCGGCAAACTTCTTGGACCAGCCGGCATAGCGCGGATCCTTGGAGCCGGCTTCCATGAAGGGGTGATTGAGCGGCACGTACGCGACCGTCTTCAGCCCCGCCCGGCGGCACCGATCGACGGTCTCGCCCATGGGGTCGCCCTGCAGTTCCGGGTGTACCGGGTAGCCCGATCCGGTCGGAAAGTAGGCGTAGTAGGACGCGGCGGGATACCGGACACCGTCGGCATTCAATTGCGACGCAATCCTGACCGCCTGGGCAGGCTGGTAGTCCAGCGCGGGGTAGAAGGGCGGGTTATAGGCTTCGCAGATCAGTACGCGGCAGGTGCGCATCCAGTCGGCATCGTCCGGGGCAGGCGAGCCGTCAAGTTGCGAGGCGGCCATCAACAGACCGCTCTGCAGCAGCGCTTCGCGCCGGGTAGGGGGAGGCATTTCGCTCAGACTCCATGATAGCTTCCGCCCTCGGAGTTTCGGGCCGGAAGCCGGGGACTATCCGCATCCGGGGGGCACGGCACCTGCACTCGGGGGGTCCTTCAGTCGGCCAGGTTTCATAGAATCATGCCTGATACTATCTTTATCTAACCGTAAGCTATTGAAATACAAGACGTTAGTTGAGCCCCTGATATAGTTGGATGTAGTACTCGGCAGCACGTCCGGGATTGACACCCGAAGCGTCTACGAATTACCATCAGCACGATCAGGCCAGATGCCCAGCCGGATACCCGCGCTGTAGGCCCCGGTACGGCGGAGGAGCGCCAAGCGCATGAGCAACTTACGAAAAGCCATCATCGCGGCAGCCGTGCTGGTGATCCTAGCCGCCACCGCCAATGCCGCGCCGGTGTGTGTCAGTATCAACCCCAATCTCCAGCAGTGTTCCATCACCTTTGATACCTTGATCCCGGCGATGTCCATCGATTGGGGTCCGACCGCCTTTTCCATCCAGGGGTTTGATCCGGCATGGGGTACTCTGACCGACATCAGCGGGATTGTCCGGGCGAACGCGGTGGCGGATGTGCAGGTCAACGATCCATACTGGGACAATGGCTGCCAGGGTGACACCCGACCGGCGAGTTGTGGCAATCCGCAGGCCCACAACGCCGATGGCAGCATGAATTTCACGAACGCGGGAGCTTCGGTTCCACTGGTGATTCTGGGATCGGCGCCCGGGATGGGGCTGAGCCAAACCCTGATTGTGAACACGCCTTTACAGAACGGAAGCGTTCCCGCCAAGCATACCGTACTCACCGCCTTCCCATGGTTATGCTTCTCGCCGGTTGTGCATGGCAGCAATTTCGACGAAGGTGGTTGTATCTCAGGCTCGTTCAATTTCTCTGTGGCCTTCGATGGTACAACGGTGATCAGCGGCTTGACCGCATCGGGAAGCAGCGTTTTCACAATCGGGCCCGGCTTCTTCGGCGGCTGGACGACGGCCGGGCTGTTGAACTTCACCGCGTCGGGCGGTCCGGGATCTTACACCGGGACTGGAGCGCCGGGAGTGGCTTTTACGGGCGCGGCGAATGCCGGCGGGGATTTGGAGGTCACGTATACGTACGAGACCTCGATTCCGGAGCCGGCCACCCTGGTATTGATCGGATCCGCGTTGATCGGTCTGGCCTCCTTGGCACGCCGGAAAGGCGCGAGGCGCTGAACTCCCGGACATCGGAACTTTGAGCGGACGCGGAGCGCGCATGGTGAATGCGGTCTCCGCGTTTCGTGTTTTGCAGCGGCCGGTTTTGGCGGAATCCATCCCTGGCGTCAGGCCGGCATCGGCGCCGGCGCTTCATTGGTGCGCCGCCCGCGCAGCGCCTCGAGAATTCCCCTCCACTTGCGCAGGATCAGTTCCACCAGGTTCAGGAGAATCGCCAGCACCAGCAGGGCGGGCCACAGTTCCATTACGGAACGGATGCTGCGCCCTCCGGTATCGAATACCTGTTTCGGAGTGGGATTGAACCGGCCGCCGGTCGCGGCCGCGATCTGGCGCAGCAGGGGCTCGTTGTTTCCGTACTCCAGCACCTCGTCTTCCTGCCGGTAGAACCCGACTTCGGGAAACGCCCGCGAATCCGCCAGCGGCCGGACACGGAACAAGCCCTGGTTCTGCCCGATCGCCAGCCGGCCGCGGTAATGCCCGGCCGCCACTTTGCTGACCTTGAGGGGCACGCGGAAATTGTCAGGCCCGAAAACATAGATGTCTGGAACTTCCTCGGGTTCGGGCACATTGCGGGAGAGGTGATAGTCTACTACCAGTTCTCCGCTGGCGCGGTCGAAATCGGCGGAGGTCTCACTCTGGGGCGCGTGGGGCAGGAGATCGCGAAACACGTTGGCCCAGAAACGGTCAAAGCCCGGCCACGTCACCCAGTTGATGGCCCATCGGTTCTTGGCGTCGGAAGTGAATACGGCGGAGCGCCCCAACCCGTACTGCCAGCGAACAAATAAGGGGTCGGTGCGGTCGGCGTCCAGGATCAGGTCGGAGGTCGGACGCGCCTGGAAGCGGACGTAGCCCCGCAGCGCCGGGGCGGTCTCCATGCCGACCCCCTCCAGGATCTCCGCCTGCTTGACGATCTTGGGCTGGATGGTCTTCTCGACGGCCGTCACTCCGGTGTGCTCTTCGACGTCGCGCAGCAGGATCTGCTCCAGGCCGGAGGGGTCGTTCAGGAAGTACGCTTTGCCTTCCGCCGAAGTGGCCACCTTTTCCAGGAACGCCCGGTTCACGTCCTGCCCCAACCCGACCGTCGAAATGGTGATGTGGTTGGCCCGCGCCTCGCGGGTGAGGCTCATGCTGTCGCCCTCCTCCGAGATTCCGTCGGTGAGCAGTACGATGTGCTTGTAAACCGCGGTCAAGGGCAGAATCCGCTGGTACGCTTCAGCCAAAGCGGGCGCGATCTGCGTCCCGCCATCCGGAGTGATGCCCGAGATCAGGCGTTTGATGCTGGCGCGGTCCTCGGCCCGGCGAATCGGCACTGCCCATTGAAACGAATTGTCGAAGATCAGGACCCCCACGCTGTCGATGGGACGCAGGTTCTCTACCACGCCGATGGCAGCCAGGCGGGCCAGCTCGATCTTGCGCCCCTCCATCGACGACGACTTGTCGATGATCAGCACCACGGCCGTGCCCTCGGGTGAGCGCGGTGGCGCAATTGTGGCCGGGAGTGCGCGCGCCAGCGGGTCGGCATCGTGGTTCTTCTTTTCGACGTAGACGTTGTGCTCGCCCGCGATCCATACGAGGCCGCCACCCTTCTTGACGTAGTCTTCGATGGCTTCCTTGCGGGCCAGGGGAATGGACTCCATGTCCCAGTTATTGATCACGACCAGTTGATAGTCGTCCAGCTTGTCGGGAACTCCGCCGGGCGCGCGAATCACCTCGAACTGGTTGGCCTCCAAAGTACGCACCAGGTGCTCCTCGCTGGCGATGGGGTCGTGCGATACCAGAAGAACGCGGGGACGGCGCAGGGCGATGGCATCTTCGAACCGCGCCTCTCCCAGGTTGGGGGCGGTGATCCTGCAAGCCAGCGCTATGGCGCCCGCGGAATTGACGCTCGCTTGCAGCCGGAGTCGATTGACGCCCGAGACGAGATCGACCTCGTTGGTGCCGATGGATTTGCCTTCCGCGGTGAGATCGACGGTGGCATGAGCGGCCCGGGGCGATTCCAGCGTGACGTCGATCGGGAACCGCTCGCCGCTGAACACCAATCCCGGAAAGGAAGCGGATTGGAGCAGCAGGCCCGGCTTCGCACGGCCCGCCAGGGGTACGGTGTCGATGGGAATGCCCAGTTGCTGGGCCTGCCAGATGGCGCGCGCGGCGCTGCCGAAGTTCTCGTTGCCGTCGGAGATGAGCAGAAGGCGCGGCACCATGCCGGCCGGCAGGGCCGCCGCGCCATCGCGGATGGCTGCTTCGAGATTGGTGCCGCGGGCTCCGGCGCCGGCGGTATGACGCAGTTGCCAGCCGGTCTGCGGATGTTCCTCCCGCGCGGCAATCCGGGTGGAGCGGGCGAACGGAATGACACGGGTCCAATGCCGGCCGCGGGCACGCTCGATTCTGTCGGCGAGCGCCGATTCCACCCCGAGATCCTGGGACGAGACGCTGGCCGAGACATCCGCCAGGATCGCCACCCCGATCCTGGTCCGGTACACCGTGACGCGGGGTTGAGCCAAGGCCACGGCGATGCTGGCCAGGGCCAGCGCTTTCAGCAGCAAGGCCACGCGGCGTCCGCTGGAGCCCCATTCCCATGCGACCCACGCGGCCGGCAACAGAGCCAGAAGCAACGCCACTGGATGATCGAAGCTCATCGCCGCACTCCACCCGCCAGGATCTTACGCCGCATCGGCAGGATTCGCGGCCAGTGGTGGCGTGCGGCCCTGCCATCGCGCCGGAAACGGCCGAAGAGCAGCCACTCCACAAACAGGCTCAGCCCGCCCGCCAGTGCCAGCCACGGCCACAATTCGCGGCTGCCCTCCAGCCCGCCGGCAAAACGAGGGATGCCCTTCAGGGCTTCCGCGGGCGGCTCCCAGCGTGTCTCCCACAGCTCCGGCAGGGTGAGCGAAAGAACGTACTCGCGATCGCCTGCCAGCACACGAACCGCGCCTGCCCTTCCGGCAAAAAAGTGCAGGACGCCGTCACGCAGGGTGAACGGCAGGGCGCTACCGTCTTCCGCAACTACCTTGGCATCCTTCTCCGGAGTCCCGGGTTCCATCACCAGCTTGACGGTTCCGACGCTGCCCACGCTGAGCTCCCAGCGCCGGAAAATCTCCGGGGAGACCCAGCGCAGAAGATTGGCAAACAGCAGCGGCGTCGCCAGTTCGTAACGCATCCCGGAAAGCGCCGGGTGAAAACCGAGCACCACGATTTTGGGCTTGCCGTCCCTGGCGACGATTACCGGTCCCTGCTGCACCTCCGCGATGCGCCCGTCGGCGGGCGCCGGTTCGAACACCGTGGCTCTCGCCAGCTTGAAGTCCCGGGCGCGCAACCCGGCGGCCGCGGGGTGGTGGGGGTCCCATCCACGAAACGCCTCGTCCTCGACAATCTGCCGGACAGGGATGGGCGAACCGGCGGCGGGCGGGTCGATCCATATGGAATCGGCAGAAGGCCGCCCGGGTGGAATGAATCGGTCCAGGATTACGAGGCCCTGATCGCCGGCACGGTAGTCTTCCGGTTTGCGATAAATGGCGAGCACGCGCGGATTGGAAGACAGGACCGGGCGGAGCAGCTCGGGCTCGTTGGAATAAACAGTTACCGGAAGCATGGGCTGCGGGGGTAGCTCGATCTCCGCGTGATCGTCGCCCGGAAACGCATCGTGCGGCGAGAGGTTCACCCCCAGGATGCCCGCCGCGGCGGTGCGATATTCGAAGCTGGCTTCCCTGTCGCCTCCCGGCGGCAAGGTGACGCGCTGGGAGCCGGCCGGTACCCGCCCCACGGCTTGGGGCGTACCGAAATCGATGGAGATGGTCGCGACCCGCGGCTGGGTTCCGTAGTTGTGCGCGCTGACGTAGATCTCCCACAGGTCCGGTACGCTGGCGGACCGGCGCATTCCCACCTTGCGCAGGCCGGCGTTTTCCACCGCGTCCCGCACCAGCAGGACGCGCAGATGCGGCGGAGCGGCGGGGCTGGCCGGGTCGCGCGGCGCAGTGCGGCCGGGACCGACGTATGCGATCTCCCCCGATCGTCCACCCTCCTGCGATTGCACGTGGCGCGCGAATGCCAGCGCCTGGTCCAGGTTCAGCGCCGTGGCGCCCGGCTGCGACGCCGTGATGGCCGTTTCGATCGCGCGGCGGTCAAGCTCGAAGGCGGTGGCGGGTGTGGCCAGGGCGTCGGCTCGCACCAGCATGACGCGGTCCCGCGCGGGCAGGGCGCGGAGGTACCGCCGGGCACGCTCGCGGGCCAGATCCATCAGGGTGCGGCCGCCCGAGCGGGCGGCCATCCACGCCGAGCTGTCCAAAATGATGATGTGGTCCCGCCCCGCCTGATCGGGTTTCCCGAATCGGAGCTGGCCCACCGCCAACAGCAGAAGTGCCATGCCGGCGAGTTGCAGGATCAGCGACCACGGCTGCTGGATGCGCCGCCGGCGCGCCGCGGCCGTGGGGTGTTCCGCCGCCACCCAAAAACGAAGGGTTGACACCACCAGGCGCCGGCGGGAGCGGTCCAGCAGATACAGCGCTACCGCCACTACCGAAATCGATCCGAACACCGCCAGGAACTGGAACAGCGAGAAGTTCAGGAAGTACATGCGGACCCCCGGCGGATCTTGGCGGTCTTCACGCAATCCCCCGCACGCGAATCAATTCGCCGAAGACCACGCTCTCCAGGGGCTGCGTCACCGCGATCCCAGCATAACGGCCGCCGCTGCGCAAGGCGAGGGTCTGCAGCGTGCCGCAGTATTCGTCGAAGGCCTGTGTATACCGTTCGCGCGCCCCGTCGTCGAAATCGAGCCGCAGCGTGGCCCCGGTTTCGGCGTCCCTCAGGTCGAGTTCGCCGGCCCACGGAGGAGTGCGGTCCTCCTCGCTCCACAATTGCAGCAGCATCAGCTCATGGCCGAAGGCGGTCAAATACTGGAGCCCGCGTTCGCAGCCGTTATCGTCCAGGAAGTCGGAGATGATGATCACGAGGCCACGCTGCGAGTAGTTCTCAGCGAATTCACGGACCATCGCCAGGTAGTTGGTGACACCATGCGGAGTCCAGCCCGACAGGGTCTCCATCACGCCCGGAAACCGGTGTCGCCCACCGGTGCAGAATACGCGCGGCGATAATCCGCTGGCGAACCCATGGAGCTCGATGTTATCGAGCCGCACCATGCCCACGTAGCACAGCGCGGCGGCCAGTTTCCGGGCAAACTCGAACTTCTGCCGATTATGGGCGGCCATGGACTCGCTGATGTCCACGAGCATTCGTACCGGGACCCGGGGCTCCACCTGGAACATCTTCAGGAACAGCTTCTCCAGCCGGAGATACGCGCGCCAGTTGACCGCGCGCAGGTCGTCGCCATGGTGGAAATTGCGGTGGTCGAGGAACTCCTGGCCGTGGCCCGCGAAACGCGACACGTTATGGCCGCCCACCAAGCCTGGGAACGACTTCTGCCAGTAAATCGTGAGCCGCTCGAGCCTCTCCAGGAACTCGCGGTCCAGCAGCGGTGCGCTCGCCATAACCTAACCTATGCAGTCGAGACCTGTGCGGTTGCGGACTTGATGACGCTCTGGAGAATCGTCTCCGGAGTCTGGCCATCGTGATGAGCGTCGAAATTCAGGATGATGCGATGGCGAAGCACGGCGGCGGCGACGGCCTGTACATCTTCGACTGCCAGGTGGAACCGGCCCCGCATCAGAGCGTGCACCCGCCCGCATTCCACCAGCGCCTGGGCGCCCCGCGGCGAGCTTCCATAGCGGATGTACTTGCGCGCCAGTTCGTGAGCTTCGGCCTGTTCCGGCTGGGTCGACATGACCAGTTGGATGGCGTACTGCTGGACGTGCGGCGCCACCAGCACTTCCCGGCACACCGAGCGCACCTGCTGAATGGCGTCCCGGTCCATCACCTGAACCGGCACCTCCTCCTCGCGCTGAATGGTTCGATCGACAATCCGGTTCAGCTCTTCGCGGTTGGGATAGTCCACCAGGATCTTCATCAGGAAGCGGTCGAGTTGCGCTTCCGGCAGAGGGTAGGTGCCTTCCATCTCGATGGGATTCTGGGTAGCCATCACCAGAAACGGGCGCTCCAGTTCGTGAGTGGTAGTCCCGCTGGTCACGGTCCGTTCCTGCATCGCCTCGAGCAGCGCCGACTGGGTTTTGGGTGTGGCGCGGTTGATCTCGTCCGCCAGCACCAGGTTGGCGAAAATGGGTCCTGGCTGGAACCGCAGCGTCTTGGTTCCGCGTTCCTCGGTATCGATGATCATGCTGCCCACGATGTCCGCGGGCATCAGGTCGGGCGTGAACTGAATGCGGGAATATTTGAGCTGCAACGCTCGCGCGAGAGTGCGGAGGAGAGTGGTTTTCCCGAGACCGGGCACGCCTTCCAGGAGCACGTGGCCGGCGGCCAGCAGGCAGATGAGGACGCCCTCGACGACGCTATCCTGTCCCACTATGACTTTGGCAATTTCCCGGCGGACCGCGTTGAGCCGTTCCACGGCTAATCCGAGTGTCGCTTCACTTCCCACGTTTTACATTGTAGAGCACGGCAGGGACCAAGCCGCGCCTCAAGGCTGGTCGAGGCTGGGCAAGGTGTCAGAAAAACCGGAAACTAGATGGCGCCTTGAGCTCCGGCGCGCTGGCCAAGTTTACCGACGAGAACGCCCATGACGGTGGCCATCTCCTTCAGGGCTTCCCGCGCCTGATCCGGCGCAACACTTTTGGTGAGCCTGTACCACCACTGCATCACGCGATAGTCCAGTACCAGCAGGCGATCCTCGAACGAGCTCAACTCCAGGCCGGCGGCGTGTTGTACCAGGTAGGTGAGAACCTCATAGTCCCGCTGGAGGGAGGCGTGCAGCGGATCCAGTTGCGCATCGGTTTGCAGGCGCGCCCGGAGGTCACCGATGCCGAACCGGTCATCCCGCAGCACGTACTCGGATTCGGCCACTTCCGCCTGGCTGCGCAGCAGCAGGATGCAACTATAACGGAACCAGTAGATAAGCAGCGAAACCGAGAAAAGGATGATGAGCACGCTGGCGATCATACGGTACCCCTGTCCACCCAATAAACTAACGTTCCGTCATTAGTACTAGTTCAACCATGACGAGTCTAGCACCCGCTGACGGGTAACGCAATACCCCTCCGAAAACATTTGGCTGCACAAATGGCATTATTTGGGCAGTCAATTTAACGCATTCTAAAGTACCATAAGGGACTATCCTATAAGGAAAAAGCCTGAGACGGTCCCCGCGGATCGAGCATCGGCACAGTCAGCCCCCGACCGTCCTCGATCGCCCCGGGGAAACTCGGCACCTCTATCCAGTGGGCGTCTCAGCTCAGGTCAACGCCGCCATGGCATCGGCGATCTCCCGCCCCGGATATTCGTAATCTTGTAATGCGCCGGAGAGGTAGCTCTCGTAGGAGCTCATGTCGAAGTGGCCATGCCCGCTGAGGCAGAACAGGATCACCCGCGGACGGCCTTCCGCGCGCGACTCCACCGCCTCGTCGATCGCCGCCCGGATGGCGTGCGCCGATTCGGGCGCCGGCAGGATGCCTTCGGTTCGCGCGAACTCCAGCGCGGCGTCGAACACCGGCAGTTGCGGATAGGCTCGGGCTTCGATGTGGCCCGTCTTCACCAAGTGGCTCAGCAGGGGCGACGCTCCGTGATAGCGCAGGCCGCCGGCATGGATGCCGGGAGGCACAAAGTCATGCCCCAGCGTGTACATTTTGATCAGCGGTGTAAGCTTTGCCGTATCTCCGAAATCGTAGGTGAACCTGCCCTTGGTCAGGCTGGGACAGGCTGCGGGCTCGACCGCCAGAAGGCGCGGCCCTTTTCCGGCGAACCGGTCCAGGACGTAAGGCAGGGCCAGCCCTCCGAAGTTGCTGCCGCCGCCGAAACAGCCGATCAGCACCTCCGGCTCTTCGCCGGCGATCTGCATCTGGAGCTTCGCCTCCTGCCCGATCACCGTCTGGTGGAGCATCACGTGATTCAGGACGCTGCCAAGTGAATAATTGGTGTCGGCGTGGGTGGCCGCATCCTCCACCGCTTCGCTGATGGCGATACCGAGGCTTCCCGGGGAATCGGGTGAATGCGCCAGCACGCCGCGTCCGGAATTGGTCTGGTCGCTGGGGCTGGGGAACACTTCCGCGCCCCAGGCGTGCATCATCATGCGGCGGTACGGCTTCTGGTCGTAGCTCACCCGCACCATGTAAACCGTGCATTCCAGGCCGAACAGCCGGCAGGCGAGGGCTAACGCGCTGCCCCACTGCCCGGCGCCGGTCTCGGTGGCCAGCCGCCGGATCCCGGCGCGCTTGTTGTAATAGGCCTGCGCCACGGCGGTGTTCGGCTTGTGGCTGCCGGCCGGGCTGGTTCCCTCGTACTTATAATAGATGTGCGCCGGCGTATCCAGCGCCTTTTCCAGCCGCCGCGCCCGGTAGAGGGGGGTTGCCCGCCACAGGCGGTAGATGTCCATGACTTCGCCGGGAATATCGATTTCCCGCTGCGGCGAGAATTCCTGCTCGATCAGCTCCATGGGAAAGATCGGCAGCAGATCCTGTGGCGTCAGGGGAGTGCGCGTTTGCGGGTTTAATGGCGGCTCGAGCGGCTCCGGAAGCGACGGCAGCACGTTGATCCAGGCCGTGGGAATCTGGCTATCGGCGAGCAGGAACTTGGAATGTTCGGACATAATGGGAACGCTTATTGTAGCGTGCCGGGCCCGGACGGTTTCATCCCGCGGTGATGATGTACTCCGCGAATTCCGGATCGAAGATCGAGACCCTGTTTTCGCGCACATCGAGGCAGTTGATGGCCGGGAGAAAGTTCTCCGGCGCGGAGAAGTGCCGGACCACCTCAACCACCGGGATGGGGCCGGAAACGGCCGCGTTCCGGCCGGTCCACTGGTGCCGGAGCGGCAATCCGCGCGTGAGGAGAAATTCCAGAACCAGGCCCGCTGCGTCGCATCCGGCCTCGGTCGGCGGCGTGATGCGCAGCCAGTCCGAAAGCAGACGGTAGGTGAATCCCCACAGAGGCACGCAGTTCAGTGCGATGCCGGGAAACAACGTCGCCGGAGGCCGGCCGGGCACCGGGAGCAGCGCGTGGTGCGCATGATCGCCCAGCACACGCAGCGGAATCCAGAATGACTCGACCGCTTCGTCCGGGTCGAGAACTGCCGGCAGCCGCTCGTCCACCAGGAACAGGAAAGGAGCCACCGGAAGATACCGGCCCGGCCGGCGCCGGGCGATGGACAACGGAAGCGCCGCTTCCACGGAGTCACGAGCCAGGCGAATGGCGCATTCCTCCTGCAATTCCCGCAAGGCGGTATGCAGGGGATCGGGATCCTCGGCGTCGCGGCGGCCGCCAGGCAGCGACCAGTGCCCGGACCACGCGTCCCCTTCTCGCTCCGCCCGCCGGATCAGGAGAACGGCTTCCTCCGGCCGGCGGGCGACCACGATCGCCACTGCCGCTTCCGCTTCTGTCATCGGCGCCCGAATCCTGATTGTAAATTAGAGCGGGAGCACGCGCGGCCGCCACGCCGGCCGTTGTACGCTGGACCCATGAGCCCAATGGATCCCATCCTGATGGAACTGGAAAGCGAAGGCGCGGCCACCGCGCGTGTGCTGGAGCGAATTCCCGACGAACATCTGAAGTGGAAACCGCATGAGAAATCGATGTCGCTCGGGCAGCTTGCCATGCATATCGCCATGGTGCCATCGCAGATCGCCTCCATAGTTGCCGTCGAGAGCTACCAGATCGATCCCGCCGTGTTCGAGCACGCGCCGGAAGCGGCCAGCCGCGCCGAAGTCATGGCGGCGCTCGCGAAGAGCCTGGCGGACGCCAAGGCGTATCTGAGCGGGCTGACACCCGAACAGGCGGGAGCCACCTGGCGTCTGACGGTGGGGGATCAGGAAGTGATGGCGGCGCCGCGGGCCGCGGTAATCCGCAGCATCATGCTCAACCACTGGTATCACCACCGTGGCCAAATGAGTGTGTACCTGCGGCTGCTGAATGTAGCCTTACCATCGATCTACGGACCGAGCGCTGACGAAAATCCGTTCGTCCAGCCCGCCAACGCATAAGACCGGTCTGCCGGTCTGTGCAACCGCCGGATTGCGAACGGAAGTAGAGGACTTACCCTCGGGAGGTGGGCAGTTTTCGTCCGGATCCCAGCCGGTTTCGCACACCTGCGTTACAATCACCGTTTCGAGAACCGATGGACGACCTGAAAAAGCTGATCCGCGAAGTGCCCGGCTTCCCCAAGCCGGGCATCCTGTTTTACGACATCACTACCCTGCTCAAGGACAAGTGCGGCTTCCGTGCCGTGATCGATGGCTTGAAGCATCAGTATCGCGAAGCACAGGCGGATGTGGTGCTGGGCATCGAAGCGCGGGGGTTCATCTTCGCTCCTGCGCTTGGCCTACGCCCTCGGCGCCGGGTTCGTCCCCGTGCGGAAGCCGAACAAGCTGCCGGCGGAGTGCGTCAGCGTCCGCTACGAGCTGGAGTACGGCACGGACTGCCTCGCAGATGCACAAGGACGCCGTGGCCCCGGGCACCCGCGTGCTGATCGTGGACGACCTGCTGGCCACCGGCGGGAACGTCCGCCGCCGCGGCGCGCATGGTCCACGAAGCGCGGCGGAACGGTGGTGGGGCTTGGGATTCGTCGTGGAACTGACATTCCTCAAAGGTCGCGACAAGCTGGCCGGATACGAAGTCTTCTCGCTCCTCCAGTACGACGAATGAGCCACGACGAATGAGCGCCACACGCCGGGTGCGTGTGCGCGCGCTCGCCAAGATCAATCTCGACCTCCGGGTTCTCGGGAAGAGCGCCGACGGCTATCACGAGTTGCGGACCATCTTTCAGACCATCTCGCTCGGCGACAGGATCCATATCGCGTTCACCCCGGGACCGCGGAGCGGCATCGAAGCTGGACGCGATGCCGCAATTCCCGACAACCTGGTAGAGCGTGCGGCGAAGCTGGTTCTGGACGCTACAGGCGTCCGCGGGACGCGTGGCGATCCACCTGGAGAAACGGATCCCGATGGGCGCGGGGCTGGGGGCGGATCCTCGGATGCCGCCGCGATCCTGCTGGCGCTCCCCGTGCTTGCCGGGCCGGCCCCTCGACATGCCGGCCTTATGCGAGCTGGGCCGGCAACTCGGCAGCGACGTCCCTTTCTTCCTGCTGGGCGGAACCGCCGCGTGGGATCGGCCGCGGCACCGAATTGTTTCCGCTGCCCGGACGCGCCGCAGCGGCCGCGGCATCCTGGTCGCCCCCGATTTGCATGTATCGACCGCCGATGCGTATCGCTGGCTGGCCCCCCGTTTGACAACCGAATCTCAACAAAATAAAATAGTTAGTTTCCAGACGCAAGTGTGGCAGTCAGGGGTTGGGCCGTGCTCGCGAAATGATTTCGAGCCGGTTGTGTTCGAGCGGCACCCGCGCCTGGCCGCCTTGAAGGAGCAATTGGTGCGAGCAGGCGCTTCCGCGGCCATGATGACCGGCAGCGGATCTGCATTGTTTGGGTTGTTTCCGGACCGTAACGAAATTGCCCGCACTATCCAGTCGTGGAGTGAGGACCGAACGTTTCGAATTTCCCTGGTTAGCCGGGCTCGCTACCGATCCATGTGGTGGCGGGCGTTGAAGGACCACATACACGGGAGAGTATGGCCGCCCCGAAGCCGATACAAGCGATGATGCACGACCGCCTGCAAATTTTTACAGGAAACGCGAATCCCGAGCTGGCCCATGAAATCGGCCGCGTCCTGGGTATCGAACTCGGCCGCGCGCAGATACGGCAGTTTGCCGACGGAGAAATCCACCTCCAGATCCAGGAAAACGTGCGCGGCGCGGATGTTTTCATCGTTCAGCCCACGTCCACCCCGGTAGAGCGCAACCTGATGGAGCTCCTGCTGATGATGGACGCACTGAAGCGGGCTTCGGCGGAACGGATCACGGCCGTGTTGCCCTACTATGGATACGCCCGCCAGGATCGCAAAGATAAACCACGCGTGCCCATTTCGGCGAAGCTGGTAGCCAGCCTGCTGGAAACCGCCGGAGCGGACCGGGTCCTGACCCTGGATCTGCATGCAGCCCAGATTCAGGGCTTCTTCGACATTCCGGTGGATCACCTGTTCGCCACGCCGGTACTGATTGAACCCTACCGGTCGCTGGACACCGCGGAACTGACGGTGGTTTCGCCGGATCCTGGAGGCGTCGAACGCGCCCGTGCGTTCGCCAAACGGCTGAACGCTCCGCTGGCGATCATTGACAAGCGGCGGGAAGTCGCCAACGTTGCCGAAGTGATGAACGTGGTGGGCGAAGTCAAAGGGCGCATATGCCTGCTGGTGGACGATCTGATCGACACCGGAGGCACCCTGGTGAAGGGGGCCGAAGCGCTGCTGGAACAGGGCGCGGCCAGTGTCGCGGCCTGCGCCACTCACGCCGTGCTTTCCGGGGATGCGGTCAGCCGCATCGAAGCGTCTTGTTTGCAGGAAGTGGTGTTTACGAATTCGATCCCGCTTTCGAAAGCGGCCAGGCACTCGAAAAAGATCAAGTCGTTGTCGGTCGCCAGGCTCCTCGCGGACGCGATCAAGTCGATCCACGAGGAGACTTCGGTGAGTGTCTTATTTGTCTAGTAGGGTAGGCCTCCTGGCCTGCCCAGTGTTTTTTTTTGGTTTTTTCACGCGGGCCCTCGAACCCACGTCAGCCCGGGCAACCGGGTGAACCGGACTTCGATCCCGCCAAAGGAGAGTGCAGTGAAACGTGATATTACTGTCGCCGCGGGCGTGCGCAACACGCGCGGCAAGAATGAAGCGCGCCGTACGCGCCGTGCCGGACAGATCCCGGCCGTGGTTTACGGCGCATTCCAGGACCCCGTGAGCATCGCGGTCAACCCGCGCGAGATCCTCAAGATCGTCCACAGCAGCACGGGCTACAACACCATTTTCAACCTGGCCATCGATGGCGCCGGCGCCACGCCGGTGATGGTCGTCGACCAGCAGGTGGACCCCCTCAAGGGCACGTTGCTGCATGTCGATTTCAAGCGCATCGACCTCACCAAGCGGATCCGGGTCACCGTTCCCGTGCACACCGTGGGTGAGCCCAAGGGCGTGAAGGTGCAGGGCGGACTGCTCGAACTCGTCACGCGCGCTGTCGAAATCGAGTGTCTGCCGGACGAGATCCCCGAGTCCTTTACGGTGGATGTGGGCGAGTTGATGATCGGGCAGAGCCGCCGCGCGAGCGACGTGGGGCTGGGCGGCTCCATGAAGCTGGTGAGCGCGCCGGAAAGCGTTGTGGCGCACGTCGTGGCGTTGCGCGGCGAAGCCGCGGAAACCCCGGCCGCCGGGGCTCCCGCCGCCGAAGCCGCTCCCGTCGCGGAACCCGAAGTCGTCAAGAAGGGCAAGAAGGAAGAAGAGGCCGCCGAGGAAAAAGGCAAGAAGAAGTAATCCTCCATGTTCCTGGTGGCCGGTCTGGGGAACCCGGGCGAGGAGTATGCGCTCACCCCGCACAATCTCGGGTTTCTCACCCTCGACCGCCTGGGCGAGCGATACGGCATCCGCATGCACCGGAAAGACTCACGCGCGCTCGTCGGCTCCGGCCACATCGAGGGCCATCCGGTCCTGCTGGCCAAACCGCAGACATTTATGAACCTCAGCGGCGGATCGGTGGCGGCGCTGATGGAGAAGCACTCCGTCCCGCTGGATCGCCTGGTGGTGGTTTACGACGAGCTGGACCTGCCGTGGATGGCGCTGAAGATCAAGCCCAAAGGTTCCGCCGCCGGCCACAACGGTATGAAGTCGGTGATCGGCAGCCTGGGGTCGAGCGAGTTCGTTCGAGTACGGTTGGGAATTCATCCGGGCCATCCCGTGAAGGATGGCGCGAAATTTGTGCTGGCGCCGTTCCGGCGCGCGCAGAAGAAGGAATGGGAGGAACTGGTCGACTATGCGGCCGGCGCGGTTCATTCCATAATCGCCGAGGGCGTCGAAAAGGCCATGACGAAATTCAATCGTCGCGCCCCAGGCTTAAACAAAGAGGAAGCATGAGGATTTACGAAGAGCTGTTCATAGTTAAGCCGGATGCTCCGGACGAGGAGGTCGATCAGTTCGTGGAGCAGTTACGGACTCAGTTGACCACCGCCGGCGCCACGGTGGACAAAGTCGATATGTGGGGCAAGCGCCGCCTGGCGTACAGGGTGGACAAGTATCGCGAGGGCGCGTACGTGCTGTTCCAGTTCAGTTCCGGCCCTGAAGCCGTAAAAGAGCTGGAGCGCCGTCTGCGCGTGTCCGACGTGGTGCTGAAGTTCCTCACGGTGCGCATCGACCAGACGTTGAAACGCCTGGAAAAGCGGAAGAAGATGCGCGACAAGCGCAACGCCCGGCGGGCCGAGAAGGCGCCCGCGGTGGCGCCGGCGCTGCCGGCGTCGGGACACCAGGTACCGGAAGGTCCGGCGCCGGCAATGCCCGGCATGCCGAAGGAGGGATAAGCCATGGCAGAATCCAGAGGAAGACCAGGCAGCGCCGCGCAGCGGCCCACCGGCGGTGACAAGGCGGTCGTCACCCAGAAGAAACAGTATTTCCGGCGCAAGAAAGTGTGCCGTTTCTGCGTCGAGAAGATCGACGACATTAACTACAAAGATGTGAAGTTGCTGCATGCCTTCGTAGCGGAACGCGGCAAGATCATCCCGCGCCGCATCTCGGGGGTGTGCGCGCCGCATCAGCGCCGGCTCACGGACGCCATCAAGAAGGCGCGTAATATCGCCCTGCTGCCGTTTGCGGCGGCGTTGTAGGGCGGGAGGGGAACTGGAATGGAAGTCATTCTGCGAGAAGACATCGAAAAGCTGGGCAGCCGCGGCCAGATGGTGAAAGTGGCCGCGGGATACGCCCGCAATTACCTGCTGCCCAAGAAGCTGGCCGTGGCGGCCACCGAAGCCAACCGCAAGATCGTGGAGCAGGAGCGCCAGGCCCACCTGCGCAAGGAAGCCAGGCTGGTGAGCGAGGCGGAGGATTTGGCCAAACTGGTCAACGGGGTCAGCGTTACCATCGCGCAAAAGGCCGGCGAAAACGACCAGCTCTTCGGCTCGGTCACCTCTAAAGACGTGGCGGAGGCCCTGGCGGCGAAGAACTTCACCATCGACCGCCGGAAGATCCATATCGACGATCCGATCAAGCAACTCGGCGAGTACAAGATTCCGGTGCGTCTGCATAAGGATGTCACTGCCGAAGTGACGGTCGTGGTGGTGAAAGAGGAGTAACAGTCAGGGGCAGGATCTCCTGCCCCACCCATCCGCCGCGCACGCGCGGTCTCCAAGGTAAGCCGGTTATCGTCAACGGGCGCCGTAACGGCGGCTGTCTCCGCGTAGCCGGCTGACGGCCGCGCCACTGTCTGCTATGGTATGCATTCTGGAAAGGAGCTCCGGTTGCTGCCACGCTCACTTCTCCTGGTGCCGGCCCTGGCCGGCGCCCTCCTCGCCCAGTCGGACATTGATCGCCGCATCGACGACATCTTCCAGCAGTGGAACAGGCCCGATTCGCCGGGCGCGTCGGTCGCGGTGATCCGCGACGGCAGGCTGGCTTATCAGAAGGGCTATGGGATCGCGAACCTGGAATATGACATCCCCATCACGCCCGGGACTGTGTTTCACGTAGCGTCCGTCTCCAAGCAGTTCACAGCCATGGCCGTCGTGCTGCTCGAGCAGGACAAGAAACTCTCGCTCGAAGACGACATCCATAGGTACCTTCCCGAGTTGCCCGATTACGGCCATCGAATCACCCTGCGCAACCTGCTCCAGCACACCAGCGGCGTCCGCGACCAATGGCAGGTGCTGGCGCTCGCCGGCTGGCGGCTCGACGACGTCATCACCCAAAAACAGATCCTGCGGATGCTGTTCCGGCAGAAAGAGCTGAACTTCGAGCCTGGGACCCTCCACCTGTATTCCAACGCCGGCTTCACGCTGCTGGCCGAGATCGTCGCGCGGGTGTCCGGAAAGCCTCTGCCAGCCTTCTGCGACGAACGCATCTTCCGGCCGCTCGGCATGAGCCGCACCCATTTTCACGACGACCACCGGCGCATCGTACGCGACCGGGCATACTCCTACGAAGCGGCATCCGGCGGCTACCGCGTGTCACCGCTGAACTACGCCAACGTGGGCGCCACCAGCCTGTTCACTACCGCGCCCGACCTGGTGAAGTGGCTGGACAATTTCCGGGAGGCAAAGGTTGGCGGACCGGCGGGTATTGCCCGTTTGCAGGAGCGGGCGGTCCTGAAGGATGGACAGCCGGTCGACTACGGCCTGGGAATCTCGTTGGGCGGATTCCGCGGATTGCGCACCCTGTCCCACGGCGGTTCGGATGCCGGATATCGGAGCTTCGTGGTGTGGTTCCCGGACCAGCAGTTGGGCGTGGCGGTGGTCAGCAACCTGGCGAGTTGCAACCCCAGCGCTATAGCCACACGCGTTGCCGCCGTGTACCTGGAATCGCAGATCACGGCAGAGACGGCCACGGTGAAGGCGCCCGGCCGAACTTATGTCACCCTCGCGCCGGGCACGATGGACCGGTACCCCGGCTATTATCGGTTCCCCGACCTGCTGGTCCGAATCGTCAACAAGGACGGGAAGCTGTTTGGCGCGCCGATTGGCCAGAGCCCGCTCGAACTCAGGCCCCTGAGCCCTACGCGCTTCTATGTCGAGCAGATGCAGGCCGAACTCGAGTTCATGACCGCCCCTGCCGGCATGCGGGCGAAACTCACGCAGCCTTTCGGTAGTGTGGAAGGTGAGCGAGTCGAATTCGCCGCGTTTGATCCTGAGGACCTCACGAGCTATCCGGGAGCCTATTGGAGCGAAGAACTGGAGACTCAGTACACGATTGTGCTCATAGACGGGCGCTTGATCGCCGATCACGCACACCACGGCGAGATCGCGCTGACGCCGGTGGAGAAGGATCAATTTCGCGCTGCCAGCCAGTTCATGCCGCGAGTGAAGTTCGTCCGCGACCGCGCGGGCAAGGTCATCGCGATGATCCTCGGCGGCGGTCGCGTCAGCGGCATCCGATTCGAGAGGCGCTGACCCCTGGGGATCATTTCCGCCGCCCCGGGCGCGCCAAATCGCCACCACGAATTTCCTGAGGAACCTGAATGCGGTACGCGCACGTCAAAGCATAACGATACGTAACTTCAGTTCAGACCGAGGGACAACTTACATGCACATGGAAGCACGGAAGGTCTTTCCTCAGGTGGGTATTCTGGTGCTTTCTCTCCTGATTTCCGCCCCATCGCGGGCGCAGGTCGCCGGCGCAACATTGTCCGGTGCCGTCACCGCTCCGTCGGGAACGCCTGTTGCCGGCGCCACGATCTCGATCCGGAATGTAGCTACAGGCCGGACGACGGAGGCCCAAACCGATCCGGCCGGCCTCTACAGCGTGCCGAACCTCGCTCCGGGAGAATACGAGGTCTCCGCCTCGGCGCCGGGCTTCGCCACGAAAGCCGCCAGAGTGACGCTCGCGGCGGGCGCTCCGCAAAGCGCCAATCTGGTCCTGATCGCCCCTCCCGCCGGCGCTGCGCCCTCGCTCGGAGATCTGGGCTTCAAACCGGAAGAGGTCAAGGGTAGTGCGCAGGACCAGGCACGGCTCGACCGGAGGTCGCACATGCTCAAGATCCATCAGCGGCTCGGCCTGATTACGGCCGCTCCGTTGCTGGCCACGATCCTGACGTCCGGCGGCGCCAAGGGCAGGAACAGCGGCAACGCCTCGGGTCGCCAGTTGCACGCCGCCCTGGGTTCGGTGACCGCGGGCCTCTATTTGACCACCGCCTCGTTTGCCATCTTCGCTCCCACAATACCAGGCACCACGGTGCGCGGCCCCATCCGCCTGCACCGGGCGCTGGCCTGGATCCATGGCCCCGGCATGATTCTGACGCCCATCCTGGGCGCCCTCGCGTACCAGCAGCGAAGCAAGGGCCAGAGGATTCACGGGCTCGCGCAGGCGCATTCGGCGGTGGCCGCGGTGACGGGTATAGCGTATGGTCTCGCCATCCTGTCGGTTTCGATCAAGTTCTAGAAAACGGTATGCACAGAAAAACGGTTCTGGTCTTCCTGCTGTTGGCGCCCGTGGGGTTGCTCGCGGCGGATAGCCAATGGGTTCTCGAACGATCCACTCTCACCTATCATGTTTCCCACCCCCTGCACCAGATCGACGGTATCAGCCATGCGGCGCGAGGGAAAGCGGTATGCCACGCGGGACAATGCGATTTCCTGATCGCGGTGCCGGTCAAGTCGTTTGACTCCGGCGACAGCAACCGCGATCTTCACATGCTGCAAGTCGTGCGCGGCGCCCGGTTTCCTCTGGTGACGGTACGGCTGCGATTGCCCGAACAGGCAGCTTTCCTGGCGACGATTCATGCCGACCTGGAAATCGAGTTTGCCGGCCAGACTGCGCACTACCAGCAGGTATCGTTTCAACACGTGACCCAGGGAAACGAAGCCCACATCACGGGCACCATACCGGCGACCATGTCCGATTTCCAAATCGAGCCGCCCTCGCTGCTGGCGATCCCTACCAAAAACGAAATACCGGTGCGAGTGGATATGACCTGGCGCCGGCAGTGATGCACTGACGCGGTCACTCCAGGCTGCGGATGGCGATGGAGTCGTTCTCCTCCCATGCTGCGAGGACGGACCCGTCGGGCAGCGCCACGATGCTGGGGAACCCGCCTGCCGGCGATAGTTGCCGCGGCGTGGGAGCGCGGGGCGTCATCGCCTGGATGCCCTGCGCGCTGGACCAGATCACGTACGCGCCATTGCCATTCGCGGCCAGCGCGACGTTCTCGCCCGGACCCAGTTTGGTCTCCTTGCCCGGCTGGGCGAGGTACACGTCGTGCTCCCGGCGCCACGCGCTCCAGATTTCGCCGTTGTGCAGGGCAAGGCCGCCGCCGTCCATGGGACACGCGTTCAGCTTCCACGTGCCGGTGCCCTGCTTGGCCGCCTCGGAAACCGGCCGGCCGCCGCGGATGCGCATTACGTACAGGTCGCGCGAGCCATCCAGGAAATTGCGCCACATGGCGGCGAACTCGCCGTGTCCCATCGCAATCAGCGACGGGTGACAGCACTGGCAAATGGTGCCCGAAGGGGATTCGTAAAGCGCCACGTTTTTCGACCAGGTCAATCCGGCATCCTCCGAAAACGCGCCATACAGTTTCTTGCCGTCCGGCGGAGTCCGGTCGTCGAGCCAGATGGCGGCCACATGCCCCTCGGCGTCGCCGGCCATGGCGTGCAGACCCTCCCGCGCGGAGGTCGGCCGATCATTGATAACCACGGGCTTCGACCAGGTACGGCCGCCATCCGTGGAGCGCCAACAGAAGAGATCGCTCTGGCTTTCAATAGCGCTCACCAGGATCGCGTTCCCGCTGATGGCCACCCGCGGACCGCGATGGCGTCCCAGGGCCATCCGGGGCAATGCGCCGACCTTGACCGGTGGAGTGAAGGACCGCCCGCGATCCGTGGAGCGCGCCAACCAGATAGTATCGCCGCTGCCGAAGACCATCGCGACCATGCCGTTTCCGGCGGCAAGCTGAGGTTGCCGGTTCGGCACCGAGGCCGTGACCGGACTGAGGTGAAGGGACAAAAGTGCGGCTGCAAACAGCATCGTACTTCCTAGGCTACACCAGCAGCCGCGGGTTCACCGGGCTTCGCGGAAACGGGGGCGGCAGGCCCGGCAAGGGGCCCGCGCCGTCCTTGCCACTTACGACCTGATCGGCTTATCGGTGGCCTTCCACTTCTTCTCGTCCCAGTACATGGTCTTGCCCTCGCGATAGGACTGAGCCGCGAGGTTGATCACGACCACGGCCTTGGCGCCGGTTTCGACATCGAGATGCGGTTTTTCACGCGTCCGCATGCACGAGAGGAAATTCTCGATGTGCGCCTGCATCATGTCCTTCTGGTCGACGGGAATCTGGATGTCCTTGGTGCCGAACTTCTGTTCGTACGCTTCGCCGCCGATGGCGTGTCCCCGGCGGACCTGCGGCTTCACCGTGATGTACGGCACCATGCGCTCGAACTGGCCGTGCTCGACCATCACAATCGTGCCTTCGTGGCCGCGGATGGTGCCCGGGATGTGGGTATCGTTGGCCATCGAGGAGCTCAGGACCATCGAGTGCCCCTTGGCGTACTCGGCCAGCAGGTGGAACGTATCCGGCACCTCGCGTTTTTCCTTGAAGACGTAGATGCCGCCGGTGGCCATGACCTTGGTGGGGAACTGCGGCTCATCCCAGCAGATGTTGAGCGGGGCGATCACGTGGTAGAACAGATCGCTGCCGATGCCCTGCGAGTAGTCCCAGTATTTGCGGAAGCGGAAGAAGCGGTCGGGATCCCACGGCCGCTTGGGAGAGAGTTTGTACGACGACCCGAGCCACATTTCCCAATCGATGTGGTTGTCGCCCTTGCCGTCCGGACCCGCGCCCTCGTCGATGGGCCAGTTCCACTCGCCCTCGACCGAGTTGCGGTGGTAGGAGCCCTGGCTCATCAGCATCTGCCCGATCATGCCGTCGGCAATGGCCTTTTTGGCCTTCCACCAGATATCGGCGGAGGTGGTTTGCGAGCCCACCTGAAGGATGCGTTTGGACTCCTTGACGGTTTCCACCAACTGCTTGGCCTCTTCGTTGGTGTGGGTCATGGGCTTTTCGAGATAGACGTCCTTGCCCTTGTCCATCGCGTCCAAAGCGATCCTGGTGTGCCAGTGGTCGGGCGTGGCGATGATGACGGCATCCACGTCGGGCTGGTTCAGGAGTTCGCGGTAATCCGTGTACCCCTTCGCCTTGAATCGCTCGGCGGCCAGGCGCTTGCGTTTTTCGTAAACGTCGCATACGGCGACGATCTGGCACGCGTTGTTGTTCTGCTCGGCGAAACGAGTAAACGAATTCGCGTCATCGAAGCCGCGGCCGCCGACGCCGATCACGCCGAGGTTGATGCGGTCGTTGGCGCCGATCACCCGGCCGGTAACTTTGCCGCTGGTTTTGGCGGCGAACGCGGAATTGGCCGCGCCGAGCGTCAGCCCGGCGACGCCTACGGATTTCAGGAAATCTCTGCGAGAGTCGTTTTCGACGGTCATGCGAAACCCCTTTCTGGGTAGGCGCAAGCCCGTCCCTCGACCGGCCAACGGCCCGGCGGCGGCAGTATCGTGCCGCACACCGTGCAGCCCTCGTGACGAAGAGCGATGCTTTTGCCTAACGTCTCATTATTGCGCAATGTAACGGCGATGGCACGCGGCAGTTTCGGAGTTTCTTCTCCGGTTTCCGGGTTGCTGGCGATACCCGCCTCCTGATATCCTTTGAGTTAACGACCCCTCACTCAAACAGGAGACAAAATGGCAGTTAAAGTTGGAATCAATGGTTTCGGCCGTATCGGCCGTAATGTCGTTCGCGCAAGTCTCGACCGGAACGATATCGAATTCGTTGCGGCCAACGATCTCACCGACACGAAAACGCTGGCGCACCTGCTGAAATACGACTCGGTGCTGGGACCCCTGCACCAGGAGGTCAAGGCGGAAGGCGACTCCATCTCGGTGGCCGGCAAGAAGATCAAGGTGTTCGCGACCAAGGATCCGGCACAGCTCGATTGGGAGTCCGTGGGCGCGCAGATCGTGGTTGAGTCCACGGGCAAATTCACCGACGCTAAGGAAGCCTGCAAACACCTGCACGGCCCGGTGAAGAAGGTGATCATCTCCGCTCCCGCCAAGAACGAGGACGTCACCATCGTGCTGGGGGTGAACGACGCCATGTACGACCCCGCCAGGCACAACATCATTTCGAACGCCTCCTGCACCACCAACTGCCTGGCGCCGGTGGTGAAGGTGCTCTACGACAAGTTCGGCATCCAGAAAGGGTCGATGACCACGATCCACAGCTACACCAACGACCAGAACGTTCTGGACTTCCCGCACAAGGACCTGCGCCGGGCGCGGGCCGCCGCGTTGAACATGATCCCGACCACCACCGGGGCGGCCAAAGCCATCGGCCTGGTGATGCCTGAGTTGAAGGGCAAACTGGATGGATACGCGATGCGCGTTCCGACGCCCAACGTTTCGGTAGTGGACCTCGTCGCGCTAGTGGACAAACCGACCACGGCCGAGGAAGTGAACGCCGCGCTGAAGGCGGCCGCCGAGAACGGGATGAAGGGCATTCTGGCCTACACGGAAGATCCCGTGGTATCGACCGACATGATGCACAATTCGAACAGCTCGATCGTGGACAGCCAGTTGACCAAGGTGATGGGCGGAAACCTGGTTAAGGTCATCGCCTGGTATGACAACGAGTGGGGCTATTCCTGCCGCGTGGTCGACCTGATTGCGTTCCTCGCCGAAAAGGGCCTGTAGTTCCCGTATTTCAGCGCCAAGACTCCGCAGCGGCGATTGCGTCAAGGGCCGGCCGTCAACGCCGGCCCGGCGGGTCTACCGCCGTATCGAAGCGCGCTTCCTTCATGAAGCGGGCGCGCATGTCCCCCAGCCACGGGTCCGGGTAGCGCCGGGCCAGGTTCACGGTGGCGGTGGCGATCGTGCCGCGCGCCTGTGCCTGGGAAAGAATCTCGCCGTTGGGATCCATGATGTAGGTGGGGTGGTCGTATCCGGAGGCGACCAGGAACACATGGTTCTCGATGGCGCGCGCCTTGGACAGCGTTTCGATGCCGCCCCAGATGGGCATCAGGATCATTTCCGCGCCGCGCAGGGCCAGCGCGCGGGCGGGGTCCGGGTACTCCGAATCCCAGCAGATCATCAAGCCTACCGTGCCGAAATCGGTGTGAAATACGGGGTAATCCGAACCGGCGGTGATCCCGCCTTCGTACTCTTCGCGCGGGATGTAGACCTTGCGGTAGCGCCCGGCCAGGCGCCCCTGCCGGTCGATCAGCACGGCGGTATTGTAGATCACCTGGTTCTCGCGCTCGTAAACGCCGGCCACCAGCCACGCGTTCTTCTTCCGCGCGAACTCCCCGAGCCGTTCCGTGGTGGGGCCCGGCACCGGCTCCGCGACGTCGGCGTAGGTCTTACCGGTGCCGACCACGGTGACGCCTTCCGGCAGCACGATGACGTCCGTGCGCGCTGGCAGAGTCCGCTCCAACACCGATAAGAATTCACCTACGGGGTCCGCCGTCTTGCGCGGATACAGGTTCACCGACGCGACGGTCACATTGCGGGCGGGCGGCTCCTTGCCGGCGACCAGCGAGACATCGTCCCACCAAACCGTGGCCCGCGGCGCGTTCACCAGCAGCAACTGGATTTTCACTCCGGCGGCGCGCTCGGGCGCGCGCGCATCCAGCGTCACGTTGGTCCACTCGCCATCGGGCGTCGTTTCCCACGGATACTCGGGCTGGCCGACCCGCTTGCCCGCGCGATCGACCCAGTCGAGGCGCGCCTCCACCTGCCACGGCGCATAGTCCACGCCTTCGGCCCGATACGCGGCGCGAAAGTGGTACCAGCCTTCGGGCTGAATACCGGTGACCGTCCGTTCCCACCCGCCGAAGACCCCGGGATTGCTGTGGCCGGACACGGCCAGCGAGCCATGGCCGCCGCGCGAATGGATCGCGTCCACGTAGGTCCGGGGTGCAATCTCCGCGCGGGGCGACCAGGCAGCCCAGCCACCGCTGCCGGCCGCGAACGTTTGCGCCAGAAGGCACGCCGGGAACATCATCTCTGCGAACACGAACTTCATCACGCCTTCTCCTGTTTCCATGCGGCTAGTAACTCGGCTTCCTTTTCGGGTTTCGGTCCCGCCAGCCGCGTTCTGCCGCCTTCCTTCTGCGTCTTGTACCAGGCCAGGGTGTCCTTGGCCGTCTGCTCGTGGGGGCGGAACTGGAGCCCCGCTTTCAGGGCGCGCCCGATCCTCCAGGTATGGAAGCCGTGCGTGTCGCCCAGGAACGGTGCCCAGATGGGGAAGATCTCCTCGCCCTTCTTGGCGATCCATTCGCCGGGAACCCAGGTCAGCGTGTGGGGGGTGTGGGTTGCCTTGCGGCATGCCTGCAGCAGGGCGCCCCACTCCAGCCGGTTCTTCGGGCCGGTGGCGTTGAAGACCCCCGTGGTACCGCGCTCGATGATGGTGATGAGCCATGCGCCCAGGTCGCGCACATCGATGAATTGCACGGGATCGGCCGGCGCGCCCGGCGCCAGCACTTCGCCGCCGCGGTCGATCCGTACGGGCCAGTAGGTGAAGCGGCCGCTGGGGTCGTCCGGGCCGACAATATAGCCCGGCCGCACCACGGTGGCGCGGCCCGGCAGAGCTTCCTCGCAGGCCTTCTCGCAGAGCGCCTTGAGCGGCCCGAAAGTCTGCTCGGTGACCTTCTCCACGGTCGGATCCGGAGTCGTGGCGAGCTTTCCCGTCTCGTCCTGCCCTTCTGTAGCGTTGTCCGCATAGACCGAGATGGACGAGATAAAGATGTACTGCTTCACGTTGGGCGCGAGCAGTCTGGCGGAGGCTGAGACCGTGCGCGGGTAGTAGCCGGAGTTGTCGATCACGGCATCCCACTGCCGCCCTTCGAGCGCCTTCAGGCCCTCGCCGAGCTTGGGATCGCGGTCGCCGTGCAGCGTCTCGATTTCGGGAAACAGGCCGGGCCGCGTCTTGCCGCGATTGAACAACGTTAACTGGTGCCCGCGCGCCCGGGCAGCCTCCACCGTGGCCGGCCCGAGAAACCCCGTGCCACCCAGGATGAGGATGCGCTTCTTCGGCTGGGCGGCGAGAATTCCGGCCCCGGCAAGCGTCGTCAGGAAGGCTCGTCGATTCGGCATTACCTAGAGTTTATCCCCTGTCTCCTCCGGCTATAATCTCAGGCAGTGCGACACTTTCGACCATTCGCCGCGACCCTATTGCTGCTGCTCTCGCTGGGACGCGCGGACGTACGCAATTGCGCCTGCGATCCGGCCCGTCCGGAGAGCAAGGAACAGAGGGAATGTTCTCTGTGCCGCGTTGCCGACGCGCAGCCCCCCGAGCCCGCATTCTTCGCGATTCGCGACGCCAATCCCAGGAAGCCGAACCGCTGGCTGGCGTTGCCGCGGTTCCACGGCGGCAATCCTCAGGACCTGGCGGGGATGACGCCGGAGGAGCGTACCGCCTACTGGAAATTCGCCATCGCCAAAGCCCACGAACTGTGGGACGACGGCTGGGGTCTCGCCATCAACAGCCTTGCGCAACGCACGCAGTGCCACATGCACATCCACATCGGCAAGCTGAGGGAGGGCGTGGAAGACGACCAGTTCGTGGTGGTGGCCGGCGCCGCGGACATTCCGCTTCCTAAAGAAGGTGACGGGATGTGGGTGCATCCGGTCGCCGGGAAGCTGCACGTGCACTTCGGAAACGAGACGCCGGAGATGCTGCTCTTACACTGACGCGGCCAGTTCGTAGAGGTACTCGACGCGCGAGCGGGCAGCGCCGTCGAGGCCCACGATTTTCGGATTCGTCGATTCGATCACGTAATACTCATCTGGAGCGTGGGCTCCGTTGCCGTGACCCAGGCCGAAGTGGCCGGCGGGCAGCTTCAGCGGTTCACCCGTGAAGACGTATCCGGGCCAGGACCCGGCCAGACGCGGCCACAGCATCGGGTCGATGCCGGCTTTTCGGTAGAGGGCCTGCTGCGCCCGAATCAGGACCGAACTGGCGGATGTGCTGGTGGGGTCGTAGCCGCCGGTCATGTTCACTCCGATATCCCCGAAGCCGCGCCGGGCGAGGTGCGCTTTCAGCGCGGCCGGGGCCCCCTCCGCGGTCATGTCGGGCAACAGCCGGAGGTCCAGCTTCGCCACCGCGCGGTGGGGCAAAAATCGTCTGGCCGCCTGGCCCGGTGGACCCGCCCACAAGCCCCTCGATGCTCACGGTGGGCTTGGAAACGAGCAATCCCAGCGCTTCCACAAAATCCACATCGTGTACCCAGCGCTGGACGCCGAGTTGCTGTTTGGCCACCGCCTCGTTCTGTCGCCTGGCAGCGTCCCTGATCATGCCCTCCTCGCCGGCGGAGAGCGGGTTGGCCTTGGCGGCGAAGCCGTCGATCGCGGGCGTGTGACCGTCGGGGCCGACCAATGTGGCGAGTGCCTGCACCAGGTGCGAGGCCGGACTGTCCAGGCGGGCCTCGTTGCTCAAGTGAACGTCCTGCTTCGGGCCGCGGCCCCAGCGTTCGCCGCTAATTCTGGCAATAATATACTTGCCAAAATAGACGCGGCGTAGGTACTATCGGTACCGGCGTGACAGGACGGAGCCGGTTAGAGCGCTCCCATGCTATTCAACTGGCCTTCGACATTTCGCAGACGGTCTCGAAGTTGCTGGCGCTCAGAAACCAACTCCCGCAATTTGGAGAGGTCTACATATTTCGTCAATGAAGGCGTGAAATTGAGGCCGATTGGAATATCGGCGCCCCGTGCTTCCTCTCTCAAGGCATGCAGAAGACTCTCGAGTTCCTTGATGGCTTCCTGTAGTTCGGCCGTTGTATAGGCGAGTTTCCGTTTGGCTTCGGAACACCGCAAACGCGACCATCAGGCACCCAATTCCCACACGTGGAATCCAGCGACGTGAATTTAGCGTCATGCACAGCACTTAACCCATATTCGCTATGTGGTGGGCTTCGCCGCCTTTCCTCGGGGGACACCCAAAACCGGCCATAGAGGGTCACTTCAAAACCGGCCAACGATAACCATCATTCAGGACATTGATTTTGACTCGAGGGTAGATACCCTCGGTCGATGTGAGCAATGTCTTGAAAGAAGAAAAGAAACAACAAGTTATCGCATTAGGGCGGCTGGGTTGGTCGACGCGAAAGATTGAGGGAGCCACCGGCATCCGCCGGGAAACGGTTGCTGATTATCTGCGAGCGGCCGGCATTGCGGTACGACCACCCGGTGTTTGGGGACGGTCCGCGCCGGCAAAACCGGCCAACGAAGTGACCCCCGACTTCCCGCCAAAGCCGGCCAGTCCAACCGATCAGGTGACCCCCGACTTTGGCGTGATATCAGCGCCACCAAACCTGCCCTCACCGATCTCATCCGGCGCCCGCAGTGCATGCGAACCGTTCCGCGAAGAGATCGAGGCGGCGCTGTCTAAAGGCCGCAACGCCAAGGCCATCTGGCAGGATTTGGTCGATACCCGCGGCTTCAGCGGCAGCTATCAAAGTGTCAAGCGCTTCCTGCGCAATTTTCGCGGGAAATCATCGCCGGAAGCCTGCGCGGTGATCGAAACTGCTCCTGGCGAAGAACTTCAGGTGGATTACGGATCAGGCCCTCTGGTGCGCGACGCCGAAACCGGCAAATATCGCCGCACCCGGCTCTTCGTGCTGACTCTGGGCTACAGTCGCAAAGCAGTGCGGTTGCTGACGTTCCGCTCCAGTTCCCAGATTTGGTGCGAATTGCATGAAACCGCTTTTCGCCGCCTGGGCGGCGTGACTCGGGTCGTGGTCCTGGATAATTTGCGCGAGGGCGTGCTCCTACCCGACATCTACGATCCCACGCTCAACCCGCTCTACCGCGACATGTTGTCGCATTACGGTACGGTCCCGCTGCCCTGTCGCGTGGGCGATCCGGATCGCAAGGGTAAGGTCGAGTCGGGCGTCGGCCACGCTAAGAAAACCCCGCTCAAAGGGCAGCGTTTCGAAAGCCTGTCTGAAGCCCAGGCCTACCTGGATCACTGGGAAGAGCGCTGGGCCGACACCCGCATTCACGGCACCACCAAACGCCAAGTCGCGGCCATGTTCGCTGAAGAAAAACCAGCGTTGCTGCCACTGCCGCTCGAACCCTTCCGCTATTACCAATACGGCAAGCGCAAGGTCAATCTGGACGGCTGCGTGGAAGTCGATGCGGCCTATTACAGCGCGCCGCCGGGATGGGTCGGACAGGAGGTGCCGGTGCAATGGGATGGCCGCATCGTCCGTCTGCTGCACCCCAAAACAGGCGAACTGCTACGGGAGCACCTGCCGCAGACACGCGGCAGACATCGCATCAAAGAGGAAGACCGCCCTAAACAAACGCCTCCAGGGATACAGCATCTGCTGCTGCGCGCAGGCAAGGCCGGCCAGCAGATCGGACTGGCATGCCGAACGATGTACGAAGAAGGCGGGCAAGAGGCTGTGCGCCGCATTCAAGGCATGCTGGCGCTGGCCAAGAAACATGGGCCGGCGGTGGTGGATGAGATCTGTGTGTTGGCGCTGGAGGCCGGCGCCGTCAACCACTATCGTTTCGTTAGCCGTTATCTGGAGCGGGGTCCGCAACTGCCTTTGAGCTTGCGCCAGGTCGATCCCCTGATCCGCGAACTCACCGAATACCGCGATTTCATTCAAAGCAAACTTCAGGAGAACCAACTATGAACCTCATCGAATTACAACGATCTTTGAGACAACTCCGGCTCGGCGGCATGGCCACCGTGCTGGAAACGCGACTACGCCAGGCGCAGAGCGAGAACATGCCGCCGATTGATCTGATGTCGTGTCTGGTCAGCGACGAGTTGAACCGGCGCAGTGACCGTTTGCTCGAACGCCGGCGCAAACAAGCCGAGTTTCGGGACCCGGACAAAACACTCGATAATTTCGATTTCAATTTCAATCCCAAGATGAACCGCAGCCTGGTCTTCGACTTGGCCACCGGCGCCTTCATCGGCAAACGGGAAGATGCATTATTTCTCGGTCCCGGCGGCACCGGCAAGAGTCATCTGGCCCAAGCCATCGGCCAGGCAGCCATTCAACAGAACTACCGCGTGATGTATCGGGAAACGCATGTCCTGCTCGACAATCTGGCCGATGCCGTCACCGATGGCACGCGCAAACAGTTCATGGAATCGGTGAGTAGCGTGCCGCTGCTCATCATCGACGATTTCGGCATGCGCAAGCTGCCACACACCGCGGCCGAGGATCTGCTCGAAATCATCATGCGGCGTTACGAGCGTGCGAGTACATTGCTGACGTCGAATCGTCCAGTCGAAGACTGGGGAAAACTGCTGGGCGATGCAGCCGCAGTCACGGCTATGCTGGACCGCCTTCTGCATCACGGACACGTGCTCAAGTGTGGGCCGAAGAGCTGGCGCACTCGATTGGTTGCAGGCACCGCAACCGACAGTCAGGCGCGCAAATAAAACGGGCAATAGGGAAGGAATAGGTCTCGATGATCAATCAGGATTGTGAACTGGATGCTTTCAAACGGGAGATCGATCTGCGGCAGTTTGCCGAAAGTCTCGGCTATCAAATCGACCGGCGTGAGAGTTGGCGGGGGAGCGCGGTGCTGCGGCGCGCCGCTGACAAGATCGTCGTCAAGCGCAATGGCAATGGTCATTACGTTTTCTTCTCGTTGCGGGATGACGACGACAACGGTACCGTGATCGATTTCGTGCAGCGACGCCAACATCTGAGTCTGGGGGCCGTGCGCCGGGTTCTCCGGCCATGGATCGGCCGGCCGGCGAGCGCACCGCAGTTTCCCCAGTTGCCGCCAGCCAGCCCGGACCGGATGCGTATCGAACGTGAGTATCGGAGCATGGCCGAAGCACAGCGGTATCCGTATCTGGAGCGTGATCGCGGCGTGTCGGCAGCCCTGCTATCAGCGCCACGATTTCGAGGTCGCATCCGGATCGACGATCGCGGCAACACCGTGTTTCCGCATTTCGACGCCGCGGGGTTGTGCGGCTACGAGATCAAGAATCGCGGATTCACGGGCTTCGCCGCAGGTGGCAAAAAGGGCCTCTGGTTCTCGCATACTCGGCCGGACGACCGGTGTTTGGTGTTGACCGAAAGCGCGATTGACGCGCTCTCTTATGCCACGCTCTTTCCGGACTCGGAGGCTCGGACGCGGTATGCCAGTCTGGGCGGCAGGCCCAGTTTGCGGCAAATGGGATTGGTCCATGCGGCCGTCATTAAGCTGCCGGAGGGGGCCGAGATTGTGGCAGCGTTCGATGCCGATGCAGCAGGACGCTGGTTGGCGGCGGCGATTGGCGACGTCGTTGGCAGAGTCAGGCGCCAAGCGCGAGTTCACCTTCCAGCAACGGAAGGAGAAGACTGGAATCAGGTCCTGCTAAAAAGCCGGACTGGATCAAATTCGGCTTGCCAAACGGGTGGCCGATAGGCTAGAAAGGGTTCGTCCAGGATGATGCTTCCGTTGGCCGGTTTTGAAGTGATCCTCTATGGCCGGTTTTGAAGTGACCCCCGAGGCCGCCTTTTTCTTCCGATCAGGCGCACGCTTTAATTTCGCCTCTTCCTTGAGCAGATCTGCTTTTGATACGGTGAACATCTTGCGTACCGCATTATCGAAGCGCTCGGCTTCAGTGTTGCCGGGAACTGGCGGCGGGGGTAGGGGTTTCATATTTCAGATGTCTCCAATCCAGCGCAGGCATGGAAATGTGTTTCTGAGCGCATTCAATAGCCGCTCATGGGCAGTGACAAACTCACACCCATTCTGCTGTGCGAGGGCGATGTAGATCATGTCGTGAATTGGGCGGCGTTCGTTGATTGCGAGATGCAATGCAGCCGACGCCAACCGGGACGAACGATGCACAGGGATGTCAAGAGACAAAAAATGGCGATAGCTCTCAGAAGCCAGCTGCACCGTAATGTCTCGCAATTGCGTGCTGCGCTTCCAAAAAATATTTCCCACCTCGGCAATTAGCAGGTCCGGAGCTATTAATTCGCCATTGTCGCTGAGATAGTCGCGCAACAACTTCTCCGCGTTCTCCTTGTGAAGTTCGGGGAGAAACCACTTTGCCACAATACTCGCATCAACGACGCGCATGAAACTATCTTTCGCGATCCTCTCGGATCAGCGGATAGCTTTCTGAGAGCGTTCCTTTTTCGGCCTCAATTGAATCGCGCAGGGCCAAGATTTTTTTTCAGGAGCCTTTGCTTCGGACTTAATTCCTGTTCTCCAACTACGCCGCGAGGGCTAAACATTTGCAGCAGAACTGGAGAGACGCTTCCGATTGCTTGAATCTGAAGATACTGACGAAATTGCTCGCCCGATAGAGTCAGCGAAGTGCTGTCTCCCGTGCAGTAGAAACCAGCTTCGATTCGGCATTCCTCCATGCGGCTTCCGGATGGGCGTATGATCGGAAGCTTGAGGGGAAGCGTCTCTCCGGTTCCGTGGGTGTGGTAGAGCAGATCGGGCGGCGCCCAAATACTCGAGGACTCAACCGTGTTCACATTGCCTTCCCTTCCGCCATATACCGCCAGAATTTCTCCGTGACAACGCGCTTGAACTGATCCTCTATGGCCTCATGGTACCTGTCTAACAACTTACCGATTGTTCCCTTGTTCAGCGAGATGCTGTCAGGGCAAGAGCAGTCCAAATCTAAAAGGTACGTCCTCGATTGAGTATCAGACTGCTCCGGGAGCAACCCGCTCCGAATCGTCAAGCGCGTCGATCCTGTCATTTCCAGTGAAACCTCGGTCAAGAAGCTATTCAACGGATGTTGACCGAAAAGGACGTTGTCAATGGGAGAGTGGACGTAATTGCAATAGGCTGCGGATGCGCCCTTCAGCGGTATCGAAATCTTGTTGATATAACGCAAGCCCATGCGCTGGACATGCGATGGCTGAAAAATGTCCACAGCAGGTCCAAGGACAGCCATGAGGGAAATTTTGTAATCGTCAAAGTGGAGGTAGTCTGCAACCACCAGATTGAGGCCCATCACCGACACCCGAACGGATCTTGTTCCGGGTGAGTTTCTGAAAACGAAACTTCGAACCGGGGTCAGCCCGGTCTCCGGCCTTGGCGGCTTTCCAAAAGAAACGGCCGGTGGAATGTGAAGTACGAATTCGTCGGCAGAATCAGGGTACGTCTGGACGACGCGTTGCTGAAAATCAGCAATCCTGTTCTCGACAGCATAGACACGCGTGGGAAACGTGATTTCGAAAACTACCTCGGCTAGGGGCGGATGCTTAAGCGGGTTGCTGTGGGGCTTGTCCGTGTCGCGCTGGCGCTTTGGTTTCACCTGCGTTTGCCCCTTCCCTGTCGGGTGCGCTCTTTGCTAGTTAATTGTCGGTCGAGTAGAGACAATTGGCTCCTTGCCAGTCAATTGATCAATTGATCGTAGGTGAGGCGCCTGCCAATGATGTGCCGAACGGCGATATCCAGGCGGTCGGAATCCGTCATTTTGCGGTTGTTGTATCGGTATGCCTGCTCATCCAAATAGCTAAACAGATGGAACGGCTCGACCGAGACGTAGGTGCCCTTGATTCCGCGCTTTAGAAGACTCCAGAAATTCTCCAGGCCGTTCGTGTGGATCTCGCCGTCCACGTAGGCCACCGCGTGGTCGATCACTTCATGCTGGAACTCGTCGAGACCCTCGTACGATTTCAGGGCATCCGTGAAGATCGCGGAACCGGCCAAGACGTGATTCCGCAATTCCTGCTGAAGGGTCCGCTTGCGCGTGTTCTCCACGACCTTGGTAACGACTTTGCCGCCACGCTCAAGAATCCCGAGAACCGCTGCCTTATCCTTGCCGCCGGTGCCAGTGATTTTCTTCGCGCGTTTCGACGAGTGCATGTTGCGCGCCTTGCCACCGATGAAGGTTTCATCCGCTTCGATCTGGCCGGACAGCTTGTTGAAGGTGCCCATAGTGAGAGCGAGCCGAATGCGATGATCCAGGAACCATGCGGTCTTCTGCGTGATTCCCAAGCCTCGGTGAATCTCATAGGAGCTGATGCCGTTCTTGCAGTTGACGACCTGCCACATCGCCGTAAGCCACTTGTCCAGACCGATAGGGGAATCCTCCATGATGGTCCCGGTCTTCAGCGTGAACTGCGGGGCGGGATGCTTCGCGCGGCAGTGCCAACGGTTGTATTTCTCCAGGAACAGAACATCCTTGCTTCCGCACCGTGGGCAGGTAACGCCATTCGGCCAGCGGCGGGCTACCAAGTACTCGCGGCAGTTCACCGGATCGGCGAAGAATAGAATGGCTTCTTGGAGGGTGTTCGGTTCGGAAGCGGCTGCCATAAGTCAATAGTACCCGGCTTACCTGATTTTGTCAAGTATGTTATTGTATCGAAGTAATTCAGTTTGCCAACAGTCGCCGGCCCACCGATTGAAAATGACCGGATCTGCCCCGCTCGCAGAAGGAACGGTCGCGCGTTATCCAACCATGTGGCGCATGATCACTCTATGTTAGACGAGAAGGGAGGACCTTAGCGCCAAACGGCCTCACTCGAAGTGCAACGCGATGAGGGGGTCCACGCGACTCGCCCGCCAGGCTGGGAGGTAGCTTGCCACCAGCATGACTAGGACCAACAAAACCGCCGAGCCCGTGTAAGTAAGCAAGTCGGTAGCCGTGATGCCGTACAACATACTCGATACGACGCGCGTTCCGGCCAGTGCTACGACAAGCCCGATGACAACTCCAACACCCGCAAGCGTAGCGCCTTCGCGCGCCACCATCATCCGAACGTCCCCAGCGGCAGCTCCCAGCGCCATGCGCACTCCGATCTCCTGTGTCCGCTGCGACACGACATAGGCCATGGTGGCGTAAAGTCCCAGCGCCGCCAGCAGCAGCGCAACGCCGGAGAACAGTCCGAGCAGCGCCAGATTGTTCCGCCGGCCCGCCAGGCTGCGGCCAATCAGCGTTTCCATGGTCTCCACCCCGGTCACGACGGCGTCCGGTTGGAACTCGGCGACGACCTGACGGATCGTCGATGCCAGCCCAGGGACATCCCCGGCGGTCCTGACCACCAGCCGTGCTTCGACAAATGGGAACTCGTCCGCCGGGAAGAAGTACTGCGGCATGACCGGCTGGTCGAGGCCGTACTGCCTGGCGTCTCCGACCACGCCCACGATCCTCACGCGACCTCCCTTCAGGGAGGGCGGCCCGAAGCGGAAGGACTTTCCGACGGGATCCTCGCCGGGCCAGAACCGGCGTGCCATCGTCTCGTTGATCAGGGCCACGAACTCAGCCGACTGGAGGTACGCCACCACGGAGGACATGTCGCGCTTCACCGGCGGCATGTGGCCGTCGGAGGCGGTGAATAGGCGCCCTCTGAGCAGCGGGACCCCCATGGCCCGGAAGTATCCGGGGGTGGCGGCGGCTTTCATCGCGTTCGGAAGCTGACCCGGCTCGGGTACAGGCCGGTCGTCACGGTAGAAATTGGCCCAGGAATCGGGGTTGCTGAGCGGAAGGGTGTCGATGGCCCCCACCGCTTGAACTCCCGGTATGCCTGCGAGCCGTTCGGTGACGTCCCGCAGCAGCCGCGGGTTTTGGGAAAGGTCCGCATCCTTACGATCCGGCGGCAGAATGGGAGCGATCACCAGACACTCGGGCCGGAAGCCAGGGTCCGTCTGGAGCACCGCGAACAGGCTGCGCATCAGCAGACCGGCGCCGATCGAGAGCACCACGGCCAGAGCGACCTGGCCGACCACGAGGAGCTTGCGGGTGTGCAGCCGGATCGCGCCGCCGCGCACGCCTCGCCCCGCGGATTTCAGCGCCTCCGCCACGCTCGACCGGGTGAGCTGAATGGCCGGGACCAGCCCGCATAGAAGGGCCGTCACCGCTGCTGCCAACAGCGCGAACGCCAGCACGCGCGCGTCGATCCCGATACCGCCCAGATCCTCGGCGGCTGGGAAGATCTGCTGCAAACCGGCTAGACCGATCCAGGCGAATGCCACGCCGGCGGCCGCTCCCGCCAGTGCCAGAAGCAAGCTCTCGGTCAGCAATTGCTGGATGAGTTGGGCGCGGGTCGCTCCGAGCGCGGTGCGAATGGCCACTTCGCGCTGCCGCACCGCCGCTCGCGCCAGCAGCAGTCCGGCCACATTGGCGCAGGCGATCAGCAGGAGCAGTCCGACGGCGCCGAACAAAAGCAGAACGGGTTGACGAATGCCGCCGCCGATGAACTCCCGCAGCGGCACCACCACCGCGCCAACGCCGCCGTTGGCGCCGGGATACTGCTTCGCAAGCCGGGCCTCGATGAGCTTCATTTCGGCGCGTGCCTGCCCGATGGTCACGCCGGGCTTCAGACGCGCGGTGACGCCGACTGTGTTGCGGTTCTCACGCATCCGGAGGCCCCACTTGTCCTGACCAAACACGATCGGCACAGAGACGTCCGGCGTGCCCTGGCCCTGAAAGGAAGGGATCACGCCGGCGATGGTCCAGACCTGGTCGTCGAGGGTCAGTGTGCTGCCGATCACGCCCGCCTCCCCGGCAAAGTGGCTTTGCCAGAAACGGTCGGAGAGCAGCGCGACCGGAGGCGCGGCGGCCCGATCATCGGCCGCTGTGAACGCACGGCCCACCAGGGGCTTGACGCCGTAAACGACGTGGAATCCCGGCGACACGTACGCGACCCGGATGCGCTCGTTCCCGCCGGACCTCTTCAGCGTCTCCGGGAACGCGCCCCCAATACCCATCGATTCGAACGATTGGCTCTGTCTTTCCCAGTCGACGAAATTCGGATAGGAAACGGGTATGATCGTACCCGCTGGCGCAGATGGCGGCGACTCCTGGATCTGAACCAGGCGCTCGGGTTGCGGAAGACGCAGAGGCCGCAGAAACGCGGCATCCACGACCGTGAACATGGCCACGTTGGCGCCGATTCCCAGGGCCAAAGTGAGGGCCGCCGACGACGAGAACCCCGGCGAGCGGGATAAGGATCGGATTCCGTGTTGCAGATCGAAGCAAGACCTCGCCATGAATGCCCCTTTCGTAGCCTCGGACTGGCGTCCGGCCCGCCGCCCGCGTGCGGGCGCCGGAGGAGTTCGTCATTCGATTTGAGCAATCCGGGTTCCAGCCCGCCAACGGCAGGGGGCGCAGTTTTTTGCGGCGGAGCGAACTGGTGGCTGTCCGATTCTGAGACTCTGTTGTCCGCAATCGCAAACTGCTCGCGCCAAGGGAAGCTGACCGGCTCGTTGAACCTTGGATGGATCCGCTGGTACCAGATCGGCAGTACCAGGAACTGATCAATCACCTCGGCTTGGCTCCAGCTAAATCAGGCCCGGAACCGTAGGAAAGCGGGAGCCGGGAGAACTCCGATTACTACCGACAAACGCCTTGGCTCCAGCAATCACCTGGCTGGGTTGTCGCCTATATTGACACCGGCAACATATGCCGATCTGGGCAGTTTGGGATGCCCCTAGGTGAACCGTATTGCGGCTAACCCGCGTTCGCAGCCGGTTTGCTGAACAGACGTGGCGTCCGACTCGCTAACCGGCGCAGCCAGTCTTTTTTCATGCACGGCCGTTCAATCAGAAGAAAATATCCGCAGCTTACGCCAGCCAGGGTGAGGAAGTACGCAAGGACCTGCAGTGGGACGTTGCCAGATATTCCCGTTCTGGTGCGCGCCAGCCCCTGTTTCATCACCAGCGGGATCAGTTGGTAATGGAATAGGTATATCGTGTAGCACATGCCGCCAATAGTCGTCACGAGAGAATTCCGAAAGAGTCTCCGGAAAAACACTCCCCGAAACGTACTGACATAGAGCAGGAGAACCAGGTACGGAAAGAATACCCAACCCAACCGGTCCGGCATCAGGAACACCACCGGCCAGCAGGTACAGGAAATGATGTCCCATCGCCAACTGGACTGTGGCCGTTCCTGCCAGTCCACGACGTAGAGATCTGCCAGCAGAAGACCAGTGAGAAAGAACTGAACAGCATACAGGATCGACATCTTGGCCCTCGGCGGAGCGTCCCACAAACCAACTTGAATCACGCCTGCCGCCAGGATCGCCACGCACAAGGCGGTCCTCCTTGCAGCCTTGCCCTGGATGGAGAAGAGCAGCGCGAATACCGGCATCAGGCAGTAGAACTGCACCTCGACCTCCAGCGTCCACGCCACTGCGTTAATCGTGCTCTGGCCTCCATAAAGAAGGTTGTGCAGGTATAGGACGCTCGCGCCGAGGTGCGGCAGCAAGACACGCGGATTCGCATTCTCTGTGACAACCAGAAGGGCGAAACAGATGAAGAGGTTGAGAATGTACGGCGGCTCCAGCCTTGTCAAGCGCCGGAGGAAATACGCTCTCAGCCTGACAGGTTGCGCCTTCGTCAAATAGTGCAGGGCAAACGGGAGTCCGAGAACGAAACCGCTGATCACATAGAAGAGGTTGACGCCGCGATAGCCGCGGGCAATTGCGGTGTGAAACGGAACGTGGATCCCTCCATTCGGCAGAAATCCGGAGAGGTGGTACAACACTACCGCCGTGACCGCCACAAATCGGAGGCCATCGACTTCCGGTACGAATTTCCCCGAGGACGTGACCCGGCGAAAGTGCTGCAAGTGTTCAGCTTACAGCAAGCGGTGGTCGTGAAGTGCCTGGGCTCGGCTACTCCCAGCGGAGCGCGCGCACCGGGTCAACCCGGGTCGCGCGCCGTGCCGGGACCGCGCTCGCCAAAGCCACGGCCATGGAAAGAAGGAGCACGACCCCGCCATAGGCTGCCGGGTCGAGTGGCGTCACTCCGGGCAGGACATGCGCGAGTAGTGCCGAAGCCCCCGCTGCGCCCGCAATCCCCGCCGTCAGCCCCAACAGCAACGCCCGCAGGCTGGACGTCAACACCAGCCGCACGATGAGCGGCGCCTGCGCGCCGAGAGCCATGCGGATGCCGATTTCACGCGTGCGCTGTCCGACTACGTAGGCGAACACGCCCGCCATCCCCACCGAAGCGATCGCCAGCGCCAGTAGGCCGAGAAAGCCTGCTAATTCCGCGCCGTATCTCGAGGGCTCCATCTGGCGCTGGAAATTCGCGGACAATGGCTCGGCGCGAACCTGGGCGCGGGGCTCGAGCGAAGTCACAATCGCGGCAACACGTTCGATCTCCGCCGCGCCGCGCCCGTGAACCAGCACGAAGGGGACGCCCAACGCACCCTTCATCGGAAAGTAGAGCATGGGTTCACGCGACGTCGACAGATCGTGGTGATAAATGTCGGCGGCCACGCCGATGATCTGCCGGATGCTCCCGTTGGAAAACACCGTTTTCCCGACCGGGCTCTCTCCCGGCCACCAGCGGCGGGCCGCGGATTCGTTTATCATCATTACGTTCTGTCCGGCATCCTCGGGGACGAAGTTGCGGCCGGCCAACACGCGGATGCGGAGCGCGCCGAAATAGCCGCCGGACACTTCATTGAACCAGATGAAGAACGGGCGCGATCCCGGCTTGTCGACGAGTTGGAAGCTGGTGCTGTAGGTCGTGCTGCCGAGCGGCGGATACAGGGCAAGCCCGCACACGGGCAGATCCTGCGAGCGCGCCAGTTGAGCCAGCAGATCGGCGGTCAGGGCCCTGGTGCGCGGCCCGGCATATTGGCTGGCCGGCAGGTCGATCGAGAGAACGGTTACGTTTTGCAGGTCGAAGCCGGGGTCCATCGTCTGCGCCCGCTGCAGACCGCGCGCCAGGACTCCGGCGCTCGCCAGCAGCACCACGCTGATGGCCACCTGCACGGAGAGCAGGATGCTGCGCAGCGGCAGACGCGCTCGTCCGGGCCGGGCCTCCGCCTTCAACGCAATGGCGATCGCGCCGCGCGTTCCGTGCAGCGCGGGGGCCAGGCCGAATGCCAGGCAGGAGAGGAGCGCGACCGCGATGGTGTACAGGAGCACGTTGCGATCGGGCGCCAGGCCATACCACGCCTCGCCGGCCAGGCGGCGGACCACGGCCTGCGGAACCACGTAGGCCATCGAGAGCCCGGCGCTTCCCGCTGCCAGGGCCAGTATCATGCTCTCCACCAGCAGTTGGCGAACGACGCGCAGGCGGCTGCCGCCCAGCGAAAGGCGCACCGCAATCTCCTGGCGGCGCGCCGCCGCCCGCGCCAGCAGCAGGTTGCCCACATTGGCGCACGCCAGCAGCAGCACCAGCGTGACCGCGAGAAACAAGGTCGCAATCGTGGGAAGGACCTGTCTCTTTTTCCACGGGCTGTCAATCCACGAGGTGCCGGCGAGCAGGACCGTGCTTCGATCCGCTCCCATGTGGTGCTCGGCGCGGAACTGGGCGAGGAGAACCGCAAGTTGAGCTTGCGCCTGCGCGCGGGTCACGCCGCGGGCCAGCCGGCCGGCAACCGGGGTGCAGCAGATTCCGGGGTCAGTGAGCCACGGCTGGATGCTTGGGTCGTTCGGCCGCAGCAGCCGGCGGGCCGGCAATGGAGCCCAGATGTCGTTGCGCAAGGGGCTGGTGCCGGTGAAGTCTTCGGGCGTCACACCCACGATGGTGAAGGGAACGTCATCCAGCCGGATCATCCGGCCCACGATGCCGGCGTCGGCGCCGAGGCGGTTTTGCCATAGCTCATGGCTGATCACGGCGACGGCTTGCGGCGCGCCGTTACGGTCCTCCCCCTCGAGGAAGCCGCGCCCGCGTTCCATGTCAACGCCAAGCACCCGGAAGTAGTTGCCGCTCACGTACGTCAATTGGAGGTGGCGGTCAAAGGTGTTCTCCATCCTCACCTGCTCGCCGTTGCGCATGGCGATCATCCCGCTGAGCGCCTGCGCGTGCTGCGCCAGGTAGCGGTATTCGGCGATTCCGAAATCCCCGCCGCCTTGGGGCGCAGAACGATGGGCCACCACCATGCGGGCGGGGTCGCGCACGCTCCAGGGCCGGAGGGCAAAGGCGTTGAAGATGGTAAACAGGCTGGTGTTGATGCCGATCGCGCTGCCCAGGGCAATGAGCGCGGTGAGGGTAAAGCCCGGCTCGCGGCGCATGGTCCGGAGCCCGTACGCGGCGTCCTGCCACAGACTCTCCAGCCACGGCCAGATCCACACGGCGCGCGCGTCCTCCCGCGCCAGCGTGGTGTTGCCCATGGTCGCCGGAGCGCCGCCGCTCTGCGTCAGCATGGCGCGGTGGAACTCCATCTCTTCGGCCAGTTCAGCCTCCATCCGGCGGCGGTGGAACCAATATCGCAGGCGGCGCAGGAATCTCCTCATAGGTCCTCTAAGTGGTTTGGAGTACGCGCTGGATGGCGGTCACCATGCGCTCGAAGTCGGCGCGTTCGGCGGCCAGTTGTTTGCGGCCGGCCGCGGTCAGCGTGTAGTAGCGGGCGCGCCGGTTATTTTCCGACGCCCCCCACTCCGCCGTTACCCATCCATTCAGCAGGAGGCGCTGCAGCGCGGGATACAGCGAGCTTTCGCCCACCTCCAGGACATCCTCGGAGGCCTGCTTCAGCATCTGCGCAATGCCGTAGCCGTGCATTTTGCCGCGCGTGAGCGCCTTGAGGATCAGCAGGTCCAGCGTGCCGGGCAGGAGTTCCAGCGGATGCGGTTGTTTTCCCATCGTCTACCGATGGAAGTATGAACGCAAAAGGACCGCGTGTCAAGTCCCATCGTTTATCGATGGGTATCGCGGAGGTCGCTTTGGCGGCCTGCCGGGCGGCCGCGAGCCCCTGCGCCACGTAGTTCCATGCGAAGGTGCCGCATGCCTTGCGACCTGAGCCGGATCGGTCCCAGCCTCGACGGCACATGACTGCGAACTACCAGGCTCACCTGTGGCGCTATGCCTCGCGGTCCGGCGCAGCGCATTCCGCGTCGCTACCAGGTTCAACGGTGATTACGACCTTCCCTTGCGCATGTCCTTCTTCCAGATAACCGAGAGCTTTGGCCGCTTCGCTCAACGGGTAACGTCTATCGATGACGGGTACCACTTTTCCGGCTGCAAGAAGATCTTTCAGGAAATCCAGGTCCTCCTTCTTCACCTTCGCTATGAAGAAACACATCTTCTTGCGCCCGATCAGTGACAGTAACGGTCCCAGCAGCATGGGCAATAACACGGCTTGGACGCCTGTTCCACCCCCGGCCATCACATAAATTCCGTCCTGAGTCAGCGCGCGCCTGTAATCGAACAGCGAATGATATGCATTCGCGCCGAGAATCAGGTCGTAACGCTGTCCGCTCTGCGTGAAATCTTCCCGTGTGTAATCGATGACATGGTCTGCGCCAATCGATCGCGCCGTCTCCACATTCCTCGTGCTGCACACGGCCGTGACTTCGGTCCCAAATGACTTGGCAATCTGGACCGCAAATGTACCTACACCGCCGGACGCGCCATCGACCAGGACCTTTTGGCCGGGCTGGATCCGCCCCTTATCGCGAAGACCCAGAAGGGCAGTGATGGCCGCGATTGGTACGGCTGCTGCCTCCTCGAACGATATGTTGGCTGGCTTCAGCGCCAGTTTATCTTCCCTGGCACACACATACTCGGCAAATCCTCCCCCCGCGAGACCTCTTACCCCAAATACCTCGTCGCCAGGCCGGAACTGTTTTACGCCTCCGCCTACCGCTTCAACTCGCCCTGCAATATCACAGCCGAGGACCTTGTGTTTTGGCGCCCGCACCCCCGTCATTACGCGGACGTGGCCTCGCATGTGGTGAAAGTCCAGTGGATTTACGGATGCTGCGTGAACTTTGATCAGGACTTCCTGTTCCGCGGGCGCAGGTTTTGCTATCTCCTGGAGCCGCAACACATCCGGCGGTCCGTATTGTGTGTATACAACCGCTTTCATTCTTCCACCTCGCTCGTTTCGACACTTGCCGCCGTTCGCAAACGCCGCATTCGGCCGGAATCAGCATTTGCGATTGCCCGCTCACCCGCCAGCCCGGCGCTGCGCCAGGCAAGCGATACCGGCCGCGGTAAGCTTGACCAGGTTGCGCCCGTCCACGGATTCCGTTGTGACCAGCCCCCGGTCGTTCGCATCCTCCCACACCGGAAGTCGGGGACATGAGGTGCGCCAGGCGTCCATCACTTCCTCGTAGCTCCTCTCCGTCCGACTCGATATCCATTCCAGGAGATCGAGGATCAGGCTCTCCACCACCGGGACGCTCATGAACTCTCAGGTCCTCCTCTGTTGAGAGAAATGTTAGCATTGCCGCCAGGCATGGCGTACCCGAGCCCTGATAGGCACGACCGCAACATCAGCGGCATTACCACTACCATGACACCGGCATGGTCCCGTCGTGTTGGTCCCGTCGTTGCGGTGCAACCTGAAGTGCGCTACCGTGCCTTTCTTGACCATGTTCCGCCTTCGCTCCCTCATCCTTCTCGCGGCGTGTTCTACCGTACTGGCCGGATCAAACTCACCGGAAGGCTTCCCTCCGGAGCGTGCCATGACTCATGTTCGTTCGCTGGCTTTCTGGAGAAGCCGGACCGCGGGGACAAGCGGCGAGGTGAGAGCCATTCATTACGTGAAGCAAGTGCTGCGGGGCGCCGCTGTGGATGTCCGCATAGAACCGTTCCGTTTCCGCTCATATGACTTACACCGCGCTGTTCTCCGGGTGGGCGGCCTCAGCGTTGAGCCTGCGCGCATTGTTTTCGATCCATATCACGGGACGACGGACATCATCGGCGACGTGGCGTTCGTCACCGCAGCGGAGGTGAATGGCGGAAACGGCGTGGCCAGGCTCGATCTTTCTCAGCGGGTCGTCGTCACCACCAACGAGGCGCGGTATTCCCGTATCGCGGACCGGCAACCTTTGGCCATTGTCCTCATATCGGACCACGATTTCGATAAGCTGAAGGGCACCGGGGCGAGGCGCGCTAAGCTGCTCATCCAGGGCAAAGTCAGGACCGTGCGGAGTGCGAATCTGGTTGCCGCGACGCTAAATCCGTCCACCAGCCGCGAAATCATTCTGTCGGCGCACATCGATTCCGCGGGTACACAGGGCGCGCAAGACAACGCTTCGGGAGTTGCCGTGCTTCTCGAGTTAGCCCGGATACTGCCAAAGCTGGCTCTGCCGTTCCGATTGCGATTCGTGTTTTTCGGGGCGGAAGAACTCGGGCTCTTCGGGTCCAGAGCATCTGGACCGGCACTGCGAGGACCTTCAGCGTTGCGAGCTCGTGTTCAACATGGACTCCGTCGGCGGAAAAGATATCTGGATCGACATGAGGGGCGGAGTGCGAGACCTGCCGGATGTGAAAGGAGTCAGCCGGCTGCCCCGAGAGTATTTCGACAGGGCAAGCGACGATCTAATCTAAAGGGACGATGGGCGCTCGTCGGCCCCGAACGGACTTTCCCGGATGCGTCCAACGTTCCTCCGTGGCTCCAGGCTGCGATCCTGGACTCCGTCCGTGAGCTTGGATATCAGATCAACAGGGCCAGGGTGCGGGTTCGGACCACCGGACCTTTTCCGAGGCTGGTATCGTTGCGACGAACATAGCGATTGGTGGCATCCCAACCCACAGCCCGGAAGACTTGCCGGACCAGGTCAGCCCCCTCAGCCTGGAAAAGACTGCGCGCATTGTGACTGCCGTCATCCGTCGCATCGAGGTAGCTATGAATGCCAGCCCTTCACCGCAGACCGAACGCTGAAGTACACTCCGACCTGGCCCGCAAGACCCCTCATCGCTCAGGGGCTACCCAGGTTCGCGGATTCTGGATATCGAAGAAGCCGACTTTGCCCGAACCCGCCGGATTGGGCCAGTGCGCATATTCGTCAAAGCGGCCTCCCGCCCTGTCCTGGGAGCGGACATGTACCCCGAATCCTGGCTAAGTCGCGCTGGACTTCCAGCACGTTGTAGAGACAAGGAGTCGACTCGGGGCGGCCGCCTGCACCCGAGTGCAGCGAACCGGCTCCGGCGATGTAGATGTCTCTGCTAAACGGGTTCTCCACTCCCGCCCGGACTTCGTGCACGTCACCATGCAGTACGAGGGCAAAGCCTTCGTCCGCGAGTCGTTCCAGATAGACCAGGTCCTCATCCGGAATCTTGCGGTCACCGCTGACGGCATGGTGCCACACGGCGATACGGAGAACCTTCTGCCCTTTTGCGAACCGCGCTCGCGTGGCAGCCTGTCTTGTTTGTTCGATTCCGTTTTCGCGTGCGGAAGGATTGAGACCGATGCGGCCGCGATTGTATTCGTCGACCTTCCACGCCGAGTTCAGGGTAAGAAACTGCAACCCGATCTCGTACGGCCGGCAGAGGCACTGCATCCCGGCCTCGATCGGGTAGTCGGCGCCCGTGATCCGATGATGCACGGCGCGGTAGCGTTCGAAGCGCTGTGGGTATTTGTCCGTCAACTGGTAGCGATAGACGTCGCCACCGGTTGGAACCGCGCCCTTTGCTAGCGCCGCGTCCAGCCTCCTCTTAGGAACAAAGGCGTGAACCTCGACGGATTCATCCACGTCGTGATTTCCGGGAGTCAGGATGACTCGCTCGGAAGTAAGATGCAATTCGCCCAGGAGGCTTGCGAGAAATTTCTCCGCGTATTCGAAGCCCTTCGGATTGGCCTTGTCGGCGAGGTCGCCCGAAACCACGAGGTAGTCAATTGGCAGGAACTGCCGAAGATCGGTGAGCAGAGGTTGAATGACCGTGTTCGGATCATCGCCCTCGAGGAAATGCAGGTCGCTCAAGTGTAGGATTTGATAGGACTCGGTGGATGCCGGCCTGGACGACGGCATCGGCGCGGTCTGGGAGCGTGGCTGCGGACGCTTCTCCTCTCCGCGCTCCCGGGGTGAGTGGAGGAAGATAGGATGTTTTTGTCCGCACACGGGACACTCAATCTCGTGAAGGCCCCGATCCAGACGCGCCAGGACAGTCTGATCGCTGAACGAGTAGTCTCCGCAATTGCATGCGAATCCCCGGCCCAACGTAACCTCCACCCCTTCAAATCGGAGGTGGTCCTCCACCGCTGCGATGAACTCGCCTCGCGTCTGTTCGGAAGTAGTAGAACCGAAGCCCAATTCCAATTTCGCCTGTCCCGGCCCGCGCTCCACGAAATGCAACGCGCAGACGTCAGCCCCTCTTTCGAATTGGGCCCAGTTGCGCCACAGGCGCACCGGACCGAAGCGGTCAAACCGCTCCAGCATGCAAACCGTGCTGGCATACACGTTGTTCCCGGCGCCCTCGAAACGGAAATGGAGGGGTACGTTCTGCGGCAGGTCGCCGGCTCCAGCGGGACGGTCCAGGGTGTACTCGGAAGGGAAGATCAGGAGACCGTGACTGCGGAAGGCGAGCGCTTTATCAATGAGCAACTGCTTCACCGCCGCGATCACCGCCATTCGTGTTCCCGGGTTCGCGATGCGTTGGTCCATCGGGATTTCGTTGTAGATTTCCGGGGCATTGAGCGCCGCTTCCTCAACGGCCGGAATCTGCCTCGGGTTGTTTCTTGCCGTTCGTACGATGCAGCCGGCGTAGCGATCGATGTGATCGACTCCGAGAATAAGAACGTCCTCACCGCCGAAGTTGTTGAGCTTGACGACCAGTCCCTGCTGGGCGAGGCTGTCGACTGCACCCTGGAAATCGTAGTCGCTGTCGTAGTCCTCGATCCGCTGTTTCAACTCGGAAACGGAGAGCACCACCGAGCCTTGAGCGCGAGCCGCCGTCACCGCATCATAAACCGCCTGCCAAAGCTGCAATTGGCATCGAATCGTGATCTGCTCCCAATCGATTCGCCGGGCCAGTTCCTGCCTTAACTCATCGAATCCTAGCTCGGGTATTTTTGCGCTGACCTCGAAATATGCGGAGAAGCCATGCTCTCGTTTCAGTTGGTAGAGGCGGTCAGGGTTCACCACGAAATCGCGCGCTTGATCGACCTTGGAACGGATCAGAAGCTTGTCGGCTCGTTTCCCGCGAAGCTGGGCTTCCAAACGCCGGCTCCATTTCTCCATGTCGGCGAATGCCGGCTCACCGCGAGTTGGATCGAACAGAAAGAGGGCTAGGGTCGTGTCGTGCAGAAACGCCTGGTGAATCAACTGGTACTCCGGCTGTCCCCCCAGGTCCCAGACAAAGATCTCGCGGCGTTCATCGGATTCGCGCTGCCCGATTCGCTCCGGCGCCAACGTCCAGATCTGCATACCGTGCGTGGTGCCACGCTCCTCCCAACGATCTTCAGCAAGTCGGATGGCGAGGCAGGTCTTACCCTGGTCGCTTTCGCCGATGAGTACCACCTTGGTGGAGCGGAAACGCACGCTCTCCACCTGATGAGACGGAGCGGGAATTGCGAGCAGGCCAACCCGAATGAAGTCGCCAAGTTGGTGTTCGACGTCAATCCCGGCGTGCGCGCCGATAAACTCTGAAACCCAGCCGGGATGGTGGTAACGAGCGACTATGCTTTGTGTATCCACGTTCCAGATGATCGTCCCGCCTTGGTAGTCGGAAGATGCGAGAAAACTGTCATCCAGCCAAGTTACACGATATACAAGGTCCTGGTGGCCTTCGAGGACTTGAAGGGCTTTGCCCCTGCCCGCATCCCAGATGCGCACGGTGTGGTCGTCTGCCCCGGATGCGACCCGTTCGCCCCTCCCGTCCCAGGCCACGCTGTAAACAAAGCTCTGGTGGTCTTTGAGGACCTGAAGGGCCTTACCCGTACCCGCATCCCAGATGCGCACAGTGTGGTCGTAGGATCCGGATGCCACCCGCTCGCCCCTCTCGTCCCAGGCCACGCTGGAGACACCCAACCCGTGGCCTTTGAGAACCTGAAGGGCTTCGCCGCTGCCCACATCCCAGATCCGCACGGTGTAGTCGTAGGACCCGGATGCGACCCGTTCGCCCGCCCCATCCCAGGCCACGCTGGAAACACCGCTCTCGTGGCCTTCGAGGATCTGTAGGGCTTTGCCGCTGCCCACATCCCAGATCCGCACGGTGTGGTCGTCGGACCCCGACGCGACCCGTGTGCCCGTCCCGTCCCAAACTAAGCTCAAAACGATGTGTCGGTGGCCTTCAAGGACGCCGAGGGTCTTACCGCTGCCTGCATCCCAGATGCGTACGGTGTGGTCGCCGGCCCCGGACGCTACTCGTCCGCCCCTCCGGTTCCAGGCTACGCTGGAAACGTAGCTTTGGTGGCCCTTCAGGATCCGAAGGGCTCTGCCGCTGTCTCCATGCCAGATGTGTATGGTGTTGTCGTTTGCGCCAGAAGCAACCAGCTGGCCCTCTCGGTCCCAGGCCACGCTGGAGACACTGCTCTGGTGGCCTTCGAGTACCCGCATGGCTTTACCGCTGCCCACATCCCAGATCCGCACGGTGTGGTCGTCGGACCCCGACGCCACCCGTTCGCCTCTCCCCGTCCCAGGCCACGCTGGAAACACCTAACCGGTGGCCTTCGAGGACCTGAAAGACTTCGCCGCTGCCCACATCCCAGATCCGCACGGTGTGGTCGTCGGACCCCGACGCGACCCGTTCACCCGTCCAATCCCAGGCCACGCTGTAAACCGGGCCCTGGTGGCCTAGGAGTACCCGCAGGACAGAGCCGCTGCCCGCATCCCAGATCCGCACGGTGTTGTCGGAGGACCCGGAGGCCAGCCATTTGCCCCTCCCGTCCCAGGCCACGCTGGAAACACCGTTCCTATGGCCGCCGAGGATGTGGATGACTTTGCCGGTGCCTGCATCCCAGATGCGCGCCGTGTTGTCGGTTGACCCGGACGCAAGTCGTTGGCCCGTCCCGTCCCAGGCCACGCTGAAGACACCGCTCTCGTGGCCTTCGAGTACCTGAAGGGCTTTGCCTCTGCCCGCATCCCAAATGCGCACTGTATTGTCGTCGGCCCCCGACGCAACCCGTTCGCCGGGCCCGTCCCAGGCCACGCTGGAAACAGCGTAGTGGTGGCCTTCGAGGACCTGAAGCACCTTATTTTCCAGCACGTCACGGATCCAGATGAGGCCGCCCGCATCACCCATTGCGAACTTCGTCCCGTCGGGCGACCAGGCCATACATCGAAGCGTACCGGCACGCCGCCGGAGGATTTGGACCAGGTCGTGCGCAGGTCGGTAGGACATGGGTCGTTAACTACTTTACTTGATGGCTCGGTTTGGGGGAGAACAATGGAACCGGGCAAAAAGGGACTCGGAGCAGTCCCCATACATCCGAATCAGCGCCAGGAAGACAACGCGAGTCGGGCGCCTGCCGGCACCGAGTGCGTCGGTGGCATCGGTCACCGATTCTCAAAATATTTCCACTCCGTTGCGAACTCAAGATTCTAGCCCGCAAAATCTGAGAATTGGTCCCTCAGAGTTGACACTGTCCAGCATGCTCACCAGGACTGGTTGGGTCCAAGCTCCTTCCCAGGTCCGATTCCCACCCCACACCTTGCGCGCGATCACCATCCAGCGCACGGCCTGCTCCGCCGCGTGGTTCGTTGCGTCCCAACCCGGACAGTAGAGAAAGGGGAACAGATACGGCCGTTCGTGTGCGAGGTGTTTCGCCAGCCGGCGATGCGCCGGATCTCGATACGATTTTTTCTAACAACCGGTCCAGGCGCGCTTCCAGACGCCCAGTGGCGCAGCGGAAACCGTGCGCGGAGATCTCGCCTTCCCGATAGCGGTCCCGCAATTGCAAACTGGTCTGAAGCAGATCTTGCACCGCCGAGGGGAACGCGGCCGCCGCCGGGGAGGCGATCCGCGCCAGCTCTTGGCACCGGGTCAACAAATGACGCAGGCAGCTTTGATGGAATGCGTGCAAGAAACGATAGTAGGGCGCCCATCCGTCATGCACCAGAAACCCCGCGTAGGCTGCTCCCAGAATCAGTACCGATTGTTCGTACCCACGCCCCGGCAGAATGGCATAGACGGTCACCTGCTCGCTGACCGTCACATGCATCCATTGCAGGTGTCCCTCTACCTTCCACCCGGTTGCATCGGGCACGTTCACCGGAGCCTGCCGCACGGCTCCCACCAACCCCGCGTAGGTGGGCCCGGCGCGCCGCGCCAGGCGCGCCAGCGCCCGGTACAAACCGCCGCAACTCACTGCCAGTCCGAAGCCATAGTCCAACACTTGCCGCGTGTGCCCCAACGAGAGCCCCATTTGCTGGTTGAGAATCGCGGCCAGGGCCAACGCTTCCGGCCCCAGTTGGACCGCGCCCACGCCCACCGCATCGGAGGTCTGCAGCGGATGCCGTCCTTGTACCCGACGGCCGCCATCGCAGCAGCAACCTACCGCGATATCGAAGCGGCGGACCACGGTGCGCCGCACAATTTCCTCTTGATACTGCGATTCGTGGCGCTGCCACTGGACCCCGCCTCCACAGTGGGGACACTGCGGCGGCAGCGGCACGGGCATCGTTTCATCCACCCGCGAGGGAGTCCGACGGCAGGCATGCTTGCCATAGTTCCGGCCCGGCTTGCGGCCCGCGCGTTGGGGGCGGTCCTTGGTTCGGCCACGGGAATGTGGTGCGGCTTGGCGCTTTCCGGCTCGCAGGGCGGCTTCCAACTCTTTGCGCAGGCGCTCGATTTCCTGCTCGAGCCGTTCGATCTCCCGCTGTTGTTTTTTGATTTGTCGCTCGGCTTGCTCCAACTTTTGCTTGGGAACGAACGCCATCGAATCCGGTTGATTTCTCTGCTCTCGCGGGCTGCCTGCGGCTCTCATCCACCCCTACAGTAGCCGAAACGAAGGATTTTGTCCAGCCCTGTTTGCAATGGCCTGATTCTACGCGGGTTCCAACGCGGTAAATAAACACCTTTGCATGATGTAGAATGATCCTACCCAGACTCCCGGGTGAGGAGGTTCCGATGACAGTGAAGTGCCTTGCAGCAGCAACTCTCTTCGCCCTGGTGTGGTCCGCTCAGGCCCAAGACACCAGGGGCACGATTTCCGGAACGGTGACGGATCCTCAGGGGGCCCACGTTGTGGGTGCTACCGTAACAGTGACCAACACCGGGACCAATGTCTCGACACCCCTAACCACGAACACGAACGGGTACTATGAGGCCCCCCTGCTGCCGTCCGGCGAATACCAGGTGACGGTGGAGGCGCCTGGTTTCCGTAAAACGGTTCGCTCCAACCTGACCCTCACGATGAAGGCTCAACTCAAGATCGACATCCAACTGGAAGTTGGAACCCTGAGCGAAGCGGTCACCATCACCGCCGAATCTCCTATCCTCGATACCAGCACGGTGACCGTGGGTAAGGCGCTGACCACCCGCGAAATCATGGACCTTCCCGTCCTCACCAACAACTTGGTTCTGATGGCGCGGCTGGCTCCCGGAGTGGTGAACCAGGGGACTACGCAATTCCTGACGCAGGGCATGGTTGGCGGCGACTCGGGGTTTTTTGCGCCGCTCGGCCTTGGCCAAAACGAGTGGAGCATCGACGGAGCGCCGAACCTGGGCAGCGGCGGGGTTGCGTTCACGCCGTTCACCGACCAGATCGCCGAGTTCAAGATCGACACCACCAGTTTCGATGCCTCCGTTGGGCATTCCATAGGGCTGAGCGTCGCCTTTCAGACGAAGTCCGGCACCAACGCCCTGCATGGCTCGGGCACCGAACAATACTGGAACACGCATTGGAACGCGGCTCCGTTTTTCGTCAAGCAGAAGTACTTCCAGAACATCGCCGCCGCCAACGCCGCCGGCGATAGCGCCCTGGCAAATCAGTTGGCGTCGCAGCCCATGCAGCCCGGCGGTCATTCGAACGACTACGGGTTCACTCTCGGCGGACCTGTTTACATTCCAAAGGTAATCAACGGCAAGAACAAGTTGTTCTGGTTCTTTTCCTTTTCGCAGAACAAGACCCGGCAGCCGGCCCGGACGAGCGAAATCAACAATACGGTCCCCACCCTGGCTGAGCGCCAAGGCGACTTCTCGGACCTGCTGGCAATCAACTCGAAATACCAGATCTACGATCCGCTGAGCACGGCACCCGACGCGGCCCGGCCGGGGCACTACATCCGCACGCCGATTCCGGGAAACTTGATTCCCCAGAGCAGAATTCTGGCGCCCAAAATCTTCAACTGGTACACCGACCGGATCCCCACTCCCAACAACAGTCCGGCCAGCTCACTGGCGGAGCCGTTCAACAACTTCCTCGCATTGGGCCAGGTGGACAACGTCAACTACAGCGGCATGGCGGGCCGCGGCGACTGGGCGCCGGACATGAGGAACCGCCTGTCGTTCTCGTGGAACTGGAGCCGCTTCATCGAGAACGCGCAGGACTGGACCTACTCCACCGAACCCGGCATGCAGGACTGGGATAACATCCGGTCGGCGAGGGGCGGCATCCTGAACTGGACCTACTCCAAAAGCTCGGCAACCGTGATTGCCGCGGGCCTTTCGGCCAATCAATGGTCGAATGTGCAGAAAACTTACGGCGTCAGGAAGTATAAGCCCAGCGATATCGGGTTCCCCTCGTACATGGATCAATACTGCCAGGGTCTGGGCGGATGCGCCGTGCCGCTGGTGTCGCTGAACGGGTTCACGTCCGCTTTCGGCGGAAGCAGCCTCGTCGTGGGCCGCTCTCTCTCCGCGGACGGCCGCCAGCGCTCGATGGGGCTCAAGGCGAGCGTGTCGCACGTGGTTGGCGAACACTCTTTCCAGGGCGGTATCGATTTCCGGCAGGCGTACAACACTAATCCGGGAGGCGCCGGGAATTCCATGGGGAGTTTCAGCTTCAACAGCCAGTACGTGCAGAAGAACGATGATGGCCTTACCCCGGCGGGCAGTCTCGGGCTGAGCTATGCCGCCTTCATGCTCGGGATACCCAGTTCCATGTCCATCGACAACAACGCCAGCTATGCGCTGATGAACCCCTACTACGCCTGGTATGGACAGGACACCTGGCGTGCGACCCACAATTTGACGTTGACCGTCGGGCTCCGCGTGGAGTACGAGCAGGCCCCCACCGAGCGGTACAACCGCGCGCTCACCGGATTCGACCCGAATGCGCAGTTGCCGATTGCCACTGCCGCACAGGCCGCCTACGCCGCGAAACCGGTACCGGAGCTCGCGGCCAGCAGCTTCGTGGTCCAGGGAGGGTCCGTCTACGCCGGTGTGAATGGCGCCCCGCGTCAGCCCTGGCAGAACGAGCTGATGTGGCTGCCGCGAGTGTCGGCAGCCTGGCAGTTCAACGACAAGACGATTCTCCGCGGCGGCTACGGCATTTATTTCGACTCCATCAACGTGCAGAACGAAACGCTCAATCAGTCGGGTTTCTCGAGAAGCACTTCCACCAACCTGACCAATGACTACGGGACGACTTGGCTGGCCGGCGACCCCGGAGCCGGCATATCGCCGCTCGCGGATCCCTTCCCTGTGCGCAGTGACGGGACCCGTTTCGATACTCCTTTGGGAAGCGCGCTGGGGAGCATGTATGTGGCGGGCCGGAGTTTTTCGTACCGGCCGTTCAACCGCAGGCATCCCCGCGAACAACAGTGGAGAATCGGGTTGCAGCGCAAGCTCAGCCCGAACATGTCTGTGGAGGTGTATTACTGGGGCTCGTGGGGCGACCATCTGTCGGTTAGCCAGAACCAGCAGGCGCTGCCGGCGCAGTACTGGAACACTACCATGGTCCGCAACAACACAGTCGCCAGCAACATGACCCAGAACGTAACGAACCCGTTCAACATAAGTAACTTCGAATCGCTCAAGACCTCCGATCCGGAGTTGTACCAGCAAATGTCCACACTCGGCTTCTTCACTGGTTCGACCATTCAGAAGAACCGGCTGCTGCGCGCCTTTCCGCAGATGAACGGGCTTTCCAGCAACCAATATATCGGCAAGGCCAAGAACCACTCGTTGCAGGTCACCTTCCAGCGGAGACTCTCGAGGGGGTTTTTCCTGAACGCGAACTACACCTACTCCAGTGCGCGGAGCTGGACGACGATCATTGACGAATTCGACCCCGCCCCGAGACAGTGGACACCGACCAATAATCCGCTGCCGAACCGCTTTAACGCCACCGGCATCTATGAACTCCCGTTCGGACCGGGCCGCGCATTCCTGAAGAGCGGAATTCTCAGCCACGTGGTCGGCAATTGGCAGGTGGCCCTGACGTACGACTTTCAGCAGGGCCCATTTCTATCGTGGGGTAACTACTTCTACTACGGCGACCTGAGCACGGTCGGCTCTACGCTGACTGAGGGTTCCAAAAGCCTGGATCAATGGTTCAACACCGCCGCGCCATTCGAACGGAGTTCGGCCAAGGGCCCCGCGTCATACCAGGCGCGTGTGTTTCCGGTCGATATCACCAGCGTCCGCGCCGATGGGCTCAACCAGTGGAGCGGCAACCTGCGGCGCGACTTCCGGCTGCGGGAGGGAATGGTCTTCGAGGTCCGCATGGACGCGCTCAACCTGCTGAACCGTTCCCAGTTCTCCGCGCCCGACAGCAACCCTTACAACACGACCTTCGGGAAGGTGACCAGCCAGACTTCGACTCTGAACCGCTTCTACCAGATTCAAGGCAGAATCCGGTTCTGAGCCCTTGGGAAAAGGTGGGGGAGGTCAGGAGCCTGCCCCACCGCCCCGCATGGGCGTATGCTTGTGTTTGCCCGATTGTCAGACTCGAGCAGATCACTCGATCCGCCGCAGAGAGGATCCAACAAAATAATCAACAATTCCTTTCGAAACGCACTTCCCCCAACTCCCAGTCGCTTCAATAGGATGCACATTTGGCCGGTCAACAAACCCGACGTCCCCACCAAGGTCGGGCGTGTATCATCCCCATTGTGGTGAGCCGCAATGGGCCGTTCACCGGTTTTCGGAATATTTGTGGTACGTTCTCGGGCCAGGACTTAGCTGTCGTTGCATCCCCGGAATGACTCCTCCGCCAACTCTCCTCCTATTATCCTGAAATCAGGGTTGGTGCCGCGTTTCGCCCGGCGCCGGCGGAAAATGACTTGAATATAAGTCACCGATACGCCCCAAACCGCTCGTTTTCAACGGCGCGTCTTCCCAAATTGACTTAGATATAAGTCAATTCGCTCCGGAGCGTTCATGCAAGAAGAAGAGCTTCTGAACACGTCGCTCGATGCCGGATTGTTCAGTCTCGGCGTCGTCCTCGGCCAGAGTCACGCTTTTGGCCTCGTCTCGGGCCGCTGCTCGGCCGCCCAGGTGGAGGCCCTGCAACGCATTCGCGACCAGCGTCGCTACAAATCCTGTACCACTTCCTGGCGCGAATTCTGCACCCAATACCTCAAGATCAGCGGGGCCGAAGCCGATCGCTGCATCCGCCTGTATCAGGAATTCGGCGCGCCTTACTTTGAGCTGGCACAGCTCATCCGCATCTCCGCCGGGACTTTCCGCCTGATCGAGCCGTCTCTAAAGGATGGCGCCCTCTATCACCGCGGCGAGGCCATCGCCCTCAGGCCGGAGAATTGCTCCGAAATCGCCGCTGCTGTAGCCGAGATTCGCGCAGCCGCACCCCGGAAAGCGCCCAAGCCCCGCGCCATGCACGAACGCATCCAAGCGCTCGACCGTCGCTGCACCAGCATCCTGGCCGAATTCCAGGAGATCTCCCGCAAGGAAAGCCACGGTGAAAACTGGCTGCAATTCACCTCGATCCTCACCCGCGTCCGTACCGGCCTTACTCAGCTCGCCCTCGCCAACGGCCTTTAGAACGTCTGGCCGATGCTGAAGAACAGCCGCCCCAGCGATTCACCGGTTCGCCGGTCCAGCTTGAATCCGTAATCCAGCCGCAGCAGCACCCAGGGAGTCCGCACCCGCAAACCGATGCCGGCTGCCTTCCGCACGTCCGCCAGGCTGAAGTCGGACACCTTGGAGTAAACATTGCCGATGTCCACGAAACCCACGCCATCAAAAATGCTGACCAGCGGAAACCGCAGCTCGTTATTGAGCACCAGCATGGCGTTGCCCCCCAGGGTTCCTACGATGCCGGGCGGCCTCAGGGAATCCTGGGCGAAGCCGCGGACCGTGGTCGCTCCGCCCGCCAGGAACCGCTCGCTCGGCGGAACATCCTGGTCGGCAAATCCGTAGGCCAGGCCGACGCGCACCGCCGAGGCGTAAACCAGGCGCGGACGCAACACCTGGTTGGCGAACAGCTCCACGCGTGGCTTCTGCAGCGGGAAATAGCGGAAATACTGCCCGAAGTATTTGATGAACCCGATGTCCGAGCCGAGCGCCTGGGGTGAAAACTCGAACGCCTGCGACAGAAAACTGCCGCGAGACGCATCCAGGATTTCGTCGCGCGTGTCGCGGCTGAAAGTGGATGTCAGGCCGGCGACGCGGCGGGGCACGTCGAAGATCGGGTCGGGACCGGTGTCGTACGTGCGGTTTCTTTCGATTTGATACCCGTAGTTCAGGATGATCTTGCCGGCAAGCGAAGCTTGCTGCTGAACCGAGATCCCGACGCGATCCACGTTGAAGGCCGACTCCACGTCGGTCTCCGGGTGAATCTCGCGGCGGAGGTACGGACCGACAATCGTCTTCAGCGGGAACCGCGTCAGCAGGGGCTGGCTGAAATACAAGCGTGCCTCGTGCAGCTTCGAGTCGTAGCGCAGCCGCATCCCCAGCACGCGCGCGCTGCCGAGGGAATTCCGATTGGAGAAATCGACAATCCCGCCCGGGCCCCGCTCCGTGTCGTAGAACCCGCCGTAGCGCAGTTGGAACGGTTGAATCTCGCGCACCTTCACGCGCAGCCGGACCTGCTTGCTGCCGTCCGGGGATGGCGCTGCCGTCGTGTCCAGGTCCTCGCGCGAGATATCGACGATGGAGAACGCGCCGGTATTGTAGAGCTTGCGCCGCGAGTTGCTCACCTTTTGCAGGTCCACGGGGTCGCCGGGCTTGAGCTCCAGTTGCGTGCGGATCAGGTTATCACTGGTGTTCTGGTTGCCCTCGATCACCACCTCGCTCACCACGCTCCTGGCATTCTCGGTGATGTGAAAATCGAGGTTCACCAGCGCCCGCTCGGGAACGCGTGTCAGTGCGGCATCGATTTCCACCTCGTTATACCCTCGCGAGTAGTACGTTTCGCGCAGGCGCTGAATCGCGTTCTCACGCAACACCGGCCGGTAGGTTTCACCCCGCGGCAGCGGCACTACCTCGGCGAGCTCCGCCGCGGTCAACGCCCGATTTCCCTCGAATCGCGATTCCCCCACGCGATAGAGCGGGCCCTCGCTGACCGGAAACACCACTTTGCCCGTACGTGTCGGCGGATCCATCTCGTAGCGCGGGTTCTGGATGGCGGCATCCAGGTGCCCCGTCTCGCGGTAGAACTGCGTCAACAGATCCGTCACCCGGGCGGGCTTGGTGTACACCTCCGTGGCCAGCTTCTGGTGTTCGATCACCTCCCGCAGCCGCTTCCCGCTCACATCCTTGGCGCCCTCGAATACCCATTCCACATGCTCGTACTTCGGGCCCCGGTGGATGTCGAACACCACGCGCTTGCGGTCCGCGGCCGGTGTGGTGATCTCGGGCGTCACGTCGGGAGTCAGGTAATCGTCCCCGATCAGCCAGGCGCGCAAAACGCCCACGGCATCTTCGCTGCGCTGCGAATCGAAAACACCGCTGGACCAGACGCGGCGCACGTCTTTCTCCACTCCGCCCGGAACCGAGGCGCCTTCGAAAACGAACTCCACCTTGGGCCCGGCGTCGGCCGTCAGGTCCAGGTTCACGGTGCTGTCCTTCTGGTTCCGCCGCAAGTGGACATTCGCTTCCAGCAGGTCCGCCTTCGTGTACATCTGCGTCACGCGATCCAGGCCGCGGCGCACCTTGAAGAAGTCGTAACGGTCGCCGGTTCCGAACTTCAGTTTGCTCAGGAGCCTTTCGTTGGTGAAATAACTGTTGCCCGAAATCGTAAGGCTGCCGATCCTGCGCGTATCGCGTTTGGCGTTCCGCCGCTCCGGAGCGATTCCCCCGAAGCGCAGGTCGTGGCTGAAGTCGAAACGAAAACTGCCATCGGACTGGCGCACGCCGTGCGCCACGAACCGCTTGCTCAGGTCGTATTCGGCGATGTAGATCTGGTCCGAGCTGTTTACCAGATCCATGGAATAGACGAACTGGAGTTGAGGCGTAATATCCTGTCCCACGGTAAGCCGGGCGCTGGGATTGGTTTCGGCGGCGATGAGGTTGGGCTCCACCTTGACCCGGCTTAATCCGGTGGCTCGTTCAACTTGCCGTCCGATCGACGAGCCGACCCGGCCGGTGAGATACGACAGGATCTGGGTCTGGGCGACCTGCGTTTCCTGACCGCGTACTTCGTCCAGCGTCTTGCCGGTCACCAGCATGGCGACGATATCGGGCTCGGCCAGCGCTGGATTGGACGAAAGCTCCGTCTTCGTTTCTCCCGGCGGACCGGAGATTCGCAGCGTGATGTCATAGCCCGACACGGTGGTGGTGGCTTCCATATCCAGGCTGGGTTCGATGCGGCGGTCGTTGGTGAATGTGACGATCCCCCGCGTCACCTCATAACGCCGTTCCTGGAGCGTCAGTTCGCTGCCTTCTTCGATCACCAGGCGCCCCGCCAGTCCGGGCTCATAGGGGTTTCCCAGCAGTACCAATTGAGCTGTGATCTGGGCCTTCGCGAGGTTGTTCTCCACCACGATCGGGTCCCGGGTTACCACGCTGACGTTGAACCGAAGCGATTCCAGCAGCGGGTTGCGTTCCTCCGTGGTCTCCAGCCCGCTGGGCGCGGTGGCGGCGGCCAGAATGCCCCGATCGAAGTTCAAATCGTCGGTGAACCCGCCCTCCTTCACTACCACCGCCCCGCGCAGCGCCAGGCCGGTGTCCAGCTTCTTCAATTGCAGACGCAGGTCGGAAACGGTCTTCAGCCCCTCGGGGAAATCCAGGTAAAGATCCTCGGCCTGAACGGTGAGATCCGAGTCCTGTATCTTTCCGTCGGCATATGCAATCGAGCCGCGCCCGCTCAGCGTGCCGCCGTTAACCTGACCCTCCAGTTGGGAAACCGTGGCGCGCGTGCCCGCCAGGTCCACCCGCAGGTTCAGACCGTCGATACCGATCCGCGGCTGCTCGACCGAAAGCTGGGCATCGGCGACCTGCAGGTAGCCCTTGGCCTCCGGCTGCTTCGCCGGACCTGTGAGCGCGGCATGAATTTCGGTGGCCCCGCGCGCGCGGACGCTGGTCGTGAAGACCGACGCCAGCGACGCATCCAGCTTGGCATCCAGCCGCAGGTCGAGCGCCTGTTGGCCGGTCAGTTCCGCCGTGCCGGAAAGCTGTACTTCGGTGGAGGGACCGGTCAACTGAAACCGCCGCACGGTAGCCACGCCGTTTTCGAGCGCGATCTCCGAAGTTCCATTCTGTGCGACCGAATACGTGTCCAGCTTGGCTTCGAGGTTCGGGAAGGTCAGGGTGGCCTTCACTGCTGTCAACTCGGGCCGGGGGGCCTCGGCATCGATGTGCACGCTGACCAGCCCGCTGAGCCCCTCCTTCATGCCTTCGATGGCCGCGAGGTTCAGGTTCTTCAAATCCGCCTGCAACCGGGCAGGGCCCTGGCGCCTGGGGAGTTCGACTGGGAGATCGGCGGGCAGCAGCGCGAACGGCACGGTTCCCGCGGCGTCGAATGTCGCCTCGCCCCATTTCGCCGATGCGCTCTCGAGTTCCAGCGCACCGTCTTTGACCTGTCCGCGCAGGGTCGCGCCGGTCACCGCCGGGCTGAGCCCCGCGAATGAGAACGAGCCGTTCTCCAGCAGGATCGAAAGCGAGGGATCGATTCGCCGCAGCGTGCCGCGAATGGTCCCATCCACCGCCGCCGTGCCCTGCAACTGCATCTTCGTATCGGGCGGCGCAAACCGGGCCAGCCCCGGAAGACTCAACTGGGCCTTCAAGCGGATCGCGCCCTCAGCCGCCCCCGATTCCACCGGCAGCGAACCGCTCGCTTCCAACCGCGAGTCGGCGGCCACAATTGTGGCTTTCTCAACGGTCAGAGTGCCGTTGGCATAACCGGCCACCAGTGGTCCTTCTATGCCGACCGGCTCCCCGTTCAACTTGATATCAGCCTTCGTGACTTCCAGATGGGCGGTCCCTTGCCGGTAGTTCTGCACGTCGCCGGCGGCGTCGATGACGCCGGAGACGGTTCCCTCCACCCCCGGGAACGTGGAATCGGCCAGCCGCACCTGGACGGTTGCCGGGTTCGGGGATTCGGTGCCGAGCTTGCCGGATGCAGTCAGATTGAACTTCGACGCGGATGCTTCGAAGTCCACCTGCCGGTTGGCCGCCTTCGCGGTCAGTTGCGCGCTGCCGAAATCCTGCTCGCCGGCGCGAATGCCATCCACTGTCAGCTTGAGCTCTCCGGCGGGATTGTCGGCGCCGCCCTGGCCCGATGCGGTAAAGTGGATCGCTCCGCGCACGGCGGTTTGATCGGGCAGCGTGAAGTTCAACAGCCGCAGGTCCTGTGCCTCGGCCTGGAACCGATATTGCTCCGAGTCGAGGTTGTACGTGCCCGTGGCGCCCAGCGACCCGTTGCCGCCGGGTTGCGGCTTTTCCAGGTGCAGGCCGCTCAGTTCCAGTTCGCGGCCACGAAGCTCGGCGCGCGCCTCGAGGGCTCCGAGAGCCTCCTGGTATGCCTGGAGATTGCTGCCCGTGAGCGTGACCGTGGCCGCCGGGCTATCCATGGGCCCGCTCACATCGGCTGCCAGCGAGAGGTCGCCCGAGGCCGGCAGGTCACCGTGGTTCAGCCCCGCGAGAATCGCCGCCAGGGAAACGTGGTCGGCGCGCGCGGCGAGGTGCAGTTGGGAATCGATGGTGCCCGCAACCCGCAGCGTCTGATTCTGCCAGCTCACGGTGGCGGTGTCGATGGATGTTCGCTCAGGCGTGTAGCCGCCCGCCAGGTTGACAGCGACATGATGGAGTTCGCCCACCGAGAGATCGGGGATGGCCGCAGTCACTCCCACCGACGGTGCGGTCACGGTTCCGGACAGGCTGGCGGTCGAACCCAGGGAACCGTCGAGCGCCGTCCCTAAAGGCTTACCCAGAAATGCCTCCGCGGCGGCGGCTGTGGCGGACAGGGGCGCGGCGTCCACACGGAGTTCTCCACCGAGCGCCTTTCGATCGGTCAACGCGACTTCTCCCGATGCCGTGATCCCCAGACCGCGTAGCTCATCCACCCCCACTACGATGCGATTCCCGTGTGCCGTCGCGCGCAGAGCCGCGTCCACGGGGATGATGTCCTTTGCGGGCTCGGGCCTGGAAGCGCGCAGGCGGATCGCCGCCTCGCCGCCGGCCTCCTGGAACTGCAACCCGGGCCAAGTGGCTTCGCCGTTCACGGTTGCCGTGCTCGCGATCCGTACCGGCAAACCGAAAACGGAAGAGAGTCGTTCCAGGTCACCCGCCACGGCGAACCCTGCCGTGCTTTGGGCGCCGTTCAGAGCCACGTCGCCCTGGCCGCGAATGCTGGCCAGGGGTGAGGAGACGTTCAGCGACTCCAACCGGACCCGCGATTGTGCCGCGCTATAAGCCGCTTGCGCCTCGATACGGATGCGGTCGAAGCGCTCCACTGTCAGGCCTTGCCCGCGTAGCCGCGCGGTGGCGGTCAGTTGCGCCAGCGGTCCGGCTGCGGTCAGCGCCGCGTCCACTTTGCCGCGCAGACTCGGAGACAGGGTTGCCAACGCCAGCGTCACCTCGGACCGGAGGTCCAGTTGCGGGCTGTCGAAGTGATTCACGGTGCCGGCGATCGCCAGGCTCGACTCGCCCAGGTCGGCACGGAAGCTCCGGATGTCGACGGCATCTTTCTCCAGCAGCAGGTCTCCGGTCAGGCTGCGGACCGGCAGGGACCTTGCGGCGAGGGCAGCCCTGCCGCCGTCCCGTGTCCGCAGCCGGATCTGTTCGCCATCCATGGTGAGCCGGTCGAGCGGGAAAAACACCGCGAGCTGTTGCTTCCGCTCCTCGAACGATACGGTTCCGCCGTTGATAGCGAGATGTTGAATCCGGTAATCGACTGGCGCCGACGGTTTCTCTTTAGGGGGCGGATGCGGAATGTTGTCGTGGCCGTTGGCATCGATCACCACCTGGACTTGGGGGTTGTCGATGCCGCCGTCTTCCAGGTAGTAAGCGCCACCAAGCAGGCGGCGAAGGCTGAGATCCGCGGCCACCCGATCGGCGGCAAAAATCGGCGGCAGGTCCAGGGCCTGGTGCGATTGGACCTTCACATCCCGAAGCTCGAATCGCAGGGTGAGCAGGTTGTAGTCGAGTTGCGAGGCGGCGAAATCGATGTTCTGACTACGGAGAAGACTGACGAGTTCCCGCAGCACCAGGCGCCGCGCCGGCGGCGTGTGCACCGCGAGTATCAGGAGCCCGAGAAAAACGAGAATGCCGCCCGTGGCATAGGCGGCTATCCGAATGATTCGCGATCGCCGCAATGGATCCCCGTGCCTAGCGCCCGGTGCTCATAACCGCTCGCACCTTCCTGGCTTCCGGAGCATCCGGTTTGAGCTTCAGAAACAACTCGAAATGAGTCAGCATCTTGTCCGGCCGTTTCGCTCCGCTGTAGGCCAGGCCGGCATAATAGTGTGCGTACGGCTGGTCCGGATTGTCTTTCAGGTAGTTCTCCAGGCTGGCGGCAGCTTCTTTATTCTGGTTGCGGAAAAACTGAATCAGGCCGCGGACGTATTCCTTCTCCGAGCCGTCAGCCTCGTTCACCAGGGCTTCGGCTTTGTCGAGTTGCTTCTCTTCCACGTACATCCGGGCCAGTGCCAGCTTGGTGTCGCCGTTGGAAGCCAACTCATCGGCCTTCTTGAGAGGTGCTTCCGCTTCGGAAGCCTTGTGCTGTTCCACGAGCGAAAGGCCGAGATAGCGATACGCGCGCGCATCGTCGGGAGCGGCTGCAACGGCTTTGGAGAGTTCCGACTGGGCCTCGGCGTATTTCCCCTGGTTGTACAATTCCACACCACGATTCGTGTCCGCCACGAGCGCCACTGCGAAGAGGCTCGACCAGATAACCACCGGCAGAAGTGTGCGCATTTGTTACTCCCCTCACTGCAACCATAGCACGCCGGTCTCCAGACGCCGCTCGATAAGCTCGATAAGCCGGTGCAATGCTTATCACCGCAGGTTACCGCGGCGGTCGCTGGCCGATAACCACCAGCGCGGTGAACATCGGCCACCACAGCCGGCCGCCGGACCGCGGACGCGTATTTTTTTCATAGGCTTGCGCAATGGCAAGCGGGATGCATTCCAAGCTGGCGAAGCCGCCGGACAGCGGCTCGAGGAGGAAATATGAAATACAAATTGTTGGCGCTTCTTTTGTTGGCGGGGAGTTCGATGTTTGGGGCGACGCGGTTCTTCTTTGGAGTCGGGTTCGGCGGATACCGCTACGTCCCGCCTGCTCCGGTCGTGGTTTACACTCCGCCTCCGGCACCGTACGCAGCGTATGTGAGGCCGGTCGCCCGCCCCGGATACACCTGGGTTTCCGGATATTGGTACCCGGTCGGACCGCGATGGGTCTGGCACGCCGGCTACTGGACTCGGCCGCCCTATGCCCGCGCTTATTGGGTTGCGCCCCGTTATCACGGCCACCGCTATTATCCCGGTCACTGGCGCCGCCGGTAACCGTCCTGCGAGCGGGCGGGCAAATCGCCAGCCCGCCCCCTGAGGACTGGGTGGCGACGTTATGGAAGCGGAATGCGAAAGAGGTTGCGATGCGTCGCCACTTTCACGTACGCATATACGGACGGGTCCAAACCAGGCGCCAATTCGGACTGTTCAATCACACGTCCACCCGGGATGGCGAGCGCTTCGGATACCGACCGTATGCCCTCGGCCGGTAATTCGGGTAATGCCTTCCCCGGCGGCAGAGGCATGGCAACCGTCTTCCGCGGATGAAAGCCCGCTCCCACCTCCAGTGTCAGGTAAAGAAACTCCCCATTGGGCGCCCATCGCGCCACGCAGAATCCCGAGCAGATACGCCTGGCTTCGCCGCCCTTCACGGGGATGGCAAGTTCGGCGGATGGGGCAAGCGCGTCGTCCACCGGCACAAGCGCGGCAGCCCAGAGCCGGTCCGGAGAAACACTCATTACGTTGCCGATCGGGAATGGCACCACCCGGGCGCGACCGCTGCCGTCCCGGTTCATTCGCAGAAGGTAGTTGTCCTTTCCGTCGGATGCGCGAAACAGGATCTGGCCTTCGGGACCGAAATTCGGAGTCTCCTCTCCGCCGGAGGTGATGCGCACGGGTCGTGAGCGCCGGTCCAGCGAGGCCAGCCAGATCTGTGACTTTCCCCGTGCGGGTTTCGCCGCGAAAACCACCTCTGACCCGTCATCGGAGACGTCGAAACTCGTAATCGGGAAACCGTTCACCAGGCGTTCGCTGCGTCCGCTGTGGGGATCCGTTCCCCATAGCTCGCTTTCGGAATCCGGCGTCCCGCGGCGCAGCAGGAAGTAGACGCGTTTGCCATTCGCGGAGAACCTGGGAAGGGACGCGTTCCCAAAGGACGAGATCGGACGTTCTCCCCGAGCGTCATGAATCCAGATGGCGCTCTGCTCGATGCCGACGGACGTGATGATGGAACGGCCGTCCGGGGCCACCGCGACCCCCGCCTCTCCAACAGGGCCGAACGTGAGTTGCTCCGGAGCGCCCCCCGGAAAGCGTTGGCGCCATAGATGTTGACCGTGCGTTGTGGCCACCGTGAAGTACATCCACTTCCCATCGGGAGACCAGCCGGCAGACGTGCATCGACCCGGCGGCCCGACGACCCGGCCGCGCGAACTGCCGTCGAATGGAACCAGGCGGCATGGCTGCCAGGCAACGGTGTGGTCCATTTCAATCACCAGCACCCAGGCGTGATCCGGCGACGCGTACGAAAAGTGCGCCATCGCACGCTCGTGCTCGGGTACGTACACGTCGCGGGCCTCGCTGCGGTTGTCCCGGGCAGTCACAACCGCCATGTGGATCCCGGTTTTGAGTTCCGAGAAAAGGAACCGGTGCGCACCGACCCAGGTAAGCCCTTCGGCGTTCTGCATCAGGAGGTGCGGCTCGCCGCCGAGCACGGGCACGCTCACGGTGTCCCACGCCGCTCGGAACGGATCGACGACGGAATAGGCGAGTTGCGACCCATCCGGTGAGAACGCCGGAGCGAACTTGGGCCTGAGGTCGTGCGTGAGTGGAACGGGTTCCCCGTCCGGCAGTAACTTCAACCAGATTTGATCGAGGCTCAAGAACCAATTCGTGCCGCGTATAAACGCCAGCATGCGGCCGTCCGGTGAGAGGACGGGCGCCACGACCGAATCCGTAAAGTCGGTGAGCTGCGTATAGCCCAGCCTTGGCTTGGGGACCGGCTTTTCCCGCCAGATCAGCACAGCCCCCAGCGCCAACAACCCGGCCGAGAGGCCGCACACGGCTACCCATCGCCTGGCTGACCGCTTGGAGATGCGGGGCACCGGTTCGCCGGCTGCCTCGGCATCGCATCCGAGTGGCTCGCGGACCGGAGTTATGAACCGGTAGCCGCGGCGTGGGACGGTTTGTATGTACTGAGGCTCGCCCGACCGCTCGCCCAGAGTTCTCCGGAGGATCGAAACATGTTGGGCGAGATTCCCCTCCTCTACGAAACTGTCCGGCCACACCGCGTCCAGCAGTTCTTTTTTCTCCAGCACGTGTCCGCTGTTGCGCACCAGCACCACAAGGAGATCGAACGCTTTAGGCGTCAGGGGCACGACAACCCCGTCCCTCATCAACAGATGTTCGCGAAGGTCCATACGGAATGGACCGAACTCGTAGAAGGCCTTTGTTTCCTTCACAACCCAGCATCCCCGCTGCGGAGTATGTTACCCACTTTAGAACTTCTTTAGGGTTTTTTCAACGTTTCTTCGAGAGGACCTCATGATTAGCAGGGCAGGCTCCAAGGATAATACTTTCTACGCGCGGTTTGGTTTGTTAGCGTGCGAGCCGCTAGGCAAAGCGTGCAGATCGGGAGGGGCACGTGAGCGATTCTTCCTTTTCTATTTGGTTATCCCGGCTATCCGCCCAACGTTTATGGTTTTGCACGGATAGCTATGAGGTGGCGGCTTGGATTGAGGCAGTAATTCCGTGCTTCGTTGGAAAGGTGCCTTCGCAGTACACAAAGGCCATTCTGGACGTATTGCACAGGAGATTGGTGCCGTATTACGTCTGCCGTGCGGCCTTTCTGAAGCTCAAGAAAAAGGGCATCGAGTTCGAGTTTTGGTTTTTCGACCCTCAGGCATTGACTCTGAGCCGGCCAACACAGCAGGAGATGCACGCGATATCCGACGATGAGGTCCGTAGTCGGCTTAAGTACACCGCGAAGGTCCTAGAGGATCGGTATAATCTTGCCATTGCGACGAACAATCATGGCGAAATGGAGGCGGTCCTCAAGGCGGCGTTAGAACTTATCTGGCAGTTCGCCAAAGCCTATGGCAGGGCAAGGGGAAATCGAAATCGACAGTCTCAAGTGATGTTGGAGGGGGAGAAGTTTAACCGAGCTGTTAACGAAGCCTTCGAAGAGGCTACGGGGCTTCGAACCCATTTTCTTCGCCTGACGCGGGAGGAAATAAAGGAACTGCGATTTGCACCTCTTCCCGAGGGACTAGAGGAAGCCAGGATTGAGGTTGTTCCCTGACGCTTGAGAGCCAAGAATGGTGCATTGTTAAGATCTGCAGACCTTTTGGCGTGACATGATGAGCTGCAGACCCTTGAGGAGATCCAGCCTGGCTGCACGGCTCCAGAGACGCGCAAACGACAGAGGCATTGCTGGCGCTCGCCCACGATCTTCCGGCAGCGTGGAACGCTCCCGGCACGGACGCGCGAATGAAACAGCGCCTCACACGTGTCCTCATCCAAGAAGTCGTGATCGACGACGATTCCAAAGCCAATCAAATCGTGCTTGTCATCCATTGAACCGGCCGTCACACCGAGCTTCGGGTTGACAAGGGTTCGGACGGGACGGTATCACGATGACCGTTACCTGAGCTCGGTTGAACTCATGCGCACACTCGACGGCCAGTGGCCGGACCGTGAGTTGGCAGCCACCATGAACCGAATGCGCCGCAAATGCAGCGATGGAAAGAGCTGGACTGTGGCGCGTGTGCGCGAGCTACGAGAACGCCTTGGGATCGCCGCTTTCGATCCAGTGAGCATCAAGGTCGAGGCCATCACCGTTGATGAAGCTGCACAACGGCTGCTGAACCCCGCCGGGGAATTTTGGCAAGTTCCTTCGATCTTTCTGTGCGACTGATACCTTTGGCCAGTTGCAGCAGCGAGAGGGCCGGCCCCGCAACCCGCTCGGACTCTGACCGCCTCCGCCCTCACACCTTCTCCGGCACCACGAACGGCGAGCGATATATCCGCGTCAACAGGGCGTTAGCTCGTTCGTCGCCGGGGAAATGCTCAGCTTCCGGGTCGAAAACCAGTCTGCGTCCCAGGCGCTACGAGACGTTGCCGAGGCATACCGTGCTGCTGTTGATGGCCAAATGTTGAATCGGGTAATCGAGCGGCGCGGATGGTTTCTCCATAGGGGGCGGATACGGAATATTGTCGCGGCCATTGGTGTCGATCACCACCTGCACGCGGGGGTTGTCGATGGCGCCGTCCTCCAGGCAGTAACTACCACCCAGCAGGCGGCGCAGGCTGAGATCCGCACCATCCGATCGGCGGCAAAGATCGGCGGCAGGTCCTGCGCCTGGCGGGATTGAACCCTCCCTCACATCGTGAAGATCGAACCGCAAGGTGAGCAGATTGTAGTCGAGCTGCGAGGCGGCGGAATCAACGTTCTGGCCCTGGGTCGCACCACGTTATTACGGCCACCGCTATTATCCCGGTTACTGGCACCGCCCGTAACCGTCCTCCGAGGAACTGCGAGGGGGCGGGACAATCGCAAACCCACCCCCTCGCCGTCTGGGAGCCGCGTCAGCGCGCAGCCATCCGGAGCTACCGCAACCTCAGCTTGTCGGCGGAACCGGATGTAGCAATCAGGACTATTGGTATCCACAAACAACCGCAGGTATCAGCCGGAACTCTACCATCGAGACCGGCGTCTGAAGTGCAGATGCGACCACGATCAGCCTGGCCCGTCCTGCTTCTGCTGACTGCGACGGCGGTGGTATCCGCCTTCGCCGAAGAGGGGCCACAAATCTCGTTCGATCCCTTCAAACACGTCATCTGGATACCAGTCCGTATCAATGACGGCCCTGTAATGACCTTCGGCTTCGACAGCGCCGCCGCGCGCAGCGCCGTGGACTGGGATCGCGCCGGGCAACTGAAAATCCCGTTCACCTCGCTGGGCGAACGGCAGAACGCCGGCTCCGGCGATGGCCTGGCACGCCTCGGGAGAACGGCTGCGGCCCGTGTCACCATGCCGGGCGCGACGCTCGACCTGCCGGCCATGGGCGTCGTCCCGCTGCGGGGCGTCAGTGAGACGTACGGCCGTCGCATGGATGGACTGGTCGGAGCGGAACTCCTCGCGCGTTACGTTGTCGAACTTGACTGGCAAGACCAGCGCATGGCACTCCACGAGCCGTCCGAATACAGGTATTCCGGAAAAGGAGCGGAGGTTCCCCTGGTCGTCGCCGGCGGGATGCCCTTCGTGCGCCTTCAAGTATCCGTTTCTCGCGGCAAGGCCGTGGAAGGGCTGTTCCTGGTGGACTGCCCACACCCTGGATCCTTGATCATGAACCGGCCGTTCATCGAACAAAACGGGCTTCTCGATGCGGCGCGGCGAGACCTTCCCCGATTGGTCAGCCAGTTTGCCGAGGGCGTGAACGGGAAGAGCGAGGTGTTGTACGGCCGCATCGCCAACTTGCAGATCGGGCCCTACAACTTGCGGCAACCGGTGGTGGGCTTTTCGCAAGCGCGCGCCGGGGCGCTCGCGCAGAGCGAGTTTGCGGGTATCCTCGGCGCTGAAATCCTGCGCCGTTTCCGCGTGATCTTCGACTTCTCCCGTGAGCGCCTGATCCTCGAACCAAAAGACGCGTTGACCCAGGTGTTCCGATACGATGCCAGCGGGATCCGGTTGCGCGCGGCCGGGGCCGATCTCCGTGAGTACGTGGTCACCGGTGTCGTCGACGACTCGCCCGCCGCGAAAGCGGGGCTTCAGGCAGGCGATCGCCTGATGGAGATCCAAGGAAAACCAGCCGGGCTGTTCTGCCTCGGTGAGATCCTCGACATACTCAGACGCGACGGGGGCACAGAGGTGATCCGGATCCAGCGCGGCTCGCAGTTGCTCGAGATGTCGCTGGCGTTACACACCCTGCTTTGACGCAACGCCGGGCGCTTCCAAACCGGTTAGCATGAATCTCATGCTCTCCTGGCTGCTGGTCGGCGTCGGCGATATCGCGACGAAACGGGTCTTGCCCGCCATTCTGGCGGAACCACGCAGCAGGCTTGCCGGTATCGTCACCCGCGATCCCGCCAAGGCTGCGCCATACGGCGTTCCAGCATGGCCCGACCTGGCGCCGGCGCTCGCCGGTTGTGATGCCGAGGTGGTCTACATCGCAACACCGGTGTTCCTGCATGCTCCGCAGACGATCGCCGCTTTGCATTCCGGCAGGCACGTGCTCTGCGAGAAACCCATGGCGCTCTGCTATGCGGAGGCCCTCTCCATGCAGCAGGCGGCGGAGAAGAGCGGCCGGATGTTGGGCATCGCGTACTACCGGCGCATGTATCCAAAAGTGGCGCGGGCGATGGAGCTCATTCAAGCCGGGGTCATTGGCCGGCCCGTGTTCGCCGAAGCCACCTCGCACGATTGGTTCTATCCGCCAGAGAGCCAGCGAGCCTGGCTTGGCGATCCCGCTCTTGCCGGCGCCGGCCCGCTCTTCGATATCGCATCGCACCGAATCGACCTCATGAACTATTTCTTCGGGCGGCCCGTGCGCGTGAGCTGCCATGTCTCGAGATTGGTTCATCCGATCGCCGTGGAAGACAACGCGACCGTCGTAACGGAATACGAAGGCGGCGTGCGCGGTGTGGTGGACGTGCGCTGGCATTCGCGGACGCCTCGTGACGAATTCCGCATCCGGGGCACTGTCGGCGAACTCGATCTAACGCCGCTCAACGGTCCAACCCTCGCCCACCCCGGCGGAGTCGAACGGATCCCCGCGGCGGAGAACCTTCACTATCCCTGTATTGACGATTTCGTGAGCGCCATCCAGGGTGGGTCTTCACCACGATCGACCGGCGCGACCGCACTGGATGCGGAGTGGGTGATGAACGAGGCGCGCCGGGCCGCCGAAGTATAGCAGCGGGTCGAAGCTCCGGTTCCGCCAAGGCTGCCTGCGCTTCCGCCCTACTCGACGTTAAAGCCCTCCACTCCGATGCGGGGGCGTTCGCCGCGGGTGTCGGCGTTTTCCAGTTCGGTACGGATCGTGCGGTGCTCGCCGGGCATCAGGGCGATGTAGTTATCGCTCGAGATGGCGGGGAGGATGCGGTCGCCGCTCTTTTCGCGGACAGACTTGACGCGCACCATCAGGGCGGGTTGATTGGATGTGTTGCGCAGGTCGGTGGTGATCACCCAGCGGGAACCCTGGAGCGTGACCCGGCTGGAGGCTTCCACTTTCACATTGGGTAATGTGCGGATGGCGGAAAAGTTGTAGCCCGCGGTGGCTCCCGCGGGTCCACGGGCGGGGAACGGCGATGGCGGCGCGGGCACCTCTTCCAGGCCACGCATATAGAAGTTATCGGACACAACCTCGTTGCCGCGCGTGAGCCGCAGCCGTATGAAGTGCACCGGGGTCAGATCCGGCGGGAACTCCAGCTTGATGGGCGACTCGACGCTATCCTCTCGGCTGGCGAGCGTGGCAGCGGCTCGGAACCTTTCTTGCTGCCGAAATATCCGGCGTTGGTATCGAAAGCGCGAGCAGACACACGAACAAAAAGAGGACGGTTTTGTCTCATACGGCTTTTGAAATGGATCATAGCAGCGGGCCCCCGCGATTCCAATCCGCAGCGCCGGATTCGTAACGGTTCCCGCCGAATCGAAAGGTGCTACCGTATTCGCTCCGAGGGGGTGAAGATGAAAAACCACATGCTTGCGGTGTTGCTCATGCTGGCGTGTGCCCCTGCGTTTCTGCATGCGCAGGCCGCGCCGCCGCCTCCGGGTCAGCAGGCTCCGGCGGCTGCGGTCCAGCGGCAACAGATCCAACTGGAGCTTCGATCACTCGAACAGCGGTTGAGCGCCAGGTATCCGGGCGATCTGCCAGCCGAACAGATCCAGCAGCGGATTCAGGACCTGCAGCAACAGCTTCAGCAGTTGGGACCGGCTCCCGCCCCGGGTGCCTTCGGCCGCGGGTTCGGCCCCGGCCGCGGCGGACGAGGCGGGCCCATCACTCCTCCCGCGGATGCGACTCCCGAACAGCTCCGGCAGATCATCGACCAGCAGAACCAGCAGATCACAAGGCTCCAGGCCGCGCTCCGGCCTCCGGCGCGGCCGGCGGGTCCACCGCCCTGCGTGCCGGTGAATCCCGACGCCACGCCGGAAGCCAGGGAGCTGCTCCGGAAGATCTGCGATATCACGGGCAAGGGCATTCTGACGGGTCAGCACAACTTTCCGAATGAACGCAACGCGGACACCGAGGCGATCCACGCGGCCACCGGCAAGTATCCCGCCATTTGGGGCTCGGATTTCGGGTTCACGAACCTCGAGGACAAGGACGCGGTCACGCACCGCGACCTGATGATTGAAGAAGCCAAGCGGCAATATGCGGCAGGTTCGATCATCTACTTTTGCTGGCACATGCTGCGGCCGACCGAGGATGAACCAGGCCGGCCGGGCGCAAGCTGGGGCGGCAGCGTGCAGGCCAAACTCACCGACGAGCAGTGGCTCGAATTGATCACGTCCGACTCACCGCTGCATCAGCGCTGGGAGAAGTACATGGATACGGCGGCGGGCTATCTGAAGCAGCTTCAGGACGCCCACATCCCGGTCTTGTGGCGGCCCATGCATGAGAACAACGGCACGTTCTTCTGGTGGGGCGGCCGTCCGGGCCCATACGGAACGGCGGAACTGTTCCGGGAGGTGTACTACCGGATGGTGAACGTTCATCACCTGAACAACCTGCTGTGGGTGTGGAACCAGAACGGACCGGCTGCCGGCGGCGAGTTCTATCATTTCTATCCCGGCCCGCAGTACGCCGACATTGTCAGCTACGACAACTACAGCTCGCTCGATGACAGGTACTACCAGGAGATTTTGACGATTGCCAACGGCAAGCCCATCGGGTTAGGTGAAGTCGGGACACCGCCACCTCCCGAGTTGCTGATGGCTCAGCCGAAGTGGGCCTTCTACATGACATGGGGCGGCATGACGGGCGCAGGCCAGGCAGCGGCTGGGCGGGGAGGAGCAGCGGGCGTACAGACCTCGACACCGGTCGCCGTTCCGGACGATGCCACTCCGCAGCAGCTCCGGGAGATTATCCAGCAGCTTCGGCCGCAGCCCGGAGGGCAACGCGGCGGACGTCCTGCCGTGGCGTATCCCATTCCCGAAGGCGCAAGCACGGACATGCTGCGGCGGATCATTCAACGGCTTCAGCCCGGCGCCGGCAACGCCTTGAGGGAGATCTACGACGACCCGTACTACCTCAAACGGGGCGACCCGATGCCGAAGTAACTCAGTGCGGGCAGCCACACCGGCCCGCTGTTGAGTACGATGGCTTCACGGTCTTTATGAAGCCGAGAATCTCCGCGTTTCCCAAATGCTACCTGGACGAAATCGCATCGGCCCGCACCATGTCGGTTTTTGACTGGATCGACATGGCCAAAGGACTGGACGCCGACGGGCTCGAAATGTATGAGGGGTTCTTCACCAGCTTGGATTCCGGATACCTGGCGAAGGTCCACGATGCCATCCACGGGGCAGGTTTCAGGATGCCCATGCTCTGCTGCTCGCCAGACTTCACCAGCCCCGAGCCGGAGGCGCGGAAACGGGCACTCGATCACGAGGCGGCTATGATTCGCGTGGCACGCGAACTGGGCGGGCCCCAGACAGTATGCCGTGTGCTCACCGGTCAACGCTACCCGGAAGTGAACCAGGAGCAAGGCATCGAGTGGGTGGTAGAAGCCATCTCTGCGTTGTTGCCGGTCGCCCGCGAATACGACGTTGTGCTTGGCCTGGAGAACCACTACAAGGACGGCTTCTGGCGCTACCCGGAGTTCGCGCAGAAGAAGGAGGTGTTTCTCGCCGTTCTGAATGCTATTCCCGAGCGCGAGTATTTCGGGGTGCAATATGATCCCTCCAACGCCATCGTGGCCGGCGACGATCCGGTGGATCTGCTGGAGTGCGTCGCAGACAGGGTGGTCAGCATGCACGCGAGCGACCGCTACCTGGTCCCCGGCACATCGCTCGAGGATCTCCGGCAGAGCGACGGCACGCTCGGCTATTCGCCGAACCTGCGCCACGGGGTAACGGGAAAGGGCTTGAACGATTACGATGCTATTTTTCGCATCCTGGCACGGCACGGCTATTCGCGCTGGATCAGTATCGAGGATGGCATGAACGGGATGGAGGAGATGGCGGAATCGTTGGCGTTCCTGCGCCGGATGATCGGGATTCACTTCAGGGGCAATGGATGAGCCGGAAAATCCGCACCGGCATCGTGGGTTGCGGCAAGGTCGCCCACTTGCATGCTGCCGCTCTGAGCGGGTTGCCCGAGTCCGAGTTGGTGGGTGTTGCCGACGTGGCGCCCGATCGGGCGCGCGAATTCGGCGCCCGTTATGACGTGCGGGCCTACCCGAACCTCGAGAGCATGATCTCCGCTGGGAAGATCGAGGCGGTGGCGGTTTGCACCCCTCATCCGGAGCACCGCGCGCCGGCCGTGCGCGCGGCTGAAGCGGGAATCCACGTACTCGTAGAGAAGCCCCTGGCCTCCAGCCTCGCTGATTGTGACGCCATGATCGAGGCGGCCGCGCGGCACAACGTCAGACTGGGAGTTGTCAGCCAGCGGCGTCTGTTTGAGCCCGTGTCCCGGATGAAAGCCGCCATCGATGCCGGTAAGATCGGCGCCCCGGTTCTGGGCACGGTGGCCATGTTCAGTTGGCGTGACGAGAACTACTACCGGTCCGATCCCTGGCGGGGGAAATGGGGCACGGAGGGAGGCGGTGTGCTCATCAATCAGTCGCCGCATCACATTGACCTTCTGCAATGGCTCATGGGACCGATCGATGAGATCAGCGGGTACTGCGCCAATCTGAATCATCCCTATATCGAGGTGGAGGACACGGCGTTGACGATGATCCGGTTCCGGAGCGGAGCGCTTGGTTCCGTGGTGGTCAGCCTGAGCCAGAAACCAGGGTTGTACACGAAGATCCACGTGCATGGCGCCAACGGCGCATCGGTCGGAGCCCAGACCGACAGCGGCGCGACATTCATCGCCGGTATGACTGGAATCGCCGAGCCGCCGCTGAACGATGTCTGGACGATTCCGGGTGAGGAGCACCTGCTGGCAGTCTTCGAGAAGCAGGATCGCGCCGCCTTCCGCCGCATCGACCCGATCACCCATTACCATGTCCAACAGGACCGGGACTTCCTGCGCGCGATTCTGGAAGACCGCCCGCCGCTGGCCAGCGGTGAAGAGGGCCGCAAAGTAGTGGAGATCATTGCGGCCATCTACCGATCTTCGAGGGAGCGTAAGCCGGTGCGCCTTCCTTTGGAACACGGCGGTTGATCCGACGCCGCTCTCACGCGCGAGCGGGAACCCCTGGCCTTCCCCGCAAGGCCGCTCCGGAAAGTGATTGCCGGGCAGGAAAGTCTCTGCTACACGATGTCGATGACAAGGAGAGTAATGTCGTCCTGCTGGGACCTGGATGCGGGTTGCCATTGCCGAATCTCGGAGAGCAGCCGATCCGACAACTCGGATGGCGGGCACGACTGATTGGTGCGGACAACATCCTCCAGCATTTTGTCGCCGAAGGAATCGCCCTTGGCATTCTCGGGCTCCGTGACGCCGTCGGTATAAAGCAGGAAGCGGTCGCCGGAAGTGATCGGCATGGTGTAAACGGGATAGTCCTCGTACTCCGGCATGATTCCAAAGAGCAGGCCGTTGCTTTCGATCTGCTCCAGCTCGCCCTGCCGCCATCGCAGAAGGGGCGGGTGTCCGGCGGCGGCATACCGCGCGCTGTGATTCTCCGTATCGAGCCATAAGTAGGCCGCCGAAATCAGTTGACCGCGCAGTTGCCCGGAGAGGATACGGTTCAACCCGCGCAGCACCGCTCCCGGGTCATGCGCGCAAGCCGTCACGGTGTGCACGGCGACTTTGACCATGGAGGCGATCAGCGCAGCCGGGACACCATGTCCGCAGACGTCAGCCACCAGGAAGCCAATCCGGTGCTGATCGACAGGGATGAACTCGTAGAGGTCGCCAGCCACCGCGGTCATGGGACTGTACACGGCGCTGATGCGGACGTGGTCGAGTTGGGGCACACTGCCTGGAAGAAGCGACCTCTGAATCTTGCGGGCGATCGCGAGTTCGTTCTCCACGGACAACAGGCGGCGCTCGTCCGCAAGAACCAGCCGCAAGGCGACATAGCCAAACGAGAAGAGGAGAACCGCGAAACCGAGGTGGTCCAGGAAGCGCGGGGTCACGAACCCCAGGGGGCGCGAGAGGCTGTTATACAGGGCTTCAACGGCGAAAACAAGGGTGCCGATGGCCAGGACGCCGCGCTCGGGCAGAACGAGATACCTGGCCGATAATCCTGGCACTGCGATGACAATCGTCAGGATAAGGAGTACGCAGGCCGCCAGCAGATTGTTGTAAGGCGCCATCCTGTCGCCGGAACCTGTAATAACAAAGAAAGCCACACCGGCGACAGCAATCGCTAACCCCACGAAGACGACGACCCGAAGGAGGAACCGCATTCTGCCGAGGCTCAGTTCGTAAAAGGAAAGCGAACCAAAAACTGTGAGCAGGTACAACATCGCAGTGTTGGCGTAGGGAGCGCTGATTTGAAGCCATCGGGGCGACAGCGCTACGAGAGCACGCGACTGCGTCAACTGCACCGCGCCGTACAGGGCGCTCCAAATGCCCAGCCAAACAAAGATGCGGGTTCCGCTGCGCCGGCGAATCCCAGCGATGGCGCAGGCGGTAAACCCAATGAACAGGAAAACTGAACCGAAAACGATATCAGACACCTGGCCGCGAAGCATCGCGACCACTTGATCACTCAGAGCGACACCTCCAGAGCCCCCCAACATAGCATTGCGGATGTTGGGGCTCAAGCTGGAGTCCCGGCCGACTTGGCCGATGTGTCCTGATGGCTCGTGTGGCAGTGAACCGCGACTCTACCGGCGCGCCGCTGGATTCACCGTAGGGCTGACCAAACTGGTCGCGCTCCGCTCGGACTTCAGATAGCCGTACGGGTCATGGTTCAGACCGCCGGACGGAAGCCACTGCCATAACATACCCAGATCCCTGCTCGCGAGTTTCGTATAGAAATCGGGGAGTTCGTCGGTTTCCTGCTCGAAATAGGGCTGGAACTGCGGGTCGGTATCCAGGCGCGAGCGGATTTCCCTGTAGTATTTCAGCCTGCCCTTGCCTTCCGTGGAAACCGCCCTCACGAGGTTCATCCATCGCGAGGTCATCCCCTGGGTCGCGCGAAAGCGGCGAAAGATGGCGCGCGAGTTGAAAGAATACCGTGTCAGCTCGATCACGTGCCCGTAGAAGGCGCGCCAGCCATAGTTCCTGGGCCTGACGTTCATGGCCTGGTTGTTGTTCAGAAAGTGAAAGGGGAAGGGCAGTACGCGGTTTGCCCGCTGGTAGTCCAGATTGAGCGCCGCCGCCCGGCCAAAGGCTGTCAACAGGGAATATCCAGGAAACGCCCCCGGTGTCAGGTCCAGAAAGCGCTTGGTCAGTTCGAAGGGCTCCTCGCCTGCGTCGCAATCCAGTCCGAAGACGAAATTCGTCTGTACATACGGAACGTATTTCAGAATCAGGTTCACGTGCTCGGATACCTGGCGAACTTTGTCCATCCCCTGCCGGGCGCCGGTCTTCGATTTGCCGCCCAGGTCGAACCACGACTCAATGCCGGGCAAAAGGGCTTTGAAGCCATTGCGTCTGAGCCTCTTCAGGTGGGGCTCGGATAGCAGGGATAAGCTGCTCTCGGCGGCGAAGTCGATGGAGCCTGGAGGCACCGCGTCTTCAATCCAGTCGAGATATTCGTCGAACCGGACACCGAAATTGGGATCGTGCCACGCCACCAGCGGCCGCCGGAACTGCTGCCGCAGGAACCTCAGGTCCTCCCGCAGGACTTCGAAGTCCATCGGCTGATAGGGCACCTCCGCGTCGATGCAGAAACTGCAGGTGTAAGGACACCCCAGGCTGCCGAGCATCGGAACCATTTTGAGGAAGGGTGTTTTCTGGAGCGTCGGTTCAATGAACTCCCAACGCTCGCGTACCCCCGGAAGGGCCCTCGGCTGGCGCTTCGCCGAGACATGCACACCAACGGGCCGATGTTGGGAGCAGTCCTGCAACACGTCGAGCAATGTCTCCCGGTCGGTCAAACCGAGCACGTAGTCGAAGTACTGAACCGCGTCTTCGGGATAACAGCGGGCATGCGGCCCTCCGATCACCGTAATCGCGCCCCTGGCGCGGAAGAGGTTGCTCAGAGAATATGCCGTGTGGGCCGCCTCGGTAAAGGCGCCGATGAAGAGCAGATCGAGGTCGGCTGGCAATTCCTCCAGCAAATCTTCAAAACCGGTGTAGCAAACAAGGTGGACGTCGTGGCCCAGTTGTCTGCACCAGACCGCGATCGCTTGAGGCATGATGCTGGCAAGATTGGCATTCATGACGCGAGCGTAGAGGGCTCGTGTCGGACCCTTGGAGACAATATCGACAATACCGATGTGGAGCTTCCGCATGTCTGACCCAGTATTTGGATTCCCGCGTTACAGCCCCTGCTTTCCGGCGGTTCGGAAGCCACAGAGCTACAAGTGGCACGTCGTCAGAGATCATGTTATCTCTTACAGGGTCCCGATTGTGCAAAATTGCTAACCGGCCGCGAAAGCGGGTGAGGCACTCCAATCACCCACCCAATGTTTTCATTGATTTACCGCTACTGACCCGCCTCCTTTCGATGCCGGCACAGGCGCAAACAGAAACGGCCCATTCTGTTTCGAGCGTTCGGGCCCGGAAGGGAGATGCGGTTTGGGATGATAGATGCAACCCGAGAATGCCCTGCCTCCGTCTATAGGTAACGCGATGAAACGCGCGGTTTGGATCCTCATACTGCCGGTTTTGGCGGCGCACGGCCAGACGCACAGGCGCCTGGCGGATTACGCATTGATCCTGAAAGACACTCCGGCAGCACGGGTTTCCGCCGGAGCAACTCGAGCAAGCATCGCGCGGATTCGCAGCGCGCAAGCCGCGGTGGCTTCGGAACTCGAGAACCGCAAGGTCGAGGTGATCGGCTCGAACCAGGTGCTGGTGAACGCGATATTTGTCAGTACGACGCGCGAGTCGGCGCTGCGGTTGCGAAACATACCGGGGGTGGCGCACGTGGTGCGGTTGCCTCGCTTCAAGCCCGACCTGAGCCGCGCGCTCGACCTCCAGAACGTGAAGGCGGCGTGGAGCGCCCTCGACGGAGACGCCAATGCCGGCGCCGGCATCAAGATCGGCATCATCGACTCGGGTATCGACATCAACCACCCCGGGTTTCAGGACCCGTCGTTAACGCCGCCCGCCGGCTTTCCCAAGGGCGAGGCCGCTTATACCAACAGCAAGGTGATCGTGGCGCGCAGTTACGTTCCCCTCGATTCGGCCGGGTACAATCCAGACGATCCGGTGGCCACTTCGCACCCGGACGATTACTCGCCACGCGACCACATGGGCCACGGCACGGCGATCGCCATGATCGCCGCCGGTGTGCGGAACACCGGCCCCGCGGGCACGATCGAGGGTGTCGCTCCCCAGGCCTTTCTCGGCAATTACAAGGTGTTTGGCTCGCCGGGCATCAACGACACCGCGCGATTTGCGGCCTTGCTCCAGGCATTGCAGGACGCGCTGGCGGACGGTATGGACATCGTGACGCTGTCGCTCAGTGAAGGGGACCCGGCGTTCTATGGTCCTCTGGACACCGATCCCGACTGCGGCGGCGCGTGCGACATCATCTCGCAAGCTGTGGAGAGCGCCGTTTCCCAGGGTATGGTCGTGGTGGCGTCCGCCGGAAACGACGGGAGCGTGGGCCAACGGGTACCTACACTCAATACGATTCATTACCCGGGCACCGCGCCTTCCGCCATTACCGTGGGCGCGGTGATGAACTCGCACACGTTCTATCAGTCGGTGGTTGCCGTAGGCAAGACATCCTCCCGAACGCTGCGGGCGCTGTTCGGCGACGGGCCGCACATCGCCACGAAGCTCACCGCGCCGGTCCGGGATGTCTCGCAGACAGGGAACGATGGCCTGGCCTGTTCCAGCATGCCGGGCGGAACGCTGGCGGGTGCCATCGCCCTGATCCGGCGGGGCACATGCTCCTTCAGCGACAAGATCAACAACGCGCAGAATGCCGGCGCCATCGGCGTCATCATCTACCAGTCGAGCGGCCAGGAGACGCTCTTCAGCAACTGGAACGCGCAGGATACGGGTATCCCCGCAGTCATGATCGGCAACAGCGACGGGGTTTCGCTCGCGGGCGACATTGCATCCAACACCGTGGTGTCGGCGACGCTCGATCCATCGCTCACGGAGGCCGAGACTACGCCCGGCACGATGTGGCCGGCATCCTCGCGGGGACCTTCCCCGGGAACTTTTGGCGTCACTCCCACCACAGCGATCAAGCCGGAACTTGTCGCCGTGGGCGCCGGCATATACACCGCGACCCAGAAGCTGGATCCGAACGCGGATACCTATCACGCCTCGGGCTACACCAGCGTGTCCGGCACGAGCTATGCGGTGCCGATGGTTGCCGGCGCAGTGGCGCTGGTGAAGCAGAAATATCCCAGCTTCACTCCGGCGCAGCTCAAGTCGGCGGTGGTGAACACGGCCACCCAGGATGTAACCGAGGCGAATGGCGAAGCGGCGGGCATCAATTCCATGGGAGCCGGGAAGTTGAACGCGGGAGACGCGGTCAGCGTGGCGGCGACTCTGGAGCCGGCCACGATCCAATTCGGGCCGATCGGCGCGGGGACACTGCCCATCAGCCGCACCTTGACCATCACCAACGTGACCAGTTCTCCGATTACGCTGAACTTCGATCCGGGCGGCACGGTCAGTTCGGCGGCCAGGGTGCTGGTGTCGCCGGCCAGCCTCACGATTCAACCCAGTGTTCAGAACAGCGTCACGGTGAGCCTGGAGGGAGGCCAGCCGACTCCCGGATCCTACGAATCGTTCATCACCATCACCGGCGCCGGCCCGACGCTGCACGTGCCGTATCAGTTTCTGGCCGGTGACGGTATTCCCGCGGACGCATTCCCTATCGGCAATGGCGGCTTCGTGGGGGGCGTGAACGACCAGGGATGGGAGCTGGATTTGAGAGTGGTCGATCGATGGGGCGTGCCGGTGGTCAACACCCCGCTGCGTTTCAACGTGGTGCAAGGCGGCGGCAGGATCACCGCCGGCGACCAGCAATCCTTCCGTCTCGGAAATGCCGCGGCCATTGTCAATCTCGGTCCTGACCAGGGTGATCAGATCTTCAACGCGACAGTCGGCAGCCTGACGGTTCCATTCAACGGTTACGCTCGCGTGTATCCGGCTATTACTCCGGACCGCGTGCTGAATGCAGCCAGTTTCGACGTGGGGCAAGGCCTTGCTCCCGGCTCCTACATCGCCGTGTATGGCACGGCTCTGTCCGATGCCACGCAGGTAGCATCCACAGCCGAACTGCCTGTCTCGCTCTCCGATGTCAGCGTCAGCTTCGACGGCGGGGGCATGAGTCTCCCCGGCCACATCCACTTTGTCAGCCCGGGCCAGGTAAACGTCCAGATCCCCTGGGAATTCCAGGGCCAAACGTCGGTGTACGTGAAGGTCACTATCAGCGGGCTCCCCAGCGAGCGTTATTTGCTGCCGTTGGCCAAATACTCGCCCGGTATCTTTGCCGTAGTCGATGCCACTTCGGGCGCGGTGGTGACCAGCGGCGGCACGGTCAAACGCGGCGATACCCTAGTGATCTACGCCAACGGCTTGGGCCCGGTCGACCAGCCCCAGGACTCGGGCCAGCCCGCTCCGTTGGAGAGCCTGGTCAACACCACGTCCCTCGCGGGGGCCACCATCGGCGGGGTTGCCGCGACGGTCCTGTTCAGCGGACTGGCGCCGGGATACGTCGGCCTCTACCAGGTCAACGCGGTCGTGCCGGACACTGCCCCCACGGGAGCCCAGTCGCTGGTGCTAAGCATTGGCGGTATTGATAGCAAAGGGTTTACCCTCGCCGTACAATAACGGACCGGAAAGCGCCGGCGACCGCCGGGAAACAACTGCTACTCCGCTATAATGTGACGGTGAGGGTTGTCCCCGTTTCATGACCGATATCAAGAAAAAACTCCAGGATGAAATTGCCACGCTCGAATACGAGCTCCACGTGGAACTGCCCAAGGAGATCCTGAAGGCGCGCGCGCACGGGGACCTGAGCGAGAACGCCGAGTATCACGCCGCCAAAGACCGGCAGGGCTTCGTCAACGCGAGGCTCAACCAGTTAAAGAAGCGGCTGGCCGAGATGTCCATGATCGATTTCTCCAAAATCCCGCACGACCGCGTGGGACTGGGCTCGACCGTGGTCGTGCTGGATACCAAGCGGGACGAGGAGGTCACTTACAACCTGGTGACCAGCGAAGAGGCGGATGCCGCCAACGGAAAAATCTCCACGACCTCGCCCATCGGCCGCGCACTGATGGACAAAGAGGTGGGGGACGAAGTAAAGGTGCAGAGTCCCGGGGGGCTGAAACATCTGGAGATACTCAAGCTCACCACGATTCACGATGCAGCCGACTAAGAAGAAGTGGACTTACACCCGTGTCATCGGGATCGCCTGCGGCGCCATCATTGATCGTATTGTCCGCTGGCTGGCGCTGTCCCGCATCCATCCGAATGTCCTGACTTTCATCGGCCTGCTGATCAATATCTGGGCCGCGTGGCTGTTCTCGCAGGGGAAATTCCGCTGGGCCGGCCTGGTGGTCATCGGCGCGGGCCTGTTCGACATGGTGGATGGCCGCGTCGCGCGCGCCAGCAACCAGGTGACCCGGTTCGGGGGCTTCTTCGACTCGGTGGTCGATCGCTATTCCGACCTGGCGCTGTTCGTGGGGCTGCTGGTCTACTACGCGTCCATCAACCGGTTCTTCTATATTGTGCTGACCGCCATCGTGATGACCGGCTCGGTGATGATCAGTTACACCCGCGCGCGCGCGGAAAATGTCATTCCGAAGTGCAAGGTGGGCTTCCTGGAGCGGCCCGAGCGGGTGGTGCTGATCATCATCGGCGCGCTGTTCGACCGCATGGCTCCCGTGTTGTGGGTAATCGCGTTCCTCTCGAACCTGACCGTGATCCACCGCATGATTTACACCTGGCAGGAAGCCAGCCGCCTGGAGGACGCACAACTGCGGGCGGTGCGGGAGGAGGCCGTGGTGCCCGCGCCCCGTCCCGCGGGGAACGCCCGCTAGAGAGTACGGCAGACCTCCAGGACTGCCCCGCTAATCCTCCAGGATTACGTGCGCCATCCCGTATTCCGCGGTGTGGGTCAGTGACAGGGAAATGTTGCGCACCGACAGGCGTCCCGCGACCACTCGCCGCCACGCCGTGCAACCGCAGGGTGGGCTTTCCGGTCGGCAGGTTGGCCACTTCGAAATCCTGCCAGCGCACGCCGTGACGCCACCCCGTGCCGATGGCTTTCATGCCCGCTTCTTTGGCGGCGAACCGCGCGGCGTAGCGCTCGTAGCGGTTGGCCTTGCGCTCGACATAGGCGATTTCGCCGGGCGTGTAGATGCGCTCGATGAACTTCTGCGCCGAACCGCTCGATGGAGGCGCGGATGCGCGGAACTTCGGCCAGGTCCACTCCCGTTCCGACAATCACCGCAAGTCGGCTCCCGAAGTGGTGATCGTGAGCCGGCCGTGCTTCACGCCCTTGGTGCTGATCAGCGCGTCCGCCACTTTGCGCACATCCGCCGCCTTGCCGCGGACGACCAGCACCTCCAGGCAATTGTCGTGATCCAGATGGACGTGCAGCGTGGAGAGTATGGAGCGATGGAAATCGTGCTGGATGTCGGTCAGCTTGTCGCTCAGCATGCGCACGTGGTGATCGTAGACCAGCGTGACCGTGCCGACCACCTGGCTGTCGGGCGACTCCCAGGCCTTTTCCACCAGTTCGTCGCGGATCAGGTCGCGGAAGGCTTCGGAACGGTTGGTGTAGCCGCGCTGGGCGATCAGGCCGTCGAACTTGTCGAGTAGGTCGGTGTCGATGGCGACGCCAATCCGGCTGAGGTCGCCCATTCGTACACATAGTAGCACCGGCGGAATCGGCGCCTGTGTGGCACGATCATCGGATTCGTGCTACTTTGAGGACGACCACTGTGCATATACCGGACGGATTTCTGAGCGCTCCCGTGTGGGCCGCGCTGGATGCGGCGGCGGCCGCGGTTGTCGCTTACACCGTGCGTCGCGCCCAACGCGGCCTGGATGAGGCCCGGGTTCCGCTGCTGGGCGTCATGGGCGCCTTTGTGTTTGCCGCGCAGATGATCAATTTTCCGGTCGGTATCGGCACCACGGGCCACCTGGTGGGCGGCGCGCTGCTGGCGGTGACTCTGGGACCGGCGGCGGCCGCCGTGGTGATGGCCGCGATCATCGCCATCCAAGCCCTGGTCTTCCAGGATGGCGGCATGCTGGCGCTCGGTCCGAACATCCTCAACATGGCCATCGCGGGTGTGCTGGCGGGCTACCTGCCGTTTCACCTCTGGGGCGCGGGAAAGTGGCGCAAGCCCGCCATCTTCGCCGCCGGGACGCTCTCGGTCCTGGTCAGCGCCGTGCTGGCTCTCACGGAACTGCTGTTGTCCGGTGTCCGGATGCCGGCCGCCGTACTCGGCGTTTCTTTGGGGTTGTTTGTGGTGTCCGCGGTTCTCGAAGGCGCGATTACGCTGGCCGTGGTACAGGCGCTGGAAGCCATCCGTCCCGGCTTCATACGGAAACCGGCGGAAGGCCGCTCCTTCGCCCTCGGCGCCATCAGCCTGTCGGCAGTGCTGCTGGCGACGGTAGGCGTCTTGTTCGCATCCGCTGATCCGGATGGCATCCAGAAACTGGCGCAGCAGACCGGCATCGCGCCCCACGCGCGCACGCTGATATCCACGCCGTTGAGCGACTACCAACTGGCATTCCTCCAGTCTCCCTGGGCCGGCAAGGCGGCTGCGGGACTGGTGGGGCTGGGGCTGATCTACGGGGCTTGCGTGCTGCTGGCGCACGTGGTGGCACGCAAGAGGAGCGCCTGAGTTGCATCACGTCGTCGTGGAGCGCTGGAGCCGCGGAAACAGCGCGATGCACCGGCGCGATCCACGCGCCAAGGTGATTGCCCTGCTGGTATTCCTGGTAGCGCTGGCCACCGCCCACCGCGGTCTCGCCTTGCTGGGAGTGGCGCTGCTGGTTCTATTGAGCGCGGTCCTGGTCCGGTCGGGCCTGCCGTTGCCAGGCGCGCTGCTGCGCGCCGCCATCGTGCTGCCGTTTGCGATTGTGTTTGCCGCGGTCTGTTGGCTGGCGGGCGACCCGGAGCGCGGCCTGGCCCTGATGCTGAAAAGCTACCTCTCGGCCCTGGCGGTGCTGCTCACCGTTTCCACGACCCCGCTGCCGGTGTTGCTGCGCGGCCTGGAGTCTATGGGCGTGCCTCGATTTCTCCTCATGGTGGCCCAGTTCCTCTACCGCTACCTGTTCGTGATCTCGGAAGAGGCGCAGCACATGGTGAAAGCCGCCGCTTCCAGAGGTGCTACGGCGGGAGGGGTCACCCGCAATTCCGCCCGCTTCCGCGCGGCGGCGGGCGCTCTCGCGGTGTTGTTTGCGCGTTCCTACGCGCGCGCCGAGGAGATTCACCGGGCCATGCTGGCGCGGGGCTTCACGGGTCACTTCCGCACCGCGGGTGTGCTGCGCTTCGGCCCTGCCGACGCGGCCTTCGCTCTCGCGGCATCGCTGGCGCCCGTGCTGTTGAGACTGGCGGTGGAAAGGGCTATCTGATGCCGCCGGTGATCGAAGTTTCGAACCTTCACTTCCACTACGACGACGGTACGCCCGCGCTCAACGGTGTCGACTTCCACCTGAATGCCGGCGAAGCCGTGGCCCTGCTCGGGCCTAACGGCAGCGGCAAGACGACGTTCGTGATGCACCTCAACGGGCTTCTGCGGGGCGAGGGCAGCGTGAAAGTCTGCGGCCTCAATGTGGACAAAGCCAATCTGCCGGTGGTGCGCGAAAAGGTAGGATTGGTGTTTCAGGACTCGGAAAGCCAGCTATTCATGCCGACCGTCCTGGAAGATGTCGCGTTCGGCCTGATCAATCGCGGTATGGACTCGTCGCAGGCGATCGCGCAGGCACGCGCCGCTCTCCGCACCGTGGGGATGGCGGCGGCGGAGTCTCGAGCCCCCTATCACCTCAGCGCCGGCGAGAAAAAAAGAGTGGCGATTGCGGGCATCCTCGCGATGGATCCCGAAATCCTGGTATTGGACGAACCTACGACCTTCCTGGACCCGCCGGGCCGGCGCGATTTGGCCGAATTGCTGACCCACTTACGCCAAGCCAAGATTCTTGTGACACACGATATCCGTTTTGCCCAGGCTCTGTGCAAACGCGCCGTCTTTTTCCGCGAGGGAAGGGTTGCCGCCGAGGGCCCCGTAGAAGACATCGTAGTCCGCTTCGGGTGGGACTTCGCCCTGGAGAGCAGTAAGTCGAGTCGATGATCGGGGCTTCTTACTGGGCCTTGGCGCCCTTCATGCGTTTGCGATGCTCGGCCCAACGCTTCCTTTGGGCCGCGGCGATTCGCCTTCGTGCGGCAGGGCTCAAGTTACGTTTCCGGCCCGGCCCCTTCGTCTTGGCAACGGCCGGCGACGCGAACCGTTTGCCACCCCTGAGCTGCGATTGTAGTTGCCGGATCTTATCGTCGATCTTCTGTTTCTCGAGTTCATAGCCGACCAGCGCCATCTGAATCGTGGCCGGATCTTCCACATGTTTGCCTCGTGGCATGATTTCACCTTTGTTCACAATATAACATAGGAAAATTCAAGATAGCTATATATCATTAACTCTTGGCGCCATGAAACTAGTTCTTCAGCGTGTCAGCCGCGCCTCGGTGACTGTATCCGGAAGTACCGCGGGATCGATAAATACCGGCATGTTGGTTCTCCTGGGCATCTCACGATCCGATACCACGGCGGACGCAGACTATCTTTTGGACAAACTTCTCGGATTGCGGATATTCCCGGATGATGCAGGCAAGATGAATCGTAACGTGCAAGAAGCCGGAGGTTCTCTCTTACTTATCTCACAGTTCACTTTGTACGCCGACATCCGCCGGGGAAGGCGGCCAAGCTTCGATCAGGCTGCGCCGCCCGCTCAGGCGCAAGAACTGTACAATTACTTTGTCGAAGCCGCCCGGCGAGGTCCTGTCCCCGTCGAAACCGGCGTTTTCCAGGCCATGATGGATGTTCATCTCGTGAATGAGGGGCCGGTGACGATCATCATCGACTCCGCGGATCGGGGTAGAAGATGATAGAGACTTATGGATACGCGCGGGCCGGTTTTCTCGGAAACCCCAGTGACGGCTATTTCGGAAAAACCATCTCGTTCGCCTTTTCCAACTTCCGCGCGCGCGTGTTGGTGTATCCCAGCGGCAGACTCGAAATCAAACCGTCCAAGGTCGATCTTCCTGTATTTGAGAATCTCGACGATCTGTATCGTACCACCCGGTGGCGGGGATACTATGGTGGAATCCGGATCATTCAGGCACTGATCGTCCGGTTTGTCGATTACTGCCGGGAGCACGGCATCGACCTCGAGAACCGGAACTTCACCCTGGAATATGAGTCCAACATCCCCCAGCGGCTCGGACTGGGTGGCTCCAGCGCGATCATCACCGCATCGCTTCGGGCACTGTGTCAGTACTACGGCATCGAGATACCTCTGCCGATCCAGGCTAACCTGGCGCTGGAGACCGAGACCAGGGAATTGAATGTTCCCGCCGGCCTCCAGGACCGCGTGATTCAGGCTTATCATGGCCTGGTCTACATGAACTTCTCGCGCGATCTGATGGAGTCGCGCGGTTACGGAGAGTACGAACGGCTGGACCCGGGACTTCTACCCAACGTGTATGTTGCCTGCAGAACTTCCCTGAGCGAAGGAACCGAGATATTTCACAGCGACCTCAGGGAACGATGGCGCCGCGGCGATGCGGATGTCGTCGAAGCCATGCGAACCTGGGCAGGCTATGCCGAGGAGGGCAGGGAGTGCCTGCTCCAGCATCGCTATGACCGCCTGAACGATCTGGTGAATGCCAACTTCGACCTGCGATCCCGCATTTACCGCATCGACGGCGGGAACCTGGAACTGGTTCACACCGCCCGCAAGGCGGGGGCCACTTCGAACTTTGCGGGATCCGGCGGCGCGATCGTCGGTACTTATACCGACGAAGCCATGTTTCAGCGCCTGAAAGAACAGATGAAGCCGATCGGTGTGGATGTAATCAAACCGAAAATCGTAGTGTAGGGCATGCCTCCCGGCCTGCCCCCGCACCTGCTCTGGAGGTCCGCTTTATTGCCGTTCCAGGTACTTTTCGTACAGCCGGGTCTGTTTGTTTTCCAGTGACACCTCTTTGCCCTTGATGAAGAGGTGCTTCACTTGCGTCTGGATCTCCAGCAGGTCGCCATCGGTTACCACAAGGTCTGCGATCTTCCCCTTTTCCACGGAGCCGACCTGGCCGGCGGCGCCCCATATCTCCGCCGGGTTGATGGTGACGGCTTTCAGGGCCTCGTCATACGGCAGGCCGAAAGCAACCGCCGTGGCGGCCTGGTAGGGAAGGTTCCGCACGAATTCGTTGCTGAACGTCCCGAAAGCGAATTTCACGCCAGCCTTGTAGGCTTCGGCGGGCAGGGTAAATGCCTCGTCGTATGGGCTGTCCTCGGTGCTCGGGAGGGCCAGAACCCGTCCGAAAATTACCGGGATGTTCTTCGATTTCAGTTCCGCCGCGACCTGGGTGATCTCGCGGGGCTGCAAAATCACGATCTTAATATTTTGTTTTTCAGCGAACGCAATCGCATCGTGGATCGCACTGGCCCGGCTGGCCGATACGGCCACCGGCAGCTTGCGCTCGAGGACCGGAATCATGGCCTCCAGCTTGAGGTCGCGCTCGAAGTCCGGAGCGTGGGCATCGCGCGCCTTCTGGTACCTTCTGGCTTCTTCGAAGAACTCGTTCAACTGCCTGATCTGCTGCTCATAAGCCCGCCGTGCCTGAGTGTAGCCGGTGGCCGGAATCCCCATCAACGCGGCGACATTCTCCGGAACGGGCGCGCCGCCACCGCGGCCTCCACGGCCGGCGATGCCAGGGAAAATCAGGTGCATCGCAGCCGAGCGATTGATTGCCATGTCTTCCCAGGTCCAGCCGTCGCTGTGGATCAATGCCGCCTGGCCCGCAATGACCTGGCGCGCGCCACCGCCGAAACGGCCGCCGCCGCCACCTCCCGACGACGGGAAGGTCATCACGCTGGTAATGCCATTCACCCGCACCACCGGAAAATGTTCGCTCTCCGGGTTCACCGCTACCAGCGCGCGAAGCTGGGGCATGAACTCACCCAGTTCTCCCGTATCCACCGTCTCGCGCACCGCGTTGATTTCAGCCAGGCCGAGTTCCGTGCCGGAATCCAGCATTCCGGGATAGACACGCAGGCCCTTAGCGTCGACCACGCGGGCTCCCTTGGGAGTCGCGATCTTCGGGCCGATGTCCGCGATCTTTCCATCTTCGATCAGCAGCGAGACATTCTTCACCGGCGCCGAAGTTACCGGGTAGACATCCGCGTTGCGGATGACGATGGTCTGGTCCGCGGCGCACAGTGTCAAGGCGCACGCCGCCAGCATGCCGGTCAGTCTCATTCCGCCTCGCCTCCCTGGCCCGTGGGCCGCCGCTGCGGACCCTGCCGCGGCTGGTTCTGTTTCTCCTTCTCCAGCAGCTTCTGCTTCTCCGCTTCCCGGGCGGGGCGTCCGCTCACTTCTTTGTCGCGGTCGAAGTAGATACTGCCGTCGATCAGCACTTTTTGCACTTTCGCGTAGTCGGAGAGCGGGAACTTATCGTACAGCACCAGGTCCGCATCCTTGCCGACCTCGATCGAACCCACTCGCTGGTCGATTCCCAACTGCTTCGCCGGATTCAGCGTCACCATGGCCAGGGCTTCGTTTTCACTCATTCCGCCGTACTTCATCGCCTTTCCGGCTTCGCTGTTCAGATGGCGCATCAACTCGGCATCGTCGCTGTTGAGGCTCACCAACACGCCTTTTTTCGCCATGAGCGCGGCGTTGTACGGAATCGCGTCGAAGGCCTCCACCTTGTACGACCACCAGTCGCTGAATGTGGAAGCGCCGGCGCCATGAGCCACGATTTCCTTGGCCACTTTGTAGCCCTCCAGCACATGCTGGAGCGTCCGGATCTTAAAGCCGTAGTCGTCGGCCACCCGCAGCAGCATCAGAATCTCGTCGGCGCGATAGCAGTGGGCGTGCACGTACCGCTTTCCTTCCAGAACCTCCTTCAGCGGTTCGAGCTTCAGATCCTTGCGCGGGGGAAGCACGTGCTCGCCGCGGGCCACCTTCGCCTGGTAGGCGTCCCACTCGGCCTTGTAAGCCTTGGCCTCGTTGAACGCTTCACGAATGGTGTCCTCCACGCCCATGCGCGTGGCCGGGTAGCGGGCGCCGGTCGTGGTGGCGCCGCCGCGGCCGCCGGCGGGATTGCCCGCGCGCTTCGGATTCTCGCCCAGCGCGAACTTGATGCCCGGCGTCGCGCCCTGGAAAATGAGCCCTTGCGCGTCCTTGCCCCAGCGCATCTTGATGGGGAGCGTGCAGCCGCCGATGGAGTTCGCCGACCCATGCAGAATATTGGCTGTGGTCACTCCGCCGGCCAGCGCACGGTAGATGGCGATATCTTCGGGGTCGAGGACGTCGCGGATATCCACCATGGACGAAACCGACACGCTGCCTTCGTTGATGCCCCCGTCGATGGCGATGTGGGAGTGACAGTCGATGATACCCGGAATCAGGTATTGGTTGGACCCGTCGATGACGATGGCCCCCTGCGGCACCATCACTTTCTCACCCAGTTCGGCGATCTTTCCGTCCTTCACTACTACCGAGCCCTTGAACGTGCCCTTGGCCACCGTCATCACCGTGGCGTTCTGAATGACGATGGTCTGGGCAGCGAGCGGCGCCAGCGCCATCCAGGCGATCCACAGCGTCCTCATCGATTCCCTCCCGGTCCTTCGGTGGCGGCTCCGCGGCCGCCGGCAGGGGCAGGGGCCGCCGCCGGAGTGTATTTGCGGCCATCCACGAAAATCATTTCCACCTTGGTGCGATCGTCAAAAATCTCGCCGCGCGTCAGGACAAGGTTGGCGATCTTCCCTTTCTCGATGCTGCCGATGCGGTCATCCACGCCATAGATCTCGGCAGCCGAGAGAGTCAGCGCGCGCACCGCATCCTCCCGTGCCAGGCCCGCGTCGATGGCCTTCTTCACCGCGCGTTGTAAGTCGCGCGGCTGGTCGAGCCCTTCCGAGTACAGGGCGAAAGGCACTCCCGCTTTCTTCAGGAGCGCCGGCGCCGAGGCGGCCTTGTCGCGCGTCTCGAGCGTGCGCAGGCTGTCCACATCCTCGGGGTTCGCATCGCGCGGCGCTTCCGGCCAATGCATGCCCACCAGCACCGGAGCGCCGGACTTCCGGATCACCTCGATGGCTTCGGGCCGGTAACTCTCCCGCACGCCATACAGGATCACCGGCTGCTTCAACTCGGCCGCGAAGCGCAGCATCCGGTCAATCTCCACCAGGCGATTCGCCGGAAACAAAATGCGCTTGGACGCGAGCACGCCTTCCAGCGCCCGATCGTACTCCGGCCGCTGCATGCCGCGGGGATCTTTGGCGTAGGCATCCTTCAGCAACTGGTAATGGGCGGCGTCCAGGTAGATCTGCCGTATGTAGGCGATGGCGCCCATCAGCGAACTGGGGAAACCGCCGCCGAAGCCGGCGCGCCGGGCCAGCGAGATGTACTGGCCCACCGAGGGCACGAGCACCATCTCGCCGGCCTTCTCGTCCGAGAGCAAATCGATGATCGATCCCTGGCCGGCAAAAATTCCGCTTGTGGGATATGTCACGGCCGTAGTGAAACCCGCGCTGCGCATGGACTCGATGCGGCGGTCGGTGGTTTGAATCTCGTCGGCTGCCACCACCCAGCTCGTTGTCGAAGGACGATCCTCCGGGCCTTGCGCTCGAGGCGCCGCTGTAGCCGTGCCCCGGCCGGCCGGCGCTGCCGGAGTGGCGGGCTGCGGAGTGGCTGGCGTACTCTGGCCGCGTCCTCCTCCGCGTCCGGTGGCGGTGGCGGCCGCAGGCGCCGAGCCGGGTATTCCCACCGTACTGAGTGAGTCGATCAAGCCCGGATATACGGTTAGTCCTTCGCCCTCCACTACCCACGCATCGGGCGGGATCTGCGCATTCTCACCGACCGCCTCGATCAAGCCCTTGCGAACCACCACCGTTCCCTTGGCTATGACCGGGCCGCTGACGGTCACGATCCGGGCGTTTCGCACGGCGAACACCGATGGAGCTTCGGCGAACGCGCATACGCAGAGCGGTAGCAGCGCACTGAGTAATCTCTTCATAAGGCAATGGGTCATTATACCCGTTCATACCCGTTACAGGTGGAGATATGGCGAAACGCTGATCGGAGAGGTTACATGTTATCGCGCGCCTGGGAACCTTGTAGCCTGTCGCCGGATGTTACGCTGAAAGATTGCGCCATCATCCTCTGTTCAAGCCCTACCTGGCATTGGTCGCCGTGTGCTTCTTCTGGGGGACGACTTACCTGGCCATCCGCATGGCGCTGGAGTCGTTCCCGCCGTTGATGCTGGTCTCGGTACGTTACATCCTCTCCGGTTTCCTGCTGCTGGCATTTGCCTTCGCCCGCGGCACTTATCTGCCGCGCGGCCGCGAACTGGCCACCGCCTGCTTCAGCGGGTTTCTGACGCTGGGAATAGGCAACGGCGCGCTGGTCTTCGCCGAGGTGATCATCCCCAGCGGAATCGCCGGACTGATCATCACCATTTCTCCGTTCTGGCTCGTGGGTGTGGAAGCCCTCATGCCCGGAGGCGAGCGCCTCCACGCGCCGACCATCGGCGGCATGGGGGTGGGATTGCTCGGCGCCTCGCTCCTGTTTACTCCGGACCTGGGCCTGCATGCCGTGGATCGCAGTCTACTCCACGGCTTTCTGATGTTACAGGTCGGGATGGCCGGCTGGTCGTTCGGCTCGATCATCCAGCGCCGGCAGACGGGAAAAGCGCATCCCGTCATCGCCGGCGGAGTGCAGCAACTGGCCGCGGGACTGATTCTCGCTCCATTCGCGGCGCTGATTCCGCCGCACCAGGTTCACTGGCACCCGCGCAGCGTCGCGGCGCTGTTCTACCTGGTGGTGTTCGGTTCGCTGGTGGGCTACAGCGCCTACATTTACGCCATGAACCGCCTGCCGGTGGCCATCGTCTCGATCTATCCCTATGTCAACGCGACCGTGGCCGTCGGCCTGGGCTGGCTTTTCTATCGCGAGCCTTTCGGATTGCGCGAAGCGGCCGCGATGGCGATCATATTCGCGGGCGTCGCCATCGTGAGGCGCTATGCGCACCGCCGGCCGGTCAGTCTCGCCCGACCATCTTAGCCCCGATGGCGCCTCCCGCCATGCTGAGGCCGGTGATGAACACGAATCCCACCATGAGGGTGAATACCAGCAGCGCCGCCATACCAGGCCCGGTCTGGAAGAACTGGACCATCTGCTGCACCATCGGGTCCTGGGCCCGCGGGAAGTTCTTGATCTGATCCTCGAACACCGCCCCCAGTTTGCCCGACACGGCCACCGGCACCTGCACCACCGCAAACAGCACGAACATCAGAATGCCCGTGATCCAGCCCATCCGCACGCCGGATCCCACATCCACCAGGGTCCCGGTCTTGCGCCGGTAAAACAACACCGCGAAGAACCCGGCGGCAATCCAGGTGAGAAACGGCAGAAACAGGTTCAACAGCGTCGCCATGGCGGCCACCCCGGTGGCGATCTTCACCGCTACCGGATTGTGGAAGTTCAGCGGAATTGCGCTCGTGACCGTGGGCGGCGTCACGGGTCTCCGGCTTGGGCTGGATCGCCGGTTCGGGCGCGATAATCTCCCGCAACGGCCTGCCGCACTTGTGGCAGAACACCGCGTCCGGTGGCAGTTGGGCGCCGCAGGTACAAAATTCCGGCATGGTCAGGCTACGTGGCACTTCCAGTGTGACACAGGCGCGGCCCCCGGGTTGCAGCGCTACGAAAGGCTGCTGCCACCCAACACCGCGGCCGGCCGGGCCCCGTTCATCGGAAGCGCACCTTCACATCGGGCTTGTTCTCCAGGTGGGTCGTATCCACGAACCGCACCCGGGCGGGAGAAGAAATCATTACCACCGATTGCGTATGCACGCCGTCGCCGGTGAACCGCACACCCTGTAGAAGGTTGCCGTCGGTAACGCCGCAGGCCGCGAAAACCAGGTTGCGTCCGGGGGCCAGGTCGGGCGTGGTGTAAATGCGGTTGACGTCCTGGATCCCCATGGCCTGCATGCGTTCCTTCTGGGCATCGTCTTTCACTACCAGGCGTCCGAGAATTTCTCCATTCAGGCAGCGCAGCGCGGCGGCCGTCAGGACCCCCTCCGGCGCTCCGCCGGAGCCCATCACCGCGTGAACGCCCGTGCCGGCTACCGCCGCGGCTATGCCCGCCGACAGGTCGCCGTCCGAGATCAGGCGGATGCGCGCTCCGGCTTCGCGAATGTCCGCGACCAGTTTCTGGTGGCGGGGCCGGTCGAGCACCACCACCACCAGGTCGTCCACCCCGCGTTGCAGGCGGCGCGCGATGGCCTTCAGGTTCTGTTTCACCGGCGCGTCCAGGTCCACCGCGCCTTTGGCCGCCGGACCCACCACGATCTTCTCCATGTAGCAGTCCGGCGCGTGCAGCAGGCCGCCCTTCTCGCCAGCGGCCAGCACGGTGATGGCGCCGGCGCCGCCCGTGGAGCAGAGATTGGTGCCCTCCAGCGGATCGACCGCGATATCGACCACCATCGGATTCTCGTGATTGCGCGCCCCCACCTTCTCCCCGATGTAGAGCATGGGCGCGTGGTCGCGCTCCCCTTCGCCGATGACAATCGTGCCGTCGATGGCCAGTGTGTCCAGGCAGCGGCGCATGGATTCCACCGCGGCCTGGTCAGATTCCTGGGGATCCCCCATGCCCATGGTGCGGGCCGAAGCGATCGCGGCGTCCTCCACGACGCGCAGCATCTCTAGGGACAGGTCAAACATGTGTTAGCTTTCTCCTGATGGACCATTACACGGTGGTGGTGCTCGCCGATCCCACGGAACCTCAGCTTGCCATGCTGGAGCAACTGCCCCCGGAGACCGATATCGCCGTGGGGGATTGTCCGGAAGCTTTCGAGCGCGCCGCTCCCGACGCGGACGTGATCTTCAACTGGTCGCTCACCGGCAGCCTGTTGCGCGAGGTCTTCCACCTGTGCCCGCATGTGCGCTGGGTTCACTCGCGCGCCGCCGGCATCGACAACCTGCTGTTTCCCGAACTGGTCGATAGTCCCGTGCCGCTGACCAACGGCACCGGCGTATTCAGCCCTCCGCTGGGCGAATTCGCGTTGGCCGCCATTCTGTTCTTTGCCAAGGACCTGCGCCGCATGATCCGCAGCCAGGCAGCGGGAAACTGGGATCCGTTCGACATCACCGAGATCTCGGGCCGGACGGTGGGAATGATCGGTTACGGCGACATCGGACGCGCCGTGGCCACGCGGGTCCGCGCGATGGGAATGCAGGTAATGGCCGTAAAACGCCACGGGCCGCCATTATACAATGTGGACCCGCTGGTAAGTGTGATTTATTCCCCCGATCGGCGCATTGAGATGATCTCGCGGTGCGACTACCTCGTGGTTGCCGCGCCTTTGACCGCCGAAACCCGGGGCATGATCGGGGAAGCGGAGTTTGCCGCCATGAAGCCCGACGCGGTGGTGATCAACCTCGGGCGCGGCCCGGTGGTGGACGAAGCGGCCATGATCCGGGCGCTCGCGGAGAAGCGGATCCAGGGCGCGGCGCTGGATGTGTTCGACCAGGAGCCTCTTCCCGCCGGGCACCCCTTGTACCGGCTGGATAACGTGTTGCTGTCGCCGCATTGCGCCGACCACACCCCGGACTGGCTGGAGCGCGCCATGCAGTTTTTCATCGACCAGTTCGAGCGCTTTCGCAAAAACGAGCCCCTGCTGAACGTGGTGGACAAACAACTGGGATACTAATCAAAGACAGGATCTGGGAATAAAGGTACTAAACTCCCCTGCCCGGCCGTCCGATGGCCAAACTCATTGCACACTTTGGCTGAGGACCTGCGATGTGCTGGTAAGGAAACCAGGACTCCCCCCATACACAGCCGTGATCGAATGCGTGCCTTTGTTCAGATTCGAAATGGTCAAAGTGGCGCTTCCGGCGTTCAGCGACCCGCTGCCCAAAGTCCTGTTGCCATCCTTGAAAGTGATCGTGCCGGCCGGAGTCGCTGTGCCCGGAGCCGTCGCGACCGTGGTTGCGGTGAAGGTGACGGCCTGATGGTGGGCCGAGGGATTGAGCGACGAAACCAGCGTAGTCGTCGTGCCGTCGCTGTTCACGGTCTGGCCCAATGCCGTGGAGGCACTGCCGCTGAAACTCGAATCGCCGCCGTAAGTTGCCGTGATGGCATGCGATCCGGCGGCCAGAGTAGAGACGGTGAGTGTAGCGCGGCCGTTCCCATCCAGAGTTCCAGTCCCGAGAGTCGTGCCACCGTCCTGGAACGTGACTGTGCCTGTCGGTGTCCCCCCGGCTCCGGTCGTCACAACCGAGGTCATTGTGATCGGCTGGCTGAATACCGACGGGTTCGTGGATGAACTCAGCGCCGTGGTCGTTCCGGCCTTGTTCACCACCAGGGGTGCGGCGGTCCCACTGCTGTTCAACCATCCGTTGCTGCCGGTAAAGCTGGCGGTTATGGTATGACTCCCGACGGCCAGCGCCGCAGTGCTGAAAGACGCGTGTCCCGCGCCGTCAACCGGCACATTGGACGCCCAGACCGTGTTGCCTTCCGTGAAGCTTACCGTCCCCGTCGGCGAACCGCTGGTCGAAGTAGTTGTCGAAGTGAAGCTAACCGGCTGCCCGAAGGTCGAGGGATTTGGCGTGCCGGCTACCGCTGTCGTCGTAGTCAGGGTGGCCGGGTTGACCACCTGGGGCGAGCCACCGTCGTCTCCGCTGCTGCCCAGCCACGCCGTACTCCCCGAAAACGTCGCGTTGATCGTGTGGGTGCCGACCGCAAGTGTAGTCGTGCTGAAAGCGGCGTGGCCGGCGCCATCGACTGTGACGTTGGACGCGAGGATGGTGGACCCTTCCGCGAACGTAACCGTTCCAGTGGGGACGCCGCCGGTGCCTGCAACCGTCGCAGTGAACGTCACCGATTGACCGAACGTGGAAGGATTCGGTGACGAGGTCAGAGTTGTCGTCGTCGCGCCCTGGGCGACCCGGGCCACGCAGTTGCTCACCTGGAACGGGCAGGTGCGGATGCGGTATCCGTAGCTCGAGCCCGGCGTAACGGAGGTGTCCGCATACGAAGACGTGGTCGTCGAAGCAATCCCCGCGAACACGCCGCCGCAGCCGCCGTCCGCCCGCTCCACGACATAGTTCGTTACCGGCGGCACGTCAGGCCAGGTGAGCTGTACCTGGTTCGGTCCCGTGCTGGCGCTGAGCGTGGCGCCCGTAGCCGGGCAGGCGTAAAGCGGCCGCGCGGTGCTCGCGATAAGCGCAATGGCTGCCTTCTCGGTCGGCCACGAGTAGTTCTGATCGAACATCAGAGTCGAACTGCCGATGGGGTATGTCTGGGTTACAGTGTCGCGGCATACCGAGGTCTGGAACTGATCGAAGCACGGGCAAAGGTCGTTGTCGGTGAGGTCCTCATTGAGGTCGATCGCAGTCACGCCGGCGTTCCAAAACGGGCAGTGATCCGTTTGGCACATCTTCGTCGTGTTGCGGAGGATCTTGGTGGGATTAATGATGTTGCCGTAGTCGGAGTTCGCCTGGACGAAGGCGTCGCCGAACGCTACGCACGAGGGACAATTGGTCGTGTTCCAGTTGTACAGATTCATCACGCCGTCTTTGTTCCCGTCGTACGCAGTCTGATCCATGTTGAGCACTCGCCACATCGGCGCGGTCGGGTGCATGCGGGTATAGGCCGTGGAGCCGCACAACCCGACTTCTTCCCCGCTGACGAACAGGAACTTCACCGGGTACTGCCAGGCGTAGTCTTTAAAAAGGCGCATGGCCTCGAGAAGCGCCGAGCCGCCCGAGATTGCGTCGTCCGCGCCGGGGGCGTTGTTCGCGTCATTTGCGGCGCTCTCCGAAATCGTGTCGTAGTGGACAAGGAAGATCACCTGCTGATTCTGCGCGTAGTCCACCTGCGCAGGTAGTGTGAAGACCACATTCTGCCACGTCATGGAACCTTGCCGGGTCGTGCATCCCGACTGCGCCGAGGTGTAGCTCTCGCGTACGGCGTTCGGCGCGGTAAAGCCCCAACCCGCGGCCTTGTTTTCCAGGTACTCGGTCGCGAACGGGTTCCCGAGCGGGTTGCCGGTGTTGTTAGGCGGGAACATGTAGTTGGAGGCGCGCGTGCGGATGCGGCAGTTCGTGCAGTAACCCGGAATGGTCACGTCGCTGTCGCCGGACAGGTCGCGGACAAACTGAAACCAGCTTGCCTGACTCGTCGAATCCACGATCTGCTGCACCAACCCGATCGGCGCCAGGGTCGCCTGTGTGCCAGCAGCGTCGGCGGGGTGGACGCTCGCGGGTGGGAGCGGGATGCGAGGCACGCCATGAAATAACGCGTGCAGCTTGAGCCTCGGCAGGCTGATCGGCAGCCCAGCGGGGATGAGATAGAGCATCGTCTGATCATTGATGGCGAAGCGGGTGACGCCGGGAAACACGGGCGGGGTAAGATAGCGGTCATAGCTAAGGATGTGAATCGCTTCGCCGTTATCCGGCGCCGTGAAGATCGGCTCGATGCCTTGCAATTTCAACGCGTCGAGTTGGGAACTGGAAGCACCCGCGATGACTACGCCCTCTTCGCGGCCCCATATCGGAACGGACGCATCGCGGAGGATAGACTCCGCGCTGTCCCTGAAAAGCGCGATCGAGAAGGCGCTCGCCGCACCGGGCGCGACAGTGGCGCCGATAAGGAGGAAACAACACAGCAGACGTCTATGGCTCAGACCCATGCCCGGCTCCTTCCCATGCGACCCACTCTCGAGTGAAGCTCTTTCCCAGTATCGGGAGATGTTATCACAACCAGCATTCAACTTTTTGGATAATCGCCTTTTGAAGCGGGCATTCGGTACGGGGCCTTCGCACTATGGAATCGCGATGCCCGCAATCTGAGGCCGCCCTGGATTGCGGGCGAACTACGCGCTGTCCGGAACTTGGAGCAAGCGCGGGCGGCCAGCCGGCACATCCTTTCTATCCCACATACCGCGCGTATAAACTCCGCGCCACGCCCGTATCGCTGGTGCCTTTGACGATCGCGCGGCCATCCGGAAAGATGGTCATCTCGTAGGGCGGAGCCACGAAGCGCAACACAAACTCGTTGGCGCGGACCAACCCCAGCGGCTCCAGCCGGGTCTTCAGCTCGCGCAGATCGATGGGACGGTCGCGTTCGTGGACCTGCACGGCGTTCCGGCCGCACAACGTTGCCGGCGCGCGGCGCGATTCTTCGAGGTACGGAAACTCGCCGCGGGCGCACGCCGGGCACCCCGGGTCGCGAGGGACGCCGACCTGGCGGATCTGCCCGCTCCACACATCCATGGTCGTGATGCAGGATGTCTCCGGCGCGCCCGCGCCGCACAGAATCTTCAGCGCCCCGGCCACCTGGATCGACGCCACCGCCGAGACGATCACGTTCACCACACCCGCGGTTTCGCAGGTAGGCTGCGCGCCCGAGGGCGGGTCGGGATAGACACACCGGAGGCACGCTGTGCGCCCCGGGACCACAGTCATCGTGAGTCCGTAGCTGCCCACCGCCGCGCCGTAGATCCACGGCACGCCGCGGCTGACCGCGAAGTCGTTGATCAGATACCGCGTGTCGAAGTTGTCGGTGCCGTCCAGGATCAGATCGGCGCCCTCCAGCAAGTCGGCCACGTTGGACGCCGTCAGGTCGGCCACCACCCCCCGCACGGTCACCGAGGAGTTGATGCGCGCGATGCGTCGCTCGGCGGCCGCGGCCTTGGGCAGCGATTCGGCGGCATCGGCCTCTTCGAACAGCCACTGGCGATGGAGATTGCTGGTCTCGATATAGTCGCGGTCGATGATCGTGATCCGCCCCACCCCCGCGCGCGCCAGGGCCGCGGCCTGGAAACTCCCCAGCGCGCCACAGCCGGCGATCACCGCGTGGGCGGCCAGCAGCGCCTCCTGCCCGCGCTCCCCGATCCCCGTGAAGAGGATCTGGCGGGAATACCGTTCGCGCTGGTTTGCATCCATCTGTCCGATGGTAACAAACCTGCTATGAACCACTTACGATATCATGAGGATGGTGCGCCGATGCCTCGCCCACGCTCTCTGGTTTCTTGTCCTCTTCGCGGCGGCAGAAACGAGAGTCTCCGCGCAGGATCGGAAATACGAAGGCCTGCCCGTGCGCACCATCCAGTTCGACCCTGTGCGGCAGCCCCTCGATGCCTCCGAAGTGCATGATATCCTGCCGCTGAAGATGAATGAACCGCTGCAAATGTCCGTGGTGCGCGCCAGCATCCAGCGGCTGTTCGCCACCGGGCGGTATGCGGACATTCAGGTGGATGCCCAGCCCTATCGCGACGGGGTCGCGATCCGGTTCATTACCACCAACAGTTGGTTCATCGGCGACATCTCGGCCGAGGGACAGATCTCGACTCCTCCCAACGCCGGGCAACTGGAGAACGTTTCCGATCTCGGCCTGGGCCAGCCATACACCGACACCAAACTGAAGGAGGCGCTCAGCGATCAGCGGCGGCTGCTCGAGTCGAACGGGCTCTACCGCGGCCAGATCCACCCGGTGTTCGATTGGGAGACCGCGCGGGACTACCAGCAGGTCAACATTCACTTCGAAATCGATTCCGGCCGCAGAGCGCGATTCGCCGAGCCGGTGCTCACCGGAGACCTGAAGATGAGCCCCGACCGGATCCTCGATGCGACAGCGTTCCAGCGCTGGCTGATCCACACCTGGAAGCCCGTGACGCAGACCCGGGTTCGGCAGGCGCTGGACGGCGTGCGGTCCCTGTATCAGAAGGAGAACCGTCTGGAGGCCAAGGTCTCCCTGGAGTCCATGAGCTACGACCCCGAGACCAACCGCGCCGTCCCCACCCTGCGGATCGACGCCGGCCCGCGCATCGAGGTGCGCACGATCGGGCTGGACCTGTCGCAAAAGAAACTGCGCCGCTACGTCCCGGTCTATGAAGAGCACGCGGTGGACCACGACCTGCTGGTCGAGGGCCAGCGCAACCTCCGCAACTACCTCCAGTCGCAGGGTTACTTCGACGCGGACGTGGAGTTCAAGGAACAGCGCGTGATCAACGACCGCGCCTCCATCGATTACCTGATCAACACCGGGGAGCGGCACACCCTGGCGGATCTCCAAATCCGCGGGAACCACTACTTCACCACGGACGCCATCCGCGAGCGGATGTTTCTTCAGCCCGCCACCTTCCTCCAGTTCCGCCACGGGCGCTACAGCGAAGCGCTGCTCCGGCGCGATGAAGAATCGATCGCCAATCTCTACCAGTCGAACGGTTTCCGGGACGTGAAGGTGACCCACCGGACGGAGCAAGCTTATCGCGGGAAACCGGGTGACATCGCTGTCTCCATCGACATCGAGGAGGGGCCGCAGTACTTCGTCGGCAGCCTCCAGGTGGATGGGATCGAGCGCCTGAACCAGGCCGACATCCTCTCCCGGCTCAGCTCGGTGGCCGGGCAGCCCTTCAGCGATTTCAACGTGGCCGTGGATCGCGACACGATCCTGGCGCGCTATTTCGAGAGCGGGTTTCCGAACGTGACCTTCGAATGGAGTTCCAAGCCGGCGGCCCAGCCGCACCGCGTCGACCTGCGCTACCTGATCCGCGAGGGCCGGCAGCAGTTCGTCCGCCAGGTCATTGTCAGTGGAAACAAGGTTACCAAAACCAGCCTGATCAACCGCAACCTGACCTTGAATCCGGGGGACCCGCTCTCCCCTTCGGCCATCACCGAAACGCAGCGCCGGCTTTACGATCTGGGCGTGTTTGCGCGGGTGGATGCGGCGATTCAGAACCCGGACGGCGAGACCGAGCGCAAGTACGTGCTCTACAGCGTGGATGAGGCGCGGCGTTACTCGCTGGCGACCGGCTTTGGCGCGCAGTTCGGGCGCATCGGGGGATGCACCAACTGCCTGGAAGCGCCGGCAGGCACGGCCGGCTTCTCACCCCGCGTTTCGATCGACATTACCCGCAATAACCTGTGGGGCGCGGCGCATAGCATCAGCCTCCGCACGCGCGCCTCCACACTGGACGACCGGGCGCTGCTGAACTACTCCTGGCCCAGGTTCCAGCACCACGAGGATCTCAACATCTCGCTGACCGGACTTTTTCAATATTCGTCTGATATCCGTACCTTCACCTACCGCCGCGCGGAAGCCTCAGCGCAGCTCAACCAGAGGCTGTCCAAAGCTACTACCCTGTTTTACCGGTTCACCTATCGCCGGGTGGCTGTCAGTGACTTGAAGATCAGCCCATTTCTCGTGCCGCAGCTTTCGCAACCCGTGAGGGTGGGCATCCCGTCCATCAACCTGGTGGAGGACCGGCGCGACGACCCCGTGGAACCGCACAAAGGGATCTACAACACGGTAGATTTGGGACTGGCATACCGGGCCTTCGGCTCGCAGACTAACTTCATGCGCCTGCTGGTGCGTAATGCGACCTATCATCCGATCGGAAGGCGCCTGGTGCTGGCGAGAAGCACCGAAGTGGGAGACATCTACCCCTTCGATTTCACGGGGGATCCGGCGCAAGCCGTGCCTCTGGCCGAGCGCTTCTTTGGCGGCGGCGGCGCCACCCACCGCGGCTTTTTCGACCAGCAGGCCGGGCCGCGCGACACTTCCACCGGATTCCCCTTGGGCGGAAACTTCCTGCTCTTCAACCAGACCGAGCTGCGGTTTCCGCTCATCGGCGATAACTTGGGCGGGGTGCTGTTTCACGACATGGGCAATATCTATTCCACCATTCGCAGCCATCCGTTCCGCCAGGTGCAGCGGGACATACAGGATTTCGACTTCATGGTGCACGCGGTGGGAATCGGAATCCGATATAAACTGCCGGTGGGGCCGGTGCGCGTGGATCTCGGTTACAGCATCAACCCGCCGCGCTATTATGGGATTCCGAAAGGCTATACGGAGCAGGACCTGATCAACCTGGGCCCCAATCCTTGCCCGCCCAACGCTCCCAACGTGTGCATCGCACAGAAGTTGAGTCACTTCACGTACACGTTTTCGATCGGGCAGACATTTTGAGAGTGACTGGCACAATCCGGAAGAACGCCGTGAGCGGTGGCAACGGCCTGTGCATCCTATTCGTTGGCGCGCTGGCCTTACTCGGCGCGCTCGCCCTCCCCGCCGAAATCATCGACCGCATCGCCGTCTCGGTGGGCGACCGCGTCATCACCGCCAGCGACCTCGACCGCGAGATCCGCGTGACCGCTTTCCTGGCCGGCGTCCAGCCCGATTTCTCCACCGCGGCGAAACGGGCCACCGCCGAGCGCATGGTCGAACAGACCTTGATCCGGCGGGAACTGGAGACCAGCCAATATCCCACTCCGGCCCCTGCGGAGATCGCACCCGTGCTGGAAGAATTCCAGAAGAAGCATTTCGCCGGCCAGGATGAGTATCGCCGTGCGCTCGAGAGCTACGGCATCACGGAACAGGACGTCCAGGATGAACTGCTCTGGCAGAGGACGCTGCTGATGTTCCTGGGAGTGCGGTTCCGCGCCGGAGTCCAGGTCACCGACGCGGAAATGCGCGACTACTACGACCAGGTCGTGGCGCCCGCCGCGAAGCAGGCTCACCCCGGCGAAACGCCGGCGTTCGAAAACTATCGCGAGCAGATTGATGAAAAGCTGACGGGCGACCGCGTAGACCGCGAAATGGATGCGTGGCTCACAGAAGCCCGGAAGAGGATCGACATCGTGTACCACGAAGAGGCCTTCCGGTGAGCCGGCGCAAACGCATGGCCCTCATCGCCGGGGGCGCGCTCGCGCTGTTCGTGCTCGCGGGCGGCATCGCCGCCGTGCGGGTGCTCCAAAGCCGCTGGTTCTACGAGCAGGTGCGGCAGCGTGTAGTCAGCACGGTGGAGACCGCCACCGGCGGCCGCGTGGAGGTGGGATCGTTTCAGTTCGACTGGAAGCGCCTGCGCGCGGAAATCCGGAGCTTCGTCATCCATGGCACGGAAGGCCCGGACAAGCCCCCCCTGTTTCGCGCCTCTTCGGTGGCGGTGGGGCTGAAAATTGTCTCCATGTGGAAACGGGCCGTCGATATCCAGTACCTCGAAGTCGCCGGTCCGCACGTCTACCTGGTGGTTTATCCGGACGGCCACACCAACGTCCCCGAGCCCAAGGTCAAACGCACGCGGACGCGCAACGCCGTGGAAACGATTCTCGACCTGGCCATCGGACGCTTCGATTTGCGGGACGGCCTCTTCGAAGTGGAAGACCGCGGCTCCAGGCCGTTCGCGGCTCATGGCAGAAACCTGAAGGCGAACTTCGCCTACGAAGTGGCGGGACCGCGCTACCGCGGCGGCATTTCGATCCAGCCGCTGGATCTGAACTGGTCCGCCAATTCCACCGTGCCGCTGTCCGTCGACCTGGCGCTGGTGGTGGAGAAGAACCATATCGGCATCCGTTCGGCGCGCCTTGCCACCGCCGGCTCGCGCCTCGAGTTCTCCGGCTCGGTGGACGACCTGGCTTCGCCGCACGGCGCATTCGCATATCTCGCGCGGGTCTCGCTCGGTGATGTTTCCCGCATCCTCCGGGTAGCCGAGCTCGAGCGAGGGACGGCGGACCTGGGCGGTAACGCGACGTGGTCCGGCGGCACCAGGTTCTCCGCCACCGGCAACCTTCGGGCCTACGGCGTGGACTACCGCGATTCCACCTTGACGCTCCGCGATTGCCGCCTGGACGCCGCGCTCAACGCCGGGCCCGACGGCATCGACTTTTCAGCGGCGCGGTTCGCCGCCCGGTACATTGCGCGCAACGGGCAGGTTCCGGTCGAAGGCCGCATCGCGCGCATCGCGTTGCGGCGCCGCCAGCTCGACTTCCAGGACCTTGCGGCGTCGGGCCTGGGCGGAACCTTCCGCGGGCACGCCGGGCTCCGCGACTGGCGATACTTCACCATCGGGGGCGACCTGGAGGGATTTGATGGCCGGCGCGTGGCCGCACTCTACAGCCCGGAAGCGCTGCCGTGGGACGCGCAGGGGTCCGGCAGCATCGCCATCGAGGGCACGCTCGGACGCAAGGAGGACCTGCGTGTGACCGCCTCGCTCGACGTCACCCCGGCGCCCGACACTGCTCCCGTGCACGGCCGCATCGAGGCCACCTACGAAGCTCTCGGTGAGACCCTCGACCTCGGCCGTTCGACCCTGGCGCTGCCGTCGACGCGAGCCGATTTCTCCGGTGTGTTAGGAACCGAGTTGCGCGTCCACGCGGAGACCGGCGATCTCCACGATTTCGTACCCGCGCTGGGCGGGAACATGGATACCTTTCCGGTGGGCCTGGAGAACGGCACCGCCATTTTCGACGGAGTGGTCACCGGCAAACTGGACGACCCCCGGATTACCGGCCACCTGGGCATGAGGCGGTTTTCGTGGTCGGGCAAGAGCTTCGATACGCTCGAGGGCGAGGTGATGGCTTCGCCGGGCAGCGTCCGGCTCCAGAACGCGGTGGTAACGCGCGGCGGGATTCGTGCCCAGATGGAAGCCACCGTCGCGCCGCGGGACTGGAAGATCGACGATAGCAGCCCCGTCGCCGGCTCGAGCGCCGTCGCCAACGCCGATGCCGCGGAGATCGCCGCCTTTCTCGGTTCGTCCGATCTGCCTGTCACGGGCAAGGCTTCCGCCACCGCCCAACTCGCGGGTACGGTGGGCCGGCCGATCGTGAGCGGCGATGTCGAAGTGGTCCAGGGCTCCCTGCAGGAAGAGCCCTTCGACCGTTTCACGGCGCACGTGAACTACGCCGGCAGCAGCTTGCAGGTGACCGCCGGCCACGTCGTCGCGGGGGCGAAGGATGTGCGGCTTTCGGGAACGTACGAACACACGCACGATCATTTCGACCAGGGCCGGCTGCATTTCCAGGTGGCGAGCAACAGCATGCCGCTGGACCAGGTCCACACGCTGGTGAAACTGCGGCCCGGAGTGAAGGGCGTCATCCAGGTGACCGGCGCCGGCGATCTGGACCTGGTTCCGCCCCAGGGGTCCGACCCGCCGGTTCGAGTCACCGCACTTCGCGCCGACGTGGTGGCCAAGGGCCTCCAGTTGACCGGCCAGTCTCTGGGCGACGCGCGCCTGACCGCCGACTCCGAAAGCGGCGTACTGCGGGTCCGCCTGACGTCGGACTTTGCCAACTCCAATATCCGCGGCGAAGGCGAGTGGCGTCTCGCGGGAGACTATCCCGGCAGCGCCACGATCACGATTTCCCGGCTGGACTTCGCGCAGCTCGAATCCTGGCTCCTCCCCTCCGAAAGCCGGGATTCCCGGCGGTTCGCCGGCTTTGCCGAGGGCGAACTGCACGTTCAAGGCCCGGCGCTGGAGCCCAAAAACATGAAAGCGGAGCTGCGGATTCCCAGGCTGGAGATCGCCCCGGCACGCGGCGCCAACGGGGGCGCCGCACCGCCCGTCGATGCCCTGGCGCTGCATAATGACGGCCCCATCGTCGCGACCATGGCGAATTCCGTGGTGACCGTGGAGAACGCGCACCTGATGGGCCGGAATACCGATCTCACCATCGGCGGCAAGGTGCAGGTCGACGACAACTCGAAAAATCCTCTGGACCTGCGCGTCAACGGGCGCATCGATCTGAACATCGTGCAGGAACTCGATCCGAACCTGTCGGCCTCCGGCATGGTTTCGGCGGATGCCACCGTCCGCGGCCCCCTGGATTCGCCGCAGGTCAACGGCCGGCTTCAATTCCAGGGCGCCGACCTCAGCATCAGCGATTTCCCCAACGGGATTTCCAAAGCCAGGGGCGTCATCCTGCTCACCGGGGATCGCGCGACCATTCAGACCCTCACCGGGGAGACCGGGGGCGGCACGGTCGAGCTCTCGGGGTTCGCCAGCTACGCCGGCGCGGTGCCGGTGTTCCAGTTGCACGCCCGCGCCGAGCAGGTTCGCGTGCGCTACCCCGAGGGCGTCAGCACCGTAGCCAACGCCAACCTGAGCCTGACCGGGACCGAGGAGCACAGCGTGCTTGCCGGGACCATCGCCGTGGTGCGGACCGGCTTCAACCCCCAGTCGGATTTCAGCTCGATCATCGCCAAATCCGCGCAGCCGGTGCGAACTCCGTCCGCCCCCACCGGAATCCTCGGCGGGCTGAACTTCGATGTCCAGATCACCACCTCCCCCGACATTCAGTTTCAGAGCTCGCTGACCCAGGACTTGCAGGTGGATGCCAACCTCCAGTTGCGGGGCAATGTTTCGAACCCGGCCCTGGTCGGGCGCGTCACCATCACGCAAGGGCAACTGGTCTTCTACGGAACGCGGTATACCATCAACCAGGGATCGATTGCATTCTATAACCCGGTGAAGATCGACCCCATCCTGGACATCGACCTCGAGACCAGGGCGCGCGGCATCGACATTACCCTCACCATTTCCGGCCCGCTGAACAAGCTGAAGCTGACGCCGCGGTCCGACCCGCCCCTCCAGTTTCAGGAGATCGTAGCGCTGCTGGCCACGGGACGGGCGCCGACCTCGGACCCAACCCTGCTGGCCCAGCAGAGCACCGCCCCGCAATCCTGGCAGCAGATGGGCGCGTCGGCGCTGCTGGGGCAGGCCATCGCCAACCCGGTGGCCGGGCGGCTGCAACGGTTCTTCGGGGTCAGCAAGCTGCGCATCGATCCCACCCTGCCGGGCGTGGAGAACAACCCGCAGGCCCGCCTCACGCTCGAGCAGCAGGTGACGCCCGCCATCACCTTCACCTACATCACCAACGTGACCACGAGCAATCCGCAGGTGGTGCGGGTGGAGTGGGCGGTCAGCAAACAGTGGTCGGTGGTGGCGCTGCGCGACGAGGCCGGAACCTTCGGTCTGGACTTCTTCTTCAAGAAGAGGTTTTGAGACCGCCATGCGCCCTTTAACCATCGGCGCTGTCTGCGCCGGCTCCGCGTTCGCCGCGTGGGCCGTGCGCGGGCGCTCGTCGGCGGTCTTCGGCCGTTCCGTGTGGCGCGGGCCGCGGGACCGGCGGGCGGTGGCGCTCACCTTCGATGACGGTCCCAGCGAGGGCACGCCGCGGATTCTCGAGGTGCTGGCGCAGTACGGCGTTCCCGCCACGTTTTTCCAGTGCGGGGCCAACGTCGAGCGCCTGCCCGGGATTGCCCGCGCGGTTCACGCTGCCGGGCATGCGATCGGCAACCACAGCCACACTCATCCCCTGTTCTGTTTTCGCTCGCCGGATTTCATGGAGCAGGAGATGCGGCGCGCCCAGGAGACCATCGAAAAGCACACCGGCGCGCGGCCGGAATGGTTCCGCGCTCCATTCGGCGTCCGGTGGCCCGGATTGGAGCGCGCGCAACGCCGCCTGAACCTTACCGGGGTAATGTGGACTGTAATCGGCTATGATTGGAATCGTAGGGCGGATGACGTTGTCGGACGGGTCGTCTCGCGAGTTTCCAACGGCGCCATTGTCTGTCTTCACGACGGACGCGAGCTTCGTGCTACGCCCGACATCGAAGTGACGGTGGAAGCGGTCCGGCGCCTGGTTCCCCTGCTGCTGGAGCAAGGCTACAGATTCGAAACGGTAACTAGACTGATATGTCCCACGAATTGGTTCAACGCGTATTGCAGGTGATCGCCAAGTCCAAGCGGATCCCCCTGGAAACGGTCACGATCGACAGCGAATTCCAGCAGCTCTCTATCGACTCGATGGACGCCGTGGAGATCCTGTTCGACCTGGAAAACGAGTTCGATATCAGCATCCCGGACGAGGCAGTGCGCGGTGTGCGCAACGTGCGCGACATGTGCGAAGGCGTGGAGAAGCTGGTAGCCGCCAAGGCCAGCGCCGCGGCCGGCAAATAGGTGATGCGGCGCGTCGCCATCACGGGCATGGGCACGATTTGCGCCCTGGGCCGGAATACCGCGGAATTCGCCGAAGCGTTGCGGCAGGGCCGCTCGGGAATCGGCCCCATCCAGTCGACGGACACTTCCCAGGTGCGTTTTCAGAATGGCGCGGAAGTCAAGGGGTATAGCCATCAGCCCTACTTCGACGATCGCCGGGCCGATTTCATCGACCGCTTCGCCCAGTTTGCGGTGATCGCCGCGCGGGAAGCCGTGGAAGGCGCCGGCATCGAATGGACACCCGAATTGCGCGAAACGGCGGCCATCATCACCGGCTCGTGCGTCGGGGGTCAGAGCACGGAAGACATCGGTTTTCAAGAGATTTACAAGCTGGGCCATAACCGGGTGCATCCTCTGACCATTCCGAAGACCATGGCCAACGCCGGCGCCAGCCACATTTCCATGGAGTTCGGCATCACCGGTCCGAGTTTCACCATCTCGACCGCGTGCTCCTCCGCTGGGCATGCTATCGGCCAGGCGTACTGGATGGTGCGGAGCGGCGCCACCGACCTGGCCATCAGCGGCGGAAGCGAAGCGCCCTTCAGTTACGGAATTCTGAAGGCCTGGGAGGCGATGCGCGTGGTTTCGCAGGACACCTGCCGGCCGTTCTCCAGGACCCGGCGCGGGATGATCCTGGGGGAGGGTGCTGGCATGATCGTGCTGGAACCGCTGGAGGCGGCGGTGGCGCGGGGCGCGCGGGTGCACGCCGAAATCGTCGGGTTCGGGATGTCGGCCGACGCCTGCCACATCACCCAGCCTTCGGCCCGCGGCGCGGCTCGCGCCATGCAGGCGGTGCTGCGCGATGCGGGGCTCGCTCCCGAGCAGATCGGCTACATCAACGCCCACGGCACCGGAACTCCGGCCAACGATCCCACGGAAACGGCGGCGATTCGCGAAGCCTTCGGAAAGCACACTGGTAACCTGGCGGTGAGTTCTACCAAGTCGATGCACGGGCATGCCCTGGGAGCAGCCGCGGCGCTGGAGTGCATAGCCACGGTTCTCGCCCTGCGCGACGGCGTGCTCCCGCCCACGGCGAACTTCGAGGAGCCCGATCCGGATTGCGACCTGGATATCATCCCCAACCAGGCCCGCTGCGCGGAGATGGAGTTCGCGCTCTCCAACTCGTTCGCCTTCGGCGGCCTGAACGCGGTGCTGGCATTGCGGCGCGCCGGCTGAAAAACCGTCGGACTCCGACGGGTGGCTCTTAATGAAATCAACGGGTTGCAGGCTTTTTCCGTCGGAATCCGACGGGTGGCCCAGTGCCGCCGGTTTGTGCCGCGCGCAGAAAACTGGTATTGAAGACGAAGGAGCTGATTATGACCAGAAGCGCTTTTTTCCTACTGTCGTTGGGCGTTCCGGGACTTTTGTTGGCGCAGGGAATTCCGGCCGGGTTCCAGAACATCTCGCCCGGGCCGGGTCTGAAGGGGTGGCACATCAGCCAGGTGAACCACCACGGGAATTCCGCCGCCTGGAAAGTCGAGGACGGCGTGCTCACCGGGACGCAGGATCGCCCCGGCAACGGCGGCATCGTTCTCACCGACGCGAAGTACAAGGACTTCGAAGTGTACCTGGAGATGAACCCGGACTTCGGTTGCGACAGCGGCCTGTTCCTTCGTTCCAACGAAAAGGGTGAGGCCTACCAGGTGATGCTCGACTACCTGCCCGGCGGAAACATGGGAGGAGTCTACGGCGAGGGTTTGAAGGGGGTCGCCGGAGCGCCGGCGAAGGATTGGGAGCAGCACTGGAAAAAAGGCGAGTGGAATTCCATCCGGGCGCGCATCGAAGGCTCGGTTCCACACATCCAGGTGTGGATGAACGGCACCCAGGTCACCGACTGGACCGACACCGCCAACCACGCCGCGGATGGCGCTGAAGACGGGATGATCGCGTTGCAGGTTCACGGGGGCAACCGCTGCACTCCCGGCAAGTACCATCGCTTCCGGAATATCGCCGTGAAGCCGCTGCCCTGAGTCGAGATCCGGCCGCCGGATCAATTGCACATGGCCGCGGGCGTTGCGGGCAACGCCTCCCATGCCACACCGACCACCAGGATAGGGTCAGCGTTCACGGAGGAGGCACACCGCGCGCCCGGTACAAACGGGTCGCGGGGGGCGATGGTAACGGGATCTCCGTTTTCGGCGGTCCAGCAGCCTTCGTGGACGCGGAACTCGGCGATATCGTCCCAATTCCTGACGGCAACCCGCAGCGTGCGGCTGCCGGCCTGCAGAACAATTCCCTCGACCGTGAATCCGGGCTTGAATGCGATGGCGATGTGCATAAGATCCGTCTCAATAGTGGGGAGCGAACGGGGATATTATCTGGCCCGAAGTACCACCGGGGTACTGCGAGGTACAGGACTGGTTGCTACAGTATTGTAGGCCCCCGGCCGGCTCTGGCATGATCGGCGAACTGATTTCGAAATATCGCATTCTGGAGGAAATCGGCAGGGGGTCGATGGGTGCCGTGTATAAGGCCCAGGACACGTTTCTGGGGCGGTACGCGGCGCTGAAACTGATCGCCGCCCGGCACCTCGAAGACCGCGAGGCGCGGCAACGCTTCGAAAGGGAGGGCCGCGCCGCCTCAGCGCTCTCCCACCCCAATATCTGCACGGTTTTCGACACCGGCTCCTGGCAAGGCCTGCCCTACCTGGCCATGGAATATCTCCAGGGGATAACGCTCGCGGAACGGATGCGCGAGGGAGTGCTGTCGCCGGCCGAGGCTTTGGCCCTCGTGACCCCGGTAGCAAGCGCGCTCGAGGCCGCCCATGCCGCCGGCATCGTGCATCGCGATATCAAGCCGGCCAACCTGTTCCTGACGCGGCGCGGGCAGGTGAAGGTACTGGACTTCGGGCTGGCCAAAGTGAAGTATGCGCCCCACGCGGTGGCAGCGGCCGCGGAAGAAGAGGCTCCCACCGTGGCCACCTTTGTTACCATGCCGGGAACCATGCTCGGCACCCTGGCCTACATGGCGCCGGAACAGGTGCTGGGACAGGACGTGGACGGGCGCGCGGATCTGTACTCGCTGGGCGTGACGACGTACGAAGCATGCACGGGGCGGCTGCCGGTTCGCGGAGTACCGATGTCGCCGGTGGGCGGCGGGCTGGGCCCGGTGATCGCGAATCTGATCGCGCCGGACCGCGCCGCGCGCTACGCCGGCGCGCGCGAACTGCGCCAGGCGCTGGAGCGGCTGGCGCGCGCCTGACGCCAGCCGCAACTATCCTCTTTACGGCCGCCCCCGCGTGTAGCGGCGGCTCTCCGCTGAGCCTTGCATTCGCTACTTGCGCAACTTTATCGTGAACTGCCGCTTGAATTTGGGTCTTAATGGACATAGGATTGAGGTCAAAGGACCGGAATCAGATGAGACTGTCTTTTGCCATTTCACTACTTGTCGCCGCAAGCTTCGCGGCCTTCGGCCAGCAGGCGATGCCTCGCCTGGCCAGTGTCGAACCGCAAAACGGAAAGGCGGGAGACGTTCTGGTCGTCAGTGGGGAGAACCTGGAAAAGGCCGCGGTGGTCAAGCTTTATCTCACCGACGGGACTAACGACACGCAGGTCGAAATCACCGAGCAAACTGCCACTTCGATCAAGTTCCGGGTTCCCAAGTGCAAGCCCGGCCGCCTGGCGCTCATGGTGCTTACTGGAGGAAAGGAGCCCAAGCTGATCGAGCAGCCGGTGAAGGTCACCGTCGACGAGCAGTGACGCCGCGTCCCGGGAAGCCGTTGGCGCCCGGAATAGGTCGCCTTCGAGTGCGACGGCGTAGTGCACCTCGCGATGCACCTCGCGATACGGCGAGTGACGGGAAATCACGACCAAAAAACCAGAGTCATAGCAGTTGCCGCAGGGCCCACCTCGCGTGTTCCGCCACCAGCGGATCGGGTGAGGCGGCCAGTTGCTCGAGCGGCGGTCGAAACCGCGCCAGCCCGCGGTTGCCCATGGCGATGGCCACATTGCGCAGGAAGCCCGCATAGCGCGCGCGGGTGACCGGCGTCCCCTGGAACATCGCGCGGAACTCGTCCTCGGTCAGCGCCGCCAGCTTTTCGAGCGGCGGCGCGTAGTTTCGGGGCCGCCATGCCGGGTCCGCGGCGGCCGGCGCGCGCCGGTTCCAGGGGCACACATCCTGGCAGATATCGCAGCCGAATACGTGACCGCCGATCCCGCCGCGCCCCTCCTCCGGCACGGAGCCGCGCAGTTCGATGGTCAGGTACGAAATGCAGAGCCGCGAATCGACCGCAAAATGCCCGTCGGCGGGCACGATCGCCTCGGTTGGGCAGGCGTCGATGCAGCGGGTGCAGGTGCCGCAGCGGTCGGGCGGGGGCGCGTCCGGCGCGATTTCGAGCGACAGCAGCAGCTCCCCCAGAAAAAACCAGGAACCGGCCTGCTGGTTGATCAGGCAGGTGTTCTTACCGATCCATCCCAACCCCGCCAGGCGCGCATAGGAGCGCTCGAGCAGCGGCGCGGTATCCACACAGATTTTGGATTCCAGCCCGGCACCCGCGCGCTCTCGCAAGGCGGCATCCAGGCGCGCCAGCCCGCGGCGCATCTCGTCATGGTAGTCGTCGCCCCAGGCGTAGCGCGAAATCCATCCGCACTCGCGGGCATCGAACTGCGTCGAATACGGCCATGGAGTGTTGTACAGACGGCCTACGCAAACCACGGAGCGCGCCGAAGGAAGCAGGTGGCGGGGATCGTCGCGAACCGCGGCGCGGCGGTCCACCAGGTAGCGCATCTCACCGGCATATCCGGCGGCCACCCAGTCGTGATACCAGGCGCGGCCGGGCGCCGGCTCCGCGCGCGCCACGCCCGCCAGTTCGAAACCGCATTCGCGCGCCAGCTCGCGGATATCGCCGGCCGTCAAATCTCCAGCCCCACGCTCCGCATCAACTCGATGGCATTGCTCTTCCGCACCACGCCCGGGCGCATGCGGTAATCGAAGTGGATCTGGCCATCCACCACCTCGTCGGCAAAATGCACGTTGGCGGCGCGGCCGCCCAGGACGTCCGCGATGTCGGCCAGGGCCAGGTCGTGAGTGGTGATCAGTCCGATGGCGCCGCGCTCCACGAGGCCGCGCACCAGGGCCTCGGCGCCGATCTTGCGGTCGTGGGAATTGGTGCCGTGCAGGAATTCGTCCACCAGAAACAGCACCGGCGCCGGACCGCGGGTTTTGTCGAGAATCTGGCGCAGGCGGAGGATCTCCGCGTAGAACCGCGAGACGCCGCCTTGCAGCGAGTCGGTCACACGGATGGAAGCGCCCACCGCCAGCGGCGAGAGGCGCAGCCGCGCGGCGCGCACCGGCGCCCCCGCCTGCGCCAGCACCGCGTTCACTCCCAGGGTCCGCAGCAGCGTGCTCTTGCCGGACATGTTCGACCCGCTGACTACCAGCACGTGCGGGGACCCGCCGCCGATTCGCAGGTCGTTGCGCACCACCCGGTCTTCGGGGATCAGGGGTGGGCGATCGCTTCGGCGTCCAGGCAGGCGCCGCCGGTGAACTCCGGGAAGGGATCCAGGGGGTGCTCGAAAGCGTGGCTGGCCAGGGAGCACAGCGCTTCCATCTCCCCGCTGGCGGTAAGCCAGCGCCGCACGGCCGTTCCCGAATGGCGCCGCCAGTCCTCCACTCGCAACGCCAGGTGCGGCGTCCACAGTATGAACGCCTCCATGACCCGCACGAATACGTTGTCGCGCGAATCGAGCATTTCCATCAGGTGATCGAGCCGCGCGATGCGACGGGAAGGCGGCTCGCCCTCGGCATCCAGCGATGCGCCCAGCGCGGCCAGCAGAGGCGACTGGAACCGTTCCCGTTCCAGCCGGAACAACACCTCCGAGAGCAGACCCAGTTCGTGCGCCGCCGCGCCCACCGCGCCCACGACCCGCGCCGTGAGCCGGCGCTGGCGATAGAGAAACGTCCCGTTGATCACCAGCACCACCAGGAAAAAGTCGCGGCACAGCATGTCCACGCGCGGCGACAGGTCCACCAGGCTGAGGGAGTTAAAGAAGCTGGCTCCGCCCGCAATCAGAGCCGGAACCCCGAGGGTGGTGAGCGTCCACAGCACGACCCGCAGGCGGCGGGAACCAGCCAGCGCGGGCGACTCTCCCCAGGCGGCGAGGGAAACCGGGTCCACCCCCGTCCGCGCTTCTTCCGCGACTACCGCCAGGTCCTCGCGGAGGTCCACCCGGGGCCGCAGTTCGCCGACCGCCTCCTGGCGGGCGAGAACCGTGTCCGGCGGAGCAGGAAAGAGCAGCCAGCGCGCGAGGGTATCTTCCCCGATGTGGGTTCTGGCGGTGCACAGCAGTTCGAACACGGACCCCTTGCCGAACAGGTCGAGATCCTGGGCGTAGGGATGCTCCTGGTTCAGGTAGGAGTCACCGGACTCGCCATGGCCCACCCACTGGCCGTCGAGCCGGGCCAGGGCCTTCTCGAAGAAGCGCTCGGCGCGGCGCCGCCGTTCCAGGCGTTTCAGCAGGCGGTCGTGGACCACCAGCAGCACGGCGAAAATGGCGGCCGGGACCAGCGCCCAGGCAATCGAGAAAAGGCGCGATGCCAGCGACATCCAGACGATGACCACCGCGGTGACGGCCACCGCCAGCCGGGCATATCCGAGGAGCCGGTGGCGCCGATCCTCGTCCGCGATAGCGGCGCGGCGTTCCTCCAGCAGCCGGGTATAGACGGCACGGGGTTCGGAAGACATGGGCCTCCCTCATTCTCTCAAAGGGAAGGGATGCGGGAAACGAAAGGGGGCACCCGGATTCAGGAGTCCGGATGCCCCCCGAGGAGCGAAGTTAGTATTGCGTTATTAACCTTAATTAGTATCCTAGACTACCTTGCCCCCACAAATCAATGGTTGCGCGGTACTAAGCGTTCTAAGGTGGGTGGTAGGAATGGTGGTACGAGCCGCCCGAGACGCCTCATCCCGGCTTGGGCGACTATAGACATAGACACAGAGACGGTGTACAGCAATGGGCGATGCGCAGACCCCTAAATGGAAGACACGGCTGGTCGAGGGCCAATTCCCGGATCGCGACTTCGACATCGCGTTCTGGCAGGAACAGGGCGACGAGGCGATATTCCAGGCCGCCTGGGAGATGGTCGAGTTGGCGGAGGAGCTCAAGCATGGCAGAAAACCCACACTACAGAGATCTGTTACAAGCCTTAGGCGAATTTGAGGTCGAGTACCTGATCGTGGGCGGGTATGCCGTGATGAAGTACACCGAGCCGCGCTTCACCAAGGACCTCGATGTGTGGGTTCACAGCTCGCCGCGAAATGCGTCGAACGTATTCCGTGCGCTGGTCCGGTTTGGCGCTCCGCTGGAGAATGACGGGGTGACCCCGGAGACCTTCGCGAAGGACAACATCGTCTACCAGATCGGCGTCGCTCCCGTGCGCGTCGACATCCTCACGGGGATCACCGGTGTCGAATTCCGGGACGCATGGCAGCACCGGGTTGAGGGCACCGTCTTCGGTGTGCCCGTGCATTTCATTTCGCTGGATGACCTGATCGCGAACAAGCAGGCTGCCGGGCGTGATCCCGATCTGGCGCATCTCGAGCGCCTCCGGAGAGGACCCGCCCGCCCGAGCTAATGGCCGCGAAATTGGTCCGGTCCCCATATCCGCATATCCGCCGATCCCCTTCTCTTCGGGCTGAGACGGGTTCATAATGAGCCTGTACAGACCGCTGATGGAGGTGCTTCATGCCGATCATGAAATCCTTTGGCTTGATCCGCCTGGCCAAGCCATTGACATCGGAAGAAGGTCGCCGCGTCCTGGAACGGGACCGGTATCGCTGCCAGTATTGCGGGCTCGACGGGATGTCGAATTTCGAGAATTTCCTCATTATGACCGTGGATTTCATACATCCGCGGGCGCACGGGGGAAAGAAGACTGCTGAGAATCTCGCCACCGCATGCCGGCCATGCAACGTGATCAAAGGCCGCCGGGTCTTTCCCGGCCTGGAGGAGGCCAAGGCCTACGTGCTCCAGCGCCGCCAGGAGCTCCATAAGGAGTGGGAGGCCAGAACGGCCCGCCTGCACACCAAAACCACGCCAGCCGCGGGGTAGGGCCGATCCGGCCTGATCACTCCACGGGGTGGGCGTTTTCGCCTGCCCGATCGCAATCCGCATCAGGAAGGCCGGAGGCCGCGGGGATTGCCCACGCCATCTCCAGGTCTTCCGGTGTGACTTCCAGGCTGCTCACCCGGGTTTGGAGCCGTTGCTGCGCAGCTCCCCAGCTCCGGAGACTCAACTGGACTCAACCCGGCCCGTTGACATTCCGCCCGGAACCGGCCTATCATTCACCTAGAATGTCTACTCGAAGGGAAAAGGACCGCATCGAGTTGCTGCAGGGCACGCTCGATCTGTTGATCCTGCGGACGCTCGTATTCGGGCCGTCGCACGGGCACGCGATCGCCAAGGCCATCGAGCGGAACTCGGAAGACGTGCTGCTGGTCGAGCAGGGGTCGCTGTATCCGGCGCTGCACCGCCTGATCCGGCGGGCATGGATTGCGGTGGAGGACGGCGTCTCGGAGAATAATCGCCGGGCGAAATATTACCGGCTCACCGCGAAGGGGCGTAAGCAGCTTCAAGTGGAGACGACCCGGTGGGAGAAGCTGGCACACGCCATCGGACGCATCCTGAAGCCTGCGAGCGAGGGAAGCAGACCGTAAGGTCCCGCCCGGCCAGGAGAGCCCGCGATCGTGCATCAGCGAGCGGCGAATTCACCGCGCGGGCGGAAGTTCAGCGGACAAAGTGACGAAGACACCGTTGGTCCAGCCGAAGCCGGCCTCGTTGGAGCCATAGCCGAAACGGATGCCGCCGCTCACTTCGGTGCTGCGGCGCACGACATCGTACTTCTCGACGATGGTGCCGGTGCGCTGGTATTGCTCCTGGACCAGGGAGAGAAAAGCGCGCGTGATGCGATCCGCGTCCTCGCCATACCCATAGCGGCGCAAGCCCTGCCACGGCGATCATCTCGAGGGGCGCCCAGCCGAACGGCGCGTCCCACTGGCTGCCGCTCACATCCGTGCTGGTCTGTAAGCCGCCGGGCCGCTCGAACAGAGGGAGGTTCCTGACTACGGCGGCGGCCCGCTCCTTGCCGGCGAAGCCTGCCCACAACGGGTAGAAAGTCGTGAGGAAAGGGTAGTGCCGGCGCCTGGCCGTGCACGTATTCGTAGTCGAAATAGAGCCCGGCCTCGGGATCCCACAGGAGGCGGTTGACACGGGATGCGCGCTCGCGGGCGCGCCCGTCCCACACGGCGGCATCCCCGGCGCGATCGAGGATGCGGAGGATCTCCGCGGTCTGGGACTCCATCAGGTACAGCAGCGAGTTCAGGCAGACCGGGTCGTAGTGGATGATATCGACGCTGAAGGGCCCGAAGCGGTTGGAAGGGTCGAAACCGGATTCGCGCATGGACCGGTCGCCTTTGTAGAAGAGGTCGGTAAGACGGTCGCGGCGCGCATCATAGAATTCGCCTTCATCATAGGCAGTGACTTTGTGAGTGCGAAAGTACTGGCGGACGCGGTCGTAGTGGGTGCGGCCCTCGGCGTCCTTTTCGGCGGAGAGGACTTCAGGTGCGGGGCCTTCGCCGAGATCGTAGTAGCGGGAGAGGCCGGTGGCGGGGGTGAGATGCGGCTCGGAGGTCCAATAGCGGTAGTATTTCTCGATGGCGGGAACAGCGGCGGAGAGCCAGGCGCGATCGTTGGTCTTGCGATAGACGCCGAGTAGCATCTGGGTAAGGAACGGAGGCTGCGACCGCGTGAGATAGTAGGTGCGGTTGGCGTTGAGGATTTTGCCGTACTCGCGGATCTCGTAGAGGAAATTATCGGCCATGTCCCGGGCGAGGTCGAGCTCGCCATCGTGCAGGAGCCCAAGCTGAATGAAGTAGCTGTCCCATCCGTACATTTCGTTGAAGCGGCCGCCGGGGACAACATAAGGATGCGGGAGGTAGAGCAGGCCCGGCTCGCGCAGGCTGGATGGGTCTTCGGGAAGGAGACGGAGCGCGATGGTGGCGTAGTCGGCGGCGGGCATTTCACGGCGCAGGTCCCGCTGGACGGACGGCAGGTTTTCCGAGCGGGGCAGATAGACGGGCCAGCGCCCGTCCGCCAGGGGATGAAACTTGGGATCGGGGGCGGCCTTGGCCAGATTGCGGTTGGAGCGCGTGAGGACGGTCCAGGTCTGGCGGATGTATTCCCGGATGGGCAGGCGCTGCGGCTGAGCCAGAGCGGCGGCACAGAGCAGGACCGGGAGCAGAATCTTGCGGCACCGGGCGGGGTTCACCATGTGAACGTCACGGACCTCCTTTCGTAGCCGGTTCCGGGCGGGAAGCGGAGGCGCAGCTTGCCGGCGGAGATTTCGGCTCCGGCGACTTGGACCTTGGGGCGATTCAGGCGGACGGGCAGTTGAAATTCCGAATCGCCGGGAGCTTCGAAATCCACCTCCAGATGATTTGCCGCGACACGGCTTTCGCCGACCACCTTTAACTGGTCGGTCGAGGAGCCAGGGAGCGGGAGCTCGGCGGGAATCCCGATTTCCACGGCCGGCAGGGGCAGGACGAGTTCATCCCGGCAAGGCGTGCCGGGGGGCGCCTCCCGCGGCATGAGACACACAGGCGACGAGGAACGGCCGCGAATTCGGAGATGTTCCCCCTCGCGGATGAATTCGAGATCGATGCGGGCAGCGCCGAGGGGGACGTTGTGGAGGCGGGCGCGGTCCCAGCCAGCGGGGAGGTTTGGGGCGAGGCGGAGGGTGTGGTGGAGGGCGTCCCAATCGAGTCCGAAGAGGCCTCGAAGAGCAGGTGAAAGCACCATGGCCGAGGACCAGACCTGGTGGGAACTGCTGCGGCCGAGGGACTGGAAGAACTCGCCCGAGAGCAGTTCGGTGACGGCGCCGGGGTCATCGGCAAAGGTGAGGCCGGCGTTCTGCATGAGATGAGCGTAGGCGGAGAGAGTGCGGCCGGCACGGTACTCGGCGAGCGCCACCCAGCCAGTGAACAGCGGCCAGACGGAGCCCTGGTGGTAGCTGATGGGGTCGTAGAAAGAGGTGCGGCTGGAGATATCGCGCGTTCCCCAGTCGGTGGAGAATTCGGCGGAGGCCCAGCGGCTGAGCATGTTGTCGGCACGGGGCAGGGTGAGGCGGCCGGTCCACCAGGCGACAGCGGGGTAGATGGTGGCGGTGGGGTCGAGGGTGCCATCCGGGTTGCGGCTGAAGGCATAGAAATGGGAAGCGGCATCGTAGTATTCGGAGCCGAGCCTGGCGCGAATTTCGTCGGCCTGCCGGCGCGCGGCGGCCGCCAGTTCGGCGGAGGCCTGACCGCCAAAGAGGCCAGCCAGGCGCGACACGGCTTCAGCGCTCTGCTGGTCGAGAGCGGCGAGGTAGACCTCCTGGTGGGGCATGCCAGAAGGCCAGGATTCCACCCAGCCCGTGCCTTCCGTGTTCTCGTAAATGCCGTCGCCATCCGAATCATGGGCGCGGGTGAAGGCGTAGGCCCGGCAGACGGCGTCCCAGTGGGCGCGGAGGAACTCGAGGTCGCCGCTGGTATTGACGTAGTCTTCCATGGCCATGATGAACAGGGGCGTGGAGTCGGCAGCGGCGTAGAAGTAGGGGGTGGATTTCCAGTCCACCAGGCCGGCGGTCTGGGAGAACTCGTGCATGATTTTGCCATCGGCGCGCTGGCGGCGGATGAGGAATTCCAGAGCCTGGCGGGTGAGGGCGAAGTCGCCGTAGCTGTTGATGGCGTACGAGGTCCAGAGGGCATCGCGGCCGAAGAACCAGGCGTAGCCAGGGCGCGCGGAGTCGCCGGACTCGTAGTACCCGGCGACAAGGCCGGTTTCATCAGGCAGGCGGACCCTGCCCTGATCGATGGCGATGGCGGCCCAGCGCAGGGCGCGGTCGAAGTTGGGGTCGGGGGTTTCGGCGCTAAGGCGCGTGTCGAAGAAGTGGGCGTAATAGTCCTCGGTTTCCCGGTAGAGCGCGGCGATGCCGCGGTTCAGTTCGGACAGCGCCGAGGCGGGGCCGAGAGAGATCAGCAATGGAAAGAACAGGCCGGAATCGGCACCAGGGTCGAAGGCCAGCTTGAATTCGAGCGGGTAGGTGGCGGGACGCTCCTGGTAAGGCGGCAGGATGCCGGGCTGCGCGCGCGGCATGGCGATGGCTGCGGTGAAATCGGGATTGTCGGTGTGGAGCAGGTAGTACCCTCCGTTTTCGAACCCACTCGGCGCTGGGAACCCCGAAACTGGGAGCGGGCCACATACGCTGCATTTCGGGTTGGCAGCGGAAGGTAAGTTGGAGCGGGCGGGCGGACGCGATTTCGAAGAGCACGACGACGGCACCGGGGGCCTTCGCATCGCGCGTGGCGAACATGTGCTGTTTGACGGTGAAGGCGGCGTGCGAATAGGTAATGGTAGTCACGGCGGGGGACACTTCGATGGTGGAGGCAAGGGCGGAAACGTCGATGGGCACAGGGTAGTTGGCGAGCTCGGCGCGGATGGAGAAGCGGCTGAAGATCTTGACCGGATATTGCCAGGCTTCGAAGACGCCATTTTGGCGGCCGAAGAAGGCGCCACGCTCGCCGGCTACGGTGAAAGGCCTGGAGGGCTCCACGGGGCGGCGGATCGTGAGGGGGCTGGGGTGGATGGGAAAGCGGGAAACAGGCTGCAAGACGGGTTGGGCGGCGGTGGTGGACGCGAGGGCGAACAATAACGGCAGGCCTGGGGATGTGGACACTTCTGGCAGTATATCCGAAGCACTGAAAGCCGATCGTTCGGATGGCCCGCGAGCATCCGGTAGAATGGACCGCGTGATACTCGACTGGTTTCGATTGGACGGGCGGATTGCGCTCGTGACGGGAGCTTCGCGAGGCATCGGGGCGGCTATCGCGATCGCGCTGGCGGAAGCGGGCGCGGACGTTGCCTGTCACGGCAACTCGCGGTCGCCGGGAGAAACGTGCGCGGCGGTGGCGGAGCGGGGGCGGCGGGCGTCAGCCCTGGCCGGTGACTTGAGTGACACATCAGTTCCGGAGCGACTGGTGCAGGAGACGGTTCGGGAATTCGGGCGGATCGACATCCTGGTCAACAATGCCGGCACCGTACGGCGCGCGCCGGCGGTAGAGTATCCGCTGGAAGACTGGGACCACATCCTGGAAGTGAACCTGTCGAGCATCTTCCGGCTGAGCCGCGCGGCGGGCCGGCACATGCTGGCGCAGGAGTTCGGAAAGATCGTCAATATCGCTTCGCTGCTGTCTTTTCAAGGCGGCATTACGGTGCCGGCGTATGCCGCGGCCAAGGGCGGTGTGGCGCAATTGACCAAGGCACTGGCTAACGAGTGGGCGAGCCGCAACGTGAACGTGAACGCGATCGCGCCGGGCTACACGGTCACCGACAACACCACGGCGTTACGCCAGGACGCGATGCGAAGCCGCCAGATCCTGGAGCGGATACCCGCCGGAAAATGGGGCGATCCGGAAGACATGGCGGGCGCAGCGGTGTTCTTGTGCTCGGAGGCGAGTCGCTACGTACATGGACACGTGCTGGTAGTGGATGGCGGGTGGATGGGACGGTGAGGTTGCAGGAAAAAGCGGTCAGGGCTTGGCGGTCCGTCTGCGAAGGATGAAGAGGCCAACGGCGCCGAGACCGATGAGTCCCAGGGTGCCCGGTTCCGGCACCTCCGGAACATCGAGGGTCAATGCATACGATAGTCCGAACGACCACACACCGCCGCTGCCATCCAGGTTGGCGCCCTGATCCAGCACGCCGAAATTCGTAACGTCGAAGCGCAGCACGTTCTCCCCCGGTACCAGGTTGGACGCCAGGGTGGGATAGCCGACGGTCAAACCGGAGCCATTACTCAACCTGTAGTTGAAAGGCTCTGTGTCGGATTGGGTGAAAGTCGCTACCTGGGTTTGATTCACATATACCGACACCGAATCATCGGCCAGAATGTTCAGCACCCCGCCGATCGGCATTAGTGCCGGATCAAGGCTGAACCGCACATAGAACGAGACGTACTCGCCAGCCGCCGGGTTGTAATACACGCGCGTGGGATCGTCTGGAAGCACCGCGGGTGACGGGTCCGTAGGCATGCAATACGGACACACGGTGTTGGCAAACGAAATCCAAACCGTGCCAGGCAGCGTGTCCCATACATTCTCGTACCCATTGTTCTCGTAATAATTGGCTGTATATCCCGGTCTGTAGAGCGATACCGTGTCGTAATTAGTGCCGACGAGCGTGCCGGCATCCCACGAGTTGACAACACTCCATTCGGTGAATTCCGCGGGATCATTTGCCGTTCCTTGACTGCTGGCGGCAACGATTACCCCGGCGGATATTGAAAATGGGGCGAGGCACGCAACCACAAGAGCACTAATCCACGTTCGCATTTAGCACGCCATCCAGATCGGATTATAGCCCCCGCAATCACTCGATTTCAATCAGGTAATGGTACTGGTAACTAACGGATAACTCTCGCTGTAGAGGAAGCCAACACGCTTCCGGGGGAGGCTGCCGAAGAGCGGTCTCAGGGCTGCCAAGGCGATGCCGCCGGGAGTAGAGGCACAGCGAAAGCCGCGGGGCACGGCATCCCGACCGCTCCCAGGCGCTATCGGCTATAATTGTCGATCCATGGGGTTTGCAAGCCAACAGCCGGTCTCCGAAGACCGGCGTGCCGTCTCCCCTCCCCTGCCTCCAGCCGAGATGCGGAGACTGGTTTGTCATGACGATTATCTCTTCGACCTTTCCGAGGATGGAGCGCTGGTCTTCCCTTACGTCGACGCGAATCTGTACCGGTCCGTGTTCGACTTCGGTTGCGGCTGCGGGCGCGTGGCGCGCCAGTTGCTGGTCCAAAATCCGCGGCCGGAAAGGTATGTTGGGATCGATATTCACCGGGGAATGATCGAATGGTGTCAGGCCAATTTGTCGCCTATCGACCCGGTATTTCATTTCTACCATCACGATGTCTGGAATCCGGGTCTGGGTCCGGATAACACGCGGCAGCTCACCGCACCCTTCCCGGCCGGACCGGCAGAGTTCTCGTTGGTGAATGCCCACTCCGTTTTCACGCACTTATTCAAGGAACAATCGGAGTTCTACCTGGAAGAAACGGCCCGGATTCTTACCGATGACGGCATCGCGCGGACCACATGGTTTCTGTTCGACCGCGCGACATTTCCGATGCTTTTCGACTTTCAGGTGTCGTTGTTCATCAACGAAATCGACTGTTCCAATGCGGTGATCTACGACTGGAAGTGGCTTCTGGAAGCTCTGAGCGGACGAAAACTGCGCGTCGTTCATACGGTCCCGCCCAGCATCCGCGGCCATCAATGGGAACTCTATCTGCAAAAAAGCGATGGCGGCGAGCGGCATTGTTTTCCGTTGGACGTGGCAAACCGGTCGATGATGTGCGGGTCGGGGGTGAGCCCCTCGAAGCGCGATTCGGAACCGGTCGAACTGGACATCCGTGTGCCCGACCAGCTCGACACCGAAGTGCGGCCAACCCTGCCCCGCCACCAGCTACACTTTTCCGGGACTATCGGTGTCGAGGAGTTCGATGCGCGCTGCCGGGAAAACCCCTGGTGGTACCACAGCTATTACTTCGATAACGGCTTCTCGGTGCGCGGCGATTACGACGTCGGAGACGGGATCGCCGGCTATGGTTTCCCGGAATCTCTGGAAGGTATGCGAGTGCTCGATATCGGCACCGGCGCCGGCTGGTTTGCCTTCTATTTCGAGCAACTTGGCGCCGACGTGGTGACGGTCGATGCGCGCGGATATTGTGATTTCGACATCTACGGCAGGCCGTCGTATCCGGCGGTGGACTGGAAGGGGCGGCTGCCGGATCGAATCGAAGCCGACGGCACGCCGGTCTATTTCAGTCCGGTCAGCCGTAGCTTCTGGATCATGAAGGACATACTCGGTTCCCGCGTGCGGCACATCAACGCTCGCGTGTATGACATTGGCCCCGCCCTGTTCGACGGCCAGAAATTCGACCTGGTGTTTCTGGGTTCGGTATTGGGCCACCTGCGGGATCCGATCGGGGCCTTGATGGCAGCCCGGCGCGTATGCCGGCACCGGGTGATTGCCGCCGCGCCCGTGGTGGAGGGGGAGAAGGAACCGAATACTCTCCCCTGCCAGTATCTGCCGCATACCCAGGTGGACCGGATCAGTTGGTGGGTGCCGAATGAGGCCTGCTTCCGGCACTGGTTCCTGGCGGCGGGGTTCGTCGGCGTAGATGTTTCTCAACAGGTGACGCTTCGGAGCGACGTTCTTCGCACCAAAGGCGGCAGGCCGGCGAACGGCGACCAGATCCTGCGGGTCGGCTCCGCATTCGTACCGTAAGACCATGAGCGCCGCAGCATTCACCATCATTGCCAAAAACTATCTTCCGATGGCGCGGGTAATGATGGCCTCACTACGTCGTGTGGCGCCTGAGGTGAGGCGGATTGCGGTTCTGGTCGACAGGCCGGACGGATACTTCGACCCGGCCAGGGAAGACTTCGAAGTGATCCTGTCCGAAGACCTCCCCATCCCTCAGTCACGCTGGTTTCACTTCAAGTACGGGATCCTGGAACTGGCCACGGCGGTGAAGCCGTATGCCGCGCAGCACATCTTCGAGCGCTACGGAGTCGATCGGCTGCTGTTTTTCGATCCCGACGTTCAGATCTATGGCGATGTGCAGCCTCTGCTGGACGCGCTGGACGACCACTCGATCGTGCTGACACCGCACCTGACGGCGCCCCTGGAGGACGACCGCCGGCCCACGGATCTGGACATATTACTATCGGGTTCTTACAACCTGGGCTTCATCGGGATCCGAAACTGCGAGGAGTCGGCGCGGTTCATCGAGTGGTGGCAGAAGAAAGTCTACGAGCAATGTGTGGTCGACCTGGCGAAGGGCCTCTTCGTGGACCAGCGATGGGTCGACCTGGTGCCCGGCCTCTTCAGCGGCGTGGGAATCCTGCGCGACCCCGGGCTTAACGTGGCGTACTGGAACATCGCCCAGAGGCGGATTCAGCGGTCGCCGCAGGGATATCTCGTCAACGGCCGGCCGCTGTTTTTTTTTCACTTCAGCGGCTTTGACCCGGACCAACCATACACGTTCTCGCGCCACCAGGACCGGTTGACCCTGGACGACCTGGGCGACGCCCGGGAACTCGTCCTGCAATATCGCCAACTGCTTTATGAGAGTGGATACGCCAAATGCAAGGAATGGCCTTATGCCTTTGGCGTGTTCGAGAACGGCTTCCCGATACCGGACGTGGGACGTCCCGCGCACCACGAATCGGCCGACCTGGTCACCCGCATCGCGGACCCGTTCTCCGAGGAAGGGTACCGGGCATTTCTCGAAATCTGGAACAAACCCGTTGCCCGGCCCGACGGTAGTTCATCGGGAGTAACCCGGCTGGCATATCGGATTTACAAGGCGCGACCCGACGTGCAAACGGCCATGCCGGACATCTTTCATGGCGATCTCCTGCGTTTCATGGAATGGGTGGTCTCCAGCGGGAAAACCGAGCACAACCTCAGCGACGTGTTCATTGCACCGATCTGGGATGCGGCGCGAATCCGGAAAGCCGGCCAGAGCCGGTATGCGGCAAAAGGTCCGCAAGCGGGTGGGGATCCGGCCTTGAACGAGAAGGTCATGCTGATGCTGGCGAAGAGCGGGATCCGCGTCGGCGACGAAGGTCCAATTCAAGTGGAGGCCCTGAACCAGCTTGTCGGAAACGGTACGGCCAAGCTCCATCTGAGCCAACTGGCTATGGCCATCTACAACTCTCGGCCCGACCTGCAGCACCGTTTCCCGGACCCCTGCGATCGGGACGGAGCGCGATTTCTCGGGTGGTTCCTGACCTATGGCGCGCGGGAGTACCGGCTGGCGGAAGTGCTGATCGCGCCGATGCGGCGACAGTGGGACGCGGTTGTCCAATCCCAGGGAGATCCTCTGCGGAGGCTGTGGTTCCGCTCGTCACACGCCGTGCTGGGGGCATCTCTGAGTTTACGGTCGCGGTTAGAGCCGCTTGCCGGCCGCATGCGGCTGGCGCGGACCCTGGCCGCGATGAAATGGGAGGCCATCCGGGAGCCCGGGGAGCCGGACGGCATCGCATCGCCTGAGGCGTCGCCCAACGGTGCCGAATCGGCGGGGGAAGGCCGGCCCGGCGGTGTGAATTTTATCGGATACGTGCGATCGGAAATGGGGGTTGGCGAGTCGGTTCGTTGCGCGGTCAGAGCCGCGCGGTCGTGTGGTCTGCGCATCGCGGTCAAGAGCGTCGACGCGGACGGTCCTTACCGGCTCAACGACCATTCGATTGCAGAACTGAAGAGCGAGTGCCCCTATGCGGTGAATGTGCTGCATGTCAATGCCGATCAATCGGACCTCATCGTCGAGAAGCTGGGAAGCCGGTTCACCAGGACGCGCTATAACATCGGTTACTGGGCGTGGGAGTTGGAAGAGTTCCCCCGGCGGTGGGCACAGGCGTTCCAACACTTCGACGAGATCTGGACGCCGAGCGCCTTCTCGCAGACGGCGATAGCACGCCGGTCTCCGATTCCGGTGGTTCGCATCCCGCATGCGATCCAGGTGGCGGATTGCGCGCACGTGGATCGCGCGGCGTTCTCGATTCCGGCGAATGCGTTCGTCTTTCTCTCCATATTCGACCTGCTGAGCGTTTTTGAGCGGAAGAATCCGCTGGGGGTGCTGCGAGCGTTCCGGTCGGCATTCGGGCAGACACGGGACTGTCACCTGGTGATGAAGGTCAACCACGGCGGACAGCGGCCGGCCGAGATGCTGCGGATCCGCGAGGCGGCAGCCGGACTCCCCGTCACAATCATCGACCGGACAATAGATCGTAGCCACATCAACGGCCTGATCCAGATGTGCGATTGCCTGGTATCGCTGCACCGCTCGGAAGGCTTTGGACTGACGCTGGCGGAATCGATGTACCTGGGCAAGCCGGTCATCGCGACGGCATATTCGGGAAATCTCGACTTTACCAGGCGGGACAACTCATTTCTGGTGGACTACGATCTGGCGCCGATTCCGCCGGGGTGCGATCCGTACGATGAAGGCCTGTTGTGGGCCGAGCCGAAGACGGAGGATGCCGTGAAGCAGCTCCGATCGGTGGTGAACTCGCCCGAGTTGCGGAGAACCCGTGCCGCCAAGGGGCGGGAGTATGTTCGGGCTCACTTCGCGCCGGAAAATGTGGGCAAGCTGATGGTGGAGAGGCTGGCGGTTGTACCGTCCCGCCTTCAGCGGTCGATTGACACGCCGGTGGATGCACTGGCGGCGCCCGTGCTCTGATGCGCGTACGATTGTCGGCGGTCCTGGCGGCATCGGTAGTGGTGGCCTGGTGCCAGGGCTTGGCCGCGCCACCGCGCTCCCCACTGGCGCCGGCGGAACCGGCCATTCACAAACCCGCCCAGCCACACTTCCTGGAGTCCGTGGGGCGGCGGGGAGCGATCCTCGGCAATGAAAGCGGCACCTTCGAAGCGTGGCTGAACCCGGTGAAAGTGCTGCGCGATTTCCGGCTGGCGGTGTATTTCGACGGCGCGCTGGAGCCGGTGGATCTGGCGGAGATGGCCGAGCGGGTGGCGGTTTCACCGGGACGCGCCACCATCATCCATTCGCATGCGGCATTCACGATCCGGCAGACCTGGGTGGCGGCGCTGGCCGAGCCCGTTCTGCTGGTGCTGCTGGAGATCGACACGAACCGCCCGCTGCGCCTGCGGGCCAGTTTCATTCCCGAGATGAAGCCCATGTGGCCGGCCAGTTTCGGAGGACAGAGCAGCGCGTGGGATGACAGCGAAAAGGGCTTCGTGCTGAGCGAAGGGCTGCGGCGGTTCACGATGGTGGTGGGCTCTCCGCGGTTTTCGGCCCACAGTGAGCAGATCGGGCACCAGCTTCCCGGCCGGCGAATCCTGGCCGAGATGGATTTGACACCGGAGATGTGCCGCGGGCGCATCATCCCCATTGTGATCGCGGGTTCGCGCGCGGCGTATCGCGCGGCGCTGGGCGATGTCGATCGGGTGGTGCGCGAGTCGGACGAGTATTACCAGGGGTTCGACGCGTGTACGCTCCACGTGGACACGCCGGACAGGGTGTTGAACGATGCTATCCGATGGGGCAAGTTCGCGGTCGAGAAGGGATGGGCCTGCAACGAGGGCGTAGGGTGCGGGCTGGTGGCGGGATACGGCCCATCGGGAGAGAGCGAGCGTCCAGGCTTCGCCTGGTACTTCGGCGGCGACGCGCTGATGAATTCGTGGAGCATCGTGGATTACGGCGATTTCGAGCGCGCCCGCGGAGTGCTCGAATTCCTGCGCGAGCACCAGAGGGCTGACGGCAAGATGGAGCACGAGCTCACGCAGAGTGCGGCCCTGCTCGACTGGAACCGGTATCCATACGGGTATTATCATGCGGACACTACACCGCTGTACCTCTACTCGATGTGGCGGTATGTGTCGCGGTCGGGCGACGTGGAGTTTCTGAAGGCGTCGTGGCCCTCACTGGAAAAGGCCTGGGCGTACTGCCTGAGCGTGCTGGACGACGACGGGCTGCTGTCGAACCGCAAGGCGGGGGCGGGCGCGGTGGAGACGGGCGCGCTCAGCGGCCGCGTGGCGAACGACATCTATCTGCAAGGCGTATGGCTGGCTGCGCTGGAGGCCTATGCGCGGCTGGCGCAGGCGGCGGGGAAATCGGCGGGCGATGCCGCGGCTCGGCTGGAGCGCGCACGGGAGGAAGTGAACCGATGGTTTGTAGACGCGCGGAATACGTTTGCCTTTGCGCGGCTGACGGACGGGACGATGTACGAAGCGCAATCGGCCTGGCAAGGCATGGCGCTGGCGCTGGGAGGCCTCGACGGCGCGAAGGCGGCGCGGGCCGCAGCGCATCTGGACCGGCCTGAACTGACTACGGATTGGGGCACGCGCCTGTTTGCCACCGACAGCCCCTATTACGACTCGCTGAGCTACAACGATGGCAGCGTGTGGCCGTTCGTGACCGCTTTTGCCACGATGGCCGAGTATGCGCACCACCAGGCGTGGGCCGCGTTGCGCCACTTGCACGGGACGGCGGCTATGCTGGGGTTAACAGGCGCGGGCTTCATCCCGGAATACATGAGCGGGGAGCGGGCGCAGGCGCTGCCGCACGCGGTGCCGCACCAGTTGTTCTCGTCTTCCGCAGTGCTGTACACGACCGTGAGCGGCATGCTGGGGCTGGACGGCAACGCCCTGGAGCGGCGCCTGGCAATGAAGCCGCATGTGCCGCAAGGATGGACCGTGCGGTTCGACGGCTACCGTGTGGGGAAGTCCGTGGTGTCGGGAAGCATTGCGCGGGCGCGGGGCGAGGCGAAGGTGGCGCTGAGAATCGAAGGGGAGGCGCTGGAGGTGGTGGCGGCTCCCGGGTTCGCCGCGGGGGCGAAGGTCGTGAGCGCGGAGGTGAACGGGGCCGCATCGCCGGCGCGCCTGGAGACGACGGCGGGCGATACGCACGCGGAGGTCAGGAGTGGCGCGGTCACGCGCTTCGAGGCGGTCATCCGGGTGGATGAGGCCGGCGAGGCGACGACGACGCTGGTGAACCCGGAGCCGGGGGATGCGGCGCGGCGGTAGGGAGATTATGCTACAACATGCTGGTAGTCCCGGGAGGACATATGAATGACGAACTCGGCCGGCGAGGATTCCTGAGGGCAGCGGGGGCGACCGGTCTGCTTCTGGCACCGGCGCCGCAGGCGGCGGCGCGTCCCCTCACGGAAAAGGAAAAACTGGCGCGTATGGCATCCAATACGTGGCCCATCCGCACCATTTTCAAGACGCGCTCCATGGGTGGCCGGAGTCCGCGAAACGAAGAGATGAAGAAAAAGTATGGTGAGATCACCATGCTGGATTTTCCGCAATTCACCAAGGACACGTTTCCGGGTGTGACGCGTATGGACCTGTTTTCAGGGCTGTTCGGCGACTTCAGCGACGACAGCATGTACACCCAGATTCCGATCCCGATGCGCTCGGGCACGCGCATGGCGCGCGAGTTCGACCCTTCGAGCGCGTCCGGGCGGCGGTGGCTGGAGCAGATGGCGAAAAAGATGGCCGCCACCGGCACGGCCTGCCAGCACATTTCGAACAACGCGCCGCGGGATCTCTGCGAGCTGGACGCGGAACGCCGCAAAGCCGGCATCGAGGTGGCCAAGAAATGGCTGGACGGCGCGAAAATCCTGGGCGCCAAGTCCATGCGCGTGAACAGCGGTGGGCCAAGGATTGCGCCGAATGCGGTGGTCACCACGGACTACCCAAAAAATGACGAGCTCGCCAGGTACCTCTCGGCGTGTATCGAGTCGTTCAAAGAGATGGCGGATCACGGCGGCCGGGTTGGGGTGAAGGTCACGCTGGAGAACCACTGGGGGCTGACGGCGAATCCCATCAATATCCGGGCGATTATCGAAGAAGTGGGCAACCCCTACTGCGAGGCGTCGCCCGACTTCTGCAACTGGGAGCACGAGTACCTGCTGTACCACGGACTGAAGGCGCTGGCCCCCTACGCGCACACCAACGTCCACGCCAAGTACTGGAACCGCTGGAAGGATAACGACATCAAGCGCTCCGTGAAGATCATGCTGGACGCCGGCTTCACCGGCACCTTCGCGCTGGAGTACGAAGACGGCCCGTGGGACGGGGTCGAGGGCGCCAAATACCTGTACAAGGAAGTGCTGGCGGCGCTGTAAGGTCACGCGGCACCGCAGACATCCAGGCGGCGCGGGGGTGTAGTGTATCAGTATGGACCGCAGACAGTTTCTGAATGCGGGTCTGGCGGGCATGGCCATGCTCGCGCGGGCAGCGGCTCGGTCGAAGCCGAACATCGTACTGATCTACTCGGACGACGTAGGCTATGGCGACTTGAGTTGTTACGGCGCGATCGGGGTCAAGACACCCAACCTCGACCGCCTGGCGGGGGCGGGGTTGCGCTTCACCAATGTCCACACATCGTCCGCGACCTGCACGCCTTCGCGATACTCGCTGCTGACGGGCGAGTATGCCTGGCGCAAGAAAGGCACGGGTATCCTTCCCGGGGATGCCGCGCTGATCATTGAACCCGGGCGCGCCACCATGCCGGCGCTGTTGAAGCAGGCCGGATATCAAACCGGTGTGGTGGGCAAATGGCACCTCGGCCTGGGCAACGGCAACGTGGATTGGAATGGCGAGATCCGCCCGGGGCCGCTCGAGATCGGCTTCGACTACTCGTTCATCATCCCCGCCACCGGCGACCGGGTGCCGTGCGTATTCGTCGAGAACCACCGCGTGGCCAATCTCGATCAGCACGATCCGATCCGAGTCAGCTATGACGCGCCGTTTCCGAATGAGCTGACCGGCAAGGACCATCCCGAACTGCTGAAGATGCATCCCAGCCACGGGCACGACCAGGCGATCGTGAATGGGGTGAGCCGCATCGGATACATGACCGGCGGAAAGTCGGCGCTGTGGGTGGACGAGAAGATCGCCGACGTGATCACCGGCAAGGCCACCGGTTTCATCGAGAGAAACAAAGCAAACCCGTTCTTTCTGTACTTCGCCACGCACGACATTCACGTGCCGCGGCTGCCCAACCCGCGCTTTACGGGAAAAAGCACCATGGGCCCGCGCGGGGACGCCATTGCGGAACTGGACTGGTCGGTCGGGCAAGTTCTGGCATCCCTGGACCGCAACAAGCTGGCGCAGGATACGCTGGTGATCTTCTCGAGCGACAACGGGCCGGTGGTGGACGACGGATATCGCGACCAGGCCGTGGAAAAACTGGGCCGTCACAGACCCGCGGGCAAGCTGCGCGGCGGGAAGTACAGCATCTTCGACGGCGGCACTCGCGTGCCGATGATGGCGCGGTGGCCGGGGCAGATCAAGGCCGATTCGATGTCGGATGCCTTGATCAGCCAGGTGGACCTGCTCTCTTCGTTCGCGGCGCTGGCGGGGCAGAAGGTAGTGCCGCCGGGCGCGCCCGACAGCCAGGATATGCTCCCCGCGCTGCTGGGCAAGTCGAAAACGGCGCGGCAGCGCCTCGTGGAGCATGCCGGGACGCTGGGGCTCGTGGAGGGCGACTGGAAACTGATCGAGCCCTCGAAAGGACCCCGCATGAACCAGAACACCAACACGGAACTGGGGAACGATCCGCAGCCGCAGCTCTACGACCTCGCGAACGACCCCGGGGAGAAGAGCAACCTGGCGGCGGAGCATCCCGATCGCGTGAAGGAGATGACCGCGGCGCTCGAGAGGATCAAAGCCGGTGGACGTTAATCGCAGAGCTTTGCTGGCGGGCGCGCTCGCGTCGCCGGCGCTGGCACTGCCGCAGTCCGGCGCGCCGAACATCCTCCACATCATGAGCGACCAGCAGCAGTGGGGAACCATCGCGGGCCGGTCGGAATGCCGCACGCCAAACCTGAACCGGCTGGCCGAATCGGGCATGCTGTTCGAGCGGTCGTACACGCCCTCGGCGGTGTGCTGTCCGGCGCGGGCGATGATCCTCTCGGGCGCGTACCACTGGCACAACGGGGTGTACAACCAGGTGCATTCCCCGCCCTCGGTGCATCGCGACATGAACGCGGATGTGGTGCTGTATTCCAACCGGCTGCGCGATGCGGGATACCGGTTGGGCTACGTCGGGAAATGGCATGCGTCATACGTGCGGACGCCGCTCGATTTCGGTTTTCACGAGGTGGCCAACCTGGAAGGGTGCGATCCGCGGCTGATCCGGCAACTGGAGACCAACCCGGACCGGGTGGAGCGCGTGAAGGCCGAAATCCAAAGCGTGCCGCAACGCCGCTTCAGTTGGCCCGGTTCCGGGCCGTTCCATATGTGGGGATACCGCGAAGGGCCGGAAGAGGCGACACCTGAATACTATCGCGCCGAGTGCGCCATCCGCATGATGAAGCGGTTCGCGCGCGCCGCAGCCCCATGGCACCTGGAAGTTCAGTTCGTGCAGCCGCACGATCCCTACATGCCGCTGAAGAAATACCTGGACCGCTACGACCCGCACGCCATCCGCGTGCCACGGAGCTTTCAGGACAGGTTCGAGGGCAAACCGGGGCTGCACCGCCGCGAGTCCGAGACGTGGGGGAACATCACGGATGACGACTACCGGGAAGGCCGGGCACATTACTACGCCTACGCGGAGCAGTTGGACGCGCAGATCGGCCGGGTGCTGGACGCGCTGAAGGAGACCGGCCAGGAGGACAACACGCTGGTAGTGGCAACCACCGACCATGGCGACATGGTGGGGGCGCATCGCATGTGGATCAAGGGCTGGATTCCGTACGAGGAAACCTATCGCGTGCCACTGATCGTGCGCTGGCCGGGGCACATCCGGGCCGGCGCGCGCACCGGCCGCCTGGCGCAGACGCACGACCTGGCGCACACCTACGTGGCTGCGGCGGGCGCGAAGCCGATGCCGTTTCCGGACGGGCAGGCACTTCAGCCGCTGTTCGAAAATCCCCAGTCCAGCGCGTGGCGCGACCACATCCTGTGCGCCTACTACGGCGGCGAGTTTCTGTATACGCAGCGCATCGCGATCACGAACCGGTTCAAGTACGTATTCAACGGCTTCGATATCGACGAGTGCTACGACCTGGAGAACGATCCCGAGGAGATGCGCAACCTGGCGGCGTTCGGAGAAAAGCGGCCGTACGTGGACGACATGCGCGCGCGGCTGTACGAGCTGATGAACCAGTTCGACGATCCCTTCGGCGATCTGCACGGGCGCGGCGACCGCTACTGCGCGCCGCGCTACCTGGCGCGGGGAAAGCGGCTGGGGTAGGCGCATGGCGCCGGCGGCGCGGTATAAGTACATCGTCTCGCTGCCGGAGCGCGTGATCCGCTCCCTGAGCGCGCTCTCCGGCGGATTGCTCCACGAGATCGGAACCGTGGCAGTGCCGGCCGGTGTGCGGCGCACGACGCTGTACCGCACGATGGTGGAAGTGGCGCTGCGCTTCCTGATCGAAGAGCTGGGCGAGGTCGAGGGCGTATTTCCGACGGAGGGGAAACTGGCGGCCAGTTTTCTGCTGCAGCGCGCAGCCAGCCATGGGATCGAGCTGTTGGGAATCCTGGCGTTTCAGGCGTCTCCGATCTGGGTGCTGGCGGCGCTGGCGGACGCGACCGGTGGCGGGCGCAAGCTGATCCGGGAAATCTCCCAGGCGTTGCAGGAGGAGGGGCTGCTGGATCCGCAAACCCGGTTCGAGACCATGGAACAGGTGCTGGACGGGTTGGAGAAAACCAGCGATCACCTGGCGACGACACTCAATCTGCCGCCGGTCGATATTCCGGGGCTGCGGCGCGAGTGGGACCGATTGAAAGAAGAGATCCGCAGGATACCGCCCAGGAACCTTCCGGCATTGGAGCGGGTAGAGCGGGTGTGGAGAGACCTGCGGCAGGCAGCCGGCGAGCAGGGGCGGCCGGTCTTCGTGGTGTCGTCGCTGGTGGCGCTTTCGGCGGTGCGGCATCTGCCGGCGAACGTGCTCTGGCTCTCGCGCGCGGCACGATCGGCGGCGCGGAGAACCGGAAAGGTGTTGGGAGAGACGGTCCTGGACCACTACTCCGAGACCTTGGCGGGCATCCGGCGGGTGGGCTTCGGGGAGTATTGGAGGCGGGAGTTCCGGCCGTACCTGTGCGCGGCTGCGATGCAGTTCGCGCCGGAGCACGAAACGCTCACAGAGCGCTGGCTGAAGAGGTCAAGGAGGGGCCGGAAAGGGGACGCTTCCCGTGGCCGGGCAGAGGCCAGGTCGGGCGGCCTTGGGAGGCCTGCACGGCCGCCGGACAACCCGTGTTAACCCGCGGGAGAACTCCTGTGACCCGAGTGGGGTCACGGGGTGAAGGTGCCCTTCTTTGGAATCATACACTTGCCGGATTGCCGTGACCCGAGTGGGGCCACGGAGGGGTTCTACCACGGGCTAGGTTCGCTGAGCAGCCGGGTGGTCGAGGGTGGCGGCTATGCCGGCCAACAGGTTGCGCAATTTGGAACTGCTGACCGGTTTGCTGAGGTACGAGTTCATGCCAGCAGCGACACAGCGATCGACATAACCCTCTTGCGCATGGGCCGTCAGGGCAACAATTGGCAGGTGACGGCGAGATGGGACAGCAAGTGAACGGATCGCCGCGGCAGCTTCGAATCCATTCATCTCCGGCATCTGGATATCCATGAGCACAACATCGTAGGGTGGGCCGTCGCGTACGGCGTCAACGGCCTCGCGTCCCGAGGCCACCATCGTGACCTCATGACCGTCCCGGGAAAGGAGAGCGTGGATCAGTTTCTGATTCACGCGATTGTCCTCGGCGACCAGGATGCGCAGGGGACGGGCAGCCTCAGGGCATTCCGGTAACGGTGCAACCTGCGGCGCCACGGCAGCGGCTGCGGGAAGGACTTGGATCGAGAACCAGAAGGTGCTTCCTTCGCCCGCAGTGCTTTGGACCCAAATCTTGCCGCCCATCATTTCGACCAGTTGCCTCGATATCGCAAGGCCGAGACCGGAACCGCCGAATTTCCGGACCATCGATCCGTCAGCCTGGCGGAACGCTTCGAAAACCTGTTCCTGCTTATCCAGCGGGATGCCGATGCCCGAGTCTTTCACCTCGAATATCAGGACTACGGGCTGTCGCCCGGCGGGACTGCTTGCCGGATTGTCCGCTGGCCCGGCGGGCCACGCTCCCAACTGGCTCACGTCCACGCGGATCCTGCCCCTCAGGGTGAACTTCACGGCATTGCCGAGCAGGTTCAGCAGCACCTGCCGGATGCGGACGGGGTCGGCATGGACGAAGCGGGGGACGGAATCGGCGCAATGGCACTCCAGTTCCAGGCCCTTGCTGTGAGCAGTGGGGGTCACGAACCGGACCACGTCCGCCACTAATCCGTGGACATCGAAGTCGATGGGAGAAAGCTCCAGGCGGCGCGCTTCGATCCGGGAGAAGTCGAGGACGTCGTTGAGGATCGCGAGCAAGGACCTGGCGGAGAATTGGGCCGTTTCGACAAGATCACGCTGAGCGGGCGAGAGGGGCGTATCCAACGCCAGTTCCATCATTCCGAGCATGCCGCCGAGGGGAGTACGGATCTCGTGGCTCATGTTCGCCAGAAACTCGCTTTTGGCGGCATTGGCGGACTCGGCCACACGGCGGGCGCGCCGCAGATGCCAGGCGAGCCAAACGAGCAGAACGAGAGCCACGCCCAATCCGCTGAGGGCCATGCCGAGGGCGCGCGACTGCCGTTCGACAGCCGCCATCTCGAGAATGGCGCGCGTCTCGCTCAAGCCGATGTAGGCGTATTTCGTAAGGATGGCACCGAGTTCTCCATCCTCGCCCATCCTGGTAATCTGCGCGCGAAGCAGGTCGGCAACGGCTCGCGCCTCGTGACTGGCTCCGACGCCGAGACGGAGGGTCATCGAGGGAATCGGGTGCCCGCGAAATGGCGTACCGGGACACCAGAGCCCGACGCCACGGATGAAGTCGTCCGCCTCATGGGCGGAGACAAATGCCGTGGGGGAGTCGGATGAACAAAAGGCCGCCATCAGCCGCGTAGGATCGGAGAATGGCCGCAGCTTCGCGCGTGGCCATGCCTGGTGAACGAGCGCAGCGTGGAGGGGAAGGGTATTGAGGCTGACGGTGCCGCTGTATTCCCTGCCGGGAAGCCTGGAGACATCGGCGGGCGTAATCAGGTAGTAGTCCGAGACCATCCACGGGTCCGTAACATAGGCGAAAGCGTGGCGCTCGGGCCGGTCGGCCATCAGGGGCCAGAGATCGACCGCCCCGGCGCGGATGGCGCCGGCGGAGCTTTCGGTGCGTAGCACCCAGGACAACCGGATCCCGGCCCGCCGCGCGGCGGCTTCGACCGTCTCCACGGCGATCCCGCCCAACGCTCCATCGGGCCCGATGATCTGAAATGGTGGATTGTGCTCGTAACCGATCCGGTACACGCGCTGCCGCGAGACGGGGCGCCACCATACACGTGTGGACAGCAACCCCGCCAAAACAGCCAGGCACACGACGGTGATGGCCATTCGGGATGCAGACGGCAGACCCGGGCGCCTCATGCACTGTATTTATCGGCCGATTCATTGGAAAGTATTAGCCCGCGCGCAGCCGCCGCGGAAAAGGAAAAGGAGAGGGCGGAGCGAGGGCAAGGCTAGAGGGTTGTCGAGCGCGCCGGCGTGCAGTAGTATCGGGTTTCGAAAGCAATCCGCGCCTTCCTCAAGAGCTGTGTGGCCCCGCTAATCCTCCCGAGTTCCCTGCTGGGGCAATGGGCGCGATACCAGACCCTTCCGTGGATGATGCGCTCCGGGCGGCGCTGTCCATGCCAAAGGGCAACCTGGCAGTGGGGGTGATCAACACGATAGGGATGCTCAAGACACGCGGGCCGTGGAGCCGTTGGTGAAACTGATGCACGTCGCGGATGTCGAGGTGGCGAAAGCTGCCGGGGCGGCGCTGGGGAATATCGGCGGGCCCGCGGCTGCCAAAAGCGTTTCAGGAGGGTCTCGCCAAACCAAGGGGCCGGTACGCACCGCGGTGGCCGACGCGGGACCGGTTTGCGCGGAAGGGCTTCTGGCAGGGGGCAACCCCAGTGCCGCGCTCGGGTTATACGACACGCTGAGCCGGACGGACATTCCGAGGACGGTAGGGCTCGCGGCCATGCGCTCGGCGATCAGCGTGGAAACGGCGTCGGATGGCCCGCGCTCGACGCCATCCAGGAAATAGCCGGCCACACGGCCCGCAACGCGGCACCGTAGGTCGCCACGAGGTAGATCCACAACAGAGAAAAGGCCGCGTGCATGACCGTGTAGAACGGTCGCCCACGCCAGATCGCCGAGTCGTACACGAACCACTGGGCGAGCAGGCGGCAGAACCAGAACACCACGAGGCCGGCCAGCAGGACGCGGCTGAGCGGCGTGGGTTCGAGCAGGGCGCCGGTGAAGAACAGGGAACAGGCGCCGAGCATCACCAGAACCAGGGCGATGAAGAAGCAGTGCACCTGGAAAACACGGCGGGTCAGCAAGGACAGCGTCGCCAACTCGCGTTTCCAGCCGAAGTACCGGTCGAAGACGCTATGCGCCAGGCCCAGCAACAGGAGCAGCGCCCCGGCAATGTGCAGGTGAACCCGCAGGGTCATGAGGTCCTCTCGAGCACGAACAGGCGGACGAACGGATTCAACGGAATCTCGGTCCGCACGCGCAGGCCTCCGGCGCGCGCTGCCAGGCGCCAGGCTTTTCGTGGAAAGAAGTGCAGGAAACCCGGACCAAACGCCAGGAAATTCGCCCAGTCGCGGGGATGTTCGACCACCACCGCACGGCCCCCGGGGCGCAGCACCCGCTCAATCTCACGAAACAGTTGCGAGCGTTCGGCGGGGCGGCGCAACTCGTGTGCGACAAACATGAGGAGCGCCATATCCACGCAGGCATTCGCGAGGGGAAGCGCGCGCCAGTCCGAGGGGATGGCAGGCACGGGTGGAATGGAGCCGCGGCGTGCCGCGGCGATGGATGGCTCGGTCATGGCGCGGGCGTCATAGATATCGAGCGCGGCGCCGGTCGCGGAGGGGAAGAGGGCGGCGAGGAGCGGAGTGGTCTCATCCAGCCCGGCATGGAGGTTGATCCAGTGGCGGGGAACCACCGCCAGATGGCGGCGGAGCCAGCCGAGGCCGTAGAGAGAGGAACAGTCGTAGACGTAGTACGAAACCACAAGCGACGAGCCTAGCCAGAAGAGGGCGGGCAGAGCGGCAGCGAACATCACGGCCCGCCAGAAGGGGCCGAGGCGCCAGCCGGCGAGCAGGGCGGCGGCGATGGAAGCCGCGGCGAGCAGATACTGGCGCCGGTTGAAGCGGACGATCTGGCGTACCCACTGGAATCGGCCGCGCTTCATAGCGGAGTCCGGACGCCGCGCAGCCAACGATACGGCACGTCGTTCAAATAGAACGAGTTCGCCAGGATAGGGGCAGCCTGGCGGAAGGGTGCGCTTGCCCGCCGGTGAATGGAATTCGGTGCTGCGGCTCGAACTCCTCGACGCGATCACGCCTGTATTGGCACTGGGGCCGGCCACGCTTCTGCGTTTCTTCCACGACGTGTCCGTAGACGAAACGAAGATCGTTCATTATTGCGATGCCGAACTGACCCTCCGGTGGCACGACCATGCCACGTTGATCCGAGAGACAGTTGACCGGTCGCCGCAACGTGAGCGCCTCCTGGCCGATGTAGCGGACGACCTCACAACGCTGCTTAAGAGAGCCATGGAGCTATTCGAGCTGATCCAGAAGGCGGATGGCCGATACGACAGCAGCTATACGGATCAACCTTCTATTTCGCCACACGAGCAGAACTCAGTCCTTCGTGACTGGACCTTGCTGATCGAGCTTGTGAGAGATTCGTGGACAAGCTACTCAAGAGTGACCGGAACAGAGCACGGCGCTTGGTCGAACGCTGGAGATCTATTCCGTATCCCGTCTTCCAGCGTCTGTCGTTCTATGCGATGGCTGAGTCCGACTTGTATACCGCCAAAGAGTCTGCCCTGTATCTTTTGGAAGACGAGGCGTGGTGGCTCTGGTCTGTTTATGTCTATCGGGAGAAGTTCCGGCTTCTGAACGCAATTTGGCCGTCAGTCTCCCATGAGGATGCCCATAGAATTGTGTTCGCCATTCTCAAGGGGCCACCCCGACCCATGTTCCGCGATGACGTACCCGAGGAACGATTCCGCGAAATATCGGAGCGAGAGGTCTGGCTTCATTTGGCGAAGCTGGAGAATTGCGGTCGCGAATTGCCGGACAGCGGGGCAGAAGTGCTTCGAAATCTGAGTGGACTGCACCCGGAATGGCGATTGGCCGAAGGAGATCGAAACGAGTTCAGGATCTGGATGGAAGGCGGCATAGGCGAGCCTCCAGTCGAAAAGGAAGAGGAGTTCGTCAGCCTGACGGATGAAACTCTCCTGGCGCGGCTAACGTCAGAGACTGGTGAACGCCACAATGACGTTGCGAAATGGCGCCGCGTCGTTGTTGAACAGCCTGGGCGGGCAGGAAGGCTATTGAACGCCATGGCTGCCGCCGGATCGTGGCCCATCGACCTCTGGGAGGCTGCGGTAGAGGGTTTCGCTTCTGAGAGGGTGTGGCTCTCATACTGGACATTGACATGACGGTCAAGCCGCGCGGACAGACTTTCGTAGCGGGCGAAGAGTTAGAGCAATTGCAGGGCCCCATCGATCACTCAGGGCGAGGGCGCGTAACTGCACGATGTGCTGACCCGTCTCCTCCTTCCACCGTGCGCCGCAGCGCTTCATGCGGGTTTCGAAGAGACTCTTGCAGGTTGCCTCGACGTTGCCAGTGCCAAGCGCCAAGCCTAGTCGGCGCGCCCGAGCGTAGTTCATACGATCGGCGTCGGCGCTGTGACTTTGGAGATAGGTGATGGCCGCATGGACGGGGTGATCCGTGCCGACACCCTCATCCCTGCCCGAGGCGGTCAACTCCTCCAGAATGCCGCTTGCCGCACTCGCGCGGTTCAGCCGGCTCATCTTCCATCGCCGGAGCTTTTGGTCGGCCCCCGTGGCATCCTCGATGGCGCGGGCGGCGGCCCCAAGCTTCTCCATGAGGTGGTGCAGATCCACCAGGCGGTAGAGATCGTTACCGAACTTGGCGACGAAGCCCTCGTCTAACACATTCCACATCTCCGGAGCCCCGTCGCAGAGTAGCTCAATCTTCAAATCCGGTTTCTTGCTGCGCAGCGTCGCGACATCGGCAACCAGACGGTCGCGCAAACCGGTGAGATCTCCCTCCGGCATGCATCCATAGCGAATCGTGTGCCGTCCCACTCCGTTTGCATCGTGCAGCGTCACCGTACCGCAATAGGCCATGCGAAAGTTCCGTTCCACCGGCTTCTTCGGCGCGCCCTTTTTCGGCCGCCCCGCCGGCCGCCGCCGCGGTTCCTCCATCGGCACACTGACCCGATCCAGCGACACACTAATCGAGCCGGCCTCCTCCGGCACCTCCACGGCATCGATCAGGGCGTCTTCCATGTCCTGGTGATCCGCAACGGCCAGAGCCCCGACCAGGTGGGCCACCCGCTCGAAACTGGCGCGCGAATACGGTAGCCGGCCAAACTCGCGCGCGCTCGCTTCCGCTTCCCGCGACGGGCCTTGCTGCACCGCATGGGCCATCGCCCGCGCCGCCTGGGGCAGCCAGCCGTCCTCCACCACGCCGGCCCGCAGGCGCACCGCATCCACTACCCGGCCGCCCGGTTGCCCCCCACGCTCGCCCGACTGACGGTACCACGATCTCTCGACGGAGACTGAACCCACCATCGTGTGGTAGGGCGCCTCGCACCGTCCCACCCGCGTGTAGCGCACCCCTCCGATGATCACCGCAGGAAGGTCCATGTCCAAGCTCTGTAGAATGGCGCGCTGGCCGGCCAACTCCGTGCGCCCCGCACTTTCTGCCATCGCCTGTTCCATTTCCGCATAATCCACCGCTTTCCCGCCCCCGAGGCGGGACACCGTCCGCTGCAGGGCCGCCAGATGCTCCACCATCGCCTTTCCCACTTCCGCAAACTCCTCCGGAACCTCAATCACCATCTTGGGCATCACACCTCCTGACATTAGGCCAAGCTTGGCATTCTGTTCTAGCACATTCATGTCGATTTGTCCAGGATGAGAGCCACACGCCTGACATCCGCTTGCGGCACCGAGCCGGTCAGGGGCTGCGGAGCGGACCGGATCAGGTAGTTCACGGGAAACGCTACGTCCGTCCCCGCCAGCAGATTGCGCACGGGCGGAAGCGACCGCAGGTAGACGACGATAGACGCCATGTCTTCGTCCGGCAAGGACCGGAAGTGCTGATAGGGCATCATCGGAAACAAAGCACGGCCGTCGTGGCTGATGCCTTCGCGGATAGCGCGAGCCAGCGCGTCGTCGCTCCACGTTCCTGCTCCGGTTTCCGGATCGGGGGTCAAGTTGGGGGCCACGATGCGGCCGGGCAAGCCCTGCACAATAGCGCTCATTTCTTGCCCGGCGCCCCCCATTCCAGGAAGGATTGGTGCGTCGTGTCGGGTCCAGTCGTGCGGTGAGTGGCAGTCCATGCACCCGGCCACGGCCTCGACCAGATACCTTCCACGCACCCGCCGCTCGGGCGTGCGCTGAAAACTGCGGTTCGTGAGTGCCCGCGCGCGCGGACCGAAAACTACGCCCGTCCCCGCGGTCATAATAGTGCCCCCAAGCAGAATGAGGGCCAGCCCTCCGGCTACGAGGATTCCGTTTCTGCGCCAGCGTTTCATGCGATTCTCCCTTGGCTTGATGATTTCCCACGGTTCGGCCATCGCCCGGCGAGGCCGCTATGCCGGCGGAACAAACTCCAGGCCGCACTTGGGAGCGGCTGCGAGCACCCTGGCCAAGAACGCTTCGGTCATAGGCGGCGGCTCCGCCGAAGGATCCCCAGCGGGATAAAACGCCTCTTCAAAGAACTTCTCCAAACCCGCTGGCGTAACCACCAACAAGAACTTCACATCCACGTTCCCGGTGTTCTGGAAGCAATGCACGATTCCGCGAGGGAGACAAACAAAATCCCCGGGCGATGCAGTCAGCGTCTTGCCGCCGACTTGAATGGTCAGTGTCCCTTGCTGTAGGTAAAACGTCTCCTCCTCGCGGTGGTGAATGTGCGGCGGCGTGCCTCCGCCCGGCGGGACCGATACCTTCGCCATGAAAAGGGCACCGCCGGTTTGCTCGCCGGTGATGAGAAACGTAATTTGATCTACCGGGCTCCGATACGCCGGGCCGGTTCCCGCAGGTACATACTTGAGCTGGTTGCTGCGGGCACGTCCGATCGAATCGGAGGCGGTGAAGTGTTTAATGGTTTGTTGGGTCATATTCTCCTCCTCTCACCTGGTAATGGGAGAGCAGGCCGGCGGATTGTATCGCAAGTTCTGCAAGTTCTTCTGTGGGGGGAGTAAACTGGCTAGACGAGGTGACGCTTGCCCGCCTCTCTTCAGTCCGATACCATAGGCCGGCTGATGGCGAGCTTTCGCAACGGCGACCATGAGGCCGCCGGCCGGCTGGTCGAGCTTTTCTACCCCGAGCTTCGGCGAATCGCCGCCGCGCGCATGCGCTCCGAGCGCCCGAATCACACGCTCCAGCCTACCGCGGTGGTACATCAGCTCTATCTCGAGCTGGTCAAAGTCAAAGCTCTTCGCCCTGCTGGTTCGGGCGGCGCGGATGAGAAAGCCGCGTTCCTGGGGCTGGCGGCTTACCTGATGAAGCAGTTGCTGATTCATCATGCCCGTCCGCTCTCGAAGCGTTCGGAGAAAGCTGAGCTTCCCGACCTGCCTGGCCCGCCCACAGAACATTCGCTGGTCGAAATAGACGATGTTCTAAACCAGCTCGCCGCCATCAATCCCGCACTCCGGCGGGTGGTGGAACTGAGGGTCTTCGAAGGCCTGACGCGCGAGGAGATCGCCCGGGAAATGGACTGCGGCACCGCTACCGTTGCCCGCCACTGGAACTTCGCCCGCAACTGGCTGGAGGAAGCCTTCGCGGGGACGCCGGGACCGTGACGGACGAGCGCTGGAAACTGGCGTACGCGATCTACGAGGCCGCCACCGCTCTCGCCGAAGCGGAGCGGCAGCAGTATGTCCGAAGTGCCGCCCCAGATACGGAAATCGCCGACAGAGTACTGGCGATGCTAACCGAGATGGAGATTATCACCGATTCGGATGCTTTCCCGAGGTCTGCGTATTCTACGGACACGGACCCTGGCGCCGCTCCCCCCTCCAACCGCCTGCCGAATGGCGTTGCGCTCGGCCGTTTTGTCATCAACGGGTTTGTGGGCCAAGGCGGAATGGGCAGAGTCTATTCGGCCCACGACCCCGACCTGAATCGCGAAGTTGCCCTGAAAGTGATCGCCCAGAAGGCTGACGCTTCCAGCTCCGAACGGTTCATTAGCGAGGCGCAGGCCGCCTCGGCTTTGAACCACCCGAACATCGTGACTGTGTACGAGGTGATTCGCTCCGTTCCCACGGTGGCGATTGTCATGGAACTGGTGGATGGAATCTCGCTGCGTCATTTTTGCGGCACATCCCAGCCGGTAAGGAAGGTGGCTCTCTGGGGACGACAGATCGCCGACGCCCTGGCCGCAGCGCACGCCCGCGGTATCGTCCATCGGGACATCAAACCGGAGAACCTGATGCTCCGCCCCGACGGGTACATAAAGGTTCTCGACTTCGGACTCGCCCGGCAAGCCGGTGCCGATCGAGCAGACGGCGGAATTGAGGGAACCCTCGGGTACATGTCACCGGAAGAGGTTCTGCAGCGGCCCATAACCGCCGCAAGCGATATCTTCGCCCTAGGCATCGTCTTGTATGAGCTGACATCGGGAATGAATCCGTTCCGTGGCGAATCGGCCGGCGCCACCACCCGGCTGATCCAGGGACTGGAGGCGCCTCCTCTGCCGGCCAACGGGAAAGGTGTTCCCCGAGAACTCGACCGCCTGGTGCGTGCCATGCTCAGCAAGTCGGCGGCGGATCGCCCGGCAGCTTCCGAAGTTGCGCTGCGCCTGGAAGGCATCGCTCAGCCGCGCATATTCCCGCGCCGAAAGGTTTGGGTGGCGGCTGCACTTGCCATCTGTGCCCTCGGCGGCGTCGCAGTCTGGCGGCCGCTTCCAACGCATCGGGCGGACGACAAGCCCGTTCTGCTGCGCAGCGTGCCTCTGGATAGCGAGCCAGCCTCGGAAACAGCACCCGCTTTTTCGCCGGATGGCGGCAGTATCGTCTATGCATCGGACATGGGATCGCCTGGGATTCATCACATAGTGACCCGCAGTGTGGGCGGACTAGCTTCCGCTGGGGCGGGATCGAACCAGGCACTTACCCTGACGTCGGCACCCCAGGACGATACGAATCCGGTGTGGTCACCTGATGGGTCGCACATCGCTTTCCTGCGGGGGACTAACGCCGAGGCTCTCCAGGTGATTGTGATCCCCGCGGGTGGCGGACCCGAACACCTGGTCGCGACTCTTCCCGGTTACCGGCCGGGCGCGCGTAAGTATCTGACGTGGGCGCCCGACGGCGAGGCGCTCGTGGCCGCGGACCGGTTGAAAGACGCCTTCGCGCTACGCTTGTACCGGCTCCCGGTTTCCGGCGGCACGGAACAGCCGCTCACCGAGGGCCCAGATGGGGCACAGGATGTCTCCCCTGCTTTCTCCCCGGATGGCCAATGGCTCGCTTTTCTTCGTTGGCAGAACGGCGCCACATATGAGCTCTGGGTTGTTCCGCAGCCTGGTGGAAAGCCGAAACTGCTGGTCACGAGTCCGGTTCCAATTACCACGTTTGCGTGGAAACCCGATAGCCGGACAATCGTGTATGGCGGTGGGGCAATCAGTACGGGCGAACTGAGGCAAGTCACTATTGACGGGCGTCTGGCGCTTGCGCCCTTCGCATTAGAAGGCGCATCCGACCAGATCGTCATCGCGCGCACCGGCGCCCGGCTAGCGTACGTGCTACAGAATCTCGATGCCAACATCTGGCGCTTGCCGCTGGACCCGAAGAACTCGACTCCTTCTGAAAAACTGTTCGACTCAGTTCGTGAAGAGATGGATCCGGCGTTCTCACCGGACGGAAAGTCGATTGCGTTCGTCTCCAATCGTTCGGGCCATTGGAACCTCTGGATGGGAAACGCAGACGGTTCCGAGTTGCGTGAGTTCGCGGCGCAATCTCTCCTGCCGTTTCATCCCGCGTGGTCTCCCGACAGCCGCGAGATCGCCTTCGAATCCGAGGCGTTCGGCAAGGGTGAGATCTGGCTCATCAGCGTCGCCGGAGGACGCCCACGGCGGCTTGTCGCCATGCCTGGAGGAGCCGAAGTTCCGTCCTGGTCACCGGATGGCAAGCGAGTAGTTTTCTATACGAATGCCGAGGGCTCCCGGCAGATCTGGGAGGTCGCGGCCACGGGTGGGGCTCCGGTTCAGCTTACGCATGGAGGATCGTATGACCCTTCGGAATCCGCGGATGGACGCTATCTTTACTTCGGCAGTGTGTTGTCTCCTGGGATCTGGCGTATCCCGCTCGCGCCCCGGTTGCCGGATGGAAGCCTGGCCAATCAGGATGGAGAGTTGATCCACGAGACGCTGCCCGTAACAGGCCATCGCTTCTGGACGCTGGGCCAGAGCGGGATTTACTTCGTGGACGCACAAAAGACACCGGCGGTCTTGAAGTTCGTCGATCTGGCATCTCACAAAGTCACCGTACTGGCCACGCTCCCCAAGCCACCGGCAAAGTTCACCAGAGGTCTTTCGATCTCGCCCGATGGGCGTTACGCATTGTATTGCGAAGACGACGTAGATCGGTATGAAATCCGCGTGGTGGATAATTTCCGTTAGCGGACCGGCCCCGATTGAGGTGGGCTTTCCGTATTGGGGTATCAGCACCTAACATTAACTAAACTAACGCTCCCGATGATTAAGTGGTTATGTCAAACTCTTCAGCCCGTGGCTTGCCACCGCAATGCTGGGCGGCATGCCGGTCCAGCATGGTGTGGGCGTTGAACTCTGCCAGCCACTGCCGCTCCTTCGGCGCGCCACGACGACTGGTCCCGACCGGGCGTTCTGGGAAGCTCCGGCCGGATCGTCCCCTATCCGGAACTTGGACAAGCTGTCCAGGTACGGCCTTGTAGGAGCCGTCCGGCCTGCTCTGCTCGGATCGCTGGCGACCGGGAAGTTGGTCCGCAGCCGGCGATCGGGGAAGGGCCAGCGTGCCAAGCCTTAAGTGAACCGTATTGATGGACTAGCCTGAAGGTATGAGCAGGCAGACAGCCCAGCTTCTGGAGGCTTTCGAAGCACTCCCTGAAGAGGCGAAGCGAATCTTCACGGCGGAATGCGGATTCCGAGGGATGGCGATCAGCGTTCCGAACTGATGTCGATCAGGATTCCGAAGTGATGCCGATCGGTGTTCCGAACTGAGGCCGATCAGTTTTACGGTTGTAGTTCGGAACAGTGATCGGCATTGGATTGGAACAGCGCGCAGGGTAGCCGTGGCGGCTGGGATCCACTTAAAGTAGGTTTCTCCCCCGAAATCTACTTTGAGGCCAAGACCCCCGTTGCCACAGAAGAGGCTGACCATGCGCAAGTTGAAGGAAGTTCTGCGGCTCCATTCCCTCGGACTGAGCCAGCATCAGATTGCCCGCAGTTGTTGCATTTCCCAAAGCACCGTCCACGAGTACGTGTCCGCCGCGCAATCGGCTGGCGTGAAATGGCCGTTGCCCGACGGTTGGGATGACCAGCAGACCGGGCAGGCTCTGTTTCCCCAGCGACCCGCTCCCGCCGTCTGGCGGAAACATCCGGAGCCGGATTGGGCCAAGATCCACGAAGAGTTGCAGACCCACAAGGACCTGACGCTACAACTGCTGTGGCAGGAAGGACGGGAGAGCAATCCAGAAGGCTATGGCTACAGCCGGTACTGCGACCTCTACCGGCGATGGTTGAAAAAGCTCGACTTGGTACTGCGGCAGGAACACCGCGCCGGGGAGAAAATGTTCGTCGATTACGCCGGCGCCACGATCCCGATTCACGATCCGGAGGGCGGTGATGTTCACGCCGCCGCCGTGTTCGTAGCCGTGCTGGGCGCAAGCAGCTACACCTTCGCAGAGGCCACCGCCGGCCAGGATCTGCGGAGTTGGATCGGTTCGCATCAGCGAGCCTTCGAGTTTTTCGGCGGCACAGTCGAAGTGGTGGTGCCGGATAACTTGAAGAGCGCCGTCACGCATCCGAGTTATTACGAGCCGGATTTGAATCCTACCTATCGGGACTTGGGGGAACACTACGGCGTGGCGATCATTCCGGCACGGCCCTACCGAGCCAGGGACAAAGCCAAGGCGGAGGTGGGCGTTCAAGTCGTGCAGCGCTGGATCGTGGCCGCCTTACGCAAACGCAAGTTCTTCTCCCTGGCGGAAGTCAACCAGGCGATTGGCGAGTTGCTGGCGCGGTTGAATGAGCGGCCGTTCCGCAAGCGCCCCGGCAACCGCGCCACGCTGTTCGCGCAACTGGACCGGCCGGCGCTGAAGCCGCTTCCGGCCACGCGTTATCAGTTCGGAGAATGGAAAACGGCGCGCGTGAACATCGACTATCACATCGAAGTCGAGCGGCACTTTTACAGCGTGCCGTACGCTCTGGTCCACCAGGAGGTGGACGTACATCTTACTGGGGAAACCGTGGAGATCCTCCACCGCGGGGTGCGGGTCGCTTCTCATGCCCGCTCCCGGGAAGAGGCGAAAGCCAGCACGGTCGATGAGCACCGGCCCAAGTCACACCAAAAGTATTTGGGGCGCACGCCCTCGCGGCTGATCGAGGATGCCCGGCAGACCGGACCTTGCACCGGCCAACTGGTGGAAGCGATCCTGGCGGCCAAGCGTCATCCGGAACAAGGCTTTCGGTCGTGTCTGGGGATTCTGCGGCTGGCCAAAACTTACCCAGCCGAGCGCATGGAAGCGGCAGCCCGGCGCTGCCTACGGGCGCGCGCCTACAACGCCGCCAGCATGGACTCGATCCTGAAGAACCAGCTCGACCGGCTGCCGATCCCTGGCGACCCGCCCACCCAGACTGCTGTGGACCACGACAACATCCGTGGCGCCGATTACTTTGATTCCCCACCGGAGACCGATCCTCCGGTGATTCCGTAGACGACAAGGAGAACTAACTTATGCTCAACCAACAAACGATAGAGAAGTTGTATGCCATGCGCATGCGCGGCATGGCCGACGGTTTTACACAACAACAGGAAGATCCACAAAGCACGCAACTCAGTTTCGAGGAGCGATTCGCGCTGCTGGTGGACCGGCAGTGGACCTGGCGGCAGAACCGGGCCTTGGAGAGGCGGCTGAGAGACGGCCGGCTGCAAGGTCCGGCGTGCATCGAGGATATTGATTTCCGTGCGGCGCGAGGCTTGGACAAGCAGGTGGTCCGGCCACTGATTCAGGACTCGGACTGGGTGCGCCGTCACCAACACATTTTCCTGATTGGCCCGACGGGGATCGGGAAAACGTTTCTGGCGCGGGCCTTTGGACAGAAGGCCTGCCGCGATGGCTTCACGGCTTATTTCGCCACCGCCGCGCAGTTGTTTCGGGAACTCGAGCTGGGACGGGCCGATGGCAGCTATGCCAAGAGGTTACGGGCATTGGCACAGGTGGACGTGTTGATTGTGGACGACTGGGCCATGGCTCCCATGGCGGAGGCGGAGCGCCGGGCGTTTCTGGAGATCTGCGATGAGCGCTACCTGACCAAGTCCACGCTACTGACCAGCCAGTTGCCGGTTGCGAAGTGGCATGCGCAGATCGGTGATCCGACGGTGGCCGACAGCATCTTGGACCGACTGGTGCATGGCGCTCACCGGATCGAATTGCAGGGAGACTCAATCCGGAAACTGAAAGGTCGGAATGGAAAAAAAGACGAGTAGGGCCAGGGGGCGCCGGTTGTTTTTGGCCGCTAACTCCAGTCGCCCTACGGGCTCCTTACGTCAGCGGCCAAAAACACAAACCGCCACGCAACGGAGATTTCTGATGAATCCGACCAAAGAAAACAAGCAAAACTCTTGACGGATGTCGATCACTATTTCACACTGAGAGAGCCCTGCGTCGCTTCGCTCCGTTCTGATCGGCATCAGATCGGAATGACTGATCGACATCATCGGAATGCGCAGCGGAAATCATGCGCCGCGCGCTTCCGTTCGACTCGGGCCCGTTAGGTCACGACGAGACCGCTCGCGCCGCCGATGACCTCTTCGCTCTGCATGACGCCCAGGAAAATCACACCGGCTCGCGGTGAGGTCTGGTTGTTTGATCCTGGCATGGCGGCGAAGGTCCGCCCGGCCCTGATCGTTAGCGTGGCGTACGGCGACCGCGGCTTAGAAAGGCCATATCTACGGCGACCTCATACGGAGAGCCTCGCAGGCGCGCTCACCCTGCCTTCTTGGCCAGCCACTCGATGGTGTTGCCTCCCGCCTCCACCGTGAACCTGATCTCCGTGGGGCTGTTGATCTTGCCCTTGTAGTTCAACTTGATTTCGTTGTCGCCGAACCGGCCGGTGATGGTGAAGGTGACGGTGTCGCCTTCCACCTTGCCGTCCGTGATGGTGGACTTGCCCATCATCGAGCTGGTCGTCTCGCCCGTCAGGCTAGTGCCTTCCTGTTTGAACGTGAAGGTTCTCTCCATGCTGCCGTTGGGGCCTTCGGCGGTGGCTTTCCAGTTGCCGGTGATGTCGGCGGCGAAAGCGGCTGCCGCGCACAGCGCCAGGAGGAACATCAGACGCTTCATCGAAACCTCCTATTCGGGTACGAATGTAACCGAGTGGACGGGTCGAGGGCAACCGCCCGTCCCGTTCGTCCCCGTTCGTCAATGTTCCTTGTGACGTGGCGTGCCATATGCTAAAAAAAATCTCATCATCTGACCCGGCGGGAAAACCGCATCGCACGCGTCACGCCTGCGTTGCCTGCCTCTGCCCAGTCTGCGGCAAACCGGACCTCGGATCGAAATTTCGCCCTAGGGGGTCGATTGGGCCAGAGTGGGAAATATGGGCGTGGCTGGCGGCCTTATGGTGTCGCACTGGTCGCTGTCGGTACGGCCGCGGCCGCGCGAGTGGCATTCCTGGGAATCCTCGGGGCGCGCGTCCCGTACCTGACCTTCTTCCCGGCGGTCATGGTCGCGGCGTTGTACGGGGGGCTCCCGGCCGGGCTCTTTGCCACCGCGCTCTCCGCCGTCGCGGCATCTTACTGGATGGAGCCGGTGGGCTCCTCGGCGATCCACCAGTTCGCCGATTGGCTCGCCATGGCCGTTTACGTTGCAAGCTGCGGCGCCACGTCCTGGATCTGCCAGGCGATGCACCGGGCCCAGGCGAAGGCCGCCGAGGCGGAGTCGGAGACGAAGGGCGCGGTCGAGCGGCAACAGGCAGCGGAGGAGCTTCACCGCACCACCGAGCACGCGCGGTTCCTGGCGGAGATCATCGAGAGCGCCGAACAACCCCTCGGCGTAGGCTATCCCGATGGCCGGCTCGGTAGCTGCAACCGCGCCTTTTGCGATCTGACCGGGTATAACGCGGAAGAGTTGCGGAGTCTGAACTGGGCTCGAGTCCTCACTCCTCCCGAGTGGCTCGAATCGGAAATGGCCGCGCTGGCGGAACTGGAACGTACTGGAAAGCCGGTTCGATACCAGAAGGAGTACATTCACAAAGACGGCCGGCGCGTCCCCATCGAACTGCTGGTCCACGTCTCGCGCGATGCCGCCGGCAAAACGCAATATTACTACTCGTTCGTAACGGACATCTCCGAGCGCAAGCGCGCAGAGGACGAACTGCGCCGCCAGCGGGAATGGCTGAGCGTCACTCTCGCCAGTATCGGGGACGCGGTGCTGGCCGTCGATACCGAAGCGGCGATCACCTTCCTGAACCCGGTGGCAACCGCGTTGACCGGGTGGAGTGGCCAAGAGGCGCTAGGCCGCCCGGTGGACGAAGTGTTCCGGATCATCAACGAACAGACGCGGGAAGCGGCCGAGAACATCGTCGGGCGCGTGCTGCGGGAAGGCCGGACGGTGCTGTTGGCGAATCACACCGCGCTCCTCTCCCGCGACGGCCGCGAAATCCCGATCGAAGACAGCGCCGCCCCCATCCGCGACAGCGATGGCAAAGTGGCCGGCGTGGTCATCGTGTTCCACGACGTCACGGAAAAGCGCCGCTCCCGGGAGGCGCTGGAACGGAACGAAGCCCAGCTTCACACCATTCTCGAGAACCTCGCCGAAGGCCTGGTGGTTTCTACCCTCGAAGGCGAAGTGTTCCTCTGGAACCGGGCCGCGCTGGACATGCACGGTTTCAAGAGCCTGGAGGAATGCCGTCGCCGGCTGCCCGAGTTAACCGATACGTTCGAGCTCTCGACCCTGGACGGCGCCGTGCTGCCCCTCGAAGAATGGCCGCTCGCCCGCATCCTGCGCGGCGAACGCTTGCGCGACCTGGAGATTCGGGTCCGGCGCCTCGACAGCGACTGGCATGGCGTCTTCAATTACGGTGGGGCGCTGGTGCGCGACGCGGAGGGCCGGCCGCTGCTGGCCATCGTCAGCGTCAACGACATCACCGGGCGGAAACGGCTCGAGGAGCAATTGCGGGAGCGGGCCGAGGAGTTGGAAATCGTCATGGAGTTGGCGCCGGTCGCCATCTGGGTGTCCCACGACCCACTGTGCCGGGAGATCACCGGCAACCGCATGGCCAATGCCTTTTATGAAGCCGGCACGGGCGAGAATGTGTCCGCCAGCGGCACGCCGGTCCGGCGGTTCTTCCAGAGGGGCCGCGAGCTGGCCGCCGAGGAGCTGCCGATGCAAGTGGCGGCGGCCCGCAACATCGAGATCCGCCATTCCGAGTTGGGCGTGCTGCTGCCCAGCGGAAAGCGCATTCATATGCTGGGCCACGCCAGCCCGTTGCGCGACGACGCGGGCAGGGTGCGCGGCTGTATCGGGGCGTTCCTGGATATCACCGAACGGAAGCACGCCGAAGAGGCCCTGCGGCACAGTGAAGCGGTTTACCGCGCCATTGCCCGCAATATTCCCGATGGCGCCGTGGCAGTCGTGGATACGGAACTGCGCTTTACCGTGTTCGACGGCAGGCTCCTGGCCCGCTTCGGCATCCAGGCGGAGCAGATGGAAGGACGGACCGTCGGAGAGGCACTCGACGACCAGCAAACGTCTCACGCCACGGCGGAGCTCTATCGGCGCGCCCTGGCCGGCGAATCGGTGGTTCACGAGCAGACCCACAGCGGGCGCGTCCTTTCGGCGCGATACGTGCCGCTGCTGGACGAACAGGGCGTGATCGTGGGAGCCATGTCCCTGTGGCTCGACATCACCGAGAGGAAGCACGGCGAGGAACGGCTGCGGCAGGCCCAGAAACTGGAGAGTATCGGCTTGCTTGCCGGCGGGATCGCGCACGATTTCAATAACCTGCTTACCGGCATTTTGGGGAGCGCCAGCCTCCTGATAGACGATGCGGGACCTGAAATCGAGGAAAACCTGCGCGCGATTATTGATAGCGCCGAACGAGCCGCTCACCTGACCCGCCAACTCCTGGCTTACTCGGGCAAGGGACAGTTCATCGTCAAGGAGCTGAACCTCACCCACGCGATCCGCGACATGTCGGACCTCCTGCGGCTGTCCATACCCAAGAGCGTTGAGTTGCGGCTCGATCTCTCTGAACGGCTGCCCCACGTCGCCATGGACCCCGGCCAACTGCAGCAGGTCGTGATGAACCTCGTGATCAACGCCGGCGAGGCGATCGGCGAGGGCAACCACGGGCGGCTCGCGGTCGCCACCGGATGGGGCGACGTCGATCGTCCGTTTGTGGATGCCCTGGGGGTGGAGGCGGCGCCCGGCCGCTACGTGTATCTGGAGGTCAACGATAACGGCTCGGGGATGGACCAGGAAACCATTTTGCGGATCTTCGATCCCTTTTTCACCACCAAGTTCACGGGGCGCGGCCTGGGTCTGGCGGCCGTATCGGGCGTCGTCCGGTCTCAAAACGGCGCCATCACCGTCGAAAGCACACCGGGGCAGGGGAGCACGTTTCGCGTAATGTTCCCGGCCGCGCAGACCAGTCGGGACGCCGCGGCGGCGGAAGGAATGGGAGGATCGCTGGGCACGGTTCTGGTGGTGGACGACGAGGAGTCCGTGCGGCGGTTCGTGAGCGCTGCCCTGCGCCGGTCGGGCTATCGGGTATTGCAGGCAGCCGATGGCACGGAAGCCCTGGCTCTCTGCGAAAGGGGAACGGAGCCCGTCGACGCGGTTGTCCTCGACATCGTGATGCCGGTCATGGGAGCCGGCGAGTTGCTGCCCGCGCTGGTGCGACTCCGGCCGGGGGTGAGAATCCTCCTGACGAGCGGCTACAGCGAATCGGAGGCGAAGCGTCTCTGCGCCTCCTACGAAGGGGCCGGATTCATTCAGAAACCATACACCGCGCAGACGCTGATCCGGGCCGTTGCGGAGCTTCTTGGATCCACCGCTTGACCCGTGGCAGAATCCGTCACCCGTCGGAGTCCGACGGGTGCCGTCGTGTAATTCCAATGAGTTACGGGGAATTTCCGTCGGAATCCGACGGTTTTTTCTTTTCCGCCGAGTCTCGCCTTCGCGGTTCGGCCGCTGCTCCCGCGCTATAATCGGACAGAGGGAGAAAACTGGGATGCTGAAAGTTCTGTGCACCGGCGTCGTAGTGTTGGCGACCGCTGCTAGCGTTTCCTTTGCTGCCGGGATCCCCGCCCGCAGCATTCACGGCAACTACATCGAAGCCCGCACCGCCGATGTCTACACCGGTTACTGTTTCGCCAATGGCGAGGTGGAGCAGGTCGGCCGCGAAGCCGTATTCGGCTGGAATATTCAAAACGGCGAATGGAAGGGCGTGAATCTGGCCGGCCTGTCGGTAGTGGGTGTCGTCCGCGCGGAGCACACGCTCGGCAACCTGGCCGAGCCGGTCAATCCTGCCCGGTCGGTGCTGATCGTAGACAACCGCGCCGACGCCGAGCAGCGTCTCGCGCTCCAGAGTTTTGCCAGAAGCATGGGCGGCGACCTGCTGAAGGACGTGGTGAAAGTCGACTACGCTCCGATCCAGCTCACGATCAAGGATGGCAACATCCACAGCGGCACGGCGAAGCTGACCGCCGGCTCCCTGGCCGAGATTCAGACCCGTGCGCTCAATTCCGGCGACCACATTTGCGGCAACGAGGAGGTCTACTATCCGCCGCTGACTCAGGTGGAACATGCCATGCCCGCCTACGCGCTGGAGAACACCTTCACCGGCGACGGCCTGGGCTCGACGTGGCACAACCGCCTCCGCCGCAGCGGCTTCATCGGTACCTTCCAGGTTCCCGCCCAATAGGGCGCGATTCTCCTTGGGGCAGGTAGCCGGACCTGGCTGCCTGCCCCTCGATTCAGCCTCAGCGAAGATGAGTAGGACCGCGACAGGTGTGCGCGGCCTTCAGATCTTCACCGCCTTCCACCGTCCACGCCGGAACAGCAGCACCGACACCAGCGCCAGCATCGATTCCGCTGTGCAGATCGCCAGGTACACGCCGCGCGGGCCCAGCCCCGTGTGCTGCGAGAGTATCCACGCCAGCGGGATCTGGAGCATCCAGTAGCAGACCAGGTTGATCCGGGTCGGCGTCCATGTGTCGCCCGCGCCGTTGAACGCCTGCTCCATGATCATGCCCCAGGCATAGAACGGGTAGCCGAGGCAGACCAGCTTCAGACACTCCACGCCGATCGCCACCACCTGCGTATCGCTGGTGAAGCAGCTGCACCAGGAGGCCGGCAGCCGAGAAGAAGACAATCCCGACCACCGTGAGCAGGGCCATGTTGTATACGCCGCCGAGCCACACGGCGCGCTCCGACCGGTCCGGGCGGTGGGCTCCCAGGTTCTGTCCCACCAGGGTCGCCGCCGCGCTGCAGATGCCCCAGGAAGGCATGAGCGCGAACATGATGATGCGGATCGCCAGGGTATAGCCGGCTACCGCCGCGGAGCCGAAACCGGCGTTGATGCGGGCGAGGCTCACCCAGCTTGCGATGGCCACGAAATACTGGAACATGCAGGTCCAGGACAGGCGCAGCAGACGGCGCATCACGGGGCCGTTCAGACGGATGTGCCGGCGGGCCAGAGCCACCCGGCTTTGGCCGCTGAACAGCACCCAGAGCTGGTACAGCACGCCGATGCTGCGGCCGGTACAGGTAGCAACCGCCGCGCCCATCACACCGAACTTCGGAAACGGACCGAACCCGTAGATCAAGCAGGGGTCCAGCGCCAGGTTGATCAGGTTCGCCAGCCAGAGCGTGCGCATGGCACGCGTGGCATCCCCCGAGCCGCGGAAGATGCCGTTGATCAGGAAGATCAGGATGATGCTGAGGTCGCCGCCCAGCAGGACGCGGGTGTAACCCGAGCCTTCCCGGATGACCTCCGGGGTAGCGTGCATCAACCCCAACAACTGCGGGGCGAACACTGCGCCCGTGATGCCGGAGACAACGGCGACTGCGATTCCACATCCGATGGCCTGGACGGCCGCCACCGACGCGCCCTCCGGGTCCTTTTCCCCGATGCGGCGCGCGATCATCGCCGTGGCCGCCATCGCCAAGCCGAAGGCCACGCTGAACACCAGCACGATGAGCGATTCGCTGAGCCCGACGGCGGCGATGGCGTTCGCGCCAAGGCCAGCCACCCAGAATGCGTCCACGATGCCGAACGTGGATTCCATGCCCATCTCGAGCATGGTGGGGATGGCCAGCAGCGCGATGCCCCGGCTCAAGCTTCCTTCGGTGAAATCCTGATGCGTTCCCGCCAAGGCCTCGCGCACAACGCTCCACTTGGACGACACCGTGGTGGGAACCGTTTGCGTTGCCATAAAGCACCTGCTCTTTCTGACCGGTTGGGTTGGTTCACTGCATTCCAGAGAGAACTGGAACACTTGCCCTCTGCGCGGATGTACGGAATCGGAAAGAACTCAGGCGGCTCTTAAGGCCGACAGCGCTCTTCCGCTACCGTACGCAGAGATCAATGGCGATTGTGGTAAACATGGACAACCTACTTGGGGAAAGCATAGCACAACAAATCCGTGGGTGAAAGTTAAAAATTTATAGAAACGCTGAGGGTTCAGATCTTTTAATCGGCAATACCCCGTATAATGCCCGCCCGTGAGGGACATTACAGTTACAGGGGTCGAAACGAGGTTAGCTCTATGCGCAACATACGTCTAGCTTTAAGCATTGCTCTGCTGGCAATGTAAGTTCAGCCTGACCGGGACTCTGGCCGGTCTGATCTCCAACCAGGGCGTCGGCGGCACGGGCCCCCGTTCGCTCCAGTTGGGGCTCGAGATCAGCTTCTGAACCGGTCGATCACAGCGCCGGCGAGCCCCCCTCGCCGGCGCACTTGCGGTCCCGTGGGGATAGTCCCCATAACTGTACTGGCCCCCCTGGTCCTTACCGTATTGACACCAGTTGCCTTAAAGCGATGATGGTTCACGGGTTACGATGAGTTTGTGGGACCGGCTCCGTGCGCCTCAAACGACCAGCTTGACCGTCCGCTTCAGATCGGGTGCGAACTGGCCGCGCTATACCAGGAGTTCGCCGGCGAGCTGTTGCGCTACGCCTCCTCGGTGGCGCGCGACGAGGAGACCGGGCGAGACGCGGTGCAGGAAGTGTTTCTCCGGTACTTCATCGAGCGCCGCTTCGGCCGCATCATTGACCATCCACGGGGATGGCTGTACCAGGCCACCCGCAATTATCTGTTCAGCCGCTCCAAGACTGCCGCGGCGCAGCGTGAGAGCATCTCGGACACGCTCGACTCCATCCCCGATGAACAGCCGGGACCCGAGCGGCTGCTGGGGCAGAGCGAGTTGGCGCGCGAGGTCGCGGCCTCGCTGACACCCCGGGAACTGGACTGCCTGCGCCTGCGGGCCGAAGGCTACGCCTATTCCGAGATTGCCGGCCTGATGAACGTGCGCAGCGGGACGGTGGGAACCATGCTGGGGCGCGTCTCCCGGAAGCTCCGATTGCGGTCGGGCGAGTTTGCGCTGACGGACGCCGTGCGCTTTCTGTTCCTGGAAGACCGGGCATGCTCCTCCTAGCGGCAGGCCGCGGGCGAGCAAACCACACATCCGGCCTGAATTTCTGAATGCGAGTGCGGAAGCCGGGGTGAATTCGCGTGATATTCTGATCTTGGCACCTCATCCTACTGGTAAGGAGAGACTAAGTGAGAGTCGGCGTATTCACCCCCCTGTTATCGCAGTTGTCGCTGGAAGACGTTCTGAAAAAGCTCAAGAGCAATGGCATCGATACAGTAGAGTTGGGCACGGGCAACTATCCCGGCGATGCGCACTGCAAGCTCTCGATGCTGGAGAACGAAAAAGAGTTGGCCGCATTCAAAAAGAAACTGGATCACCACGGCTTCACCATCAGCGCATTGAGCTGCCACGGCAACCCGCTGCATCCGGACCAGGACCGCGCCAAGCGCGACCAGGAAACCAGCCGCAAGACCATCCTGCTGGCGGAGAAGCTGGGCGTCCCGGTGGTGATCGACTTCAGCGGATGCCCGGGCGATTCACCCCATTCGAAGTGGCCCAACTGGGTGACCTGTCCCTGGCCTCCGGATTACCTGGAGATTCTGAAGTGGCAGTGGGACGAAGTGGTGACCCCGTATTGGAAGGAGCACGCGAAGTTCGCGGCGGACCACGGGATCAAAGTGGCAATCGAGATGCATCCCGGGTTTGTGGTGTACAGCCCTGAGACCATGCTGAAGCTGCGCGCGATCGCCGGGCCGAGCATCGGGTGCAACTACGACCCGAGCCACATGTTCTGGCAGGGCATCGACCCCATTGCCGCCATCCGCGTCCTGGACGACGCCATCTTCCACGTGCATGCCAAGGACACGCAGATCTACGGACGCAACCTGCCACTGACCGGCGTGCTGGACACCAAGAGCTATACCGACGAGCGCAACCGGGCCTGGATTTTCCGGACCTGCGGGTACGGGCACGGCGAGGAATGGTGGAGGGAATTCGTGTCTACGTTGCGCATGTTCGGCTACGACTACGTCCTGTCGATCGAACACGAAGACAGCCTGCTCTCACCCGAAGAAGGGCTGACACGCGCGGCCGCCTTCCTGAACGGCATCGTGATCCGCCAGAAGCCCGCCGCAGCGTGGTGGGTGTAGCTTCGCTCACACTCGCCTGCCCCGCGCGCACTCAGCACGCGGGGCAGGTGTAATTTCATGCACGCTTCCGACCCGATTGATAGTGACCGACAGTCCACGATCTTTACAGCCGTCTCATCTCCGAACATCTCCCCGTGACAATTCGGCCACAGCCGCGTCCAAATTCACAGGTAGATAGATTGGGAGACGGTAAGGCGCTAAACTAACGTGGCTTTTGCGCAGGATGGAGCCGGAGCGGTCGGCGCCCGATTGAGCCCACAGGTAGATTCCCTAATTCGGGCGGCCCAGCGCGGTGATCAGGACGCATTCGAGCAACTGGTCCGCGCGTACGATCAAAGTGTGCTTCGGCTGGCGATGAACCTCCTGCGCTCGCCGGAGGACGCACGGGATGTGTACCAGGAGGCGTTTCTCAGGGTATACCGAAATCTCCACGCGTTCCGGTTTGATTGCAGTTTTCATACCTGGCTTTACCGCATCGTCACCAACATCTGCCTGGATCAACTGCGGAAACGCAAGGTGCGCAAAGAGGAGTCTGCAGTGGTCGAAACATCCGACGGGCCCATCGACCGGATGGAAGCCTTCGAAGAAGAGGCTGCCCAGTCGGATCCCGAACGAAGCATGTGGAACCGGCAGTTGAAGGACAAGATCGAAGAGGCGCTCCAGGATCTGACCCCGCGGGAGCGCATGGTTTTTGAGTTGCGGCACTACCAGGGATTGCGTTTGCGAAACATAGGCGAAATGCTCGGCACGACCGAGGAAGCGGCCAAGAACTGCCTGTTCCGGGCGACACAGAAGATGCGTTCGGTGTTGGGAGATTTCGTATGACTTGCGAATCGGTTTCGAAATTGATACCGCTCTATTTCTACGGCGAGTTGGCCCCCGACGAAGAGGACCGGGTGGAGCAGCACCTCCATGCGTGCCCCGAATGCAACGGCGAAATGGAGCGGCAGAGAGTCCTGGCTGCGGCGCTCGACCGGCGCCAGGCGGACGTTCCTGCCACGCTCCTGGAAGATTGCCGCGCGGACCTGATTGCCGCGATCCAGGGTGGCGCACCCCGCGTGGCGGCGCCGTCAAAAGGTCCCTGGACATTGTTCCTGGAAGCCATGAGTGCGACCTTCACGGGTCTGACCCGCCTCCGGAATCCGGTGGGCGCGGTGGCGTTGATCGCGGTAGGGTTCTTTTCCGCCAGGCTGGTGGGTACGAATCCAGGCACTCCGGCGGAGGGTTCTCCTTCGGATAACGTGTTCGCCACGGTACGTTCCATCCAGCCCGATAGCTCGGGCGCGGTGCAGATTGCGTTCGATGAGACGCGGCGGCGCACGGTTTCCGGATCGCCCGACAATCCCGACATTCAGAAACTGCTGCTGGCGGCGCGCGCGCGAAGACAACCCGGCCGTGCGGGTGGAATCGGTCGGCTTGTTGAAAGAGCGCGCCAACAGCAGCGAAGTACGCGACATCCTGCTCAATGCCCTGAGTCACGACTCCAACGCAGGAGTACGGCTGCGAGCTTTGGAGGGGCTGAAGCCGCTGACCGGGGACAGCGAGGTTCGCAAGACGCTGGCCAAGGTCCTGCTGACCGACGACAACCCGGCGGTGCGGATGCAGGCGGTAGACCTGCTGGTGGGCAGCCGCGACCGGGACACGGTGGGAATTTTCCAGGACGTCGTGCAAAGAGAAGATAACAATTACGTCCGCCTCAAGGTTGAGAAGGCGTTGAAGGAAATGAATGCGTCGATCGGCACATTCTGACGGCCGGCACCCCGGCGCGCCGCTGGGAGGGCGTGCCGACGGGGCAGGCGGTTCCACCGCCACGCTGGTTGATTCGGGACGGCACACTCCGCGTGCCGGCCGGATCTGCGGCGCCGCGGTCGTGGTGTTGGCATTGGTCCCCCTTGGCATATCCCAGCAAGTAAGCCGTGAGAACGGGCGATGGGTACGCCTGATCCAGGGAAGCGCCCCAGCCGCCGCGCGTCTGCGGGTGAATGCGCATGGTCCGGTAACGCTGGAAGGCGGGGTGTCCAACAATCTGACGTATACCGTGAAGCTCAGCGTCAATGCGCGCAGTGTGCGATCGGAGGCGGAGGCCCGCCGCAGGCTGCGACAGTACGCGGTGCGGGTCGAATCCGAGGGCGGATGGACTGTGCTCACCACGCCTGCCAGTCCAGCCATGGCGACGTAGTGCTCAAGGCCCCGCAACTGGGGGCTGCGGTGATCTCCACTTCCGAAGGCGCCGTGCGGGCCACAGGCATCCGCGGAAGACTGGATGTGGACACGCGTGCCGGGGAGTTAACGGCCGACCGCATCCAAGGCGACTCCCGGCTCATCACCGGCGGCGGCGAAGTGCACGTTGGAGAAATCGGCGGATCGCTCCACTGCACCACCGGCGGCGGCGATATCACGGTGAAGAACGTGCGCGGCGAGGCGATTCTGGAAACCGGCGGCGGCGATATTCTCGCCGGTATAGCCGGCGGGCAGGTCCGCGCCGAAACCGGCGGCGGCGGGGTACATATCGGCAGCGCGGGCGGTCCGGTGACGGCCACCTCGGGCGGCGGCGAAATCGTAGTCGAAAAGGCGAAAGGCATCGTTACCGTGCGCAACATGGCCGGCAACGTCCAGGTGGGCTCGGCGGCCGGAGTGCGCTGCGAGTCGGGCGGCGGAGGTATCCACGTCAGCAATATCGCGGGCCCCCTGCGCGTATCCACATCGATGGGCAGCATCCTGGCGACCCTGCTCGCGGGCAAGCTGTCGGATTCCTACCTCGCCACCGGAAATGGTGACATCACGATTGTCATTCCGTCTAACGTGGGTGTAAACATCCAGGCCCAACTCAGCGTGGCGGACATTCGCCGCATCATCTCCGATTTCCGGGAGATTCAGGTGCGACGACAGGGACCGCTGGTTATCGCGCAGGGCGCGGTGAACGGCGGCGGACCGCTGGTGCAGATCCTGGGCACGGGTGGAACGATTACGATCAAACGTCAAAAATAGAGGTTTATATCCATGAGAACAAGTTTGTGGATTGGCATGGCGGCGCTCGCGGCGAGCCTGCTGCCAACAGCCGCACCGGCGCAGACGGTGGCGGTGGCGCCGCGCGCCCGGGCCGTGGCTACAGCGACCGCGGGTCCGTCCTACCTGGGAATTGGCGGGAAGGATATCGTCGACCAGAGCCGGGCCAAGAGTCTGAACCTGAAAGAGGCGCGCGGGGTGGAAGTCACCAACGTGGTGGACGACAGCCCGGCGGCCAAAGCCGGATTCAAAGAAGGCGACGTGGTGTGGGAGTACAGCGGCCAGCCGGTAGAGGGCTTCGTGCAATTGACCCGGCTGATCCAGGAGACACCGGCGGGACGGCAGGTGAAGGTGGTGGTCATTCGAAACGGGGCTGCGCGTGACGCTCACGCCGACGGTGGAGGAACGCAAGGGCATGACCTTCGACGGCCGCACGTTCGTGATGCCGGAAATTCCGCGGATGCCGGATTTCACGATTCCGCCCATCGAGATTCCTCGGTTCCAGCAGTTGTATCGCAGCCCGATGCTGGGCATCGAGGGCGAATCGCTGAACCAGGAGGACCAGTTCGCGGAATTTCTGGGAGTGAAGGACGGCGTCCTGGTGAAGTCGGTGATGAAGAATTCGGCGGCGGAGAAAGCCGGCATCAAGGCCGGTGACGTCATCGTGAAAGTGGACGACACCAAGGTGAGCACGACGCGGGAGATCACCAGCGCGCTGCGCGCCGCCCGCTCCAAGAACACGGTCATCGTCACGGTGGTGCGGAACAAGCGCGAGATGCCCCTGACGGTCACCATCGAGCCCGTCAGCGGGGCCATCGCGATCAAGGCAGGAGTCTACATCGGGCGGGGCTACCGTCCTTTCGTGCTCGACATCTCCAGCAGGCCGCTGCGACTCAATCTGGCCACCCGGCCGTTCATGCTAAAGCTTTCGACCGACGACAGCATAATCTAAAGCACCGAAGAAGGCGTCGCGAAACTCGCCGGGAAGCGAGCCTAGCGACGCCATCGACTCCGCGGCGGGCGCGAGCCGTTTCACTTCGATATTTCCTACCCCGAACTCCTCCAGGTAAAACACCAGCAAAGCATGCGGCACCGGACGGGTGTGCGTCGGATCCATGTAGAAGTGTGTGGCGAAGATGGCCAGGCACTCGGGATTGGGAGTCTCGATGGCAATGACACCGTTGCGGGAAAGGCAGCGGGCGCACAGGCGGATCATCTCCGGCAGCCGCTCCGGGCGCGAGATGCTCCACAACCTGGGCGCAGAAGATACCGTCGAAGGCGGCTTGCGGCTGATCGGCGAGGTACGGGAACAGGTCCGCAATGTCGGCTTCGAGTCCTTTGTGGCGGCAGGCGGCGACGGACTCCGCGGAGAGATCGATGCCGCGCGCGGGGACCTCCGCGTCGTGCATCATCTCCAGAAACTCGCCGCGGCCGCAACCGATGTCCAGCACGCTGCGGCAGCCCGCGAAATACGGCAGGTAGATCTCTGCCCGGCCTTGACGTACTCTTCGGTGCCGCGGAAGCGCTCGGCGAAGCGCGCGTAGTCGAATTCCGGCAGGCTGGGACTTGCGACGACATGCCCAGGGCGGGGAAGCGCGCCGGCGGCGCCCGGGAAGGCCGGGGAGCCAGTCCCGCTGACCGCAGCTCTCTGGCGGATCGTTCGCAACTCGGAGTGGATCAGCCGCTCGTACTCCAGACGGACCTTCTCCAACTCCGCCCACATGCGTTCCTGAATATCCACGGCGTTGCGCGCCAGGGCGGCCGTGAAATCGGTATGCTGCGCGCGCAGGCTGTCGCGGTAGTTCGCATCCATGAGGGTGGTGCGATGCTGAAAGGCGCCCTGGAGATCGGCCACGCTGCGCAGAAACTGAACCTCGTTCTGTTGCAGCTTGTGCTCCCATTCCAGGCGCCAGCCGGCCCAGTGGCTGCGGATGTCCTTCAACCCGTTCAACTCTTCGCGCAGTTGGTCGCGCTCGGTGAGCCGGTTGCCCATTTCGGCCAGGGTGCGGTTGGTGTCGTTCAGGGCTTCGATGGCCGCATCCACGCAGGCCACGATCCTGCGGTTGAATTCCACCTGCTCGCGCACGTGCCAGTCGAGCACGCGGGCGATGAAACGCTTCCAGCCCTGGACGATGGCGTTGACCGGGCCGCCGCGGCGCGGGTTGACGGTGCCGATGGCCGCGACTTTTCCCATGGCCACGTCGCGGGCATGCACGATGGGCAGGAGGTCGGGCAGGGCGATGTCCGACGCGCCCGCGGCCGTCTGCGGATTGCGGGCGCGCACCCGGTCGCGCACTTCGCGCAGGATAGCGATCAGCTCAGCGCTTTCCACGCGGTGCCCTCCGGGGCCGGATCCAGGTCGCGGTAACGATGGTGCCCAACCCGCCGCGCGGGGAGAAGTCGCCGACCACCGTCGCCATCTTCGGATTGGCGGCCTTCACCACGTCGCTGAAGCACGCGGTTCACCACGTTCTCCTGAAAGATGCCGAGACTGCGGTAGGCCAGCAGGTACATCTTGTAGGACTTCAGCTCCAGGCAGCGTTTGTCCGGGACGTAGCGCAGCACCAACTTCCCGAAGTCCGGCAGACCGGTCTTGGGGCAGACCGAAGTGAACTCCGGAGTGACGATTTCGATTTCGTAGTCCGGGTACTGGTTGGGCCAGGTTTCGATTTCCGGAAGCGCGGCGGCGACGCCGGCGCGCGCGTGTTCATCGGTGTACTCGCGTTTCATGCCAGGGCTTTCGAAAGCAGGTCCAGGAAGAGGCCGACATCGGCCACCACGCCCACCGCCTGGCCCGTGCCGCGGTCGCTGACCTTGGTAGCCACCGCCGGATTGATGTCCACACACACGATCTTGACCCAGCTCGGGAGCATGTTGCCGGTGGCGATGGAATGCAGCATGGAGCCCAGGCAGATGACGAGACCGGCGCCCTTGAGTTGGGCGGCATAGGCGTCCTGCGCGGCATTCATGTCGGTGATGGTCTCCGGGAGCGGACCGTCGTCGCGAAGACTGCCGGCGAGAACGATGGGGATGCCGGCTTGGACGCACTCGAAGAGGATTCCCGACCGCAAGCGGCCGGATGCGACCGCCTGTGCGACCGAACCAGCATGATAGATGGCATTGATGGCCCGCATGTGGTTGCGGTGGCCGTGCTCCTCCTGCCGCCCGTCGGCCAGCCGGATACCGAGCGAAGTGCCGAACAGGGCGGCTTCGACATCGTGCACGCCGAGAGCGTTGCCGCTGAGCAGCGCCTGCACGTACCCGGCTCGGATCAGGGCCGCCAATCCGGCCTGGCCCCCGGTGTGGACTACCACCGGCCCGGCCACAACGATAACCTCGAGCTTCTGCTCGCGCGCCTGCCGGACCAGCGCGGCGGTCTGACGCACGGCGGTTTCCACCTGGCGTTCGGACGAGATGCCGTTGGACATGAACGCGAAGGCCAGGCGGTCCCGCTCCTTGGCCTCGGGGATGACGCGGATGCCGCGCAGGCCGACGACGATGCGGTCGCCCCGCTTGATGTCGCGCAGGCGGCGGCACGAGGCGCGCTCGCCGCAAACCACGATCATGGCATCCATCCGCTGGTTTTCGACTTCGATCCACTGCCGGCCGATGCGCACGTTGGTGCGGTGGTTGGTGGTGGAATAGAAATCCTCCGGAGCGCAGCGGTCGCGCTCGACTTCGCGGAGAGTGGCGTCGCCGGTCTCAACCATCGAGCAGCCCAGCTCCAGCAGGCTGTTCAGCAGCCGCTGCAGGGAATCGCCGTCGGGGGCTTCCACTTTCAACCGCAGGTAGGATGGCTCGCTGTTGGTGCGGCCGATGCGGAACTTCTCCACTTCAAACCGGCCGCTATACTCCACGACCTTGTCGAAGATGTCCTCCATGATGTGGGAATCGATCAGGTGGCCTTCCGCTTCGACCACTTCCTGAAATTGCATAGAAGCTTATATTGTAGCGGGCCCGGCGATGAACCCGGCGGACGTGGTAGACTTTCTGCTCAAGGGGTACTCACGGATGAAGCGTGCGTTGTCACTTACCGGCTCGTTGTTGTTCCTGGCAGCCTGGCTCCCGGCGGCCGACGTCAACGGAGTCTGGAAGGGCGCCTTCGACTACAACGGGAACAGCGTTCCCTTGACCTTCAACCTGAAGAGCAGCGGCGAGGAACTTACCGGGACCATCGACGGAATGCCCACGCCGGCCGCGAAGATCATGGACGGCAAGTTACAGGGCGAGGCCGTATCGTTCTGGATCACGATCGACTACCAGGGACAGCCGATCAAGCTGGTCTACAAAGGCAAAGTCTCTGGCGATCAGATCCAGTTCAGCTTCGGCACCGAAGACGGCAGTTGGGGCACGGAGCTGACGGCCAAGCGCAGCACGTAGGGGTCGCCGTTCCGGTTTGCCATCCGGGCTGCAGGCGGAGGACCGTCGCCCGTCATGAACCAACCTGCCGGAGGTGCCGGGACAACCCGCCGGCTCATTCCAGGGGGGCCACCTTCTCCAGGGCCTTGGTCAGTTCGCTCGCACGCACCGGTTTGGCCAGGTACGCGTCCATTCCGCAAGCCAGGCAGCGCTCCATGTCGCCCTTCATGGCGTTGGCGGTCATGGCGATGATGGGGATATGGAGACCGCTGGTGGCTTCGGCCCGCCGGATCGTCGCCGTGGCTTCGTAGCCGCTCATTTCCGGCATCTGCATGTCCATCAGTACGACGTCGAAGCGCGACCCGGCAAGGGCCGCAACGGCTTCCCTGCCATTGCCAGCCAGGGCTACCCGGTGGCCCCGCTTCTGGAGCATGGCGGCCACCACTTTCTGATTCACGGGGTTGTCCTCCGCCACCAGGATTTGCAGGGCCGGACCTGACTTGGGCGCCACAGCGGGCTCGTCGACTGCCCGCACCCGGTTCCCGACCGGCGTATCCCCGGCATGAGGCACGATCACTAGGATCGTGAACCAGAAAGAACTTCCCTTTCCCGGACTGCTCTGGACGGAAATGGCGCCACCCATGAGCGCGACCAGCCGCGATGAGACGGTCAGCCCCAGGCCCGTCCCGCCGAATCTCCGGCTCATCGAACCATCCGCCTGGGAGAAAGCCTCGAAGATGGTCCGCTGCTTTTCCGGCGGGATGCCGATTCCGGAATCGCTGACCACGAACTTCAGCAAGGCCTTCGTCTCTTCGCTCGCCGCCAGCGACACCTCGACGGTCACCTGGCCGTGCTCCGTGAATTTGATCGCGTTGCCCATGAGGTTGAGGAGGACCTGGCGGAGACGCACCGGATCGGCGAGCACGTTTTCCGGTACGCCGGGTCCCAGCGACCAGTCCAAGGCCAACCCCTTCTCCACTGCCCGGACCCCGAGCAATTTGACTACGCCCTCCACGCATTCACTCAAGCGGAAGGGCACCGAGTCCAGATCCATCTTGCCGGCTTCGATCCTGGAGAAGTCCAGGATGTCGTTGATGATTTTCAGCAGCGCGTCGGCCGAGCCCTTGATGGTGTGGAGATACTCGCGTTGTTCGGGCGACAACGGCGTTTCCATCGCCAACTCCGTCATGCCGAGAATGCCGTTCATGGGAGTCCGGATCTCGTGGCTCATGTGAGCCAGGAATTCGCTTTTGGTGCGGCTTCCCTCTTCGGCACGGTCCCTGGCCTGGGTGAGTTCCCGGTTGAGCTTGCGTAGCTCGGCGGTGCGGTCGGCGATTTCATCCTCCAGGGTCGCCTGATGGAGCGCCAGGGCGGTGTCGCGCCGCTGGATCTCGCACAACATCTCGTTAAAGCCGTCGATCAGCATGCCGAGTTCGTCGTCGCTCTCCTTGCGCGCGCGAATTCCATAGTTCTTGAACAGCGTCACCGCTTTGGCGGCCTGGGCGAGATGGATTACAGGATCGGAAATCACACGTTGGAGGCGGTCGGCCAGAAAGAAGGTGACGAGGCCGGCAAATGCCATCACTCCAAAGCTGATGAAGAGGGCCGTGCGAACATTCCGGTTGAGCTGCCGGAGGTCCGATTCGAGGAAGAGCCAGCCGGCAACCCGGTCCTGGACGGTGACGGGCCAGACCACCGTCACGCGCCCGTTCTCAAATGCGGCGGGGTGGGGACTTGGCCTGGGCGGGATTTCCTGCTCCTCCACGTCTGCGCGGAGGTATGCCGCGAAGAGCTTGCCGTCGGCCGAGTAGAGGGCGGCGGACACGATGGCCGGGCGTATCTTGAGTCCGCGCAGGATCTCCAGGGCGGCTGCCTGATCGCCGCGGTCGAGAGCCGTGGAGCTGTTCTCCGCGGTCATGCCGGCCAGAAGATCCAATTCGGTGCGCAGCGACTCGCGCGTCCGCAGGTACACGGAGGTCAGCATCGCGGAACAGACGATCAACAGGGCCGCCCCAACGGTGAACATGATGACCGCGAGCAGCTTCTGCTTCAGAGAGAGCCTGCCGGTCAGGCGATGGATGCCGTTGCGGCGGGACACGGCGCGTCCGCGCCTAGTGCGAGAAAACCACACATGGGAGTTATCGGCGGAAACGCAGCGAGCATTAGCGGAAAGTGCGCTTACTTCCGCGCCAGCCAGGCCAGGAACAGCCCATCCGGCGCGACATCCTCCCAATAGGAAATGAACCGGCTGGATACCTGGCGGCAGTGGGCCCGCAGCAGCCGCTCCAATTCCTTTCGGGTGAACCACTGCTCCCATTCCGGAGTCTCCAGCCGGCCCCACTGCTCCGCATTCTTGTCGATGACCGCAATCCGGCCCCCGGGCTTTACCACCCGGCAGATCTCGCTCACAGCTCTTTCAATCTCCACCGCGTGTTCCAGGGATTCGGTGGCATAGGCGGCGTCGAAGGAGCCCGCCGCGAACGGCAACGCAGTCATGGAACCGGCACATTTGTAAATGCCGTCCGGCACGAACCGCAGCATCTCCCGGGATATGTCCAGCGCCCAGAACTCCGCCGTGGGCTCCTGCTCCCGGAAGACTCTGGCGAACCGGCCCTTGCCGCAGCCCACATCCAGTACCCTCTTGCCCCGCAGGTCGCCCAGGTGCTCGCGAATCAGCTTTACGTGGTAAATGCGCGGGTCGATGAGCGAGGGAAAATGCTCTTCATCGGCGGCGGACCGGTCGAAGGAAGCCCGGATGCGCCCCCGCAACTCCGGGGTGAGCCGGGCCGGTTCCCGTCTCGAGAAGAGCCGTTTCCAATTCAAATGTCAGGCCCGCGTCAGGAAGATCGGCAGGCCGAGCTTGTGATCGTAGGTCGGGCGGTATCGCTCCGTGTTGTACATGGTTTCGACCTCCACCCGGCGCGGCCCCATTTTTGGATCAGGGATTGCGGTCATGCCGAAACATCCGTTGATGATGGCGGTCATCAGGCCGTGTTTGCCCTCCTGGATGGCATCCATGGCCATACCCGCGAAGGTCGCCGCCACCATGCGGTCGACGAAATCCGGGCTGCCCGAGCGCAGGTCGTAGGTCAGATCGCTGACGATCGTCTCTTCCCCGGTGGCGGATTTGATTTCACCGCTCAGGTCCTCGGCCACGCTCATCTTCTTACGATGGCCGAACGCGTCCGCCTCACCGTACTCCTTCACCTTGTAGCCTTCCCACTCCGCGCCCTCCGACAGCACCACCAGCGAGTAATTGCTCGGGTTGTTCCGCTTGTCGGTGATCAGCAGATCGATGAGCTTCTTCAGGTCGACCTTGTATTCCGGGATGCAACAACGCACCGAGGTAACGTACGCCGTGTACAGCGCCGTGTACCCGGCGTCGCGTCCGAAGACGCGGAAGATGCCGACGCGCTCATGCGATCCGACCGTCGTCCGCTGGCGCTCGATGGCGTCCATGGCGCGCGTGATGGCGGTCGAAAAGCCGATGCAGTACTCGGTATTGCGGACATCATTGTCCATCGTCTTGGGCACGGCCATCACCTTCATGCCCTGGCGGTCGAGTTCCGCGGCGTAGCTCAGTGTATCGTCGCCGCCGATGGCGATCAGGTAGTCGAGGTCCAGTGTGGCGATGTTCCTGATGACCGCCTTGGTGACGTCCGTCACGACCGACGTCACCCCCTTCTTGGTGGCTTCCGCCTTGGGAAAGTCCTGCCCCTCCAGCACCGGCGGCAGCTTTTTCATCTTCGAGGGGTTGGTGCGCGAGCTGTGCAGGTATGTGCCGCCCGTGCGGTCGATAGTTCGCGTGTTCTCGCGGTTCAACGGGAGAACATAGCGCGTGCGGCTGGCCGGATCCTGGAGGTCCACGTGCGTGAGCCCCTCCCATCCGCGGCGGATGCCGATCACCTCGCATCCGATTTCGCTTCCCCGATATACCACCGTCTTGATCACGGAATTCAGCCCTGGAACGTCGCCGCCCCCCGTGAGGATGCCGATACGCTTCACACCCATGAAAACTCCTTGTCCATTTGAGGTGAGGAATGATCTTTCAGATTAGGAACTCTCATTATAAGGGATGATGGCGGGCCTTTGGTTGGCAGACGACAACCTCCGACGTGTTGCGAACCGCCTTCTTCGCGGAGCACTGCGGATTGGTTTTTGTGCGGGGTGCCGCCGGCATCCCGGGCCCAGACCGCGCGGCGACACCCCGGATTATGCGGCCTCAGTAGTAGATCTTGATGCCGATTTGGAGCTGGCGCGCACTACGGCCGGGGGCGTACCCCGTGATCTGGCCGAAGGTGTCGCTGCCGAAATATTCGTCCGGCCTGCCGAAGGTCGGGGTGTTGGTGAGGTTGAACGACTCCAAACGGATTTGCGCGGTCTTCCGCTCGGTGAACTTGAAATTCTTCATCAGGGTAAAGTCGCCGTTGCGGATGCCGAAGGTCCGGTAGTTCGGGAGCGTCCGCGACGCCGTGCCGTATACGTCCGAATCCGGCTGCGAGAAGGCGTCCGGATTGAAGTATTGATCGATGCGCTGGTTCGGAGGTCCGGACGTGCGGGGGTCGCCGATGATATCGGGCCGCTGGTCGCCGGAGAGCAGGTCGGGGGAGTCCAGGTTGGAAATGATCGGGTAGCCGGAGCTGAAGGTGAGGATCGAGCTGAGTTCCCAGCCGCCGATCAGCGCGTCCGCCACCTTGTGCATATCTTTTCCGATCAGCCTGCCCCGGCCGAAGGGCAACTGGTAGTTGAAGGTCACGACCAGGCGCTGCGGGATGTCGAACGTCGCCAGCGAGCGCTCCAGCCGCAGATTCTTCCAATCCTGAAGCCCGGTGTAGCCACCCAGCCAGTCGATATCCGTGCCCGGCGAGTCGGAATCGGTGATCAGCTTGGAGACGGTGTAGTGCGCCAATACCGACAGCCCCTTCGAGAACCGCTTCTCATACTTGAACTGGACCGAATGGTAAACGGAGTTGCCGATGTAAGGCGGCGACGTGTAGCCGCCCAGGTAGGCTTCGTATTGCGGGTATGCCAGCAGTAGCTGCTGGTATTCCACCGTAGGCAGGCTCAGCACGGACTGGGGATTGGTAATCACGCCGTAAAACGGATTGGGCACCTGCTCGTAGAGCGCGTCGCGGCCCAGGCTCCAGTACATGGGGTCGAGCTTGTTGCGATTCCCGAGGACGTCATCGGTGCCGAAGGAGAGATGCGTGCCCTTGCTGCCGTTGTAGCTGACTTCGACGACGCCATTGCCGGGAACCTGCCGCTGGATCGAGAAGCTCCACTGCTGTACCTGCGGGTTCACGGTGTGCGGGTCATAGCTGTCAAAGCCCTGGCCGATGTAGCCGAGAGGATCGCGGCTAGGACCGGGCGGCAGGGTCAACCCGTTGGGGAACGGGTTCTGGAGCGTAGCGTACTGGGTGAAATTGCCGTCGCGGCTGAATTGAATATCCGAGCCGGAACGGAATGCCGAACCCACCTCGCCCTTGATGGAGGCGCGGGAAACGGAGTAGTAGATGCCGTATCCGGCACGGATGGACATCCGGTTGCCGAGCGCGTAGGCGATGCCAATCCGAGGCTGGACGTTGTTGTAGTCGCCGAGGTACGGGGTGCGGCGATTTCCGCCGCCGGCATACATCATCACCCCTTTCAGGTTCGGAAAAGCACTCACTTTGCCGGCCAGCGGCGAAACGGCGCCGAAATCGAACCAGTTGAGCCGGTCGAAGCGCTCGGTGCGGGGGATGTCGAAGTCGTAGCGGAAACCCAGGTTGAGGGTGAGGCGCGGCGCGATCTTCCAGTCGTCCTGAACGTAGGTGCCGAAATAGCGCGACGATGTCGCGGTGGGATAGTCCAGGTCCGTGCTTCCGCTGCCCCAGCCGAGCAGCATCGAAGCGATGCCGTTCCCCTGGCTCGAGCTGCTCGAAAGCGGGTCCTCACCGGTGATGCCGCGGCTGAAACTGAGCCTGCCGGCGGGATAGCCGGGCTGGAAGTAGTTTTCGCGGTACACGCGGAACTCGGCTCCACTCTTGATGATGTGGCTGCCCACAATCTTGGTGACGCTGCCGTTGAGAAGGCCGACGTCTTCGCCCTGCCGGATCATGGCCCACCCTCCCGCGCCGAGCGACCGGTAGCTGGTGGCGCTGATGCTGGGGAACTGCTGGACGCCCAGGGTTTGGAAGAGCGGCGAAAGGCCCAGGGTATCGGGGCTGGTAGAGTCAAAGCCCGTACTCGCCGGGAGATTATCCAGCCTGGTCCGGAGGATCGAGGCGCGAGTGGTGATGATGGTCGTCGCGTTTTGCGTGCGTGTGTAATCGAGGACGAAGTTCTGAGTGTGGTTCGTATTGTAATTGATGTTCGCGGCGATGTTGCCCAGAAGATTAGCCGGGTTGGATTGTCCCCAGTTCGCGCTGTACCGCGAAGTCAGCCGCTGCCGGTCGCTGATGTTATGGTCGATTTTGATGTCCGTCTTGTCGCCACGGCTGCCGTTGACGCCTTGGTTGTAGAAGTTATTGAGGTGTGTGAACGCATCTCCGTCTGAAGTGGCAGCCGGGAAGTACTTGAGGATCCGGAGAGAACTCGGGTTCTGCATGGATGCGGGAATGATGTTGCCAGGAAATGGCCGCCGCAGGATGGAGCCGTCATCCGCCTCATAGGTGTCGTACGGGTTGTAAATCACATACTGTTTGCCGTTGGAGCGCAAGGTCTGCGAGAAGTCTCCGCTGAGTTGCAGCGGCGTGGGGACCGTCGTGAGCATGGTGGTGGCGCTTTCCTGCCGCGCCCCCTCGTAGTCCACGAAAAAGAAGGTTCGTCCCTTGCCGTTGTAGAGCTTGGGGATGTATACCGGTCCACCCATGGTGCCGCCGAAAACATGCCGGCTGAAGTCCGGAATGTTGAGGCCCTGCCGGTTGGAGAAGTAACTGTTGGCGTTCAGCGACGCATTCCGGTAGAACTCGTAGCCCACCCCGTGGACTTCATTGGTGCCGCTTTTGGAAACCATGTTGACGATGGCGGCTCCGGTGTTGCCGAACTCGGCGCTGAAGAAGTTGGTCTGAATCTTGAACTCCTCGATCACGTCGACCGAGGGCGTGTATTTCAGATCGGTGATGCTGCTGTTCTGCTCCACGCCGCTGATGGCCGCGCCGTCCAATACGACTTCGGCAGTGGAATTCCGCGTGCCGTTGGCAACGAAGTTGGTGTTGGTAGTGCCACCGGCCTCGCCTTCCGTGGGAACCACACCGGCAGTCAGCATGACCAGCGCGAGCGGATTACGGGATTGCAGCGGAGCGGTCTGAATAGTCCTGTCCTGCAACACCTGGCCCATGGTCGCCGCCGCGGTGTTCAACAGTGTCGGGCTCGCGCTGACCTCAATCGCCGTCGCCAACTGGCCGACCTTCATTTCGACGTTGACCGTCGTCTGCTGCTGCACCTCGAGTGGAAAGGCGGGCACGTCGGTCTTCTGAAAGCCGGCCGCCTCGAACGTCAGCGTATAATTTCCTGGCGGCAGGGCCGTCAGACTATAGCGGCCCGCCTCGTCGGTCTTGGCCGTGTGCTTTACATTCCGATCCACCTCGGTGGCTGTGACGAGGACGGATGGAACGGCCGCATGGGTTGCATCGGTTACGGTTCCCCGCACGGACGCGGTATAAGACTGCGCCCACACCAGGACCGGGACAAAAAAGAAACAGAGTGACCTCCTGCGCATAGCTTAATCCCCATTCCCTGGATCTCGTTCGCGGAGTCCAGGCAATCAATTTGTACACCTTCCCGTCCTCGACTGCAAGAGGGAAGATGCCGAGAAACCCTGGATTGGAGCGTTAAAGTATGTGATAATCGAGCCCGAAACGCAGGGTGGAAGGCTCGGGCGGCGCGGTGGACCGCGGGCCAGCGAAGGGAGGGGTGAAATCCAGGAGGTTCCGTAATGGAAAATTCCGAGAAGAGGCGAGTGACGAGACGGGCTTTCGCGGGCGCCACCGGGACGTTCACGATCGTTCCGCGGCCCGTGCCAGCGGCGCGGCTCTCGCGTGCCGCGTGCCTGTGCGGAATCGCGGGCTTGCTCGTGCCGGTCTGGCTGACGGCCGCCCGCGCGCAGACGATTGTCGTGGACGCCGCGCCGTCGCATGCGGTGAACTCGTTCAGCCCGCCCCGCGCGCTGGGGGGCGCGATTGACCGCTTGCGCGGCGGATCCACCAAAGAGGAAAACGAGAAGCATACCGAACGGCTGCTCACCGATCCCGTTCTCAAGGAACTTTTGGGCGCGGGATGGGGAACGGTCACCTATCGCCAGAACACGGAATTGATGATCGAGGCCTGGCACTGGAACCCGCGCGGCACGTGGAGCAACGCGACGCGGCAGGAGGGCTACTTTACCGGCAGCGCGGAGCCCACCGGGGACAAGATTCTGCACTCCTGGGCATACCCGCTGCCGCATCGCGGCGCTACTCTGGGGGACGGCAACGGCTGGTCCCGGCTGACCGACGGCGACCCCCAGTCGTATTGGAAGAGCAATCCCTATCTCACCAAGGCCTATACCGGTGACGACGATTCGGTCCACCCGCAGTGGGTCATGATCGATCTGGGCGCCAAAACGGAGGTCAACGCCATCCGGATCGCGTGGGCCGACCCCTACGCCAGGCGGTACTACGTGCAGTTCTGGACGGGCGAGCGAGAGCCCTTCTACGACGGGATCAACAAGGGGGCGTGGCAGACTTTCCCCATGGGGACCGTTACGGATGGCAAGGGCGGCACCGCCACTCTGAAACTGATGAGCTGGACGATCCCGGTCCGCTACCTCCGCCTCTGGATGACGGAAGCCTCCAACACGTGCGACACGCACGGCGCGGAGGACCCGCGCAATTGCGTGGGATATGCGATCCGCGAACTGTATGTCGGGAGCCTGTCGGCGGATGGCAGGTTCACGGATGTCGTCAAGCACGTGCCGAGCCGCCAGCAGACGATCACGTGGCCTTCGTCGGTGGATCCGTGGCACGCCGCATCCGACCTCGATTACGGAAGGGGCGACCAGATCGGTCTGGACTTCTTCTTCAATTGCGGTGTGACGCGCGGTCTGCCCGCCATGATTCCGGTCGCCGTGTTGTATACGATCCCGGAGGACGCCGCCAACGAAATCGCCTACCTTCACAAGCGGAAGTATCCGATCTCGTGGATCGAGATGGGAGAGGAGCCCGACGGGCAGCGTGTGCTCCCCGAGGATTACGCCACGCTGTACATCCAGTTCGCGAAGGCGATCCACAAACTGGTGCCCGACGCACCCCTGGGCGGACCCGCCTATGAGGGCACTCCGGGAGATGTCGATTCCTGGGCGGACGCCAACGGCAGGGTCTCCTTCCTGGGCCGCTTCGTGGACTACCTCCGGGCGCGCGGCAGTCTGCAGGATTTTACCTTCTTCTCCTTCGAACACTACCCCTGCATGGGCGGGCGGAAGTGCGCCGCGTGGAATTCGCTCTACTGGGAGCCGGCGTACGTGAACCGCGTCATCCAGTCCTGGAAGGACAACGGGCTGCCGGCGAATGTCCCGTTCCTGATGACCGAGGGCAACGACCTCGGCGAGGGTGGGGCGGGCACCGTCAAGAGCGCGCTTTGGCTGGCGGACTATGTCGGCTCCATGATGACCGCCGGGGCGGCGGGCACGTACTACTTCCACTACATCGCGTCCGCCGGCGGGCGCGGAGGCGGCTTTCTGCCGATCGACGAAGATAATCGCGTCAGATACTACCCTCCGCAGTACCTGGCGGCGCAGGTGATCACCAGGGAATGGGCGCAGCCGGCGGATGCCGTTCACAAACTCTTCAAAGCCGCCAGCGACGTGAAGGACCAGAATGGCGACATCCTGGTGACCGCGTATGCGCTCGAGCGGCCGGATGGGCAATGGTCGGTGATGCTGGTCAACAAAGACGAGGACAACAGCCATTCCGTGAAGGTGTCATTTGCCGACCCCGTATCCGGCCGCAATCGTTTCTTCTCCGGCACGGTGGACCGCGTAGTTTTCGGAGTGGCCGAATACCAATGGCATCCCGATCCCGTGCCTCCCGGAGCCGAGCCAGCGGCCCCCCGACGTGGAGGCCGCGGCCGAGGGATGGTCAGCGGTCACCCGGACCCCGACGGGCCGCCTTCCAGATCGGCCGTGGCGGCCGCCGGTCCCGACACGCTGTATCCGCTTCCCAAGGCATCCATCGTGGTCCTGCGGGGCAGCCTGTCGAAGTAGAGTGGCTGGGATTCCCGCCGGTTCGCCGCGGTGTGGGCATCGACGCCTCAGGCAGACAGAAACTCGGACAGCAAACCGTGAAAATGGTGCACGCCGTTTTCGCGCTTCACCGAGAATCGTCCCTGGCTGTAATTTCTTGACCGCAGCCCGCGTTGGACCGATTCGCAGAGCCGTATGTCTTCCTGCTGGATTTCATCGCTGAAATCGATGGTGGCCTGCTGCACTTCGCCCGCATAGCCGAACCACTCGAAGATGGTCAACGTGCGGTCCGGACCGGCCGGCAGGATGATGTTGCTGCTCAAATTGTCGGGATAGATGTTGAGCATGAAATTCGGAAAAATCCAGTAGTACAGCGCGCTACGGTTGCTGTCGGCGTATACGTACCGGCGCGGTTCGCCGGAGGAGCGCGCCCGGATGGGCGCGACGTGCGAGGAATAGTAGCGGAACGTCTCCACCCGGTACCGCGCGTAGTCCAGCTCGCGCATCAGGCCGGGGTGCGCCGCGGGAAGATGATAGCCTTCGAGGTAGTTGTCGATATACACCTTCCAGTTGCATTCGACCATGTAGTCGCGGCGGTACGAAAACCGCATCTCGTCGAACGGGCATCCGATGGCGCGAATCTCCTCCGGAATCGCGCCCAGCACGTCGCGCAGCACACCGGCGTTCGGATCCAGGTTCACGAACACGAACGGCCCCCACGTTTCCACCGCGAACTCCGGCAGGCAGATGCGCGACCGGTCCCAGTCCGCGACGCCTTCGAACTCCGGTGTGGCGAACAGCCGGCCGTCGAGTTCATAGGTCCAGGCGTGGTATGGACATCGGATCACGGACGCCCGGCCCTCACCTTCCGCCAGCACCGCGCCGCGATGCCGGCATACGTTCGAGAAGGCGCGCAGCCGCCCGTCGTTCCCACGCACCACCACCACTGGTTCGCCGGTAATGTCGCAGGCGAAATAGCTTCCCGGCTCCGCCACCGCCGCCGCCCGTCCCACCGCCTGCCAGGTGCGGCCGAACACCAGCTTCCGTTCCGCTTCCAGGAACGCCGGGTCGGTGTACCAGCGAGCGGGAATCGTGGAGGCGCGCGCCAGGTCCGGATCGAACGTGTAGTCGCTCAGGTCCATCGTGAGAACCATGATAGTGTACCGGCCCCCAAACCGCCCGGGTCAAAGGCCATGAAAAAGGCGGCACACGGGACGATGCACTAATGCGCGTATTTCTTTTCGCCGGCTTCTATGCGGATCGCGAGACGATTCTCTTTGGGAGGCAAAGGGCAGGTGGCGTAGTCCGTGAAGGCGCAAGGCGGATTGTAAGCCCGGTTGAAATCCAGAACCACGGTGCCGTTTTGCGGCAGGTCGGAGTAAAGAAACCGGCCCGCGCCGTAGGTTTCTTTTCCGGCAGTCCGGTCGCGGAAGATATAAAAAAGTTGCCTGTCTCCGGGTTCTTCGAGGATGGGATAGAGCCGGATTTCCTGGCCATTCAGTTGAAAAATCGCGTAGCCCGGGCATTCCGAAAGCTCGGTCTGCCCCAGAACATTCAGAATCGGGATCTTGCGCGGTGCGGCCACCCAGCGAGCCGTCACGCGGTAACGCTCGTTCAGGGGGAAGTAGTCGAGGCCGTGGAACTCGCGCAGGTACTTACTTTCGGGGTCCTTCAAGCGGATGCCGATTTTTCCGCCGCGCTGGATGACGAACAGGCTCAGCCGCCCGACCCTGGCAACATCGGCGGAGTCGTGCGCCAGGAGGCGCGTGACGTCGTCCATCGTGACCGTCACCTTGCCGCCGCGGAGTTCGAAGTTTCCGGCGCGGGCGGGGCCGTCCGGCAACACGATGTCGTTCCCGGAGTCGCGGCCAAAGGTGTTGGAACCTTCGTGCAGCCAGAAAAGACCGGCTACCTGGAGCCAGTTGTTCCTTAGCGAAACTTCGCGGGCCTGCTTCCACCGGGCGACGTCAGCCTGCCAGGTGGCCGCGGCCAGGGCGGCAACCGGGATAAGCCCCAGCACCAGGCGCCGCCACACTACTGGTCACCAGCGGTGGCGATCAACTGCTCCAGCATCCCGGCAAACTCCTCGGATTTGCGGTCGACCCGCTGCTTGAGCTGGTTGAGATCGCGCTCCATGGAACGGAGTTTGTCCGCCAGGTGCAGGCAGGCCAGCACGGCGATTCGGGTGGAATCGGCGTTGGGCGCTTTCGCCGCGATGGAAAGCATGAGGTCGTTGACGCCGGCGGCGACCTCTTCCACTTCGCGAGGATCCCCCGTGGCCAGCAGGGTGTAAGGCCGGCTGAGAATGGTCACCCGCACTTGTTGACGATCGGGTGTATTGCCTTCCATCGGGTCTCCGGGAGGCGGTCGGTTATCCGGCGCTCAACTGGTCGATTTGACCGAGCAGTTTTTCGATGCGGGATCGCACCTGCTTCCGCTCGGCCTGCAGGGTCCTCACGTCGTCGGTGAGCCGCGCCACTTCGGCCTTGGCCTCGGCGGCTTCTTCGAGGGCCGCTTCCTTTTCCTGCCGCAGCCGAGCCACCAGTTGGACGGCCCGCTGGATGCGATCTTCCAAAGTACTGAGAGAATCTTCCTGTTCGACTGGACTCATGCCTTCTCCAGGGCGGTTTTGGCTGATTCTACCAACTGGCGGAAGGCGGTGTCATCATGGAGCGCGACATCGGCCAGCACTTTGCGGTTCAGCTCCAGGCCCGCAGCCTTCAGCCCGTGTACGAACTGACTGTAGGAAATCCCGGCTTCCCGGCACGCGGCGTTGATCCGGACGATCCACAGCGCGCGGAATTCGCGCTTCTTGTTTTTGCGGCCGACGTAGGCGAATTTCAGGCCCCGCTCGACAGCCTCCTGCGCCGCGCGATAGAGCTTGCTCTTGGTTAGAAAGTAGCCGGACGCCTGGCCGAGCGTCTTTTTTCGGGATGCCCGGCGGTGGGTACCTCGTTTGACTCTGGGCACGTTTTTCTCCTTTTTTCAGTGTGGCTTTTGTTTACTGGCGGCGCGGGCACGTGCCACGCACTCCGGCCGCACAGCGCTCACCCGATTAGGGGAGCATGCGCTGCAGCTTGGGCTGATCGGCGGGATCGGCGACCACGCTCTGGTGCAGCTTTTTCTTGCGTTTGTGCGGTTTCGAGGTCAGGATGTGCCGGGCAAAGGCGTGATTGCGAACGATTTTGCCCGTTCCGGTCCGCTTGAACCGCTTAGACGCACCTTTGTGTGTCTTGAGCTTAGGCATAAAGATTTCCCTGGATTCCAACAGGAAAGACTCTAGAATTATAGCACGCGATGGCACAGCCCAAGTTCGAGCTTGCCAAGTGGTACGCGGACTGCCTCTCGGGCGAAGGCGCCGTCCTGATCGCCTACAGCAGCCGGCTGCGGCATCAGCCGCTGGCGGTGCGGTACGAGAGCCTTCTTTCCCCACGCGGCACAACCCATTCGCTGCGGCGCTCCGCGATTGCCTGCGCGGAAGACTGCGTCCAGTGGACCAGCGCCGGCCTGAGCCTGTGTGGCCGATGGGATCGGTACGATGGCGAGATCCGCGAGACGGTGTTCCAGTCGGAGGAGGGCGCCGTGGAGTGGCGCTGCGTGATGCCGAAAGCGGCGGCGCGAATGGAGGTCTCCGGAGACGATCCGGTGACGGGCCTGGGATACGTGGAGCATCTCCGGCTGACGATTCCCCCGTGGCGCCTGCCGATTCGCAGGCTGCGGTGGGGGCGGTTCCTCTCGCCGCGCCATACGCTGGTCTGGATCGATTGGGAAGGCGAGTTTCGGACCCGGCTCGTGTATCACAACGGGCGGCGAACCCCTGCCGCGGAGATCGAAAACAATGGCATCGCCCTGGCCGATCGCGCCCGGCTGGAGCTCGATTGCGGGCTGGTGCTGCGGCGGGGTCGACTGGGCTCGACTGTCCTCCACGCGATACCCGGCCTGGACAGGATGGCCCCCGCCGGCATCTTCCTGACGGACGAATGTAAATGGCGCAGCAGGGCCACGCTGGCGTGCCCGGGCGAGGAAGCCGACTCGGCCTGGTGCATCCATGAGGAAGTGACATGGCCCTGAAAGGGATCGCCGCCAGGGCCGCGTACGCTACGCTGTTTTGCGTTGTGTTGCCGGCAGGGCTGGTCCTATGGAGCCACGCCACGAACGATGTTGTGGGGCTTCCCGCGTACGGAAACGGTCCCTTGGGGCTGGCCCTCGCGCTAGTTGGCCTGGCGCTGTTCGGGTGCGGCGTGGTGGCGCTGTGGCGTCGCGGCGGCGGACTGCCGATGAATGCGTTTCCGCCGCCGCGGCTGGTGACCTCGGGCATCTACAGGCTCATACCCCATCCGATCTACACCGGCTTCTGCCTTGCCGGCTTCGGCGCGGCCATGGCGGTGCAATCGGCCGGCGGGTTGTGGCTCACCATGCCCGTCGTGGCGCTGGGCTGCGCCGCGCTGGTACATGGATACGAGATTCCCGAGCTCGAGCGGCGTTTCGGCCGGGAAGGGCTGAAGGGGTTGCGGCGTCTGCCGGAGCCGACCGGCGAGCGGCCCACCGTGTTTGACGCGCTGCGTCTCTACGCCTTGGCGCTCTTGCCCTGGGCTGCGATCTACGCTATCGGCATCACGGTGGGAGAGCCGGATCGCGCCATCAATACCGCGTTCCGGTGGGAAACGCGGCTGCCGGTGTGGCCTTGGACCGAAGCGATCTATGCGAGTGTCTATGCCGCCGCCATTCTGGCGCCGGTGCTGGTAGTCGCGCGGCGCGATCTGCGGACGCTGATGGTGCGCGTCTGGCTGTCGATGGCCGTCATCTATCCGCTCTACTTCTGCGTGCCGACCTTCGCATCCTGGCGACCGTTCGCTGGCGGCGGCCTGCCGGGCCGGATGCTGCTGCTCGAGCGCGCCATCGACACCCCGGGCGAGGCCCTGCCTTCCTACCACGTAGTGTGGGCTCTGCTGGTAGCGGAGGCGATGGGTGCCTCGCGCCGCGTGCGATGGCCCTTCCGTGTGTGGGCCGCGCTGATCGCGTTCAGTTGCGTGATGACCGGCGAGCACTCCGTGGCGGACGTGATCGCGGGCGCGGTATTCGCGCTGCTGCTGATACGGGCGGGCGACGTGGGCCGGCTGCTGTTGCGGGCGTGCGAGCGCATCGCCAATTCCTGGCGGGAATGGAGGTGGGGTCCGGTGCGGGTCATCAACCACGGCCTGTACGGCGGCGCGGCCACGTTCGTGTGCCTCGCCATTGTCGGCTGGCTGGTGGGGCCGCGGCACCTGGCCATGGTGGCGGTGACAGGCTGCGCGGGACTGGCCGGGGCCGGGCTGTGGGCGCAGTGGGTGGAGGGTTCTCCGCGGCTGCTGCGCCCGTTCGGATTCTACGGAGGACTGTTCGGGGTGATGGCCGCATCCGCTCTCGGCCCGCGGCTCGGCACCGATCCCTGGCTGCTGATGGGCGCGTATTCCGTGGCTGGTCCGTGGCTGCAATCCATCGGACGGCTCCGCTGCCTGGTGCAGGGATGCTGCCACGGCCGGCCGTCTGACCCGGCTTGCGGAATTCGTTACCGGCACGCGCGGTCGAGGGTGTGCCGCCTGGCCGGATGGCGCGGCGTAGCGCTACATGCCACGCCGTTGTACTCCATTCTGTGGAACATGGCGATCGCGCTGGTGGTTTCGCGGCTGTGGGTGGTGGGCGCGCCGCTGAGCCTGATCGGCGGCGTCTACCTCATTCTCACCGGGCTGGGGCGGTTTTGCGAAGAGGCGTACCGCGGCGAGCCCCAGACGCCCGCATTTGCCGGGCTGCGGCTGTACCAGTGGATTGCCGTGGCCACGGTGGTTGGCGGGGCGGCGATTACGGCCCTGGCGCGCGGCACCGCCGCGCCCGCGCCCGAGTTCACGCCCGCGGCGCTGCTGATCGCGGCGGTCTTCGGGGCGCTATCCACGCTCGCTTTAGGTGTGGACGTTCCCGAGTCGAACCGCCGCTTCGCGCGGCTTGCCTGAACTCCCGGCCATGGGCGAAAGCGCTCGCAACCTCTGGACCGATTCGATCACCCGGCCCGCCGCGTAGTCGATCTCCTCTTCCGTGTTGAAGCGGCCCAGGCCGAACCGCAACGATGAGCGGGCGCGTGCTTCGCCGATACCCAGCGCGCGCAGCACGTGGCTCGGCTCGACCGTGGCCGAGGAACAGGCCGAACCGGTCGAGAGCGCCACATCCGGGAGGGTCATCAGCAGGGCTTCGCCATCCACGCCCGCGAAGCTCAGATTCAGGTTGCCGGGAAGCCGGTGCTCCCAAGAGCCGTTCACCGCGACCCCCTCCAGACCGGTTTCGAGCCGCGCTTTCAGGCGGTCGCGCAACGCCGCGAGCCGGGCTCCTTCCACCTCCATTTCAGCGCCGCAAATCAGGCAGGCCTCGCCGAACCCCACGATCGCGGGCACGTTCAGCGTGCCCGAGCGCATGCCGAACTCATGCCCGCCGCCATCCATCTGCGGCGCCAGTTCGACGCGCGGTCTGCCGCGGCGGACATACAGGGCGCCAATGCCCTTCGGGCCGTACATCTTGTGCGCGCTGACAGAAAGGAGATCGATGTGGTCGCGCGTGACGTCGATGGGAATCTTGCCGAAGGCCTGGGCGGCGTCGCAATGGAGCGGCACCCCGCGTTCGCGGCACAGCGCGCCGATTTCGCGGACGGGCTGAATTACACCGATCTCGTTGTTGGCGTACATGACGCTCACCAGCACGGTATCGGGCTGGATGGCTTCGCGAAGCTGGTCCGGATCGAGGAGGCCATCCCGCCCAGAGGCGAGCACCGTGACCCGCCACCCCTCGCGCTCCAGCCGCCTTGCGGGATCGAGCACGGCTTTGTGCTCGGTGCTCATGGTGACCATGTGCCGGCCTCTGCCGCGCGCCGCCTCGGCCACGCCCTTGATGGCGAGATTGTTGGACTCCGTGGCGCCGCTGGTGAAGATGATCTCGCGAGGCGTCGCCCCCGCCAGGCCGGCTAGGCGCTTGCGCGCGAGGTCCACGGACTTCTCGGCTTCCCACCCGAACGCGTGGCTGCGGCTGGCGGCATTGCCGAACTTCGGGCCGAAGTAGGGCAGCATGGCTTCGAGCACGCGCGGGTCAACCGGCGTGGTGGCGTGGTGATCGAGATAGACCGCTCTCGGCATGGCCTGTTCCCATTGTGGCGCGGAATGGGAGCCGGCGCGGGTTGTGGGCTGCCAGCCGGATGACGCATACTGAATCATGCCGGTGTCTTCCGGCGCGCCCATGCCTGCCCCCTCGGTTACTCCCGATGTCGAAGTGATCCAACGGGATCAGTTGGTTCCGCTGTACCGCGTGGTTCTGCTGGACGACAACGATCACACCTATGATTACGTGATCGAGATGCTGCAGAAGATCTTCATCTTCACCCTGGAGCAGGCGTACCGGCATGCCGAGGAGGTGGACCGCCGCGGGCGCACGGTGCTGATCACCTGCGAGTTGCCGGAGGCGGAGTTCGCGCGCGACCAGATCCACGCGTACGGCCCGGACTGGCGGCTGGAACGTTCCAAAGGGTCGATGTCGGCGGTGGTCGAACCGGCCTGCTGAACGGCTGCCGGGGCCTACTTTACACGAATCGCGAACCGCTCCTGATCCGTGCGGCCCGCTCCATCGAAGGCTACCAGCGTATATCTCAATGTGACTTTGGGGTAGAAGCGGTTGCAGTTCTTTTCGACGGGCGGGAGCGCCATGCCGATCGGCTCCAGGCGCACGCCTTTGGCATGGTCCACGCCATAGCAGACTGTGACCGGTTCGCCCCGGCGGATCTCGGCGTGGCTGACCGCCACATACTGAATGTGAGGTGGAGCGGGTTTCACGCGGAGCTGGAAGGTCGCGGAGTCCTGCGAGCCGTCGGACCCCGTGGCGAACAGCGTGTATGTGGTGTCCTGTTGGGGCTCCACCCAGAAGCAGCGATTGGGCGAAGGCGTGAGATTTTCAACGGGCGGCTCCATGCGGACCGATTGGGCGTTGACGACGCCGTAGCAGACGAGGTTGCGTTCGGCATCGGTCATTTCGCCCGCGCGCGCATAAAACTGCGTGATCCTCACGCCGGTGCCCGTGCTGTCCACGCCCTGGGGTTCCGCACGCCGGCGGCCGGCGAGCAGGCCGCGCTCCATCCGGACGGTGGCTTCATGCCGCTGGAGCCACGTCCAGCCAAGGTAGCCCAAACCAAACGCAAGCGTGACGGCGAAAATGACGGCGATCCGTCTCATCACAGGATTAGAGGCTGCGAAGGGCGGGGAAGTTCCAGGAATTCAGAATCTGATATGTCCGGTTCAGGCGGAGCCCGGAAGGGGGGCCGGGGCCAGTTGCCGGGCAAACCACGCGGATGCGGCCAGCCACGCCAGAGAAACCAGCACGAAAGCCTCGATGGAGAGCACCAGCCGGGGATCCCGGCCTGCGCCAAACCACGAGCCCGCCGCCAGGACCGCCACCCCGGTGATTGCCAGTCGCGCCGCATCCAGCAGCACGAATTCGCGGCGGTTCTCGAGAATGCCGCCCAGGGTCACCAGTCCGGCCAGAATAAACAGGAAGTAGAGCGCGTTCAGCCATGCGGCCTGTTTGGGCAGGACCCCCAGGAAGTGGTCGTCGGCGACGATGAGCGCCGCTGCCTGGAGCAACGCATAGAGGCTGAAGGCGAGCCTGCGCGGGGGATCGAAGCGGGCGAAATCGCGGCGCGGGTCGTAGCCGGGCTTGGGGAAGCGCCGGGCGACATCCGCCGGCCGCCAGCCGGGGGGCGCGAACCACACGCGGAGCTTGTCGCGCCAGGACCGCGCGTGCCAGACATCCGTAGCCATGGCCCAGTAGTAGTGCAGGTTGGCCCACACCGGGTTCCAGCTTCGCAATTGGCCGCGGATGCCGTAAATCGGCGGCTCTGCGTCCAGTTCTTCCTGAAAGCTGCCGAACAGCCGGTCCCAGATGAGGAAGACGCCGACGTAGTTCTTGTCGAGGTAGATATCGTTCTGGGCGTGGTGAACGCGGTGGTTGGAAGGCGTTTGCACCCAGCGGTCGAGGAAGCCGAGGCGCCCGATGTGGCGGGTGTGCGGCCAGAACTGGTAGAAAAGCTGCGCCACGCCGACCATCAGGAAGACGCCCAGGGGCACTCCGGCGAGAGCCATCGGCACATAGAAGATCCAGTTCACCAGCGCGCCCGTGCCGGGTTGGCGCAGGGCGGTAGTGAGGTTGAACTCCTCGCTTTGGTGATGCACCACGTGGGATGCCCAGAACAGCCCCACCGTGTGGCCCATGCGGTGCTGCCAGTAGTAACAGAAGTCGTAGAGGAAGAAAGCAAAAACCCAGGTGCCCCAATGACCGGCAGGGAGTTGGATCGGCGCCCGCCGGAGAACCCACTCATAGGCAAACAGCCCCAGGAAGCCAAAGAAGACGCGCATTCCCGTGCTGATGATGCCGCAGCTCAGGCTGTTGATGGCGTCGGCCAGGCGGAAGTACCGCGAGCGGCGCGCGAGGTCCAACGCCAGCTCGATGCCAATCAACGCGAAGAAAACCGGGATGGCAAGCCCCACCGCGCGGGCATAGGTGGCTTCCACGAGTCCCCTCGGGGACATCATAGCGCCAAACCCGGGCCGCTCAGCCGAGTGATGGTAGCGACTGGTGGTAGCGTGGGTGTCGGAGATACGATCGCCTGATGAAAACGATCGGCTTGATCGGCGGAATGAGCGCGCAGTCCTCTGCGGAGTACTACCGCATCATCAATGAAAGGACTGCGGCCCGGCTGGGCGGCCACCACAACGCGCGGAGCCTGATGCTCACCGTGGATTTCCAGGAGATCGAGCCGTTGATGAGCGGCGGGGACTGGGATCGCGTGGCGGTACTGATGCAGTCGGCGGCGCGGCGGCTCGAAGCGGGCGGCGCCGATTTCATCCTGCTATGCACCAATACGGTGCACCGGGTGGCGCCCGAGATCGAGGCTGCGATTTCCATCCCCTTCCTGCATATCGCCGATGCCACCGCCGAAGCGGTAAAGGAGCGGGGCCTCCGGACCGTGGGGCTGCTCGGAACGCGCTTTACCATGGAGCAGACCTTCTACCGCGGCCGGCTCGAATCCCGGCACGGCCTGTCCGTGCTGATTCCGGAGGAAGCCGACCGGGCCAGGATTCATGCGGTGATCTTCGACGAGCTCTGCCATGGACTGGTGCGCGCAGAGTCGCGGCGGGAGTTCGAGCGGGTGATCGACCATCTGCAAGAGCGGGGAGCGGAAGGGGTAATCCTGGGCTGCACCGAGATCATGCTTCTGACCCCGCCCCGCAGTCTGGCGTTGCCCGCGTTCGACACGACCACCATCCATGCCGAGCGTGCGGTCGAGCTGGCCCTGGCGTGAGATCAGTACTGCCGGGGGACGGAAAAGGCCCGGGCTGCTGTGTTGTTTTCCAGCCTCGGAACCGATAGTACTGTCGGAGGCTTTCCATGCCCGAAGTTCTTGCTCGCCCGCAGGCGCCCTGGGCCCTGCGCCTGGTCCCGCCGTTCCCCGCCGTCGCGCACCGTGTTCTCAACCTGGTCAATCAGGATGACGTCAGCATCCACCAGTTGGGTGAACTGGTAAAGATGGATGCGTCATTCGCCGCCGAGCTGCTGCGCTTTGCCAACTCGGCCTTGTTCGGCACGCGCCGTGCTGTCAGGAGTCTGCCTCAAGCCATCGTCGTCGTTGGGCTGGATCGGGTCAAGACCATGGCCACATTCGTGGCGATCAACCGGATGGTGCGCTCCACGGTCCGCATGGAGGCGTTGCGCAAGGTCTGGATCCACAGCCTGGTCACCGCGTTGATTGCCGAAGAAGCCGGCCGCGCGATGCGTCTGGAAGGCGAGAGCGCCTACACTACCGGCTTGCTGCATAACCTTGGCACGCTGGGCATGATGTCCGCCTACCCGGACGAATACTCGCGCATGCTGGAGGTATCCAACGACTTCGGCTTCGACCTGCTGGAGACGGAGCGGGATCTTTTCGAGATCGACCACTGCGCCGCCGGGGCGTACCTTGCCCAGGATTGGGACTTTCCCGACGAGCTGGCCGCAGCCATCGCGACCCACCACGATGAACCCGTGCCGGGCGACGTCAGCCTGTACAACGTCATCAAGGTGAGCTGGAGGCTGGCCGACACGCTCGGGTTCGCTGCATTCTCACCGGATAAGCTCTGGCCCTACGAAGATCTGATGGCGTTCGTACCCAACGCCGGAAGATCATGGCTGGGCGAATCGGCCGAAGCCGCCAAAGCGGAGCTCGACGCCCGTCTGGCCGCGGCGCCGATCCAGTAACTTCATTTACGGGTTGGGCACCCGAACTTGCTTGACCTTTTATTCTATCTCCTTATAAGATTGTTAGAGAGACGAGCCTCTTCATGTCTGTCGCAAGGAATGATAGAGAAAGAAACCAGGATCAGCCCAGCCCCCCACAAGACCCGGTTCTCTTGATGCTCGGGGTGGGAAAACAACTATGGGAACAGGAGTCAGGGGACAACTTCGTCGAACGCCTCAGGTCGGAGGATGCGCCCGCCTCGCCCACATCGATTCGGCCTACCGGTCCGGCTGAGGACCTGCCCGAAGCGGTATGGCGGCGCATTGAGAAATGCCAGGGTGAGCAGTTTCATACGGCAACAGGGCTGCCCTTCACTTACGAGGTGGAGGGCAGAGGGATATGGTTTTTCCGGAATGGGAAGCGCATCAACCGGAAGCTGACGCAAGCTCAGCTTGAGGTGGCAATCTCCCGCTGTCCGCTGAAAAGCACTACCGATATCAACGACCTGATGGATTACCCGTATCTTTTCGCCGTCCTCATGGATCAACGAATCCGGGACCACGCCTGGTAAACGGGATGGCGAGAGTTTTCTGGGACACCAATCTCTTTATCTACCTGTTTGAGGACAACGCCGAGTGGTCGCCACGCGTAGTCGAGTTCCGCCACAGAATGCAGGCTCGCCGGGATGAACTCCTCACGAGTTGGCTTACTGTCGGGGAGATCCTCACAAAGCCCAAGGAATCGGGCCATGCGATGCTGGAAAAGAGCTATCTCAACTTCTTCTTAAGCGGTTCTGTCGAGCTGGTTGCTTTCGACCTGGAAGCCGCCCAACGGTACGCGGAAATTCGCAGTCGTGAGCGGGTCCGTCCGGCGGATGCCATTCAGTTGGCTTGCGCTGGAGCAGCCGGAACCGACCTTTTCGTCACCAATGATACCCGGCTCTCCGGGCTCGTCGTGGCCGGAATCACGTTCATCACGGGAATTGGGCGGATACCGTATTAAGCCACCAGGATCGTATCGGAAGAGACGCCGCCCTAATCCACGGCAGTTTAGGGATCCACCTTTCCGGCTACCATGGACGCATGGATCTTACCGGAAAAAAGATCGCGATTCTCGTGGACATCCTGTACCAGGAGATGGAAGTCTGGTACCCGTTGTTCCGTTTCCAGGAGGCCGGCGCCCGCGTTATCACGGTCGGCGCCAAGGCCGGCGAGACTTACGGCAGCAAACTGGGCTACCCGGTAAAGTGCGAGCTGTCCTACGACGACGCCCGCGCCGCGGATTTCGATGCCGTAGTGGTCCCCGGCGGATATGCGCCAGACCACATCCGCCGCCACCCGAAGGCCATCCAATTCGTCCGTGATATGGGCGATCAGGGTAAACTCGTCGCCGCCATCTGCCACGGACCCTGGGTGCTTTGCTCCGCCGGCCGGCTGCTGAACGGCCGCAAGGCGACCAGTTTTTTTGCCATCAAGGACGACGTGGTGAACGCCGGCGCCCACTGGGTGGACGCCGAAGTGGTCGTGGACGGCAATCTCGTAACCAGCCGCAAGCCGGAGGACTTGCCCGCCTTCTGCAAGGCATGCATCCAGGTCATGGCGGCCGTGACGGTATAGTCCACTTCGCCCGGCAGGAACTGGCAGGAACTCTGTCGGAAGCATTGACCCGGAACTGGCGCCGGAAGCGGCGCCGCGTCACAATCGGTCTATGCGCACCCTCCTGGCATTCCTCGCTGTCCTGACCTGCGCCTTCGCCGCGCCGGAATACAGCAGCGAGCTGATCTTCCCCCTCGAGAAGTGGCACAACCATTCCTCCTCGGTGGTCGAGTTGCCCAATGGCGACCTGCTCGTGTGCTGGTTCCACGGCTCCGGCGAGCGCACCGCCGACGATGTCCTCATCCGCGGCGCGCGCTGGAACCACAACTCCGGCAAATGGACCGAACCCTTCACCATGGCCGATGCTCCCGGCTTCCCCGAAACCAACCCGGTGCTGTTTCTGGACTCCCGGCAGCGCCTGTTCTTCTTCTGGCCGCTCATCATCGCTCATCGCTGGGAGACCGCGCTGATGAAATACCGCATCTCGACCGACTACCAGCAGCCCACGGGTCCGCCGCGCTGGGAGTTCCAGGACAACATCGTTCTCATCCCCAAAAACATCGCCGCGCTCACCAAAGAATTTGCCGGCCCCACCGCCGCCGGGTCGGGTCCCCTAGCCGAAGCCGCACGGCGCCTCATCGAGCATTCCCAGGATGAATACTTCTCGCGCATGGGTTGGTTCACGCGCACGCATCCGCTCGAACTGCCCTCCGGCCGCATCCTGGTGCCCATGTATTCCGACGGTTTTTCCTACGGCATCGTGGCCATCAGTGATGACCACGGGTACACCTGGACCGCCAGCGAACCCATCGTCGGCGCCGGCTGCATCCAGCCCTCGCTGGTACGGAAGAAGGACGGCACGCTGGTCGCCTACCTGCGCGACAACGGCCCGCCCCCCAAGCGCGCCCATATCAGCTTCTCCAAGGACGACGGCGTCAGTTGGACCCAGGCCCGGGACACGGAGATTCCGAATCCCGGCACCAGCATCGAGGTGGTCCGCCTGCGCGAGGGTAACTGGATCGCCGTCTACAACGATCTCGAGAAAGGCCGCTACTCGCTGGTCGCGGCCCTCTCCGACGACGAGGGCGCCACCTGGAAATGGAAACGCCACCTCGACGGCAGTCCGGCAAAGCCCAGCCCCAACCAGTACCACTATCCATCCGTCATACAGGCGAGGGACGGCTCGATTCACGTGACCTACAGCTATTTCGTTCCCGAAGGCAAGACCATCAAGCACGTGCGCTTCAACCAGGACTGGGTGAAGGCCGGCGACTGACGCGGCTGATGCATAATACAGGAATGAAAACTCTGCTGGTCGCGCTGGCCGCGGTTGCCCTGCTCCCCGCCGCCGATCTCAAACTGGGCAGCCCGCTCACGCTGAAGGAGCCCATGTCCGTAGCGGCCCTGATGGCGAGCCCCGACGCTCATGTGGGTAAGACCGTCCAGGTGAAAGGCAAGATCGCCGAGGTGTGCCAGATGATGGGCTGCTGGATGGATCTCACCAACGACGCCGGGCAGAAGATCCGCATCAAGGTCGAAGACGGCGTGATTGTCTTCCCCAAGGATGCCGCCGGCCGCACCGCCATCTGTGAAGGCAAGCTCAGCAAAACCGAACTCACCCGCGAGCAGGCCGTCGAGCAAGCCAAACAGGAAGCCGAAGAAGCCGGCAGGAAGTTCAACCCCGACTCCATCCAGGGCCCTGTTACCCGGTACCAGATCGAAGGCGCTGGCGCCGTGATCCTGGAGAAGTAGGAGCCCCCCGCTCCTTCCTGGAACCGCACCATCTGTCATCGCCGGTGGTGCATCCTGCGGTTGGCCCGTCCGTCTATTCGAACGTCAAAGCGAGTATTGCCAATACCTGAAGTGCGTACGTGCAGGCACTACGGCACTACCACTAGACAAACATATGGAGTACAATGCAAGGGACATGGCGTCGAAACATCAGAAACCGGAAGGAGAGATGTTGCAGGGCACGCTCGACATGCTGATCCTCCAGACCCTCGTGCTCGGACCGGCACACGGACACTCCATTGCCTACGCCATTGAACGGCGCTCGGAGGACGTGCTTCAGGTCGAGCACGGCTCGCTCTATCCCGCCCTGTACCGCCTGGAAGGCCGGGGATGGATCACTTCGTTCTGGGGCACCTCCGAGAACAACCGGAAGGCGAAGTACTATCGCCTCACCCCGGCGGGGAAAAAGCAACTGGCCGCTGAAACCACGCGATGGGAACGCCTGGCCGCCGGTATTAGCCGCGTCCTGCGTTCGGCCACCGAGTAGACTGCAATGAATTGGGGCCGCTTCCTTCACCGCGCAGAACTCGACCGGGAGGTCGCTCGGGACCTTCAGTTCTACATCGAATCCGAGACCGAAGACAACATTGCCCGCGGCCTGTCCCCCGAGGACGCGCGCGCGGCGGCGCTCCGGAAACTGGGAAACTCCGGCTTCATCCGGGAGGAGGTCTATCGTATGCATACCCTTGGTTGGATCGAATCGATCTGGCAGGATTTACGCTTTGCCTTTCGCGTGCTGCGCCAGAGCCCGGCATTCACGTTGATCGCCGTGGTCTCGCTGGCGCTCGGGGTCGGTGGCAATACGGCGGTCTTCACCGTGGTTCGGGGCGTGCTCCTGAAGCCGCTCCCTTACGACGAGCCCGATCGCCTGGTGAAGGTGGCGGAATCCGACCCGGATACGCCGCGCCCGGAGACAATCGACTTCACCACCACCAGCGATCTGCGGGCGCGCAGCCACTCCTTCGAGAGCCTGTCGCTGTACCGCAATACGGCCGGAGCGATCGTCGAGAAAGGCCAGCCGGAGCTGCTCGAAGGCATGCGGGTCAACTACGATTACTTCGCAACCCTGGGCGTCAGGATGCAACTTGGGCGCGCGTTTCTGCAGGAGGAGGATCGCCCCGACCGCCGCTACGAAGCGATCCTCACCCACGGCCTGTGGATGCGTCGCTTTGGAGGCGATCCGGGTATCCTCGGCCGGGTTCTCCACCTCAGCGACGCCGGGTTCACCGTGGTGGGTGTGCTGCCGCCGGCCTTTCAACCGCTGGCCCAGGCCGGCGGTACCGTGATCCCCGAGTTCTACGTCCCGCTGGGATATGCACTGGGCGAGCCGGGCGCATGCCGCGGCTGCCAGCACCTGCAACTGATCGGGCGCCTGAAACGCGGCGTCTCCGTGGAGCAGGCGCGCGCCGAGCTGAGCTCCATCATGGACGGCATCGTGCGTGAGCATCCCACCAGCTACGCCCGGCATGCCGGCGTGCGGATTACACCGCTGCAGAATTACCTGGTGGATCGCGTGAGCACGGCCATGTGGGTGCTGCTCGGGGCCGTGAGCTTCGTCCTCCTGATCGCCTGCGCCAACGTCACGAATCTCGTCCTCGCACGCGCCACCCGCCGCAGCAAGGAGATGGCCCTGCGCGCAGCGTTGGGCGCGGGCCGGCTGCGGCTGGTGCGCCAGTTGCTCCTGGAGAGCTTCCTGCTGGCGGCGGCCAGCGGACTGGCAGGACTGCTCCTGGCCTGGACGGCAACCTCCGCCCTGGTAGCATTCGGCTCCCGCGAACTCCCCCGGATCCACGAAATCCGCGTGGACGGTCCCGTCCTGGGGTTCACCCTGGCGGCGTGCCTGGTGACGGTCCTGCTGTCCGGCGTTGTACCGGCGCTGCGAATCTCGCGCGTTGATCTCACGGAGTCCCTCAAAGACGCAAGCCGGTCCACGGAAGGCCGGCCGCGCCGCGCCTTTCGGAACCTGCTGGTAACTGCCGAGCTGGCGTTGGCCTTCCTGCTGGTGATGGGAGCCGGATTATTGGCCAAGAGTTTCCTCCGCCTCACGGGTGTCGATCCGGGCTACGATCCGCACCACGTGCTGACTCTGGGCACCTACGTTTATGGTGAGCGGTACCAGAAACCCGCGGCGGAGCTCAACTTCTACAGCCAGGTGATGGATCGCCTGCGGGCGACGCCCTCGGTGGAAAGCGTCGCCATGACCAGCACGCTGCCCCTGGGCAGTTTCGACCGCCGTGGCTTTCATATCCAGGACCGCGGCCTCGCCAACGAATCGGACGCGCCGGCCGCCGACACCTATTCGGTGTCTCCCGATTACTTTCGCGTCATGCGAATCCCGCTCAAACGCGGCCGGCTCTTCACCGGTGCCGACCGGCAAGGCACGCCCCGCGTGGCCCTGATCAGCGAATCGTGCGCGCGGTCGCAGTTTCCGCATCGGGATCCCATCGGCAGGCATATTCAGTTGGGCGGCCGGAACGACGACAAAGAGTGGCTTACCGTCGTCGGCGTGGTAGGCGACGTTCGCCAGTACGGCCTCGACCGCCCCCCGCTGATGGAAGCCTATATCGCGCAGGCGCAGGACGTCAGTTTCGGCTACAACATGGTGGTGCGCACCACTGTCGATCCCGAGCGCCTGCAAAACGCCGTGCGCGACGCGTTTCTGGCGGTAGACCGTACCCAGCCGGTGTATCGCGTAAGGCCGCTGGAGGCTTACGTATCGGATACGCTGGCAGCGAGAACGTTCACTCTGGCCTTGCTGGGATTGTTCGGCGCCCTGGCGCTGGCGTTGGCGGCCATCGGCGTGTACGGCGTGATCTCCTACAGCGTGAGCCAACGAACCTGCGAGATGGGCATTCGCATGGCTCTCGGAGCCGGGCGGCATGACGTGTTGTTCATGATGTTGCGTCAGGGGATGGCACTGGTTGGCGCGGGAATCGTCGTTGGTATTGGCGCCTCGATGGCCCTCACCCGCTTCCTTTCCCTCCTGCTGTACGAGGTTCGTCCGACCGATGCCGCCATGTACGCCGCATCGGCCCTCGGCCTGGCCGCGGTCGCCCTGTTGGCCGCATATGTTCCGGCCAGGCGCGCCACGCAGATCGATCCTATGGCCGCGTTGCGGGTAGGATAGCCCGGCCGTGGCCCCGGCGCGCGAGCCGTGCGCCCTTGTACTCGAGACGGGCGGCCCCGAGTGCCCCCACGCGGGGCCCTCGCACCTCTGTAAAATGTAGTTTGATGAGTGATGCAGATTCTACCACCGAGACACAGGAGCAAGCCGGCTACCCATTGCCGCCCGCGTCCTTCAGCTTTCTCGTACTCTCTTTGCGCGCCCAGGCGGAAATGCAGCTCGGCATGATGCACTTCGGCGAAGAAGAGAAGCCCGAGCCCGATCTTCCACTGGCCCGCCACACCATCGATCTCATGGCCGTCCTGCTGGAAAAGACCAAAGGCAACCTGGCGCTGGAGGAACAGCGGTTGCTGGAGAACTCTCTCACGGAGCTCCGGTTTCGCTTTGTGCAAGCCTCCGAAGAAAAGGCCAAACCGGCAACGTCGAAGTCCTGAATGCAGGCAGCACCTTTGCGAATCACCGTTCTTGGCTCCGGTACAAGCGTCGGCGTGCCTACCATCGGCTGTCACTGCGGCGTCTGCACCTCCACCGACCCGCGCGACAACCGCCTCCGCCCATCCGTGCTGGTGAGCTATGCGGAACGCAACATCCTGATCGATACCACGCCCGATTTTCGTACCCAGGCACTGCGAGCCGGGATGGCCCGCCTTGACGCCGTCATTTTCACCCACGCTCATGCCGACCACCTGATGGGGCTCGATGACGTGCGCCCCTTCAACTTTCGCCAGGAAGGACAGATCCCCATCTACGCGTCGCCCGAAACCATGGCCGCTGTCCAGCGCTGCTTCCCGTACATCTTCGACGGCGTCAGGCGATCCTCCAGCGTGCCCCAACTGGATGCCCGTCTGATTCACGGCGAGCCTTTTCAGCTCCATGGTCTGGAGTTCCAGCCCATTCCCATCCTGCACGGCCGCGATACGATCTACGGGTTCCGTTTCGGTTCCGCGGCCTATCTTACCGATCACAGCGATATCCCCGAAAGCTCGATGGAGCTTCTGCGCGGCCTGGACGTGCTGTTCCTGGATGCGCTGCGGTATAAGCCGCATCCCACTCACTCCACCGTCGACCACTCGGTGAAGACCGTCGAAAAGCTTCAACCCGCGCGCGCGTTCTTCACCCATATCAGCCACGACCTGGGGCACGCCCGCGCCGAGAGCCTGCTGCCGCCAAACATCCGGCTGGCTTATGACGGCCTCGAGATCCTCGTGCCATGAAGATCTATCGCAGTCTCGACGAAGTGCCTCCGGATTTCGGCCCGAGCGCCATCACCATCGGCAATTTCGACGGCGTCCACTATGGCCATCGCCGCATTCTGCGGCGCCTCCAGGCGCTGGCCGCGGAGCGGGGGTGGACGCCTTCGGTGCTCACCTTCGACCCCCACCCCACCCGCGTCGTCGCGCCCCAACGCGCTCCCAAGCTGATGACCTCCCCCGTCCGCCGTGCCGAGCTGATGCAGGAGGAGGGAATCGCGCAGGTGTTGATCCTCCCGTTCACCCCCGAACTGGCGCAGCTTTCCCCGGAGGAGTTTGTGCGCCGCCTGCTGGTCGAGAAGTTGCATGCCCGCGCCGTGCTGGTGGGCGAGAATTTTCGGTTCGGCCATCGCCAGGCCGGCAACACGCAGGTTCTCGCCGAATTGGGCCGGCGCCTCGGCTTCGAAACCGTCATCGTGCCCGCCGTGGTCTGCCGCGGGCGCGTGGTGAGCAGCAGCGGCATCCGCGAACTGATCCTGGCGGGACGCGTGGCCCTGGCGGCGCGGCTTCTGCAACACCCCTACGGGTTGGAGGGTGTGGTGGTGAGCGGACGCGGTATCGGTTCCAGACAGACCGTCCCGACCCTGAATCTGGCCACCACCGCCGAGATCATTCCCGCCACGGGCGTCTATATCACCCGCACCCGCGATCTCGACGCCGCCGGCCACCGCGAATGGAACTCCCTCACCAATGTCGGCTACCGGCCGACCTTCGATTCCAGCCACCAGCTCTCCATCGAAACGTTCCTGCTCGACGCGCTCGAAGGTGACGCTCCCCGCCGCATCCGCGTGGAGTTTCTTCGCCGCCGGCGCGACGAAAAAAAATTCGAAAGCCCCGCGGCCCTCAAAGCGCAGATTCTCGAAGACGTGCGCGTGGCACAACGTTATTTCCGCCGCATCCGTTCCTGGGTTGGCCGAGTCCCATGCACTTCCTGCTGAGTGGCTTCTCTATCATCCTGATCGATCTGCTGCTCGCCGGAGACAATGCCCTGGTTATCGCCATGGCCGTGCGCTCACTTCCCCGGCGCGAGCGCCGCCTGGGCATCGCCGGCGGCGCGGCCATCGCGGTGGTCCTGCGCATCGCGCTCACCACCGTGGCGGCGCGCATCCTCGTCACTCCCTACCTCCAGATTGGCGGCGGAATTCTGGTTCTGTGGATTGCGTTGAAGGTTCTGGTCGATGCCAGCGATCCCCCGGACGCCGCTCCGTCACCCACCCACTTCGTTCAAGCGGTCTGGTACATCGTACTGGCCGACGTTACCATGTCCACCGACAATATACTGGCCATTGCAGGCGCCTCCCGAGGCCATTTCGCTCTCATCGTTTTCGGTCTCTGCGTGAGCATACCTTTCGTGGTCGGTTCCAGCCAATTGCTGGCTCGCCTGATGGATCGCTTTCCCTGGACGATCTACCTGGGCGCTGCCATCCTCGGCAAAGTCGGCGGCGAGATGATCTTCACGGATCCAGCCGTGGTCCGCGCGCTCCAGCCCGGCCCTGCGCTTCGCTATAGTGTGGAAGGTCTGCTCGTCGTCGTATTGTTGATCGCCGGGAATCGCATCAGTGCCGCCCGGCTGCGGCAGGGTAGGGCGGTTTCCTGATATCGGCTGACAAGTCGCAAGGCGGGGCCGCCCGATGGTACCCTGGAAACTAATCGTACTTGGTGAGAGTCTAATATATATGCGCTACTGGGCCTATTTTGCCGCCAAAACTGTCGTCGCAGGGGCGGCTTTATTCGGCTTGCTGGCGTTGCTCAACTGGTTTTGGACTCCGAAGCCTGATTACTTCTTCGACGTCCCGCCCAGGTTCGGATACGATCTTTCTTACACGCTGGCCGTGTTTCTGTGGTTTCTGCTGTGCACCGGCATCGTTTACCTGATTGTGTTGGATCAGCGCTACCGCTGCCGGGTGTGTCTCCGCCGCCTGCGTATGCCCGTCGAAACCGGCTCGTGGAGCCGGATGCTGCAGTTCGGCCGGCCTCGGATCGAGTACATTTGCCCCTACGGCCATGGGACTCTGCGGGAAGACGAACTGCAGATCGCCGGCCGCGAAAACGCCGAATGGACACCGCATTCGGATGATTTCTGGGAGGAACTCTGCGCCTCCAGTAAGGATTCCGGCGACCAGACGTGAACCCTGTCCCCCGCTGGCGCCTCGTAGCCGCTGCCGCGATTCTGGCGCTGATGGCGGTGCTGCTCGCGGTGTTCGCTCCTTATTACTTCCGAAACCTGGAGTTGCAGAACTACGTGTCCGGAATTACACATCGTGCCGGGGCAGCTACCATGTCCGATCAGGCCCTGCGGTCCATGGTCCTGGAAAAATCCCGGCAACTAAGACTTCCGATTGTGGAGGACAACGTGCATGTCAATCATACGCCGGAAGGGCTGCACATCGACGTAAGGTATTTTGTGCGCGTCAATCTGCCGGGATACACGGTGGATCTCCACTTTTATCCAGGCGCCGGCAGCAGGTAGTCAGGTCGGGTAGGCCTCCGGGCTGTCCCGCCTTCGAGAGACAGAGTAGTTTCCCCATCGCCACCCATGCGAGAATTAGATTTCGTGCCCAAGGTAGCTCCCAAAACCAGGCGGGAAATGAAGGTCCGGATTCCGCAGAAGGCCGGGCTCGCCCGTTTTTTCCTGGGACCGCTCGGCCGCTACGTGGTTGCCGGCTTCGCCCTTCTTACCATTTTTGGCCTTGGCGCTTTTACCTACTTCTACGCCCGGTATTCGCGGTTGATTGACCAGAAGCTGAACGCGGGCCCCTTCGCCAATACAGCGAAAGTCTATGCCGCTCCCACCACCATCGGCGTGGGCGACGCCATCTCCCCCGCGGAAATCGCCGCCGAATTGCGCCGCAGCGGATACACGGAGTCCAGTTCCAATCCCGTCGGCTACTACCGGTTCGTGGGCAATTCCCTTCAGATCTTCCCCCAGCGCGATTCCTACTTCGACCAGGAAGCCGGCGTGATCCGCTTCTCCGGCGGCAGAATCTCGCAGATCGTCTCCCTGCGCGACAACACCGCGCGCAGCCAGTATCTGCTCGAGCCCCAGCTCATCACTAACCTGTCCGGGCCAAGCCGCGAAAAACGCCGCATGGTGCGCTTCCGGGATATCCCGACCGTGCTGGTCCAGGCCGTCACTTCGGCCGAGGACAAACGCTTCTTCCAGCACAACGGCCTCGACCCGATCCGCATCGTCAAGGCCGCCTATATCGATCTGCGGCAGGGGCGTAAAGAACAGGGCGCCTCCACCCTGAGCCAGCAACTGGCGCGCATGTTCTGGCTCGACCCGCAAAAGCGCTGGACCCGCAAGCTGGCGGAAGCGATCATCACCCTTCAACTCGAACAGAAGCTCACCAAGCAGCAGATCTTCGAGGACTACGCCAACCAGGTGGACCTCGGCTGGCGCGGGACCTTCAACATCCGCGGCTTCGGCCAGGCATCCGAAGTGTATCTCGGCAAGGACCTCAGCCAGATCACATTGCCGGAAGCCGCGCAGCTCGCGGGCCTGATTCAGAAGCCCAGCATCTACGAACCGTTCCGCCACGCCGAGCGCGCCCGGGAGCGGCGCAACGTCGTACTCGGCATGATGCGTACCAACGGGTACATCAGCGACCACGATTACACCGTCGCTACGGAAACTCCGCTGACCGTGGCCAAAGGACCGGCGCAGTCGGTCGAGGCGCCTTTCTTCGTGGACCTGGTGAGCGACGCGCTCCAGAACCGTTTCCAGGACGTCAACTCCAACTCGTTCCGCGTGTATACCACGCTGGACATGCACCTCCAGCGCGCCGCCACCGACGCCATTCGGAAGGGCATGCAGTTGGTGGACGAGCAGATCCGCAAGCAGCGCCGTTTCCGGGGCCAGACCCCGCCGGAGGCGCAGGTGGCCCTGGTGGCCATCGACCCCCATACCGGCGAAGTCAAAGCCCTGGCAGGCGGCCGGAATTACGGCCTGAGCCAGCTCAACCACGTGCTGGCCAAACGCCAGCCCGGGTCCATTTTCAAGCCGTTCGTCTATGCCGCCGCGCTTGACACCGCGGTCGACGGCGGGCACCCGATCCTGACTGCCAGCTCTACCGTCATGGATCAGCCCACCACCTTCTGGTTCGATGGCAAGCCCTATGAGCCCAGCAATTTCGAGCACAAGTTCTACGGCAATGTCACCCTGCGCGACGCCCTCGCTCATTCGCTGAACGTGGCCACGGTCAAGGTGGCCGAGGAGGTGGGCTACGATGCCGTCGTGGACATGGCCAATCGCGCCGGCATGAATTACAAGATCCAGCCGACGCCTGCCGTGGCCTTGGGCGCATACGAAATCACTCCCCTGGAGGCCGCGGGCGCCTACACCATCTTCGCCAACGGCGGCGACTACGTGAAGCCGGGATTCCTCCGCATGGTGCGCGCCGGAGACGGCAAGGTGGTCTACAAGAACCAGGTCGAAGAGAAACAGGTTCTCGACCCGCGCGTAGCCTACCTCATGACCGACCTCATGGAGGAGGTTCTCCGCAGCGGCACCGCGGCCGGTGTTCGCGCCCGCTACAACCTCGACTTTCCCGCCGCCGGCAAGACCGGAACCTCGCATGACGGCTGGTTCGCCGGTTATACGTCCGAACTGCTGTGCGTGGTCTGGGTTGGCTTCGACGACAACCGCGAACTGGACCTGGAGGGTGCCCATTCGGCAGCCCCGATCTGGGCCGAGTTCATGAAGGGCGCCCTTCAGTACCGCGAATATCGCGATACCAAGCCTTTCCAGGCCCCGGATGGGATCGTGACCATCGATGTGGATCCCGAGTCCGGCATGCCCGCCGGCCCGTCATGCCCCACCAGCCGGCGCGAGGTGTACATTGCCGGCACCCAGCCCGTAGGCCTCTGCCCGCTCCACGGCGGCCGCCAGGGAGTCACCAATGTTGCCGGTTGGGAGACCTCTTCCCCCGACCGCTCCCCGCAACCCTCCACGCTCCAAACCGCTCCCCGAATCACCGGATCCGCCGGCGACGGCGAGATCGTAGCCGAGCCCTCCGCCCGCCGCGCAGCACGCCCTTCGCGCGCCGAAACGTCCATCGCGGAAGCGCCGCCGCCCCCTTCCTCCGCGCCCAAGCCCGAAAAGAAGCGCGGCTTTTTCGGCAAGCTCTGGGACAAGATCAGCAAGTGACTACCCCTTGCCGCTCGCCGCGAGTAGAATAAACAGCAGGGGTATACCCTTCATGAGTCGTTCATGTGTGTTCCTGCTGCTGGCAGCAGGTTCTCTCTCCTTATTCGCCCAAACTCAAACCAGTCCTCTCCTGGACAGTTCCAAGCCTCCCACGGCCGCTCCCGCGGAACCCTCCAAGCCGCCGCTTTCGCCGGAAATGCGCGGCGATATCTTCATGGCCCGCAAGATGTATCGCGAGGCGATCGATGCCTTTCGCGAGGCTCTCCGCAAGGATCCCGTGCTCTACAACAAGATCGGTATCGCATACCACCAGATGCGCCAACTGGATACTGCCCGCAAGAACTACGAGCAGGCCCTCAAGATCAAGCCCGATTACGTCGAGGCCATGAACAACATGGGCACCATCTATTACGCCAAGAGGAGTTATCGCCGGGCCATTTCCTGGTACAAGAAGGCTCTGCGTGCCGCCCCTCCGACTGACCCCAAGACCGCTTCCATCTATATGAACCTCGGCACTGCTTACTTCGCCCGCAAGAAATACGACGACTGCACCAAAGCCTATCAGGCCGCCCTGCAGCTCGATCCCCTGGTGTTCGAGCATCGCGGCAACTTCGGAGTCATGCTGGAAGAGCGCAGCGTGGAGGAACGCGCCAAGTATCACTTCTACATCGCGAAGTTGTATGCCAAGAACGGACGCGACGACCTGGCTCTGCAATACCTCCGCAAGGCCCTTGAGGAAGGCTACAAAGATAAGAAGCTGGCTGACGTGCCCGAGTTCGCTACCCTGCGCGACACGCCCGAATTCAAGCAATTGATGGAACGGGAGCCGCGTGTGTTGTAAGCGGCGAGCGCTGCTCCTCGCCCTCGCCGTGTTTCTGGCCGGTGGGTGCGCCCGTCGGCCCGCCAACCCGCGGCTTGAACGTCTTGCGGTTCTCCGGTTCGAGAACCTGAGCGGCGACATCTCCGCCGACTGGATGGGGCGTGCCCTGTCCGAGGTGGTCAGCGCTACGCTCGCCGACGCGCCCGACATGCTCGTGGTTTCGGGCGGTCGCCTGCACGCCCTGAATTCCGCCCTCGGCATCCGGTCCATTTCCGCCCCTGGCATCTCCTCGGAGCGAACCATGGCGCTGGCCGCGGGCGCCAACCGCCTCGGCTACGGGGAATACTTCGTCACGAATGGCCGCCTGGTAGTCCGCCTCACCATTGAAGATCCCGACACCAACAAAATGGTCCAGGTGGCTTCCGCCTCGGCCGCACCGGACGAGGTCATTGAGGCCGGCACGGCTCTCGCGCACCGGATTTCTCAGAACGCTGCCGGCTACGGTACCCGGAGTGTGCCCGCCTTGAAAGCCTGGGTGACGGTCCTGGAGTCGTCCGATCCTCCGGTAGTCCAGGGCGCTCTCGAACAGTGTCTCGCCGCCGACCCCGATTTCGGACCTCCCTATCTGGCTTTGGCCCAGTGGAAGGCCCAGCATCAGGACCGCGCCGGCGCTATCGACGTGCTCGGCCAGGCGCTCGCCCGCGGCGATCGCATTCCTGAACGGGAACGCGCTCGCATGGAATTCGAGCTTGCCAACCTGCGTGGAGATGCAGTGGCGCAGCAACGCGCCCTGGCCGGCCTGGTGAAGCTCGATCCCCGGGATCCTACCGCCTGGCGCGCCCTCGCTCAATCCGCCATGAGCCACCGCGACTACACCCAGACTATCCAGGCCTGGCAGAAGTCCATCGAGCTCGAAGACGACCCCAATAGCGAGAATCAGCTCGCCTACGCCGCGGCTTACGCCGGTGATCTCAACACCGCCGTGCGCGCCCTCCGGCGCTACCAGGCGCTGCGTCCCAGCGATCCCAACGCCATCGACTCCCTGGGCGATGTTCACCTGATCACGGGACACCTCCGCGAGGCCGAAGGCTTCTATCGGCAAGCCAGTGGCAAAGACCCTGGTTTCCTGAACGGGGCCGATTACTTCAAGGCCGCCATGGCGCGCCTGATGACCGGCGATATCCCCGGCGCCGACACGCTCGCCCGCCAGTATGTCGATGCCCGCGACGCGGCAAGGGACCCTCTGGCCGGACTGCACCGCGCCGAATGGTCCTGGATCAGCGGGCGCCGCAAGGCCGGTTACGAACAGTTATCGGCTTTTGCGCGCGGTGAGGAAGCAGGTCCGCAACACGAGCTTGCCGCCCGCGCCTATGCCGAACTAGCCATCTGGAGCCTGTTGCTTGGTGACCGGACTACCGCCGCCGACATGGCCCGCAAGTCCGCACCGTTGGCGGGTTCGTCCTCTCTAGGCCTGTCAATTCTCGCCCGATTCCTCACACAGCCGCCGGCCTCCCCCGCCGAATGGGCCGACCGCGCCGCGCGGCTCCTTCCCAACGCCCCTCAAGCCGGACTGCGCGATCTTGCACTGGCCTACGCCCTGCTGCTGGAACGGCAGTTCCAGCCGGCTTCGGTAGTCCTGAAACGGATTCACGACACCACCGGCCCCGTGGCCGATCAAGGCGTGTCGATCCTGCTTGCCTGGTCACTGCTCGAGACAGGCCATCCCCAGGAGGCAGCGCCCCTCCTGAAACCCAACCCGCTCCCGTCCCCATCCGGCGTGGGTCCGACTATAGGCTTCTACTTCCCGCGCCTGTACGAGCTGCGCGCCCGCGCCGCCGAACAGACGGGCAATCCCGGCGAGGCCCGCGCCAATCGCGAGCTGTTCCAGCGGCTCTCGGGGCGGGAAACTCGAGCTCCAGGATGAGGCGCGCCGCGAGGCCGCGATGCACCGCCTGCGCAACCGGGATCTGAAACCGTGAAATCTCTACTAACCCGGAGCGATGGCGGGCCGCTCCTGCACACTTCCCGGGGTAAGCATCGTAACGGACGGCACGGTACGCATCGTCTTCCGGTTGTATGCCGCACCCGGGTTTTGGGCCCGTGCACGTCAAATGAGGAAATTCCTGTACAGCCGGTGGTTCTTTTTTTGGCTGGCGATCGTGTGTGTCGTCGACCTCGTCGCCGATCTTTCCGAGGACGTCTGGGGGTGGACTGACCTCAACATTGTCTCGATCGCGATGGACGTGATCGCTGCGGGTCTGGCTCTTTGGACCTTCGTTGACCTGCAGCGCAGGAAGCCGAAAGATGGCGGTGATTCTCGTCGTTGATGATGAGGAAATGATCCGCTCGCTGGTATCGCTGGTCCTCTCCTCCGCGGGCCACCAGCTTCTGACCGCCGCCAATGGGCTCGAAGGCGTCTCGCTCTTCCGTTCCTTTCCCTCACGCATCAATCTCGTCATTACGGATCTGAAGATGCCGGTCATGGACGGTTATGAGCTTGTGCGCATGATCCGGCGCGACCAGCCCGACGCCAAGATCATCTGCATGAGCGGCTACTCCGAACGGCCCTATCCGGAAGGCACCGTGTGCCTGGCGAAGCCGTTCGCGCCCAATCAACTCCGTGAGGCGGTGGATCGCCTTCTGGAGAGCTCTTGATCCGTGCCTCACCCGCGCAGGCGCATGACGAACCAAACCATCCCGAAGACGAACAGTGCCGAGGCCGAAACCTGCACGGGGCGCAAGGCTCGCGCGAGGCGGCCCAACCGCGAGAATACCAGGGCGAGAATCGCGAGTGCCGCTATCTCCGCCAGCCCGGCGCCCGCCAATACCCATCCCGCCCGGTAGCGAGAGGTCTCGATGAACAGGAAAAAGTAGAGCCCGTGAAACACGCCCAGCGCGCCCGCCACAACCCAACGCGCGCCGGCTTTTGGCAGCAGCAGAATCTCCACCGCCAGGTACGCCACCGTCAACGCGGTCGCTGCCTCTACGAAGCGCGCGGCGGGCTGCCATCCCGCGTACGGCGTTCCCAACACCGAGGCTGCTTCGCCGGCCAGAAACATCCCCGCCAACGCCATCAGTTCCCGGCCGCTGCGCGCCGCCAGCACCAGCGCGGCCAGAAACAGAATCTGCACCGGGCCGCCCAGCGCGCGCAGAAATCCGGCGCCCGCTTCACCGAGCGCCACTTCCGCTGCCGTGGGCGGGCGAAATCGGAGCGACGCTTCCGTGAACGTGCGGTCGAACACCGCCTGGTCGCGCTTTTGACCCATCTCGGCGCGCAACAGGTGCACGTGGTTCGGCACCGTGATCGCCGCCAGGGTGCACTCCACATCCACCTGTCCGGGCGCGGCGCCGAATTCGTAGTCCGCGGTGCATATATACGAATCGCTGGACGTATCCTGCCGGCAGTTCGCGGAAAGCAGGCTGGCCTCCCGTCCGCCGCTCGAAAACCGGACATGCTCCAGCAGCGAACGCTCCGGCGCCCGCACATGCGCGACTTCATAGAGCGGCATGCGCAGTTCGTAGTGCCCGCGGCTCCCCTCGATGCTCAAGTCTCCGGAGCTCATGCTGACCACGTGCGCCCATGCCGGCCAGGCCAGAAGCAGGCACCATCGCAAACCGCGGGACAGCGCCCCAGGCGCCCTCATAGGCTCATCGTCCCCGTCGGTGTCATCTTCGGAAACCGCCGTGCCTTGCGTATCCGCAAATAGAGAATCCGCACCAGCGCCAGCACCGGGACCGACAGGAACGTGCCCGCTATGCCCGCCAGTTCCGCGCCCGCGAACACGCCGAACAGCACGACCGCCGGGTGCAGTTCCACACCCTGCCCCATCAGGTGCGGCGAGAGAATGTAGTCCTGAAACATCCGGTACGCCAGCAGGAAGATCAGAATCGCCAGAACGTGCGAGCCGGCAACCGCCGCGACGATCAGGATCGTGACACCCGCGGTCAGCGGACCGATCATCGGGATGAACTCCAGCAGGCACGCCAGCGCGGCCAGCAGGACGCCGTACCGTACCGACATAAACGCGAAGCAGACGTTATAGGCGATGAACGTGGACAGCGACAGCAGCACCAGCGCGCGCATGTAATGCGCCAGCAGCAGGTGTACGTCGGCCATCAGGTCGTCCAGAAGCGCGCGCCGCGGGCCCGGTTCCGCCAGTTCCAGCAGGTGCTCGCGAATTACACGCCCGTCTTTCAGAAAGAAGAATGCCAGAACCGGAATGATCACCAGGTAAATCAGCTCGCTTGCGGCGGACAGGAACTTGGCCCCCGCCTGCGGCAGGGAGGAGAGCAGCATTGTAGACCACGATCCGATCTCCGCCTGCACCCGCTCCAGCACCCTTTGCTTCAGCACATTCAGCGCCGGCGACGAGCTTGGCGTCTGCACCCAATTCGTCACCCGGGTGGGAAATTCCTTGGAGAGCATACCCGCCTGCTCGACCACGCGCGTACCCACCTGGATCCCCACCAGCACCACCAACCCCACCACAATGACGTATGCCAGGGCCAGTGCCGGAGTGCGCGTCCGGCTTGCCGGGAGCAGGCGATCCAGCAGATTCACCAGGGGCGAGAGGAGATAAGCAAACAGGAGGGCCAGGACAAACACCAGCAGCGTTTTGCGCACCACGAACACCATCCACACCGCGAGTATCACTACGATCACGGTCCAGGCGTACTTGGCGGCTTTACGATCGATACCGAGCATCGAAGAACTGAGCCAATTCTACCTGCCGGCCCCCTCCTGCGCCACTTTTTCAATTCGCACGCGCGCAATCCGGTTCCTTTCCATTTCGATCACCGTGTATCGCCGGCCCTCATAATCCAGCGATTTCCCGACCTGCGGAATCTCCCCAATCCGGTACAGCAGGAACCCCGCCAGCGTCTCGAAACCCGCGTCAGTGGGGATTTCAATCCCGAATTCGTTTTCCAGATCCCGAATGCGCGTCGTGCCGTCCAGTTCCACTTCATCGGTTTCCGCGCGCCGCTGGACCTTCTCATCATGCTCGTCTTCAATCCGGCCCACCACCTGTTCCAGCACGTCTTCGACCGTCAGCATGCCAACGATCGTGCCGAACTCGTCCACAACCATGGCCATGTGCGAGCGGCCTTGCCGGAACTCTTCCAGCATCTGCGATACCGGCTTGGTTTCCGGCACCACCAGGTGCCGCCGGATCAGCCTCGTTACCCGAAACGACCGGCTGGGACGCCCGGACCGGATCGCCTGCCGCCGTTCCTCCCACACGGGCAGCAGGTCCTTGTAATGCACGATACCAATGATCCTCTCCGGATTGCGGTCGTACACCGGCAGCCGCGAATGTTGCGTCTCGATCATCGTGTGCAGCACCTCGTCCAGCGCCGCGTCGGAGGGAATCGACACAATATCGTTGCGCGGCACCATGATTTCGCGCACCACGATGGATTCCAGGTCGAGCACCCGGTGAATCATGTCCTCCTGCGCTTCCGGCAGGTAGCCCAAACCGCGGCTGGTGCTCACGATCAGTTTCAACTCCTCGGCCGAGTGCCCGCCATGGGCCGCGCTCCTCACCCGCAACGCGCGCGTGAGGGCGCCCGCCGAACGCTCCAACACCACCACGAACGGGAGCGAAATCCGGTAAAACACCAACAGCGCGGGCGCCACCAGGGCGGCCAGCCGGTCCGCCTTGGCGATTGCCAGGTTCTTGGGTACTACTTCCCCCAACACCACATGCAGATAACTGATAATCAGAAACGCCAGAAACAGGCTGAGCCCGTGCAACAGTTTCGCGGTAGTGGGGGTGGAGACCGGATGGAATGCCGAGACCAGGATCTCGTAGAGTGTATCCTCTCCGGCCCAGCCCAAGCCGAGGCTGGCCACCGTGACCCCCACCTGCGTCACCGACAGCAACCGCCCCGGGTTGGAAAGCAGGTTGAGTGCCGCCTGGGCTCCGGCCGAGCCCGCCTCCGCCATCTGCCGCAGACGCGAATGACGCACAGAAAGCAGCGCCACTTCCGCGCCGGCAAAAAAGCCGTTAACTGCGATGATCAGTCCGACCAGGAGGATTCGAAACGGGGAATAGGTCACGTTTTCCGGTAAACTCCGCCGGATTCCATAACGGATGGGCCGGTTCGGCGTCTATATAGGTAACCAACTAACTCCGTTACGTAGGTGGGCGCGTTCCAACGTATCCCGGGAACGTGCCCATTTTTATTGTTGAATCATTGTAGTCCAAAAAACATTCGCGAGCCAGCCAATTCCGATAGCGACTTTGGCACGCGGTCGCCACGTTTCCGTAATTCCCCGTCAACCACCTCTGCCTCCCGGTATTCACCTGCCCCAGCCAACGCCTCGTTGCTCTTAACCTCGGCATTAACCACGACACCAAACCGTTATCATTGGATTTACATTCTCGATGACCCACTCCATCGCCACGCGACTCGTCAAGCTCCTCAACATCACCATCGCCGCCGTCGTTCTGGTTGTGGTGGCCGTGGTCTACTGGTTCGGCTGGCGCCCATTGCCTCAACGCTCGGGCAGTATTCCGGCGCCGGTGGTGAGTCCGGTCACCGTCGGCTTTGACGCCCGCGGCATGCCGCACATTCGCGCCTCCAACGTGGAGGACGCACTCTTCACCCAAGGGTATGTTACCGCACAGGACCGCCTCTGGCAGATGGACGCGTTGCGCCGGTATGACGCCGGGGAGCTTTCCGAAGTCATGGGTCCGGCCCTGCTCGAAACCGACCGCGAATCCCGCCGCCTCCGCCTTCGCCGCCTGGCGGAAGCCGCCTACCTGACCCTGCCTCCGGGCGACCGCGCGACTTTGGCTGCCTACACCCGTGGCGTGAACCAGTACATCTCCACACACCTGCACCGCCTCCCCGTGGAGTTCACTCTGCTCCGCTATCAGCCACGGCCTTGGAGTGTCATCGATTCCATCCTGGTTTCCATGCATATGTTCCGCACCTTGACCACCACCTGGCGGGACGAAATCCTCAAGCGCAACATGCTCGCCTCGGGCGACCCGGACAAGGTGAATTTCCTGTTCCCGCTGCGCACGGGCACGGAACCAGCTCCGGGCTCCAACGCATGGGCTATCGCCGCTGCTCACAGCGCGTCGGGCAAGCCGCTTCTGTCCAACGATCCTCACCTGGAATACTCGCTCCCCGGCATCTGGTACATGACTCACCTCCAGGCGCCCGGCCTGGACGTCGCCGGCGTCACCGTTCCCGGCCTTCCCGGCGTGATCATCGGACACAATCAGCGTATCGCCTGGGGCATCACCAATCTCGGCTTCGACGTCCAGGACCTCTACATCGAGAATTTCGACGAGCGCACCGGACGATACGAGTTCCACAAGCAGAGCCTACAGGCCTCCCTCGAGCATGAGGTCATCCGCGTCAAAGGCCGCCCCTCGGTCGATGTGCCCATCTGGGAAACGCCGCAGGGTCCCCTGTTCCTCACCGAAGGGCATGACCGTATGGTGCTCCGCTGGGTGCTCTCCGAGCCCGGCCTGGTGCAGTATCCCATTCTCGATATCGATCGCGCCGCCAACTGGCAGCAGTTCACCGCTGCCCTGTCCCGCTTTCCCGGCCCCGGTTCCAATTTCGTGTACGCCGATGTCGATGGCAACATCGGCTATCACGCCGCCGGGAAAGTGCCCATTCGACGCGGCTACCAGGGCGATGTCCCGGTCGACGCTTCGACTGGAGAGATGGACTGGGACGGCTTCATTCCCTTCGACCAGCTCCCTTCCGTGTTCAACCCGCCCGGCGGCATCATCTCCACCGCCAATCAGAACCCCTTCCCTGTCTCATACTCGTATCCGGTAAACGGAAACTTCGCGCCGCCCTACCGGGACCGCCAGATTCGCGACCTTCTCTCCGCGCGAAATGGCTGGCGGGCCGCCGACCTGCTGGCTGTTCAGAAGGACGTATACTCCGCCTTCCACCACTTCCTCGCCACGCAGGTGGTCGCCGCATACGACAAACGCGGCGCCCACTCTCCCAGCCTCGACGCCGCGATCGCCCTGCTGCGCGGCTGGAACGGCCAGATGGAGAAGGACCTCGGCGCGCCCTTCCTGATCACCCTGGTCTACCAGCATGTGCGCTCGGCGATCGTCGAAGTAGCCGCTCCCGGCAACGAGCAGGCATACGATATCCAGATGGCGCCGGCGGTGGTGGAAGCGCTCTTGCGGCAGCGGCCCCCCGGGTGGTTTCCGGATTACGACATGATGCTGCTGGCGGCGTTCTCGGACGCCGCGCAGGAGGCCGCCCGCATCCAGGGCCGCACCGCTTCGCACTGGTGGTATGGAGCGTACACGCGCCTCGGAGTGAACCACCCGGTGCTCCACCGGGTGCCGTGGATCGGCAGGTATTTCGACCTCGCGCCCCTCCCCATGAGCGGCGCCGGCACCACCGTCCGCCAATCTACCCGCCGCGTGGCGCCATCCATGCGCATGAATGCCGATCTGGGCGATTGGGACCACTCGCTGCTCAACATCGAAGTCGGACAGTCGGGCCAGATCTTCTCGAGCCACTACCGCGACCAGTGGCTCGACTACTACTGCGCGCGAAGCTATCCGCTGCCCTACCTCCACGTCGATGCGCGCAGCACCGTGCGTTTCGAGCCATCGACCCAGCCGCAACCGTGACCAAAACCGCCGGACTCCGGCGGAAATCCGTACAATCTCGACTGAATTCAAAGAGCTTACACGCCACGACCCGCCGGAGTCCGGCGGGTCCGGCCGGTTCATTCGTACCGCAGCGCCACCATCGGATCCACTTTCGTCGCCCGCCGGGCGGGGAGGTAGCTCGCCAGCACACCGACCAGCAGCAAGAGCAGGCCCACCAGGGCAAAGCTCGCCGGGTCGTTCGGCTTGACGCCGAAGAGCAGAGTCGCCAGCGAGCGCGCCAGAATGAACGCGCCCGCCAGGCCGAAGCACAAGCCGATCACGGTCAAGGCCACGCCTTGGCGAAGCACCAGCCTCAGAATGTCCGCGCGGTTTGCGCCGAGAGCCAGGCGGGTCCCGATTTCGTGGCGCCGCTGCGCAACCGAAAACGCCAGCAGGCCATAGACCCCGATAGCCGTGAGCACCAGGGCCACGGCCGCCAGCGCGCCGAGCAGCCATGCGTCGAAACGCGAATCCGCGGTGGTGGATGAGACGATCTCCTCCATCTGTTGGAGGCGCAGGATCCGCTGGCCGGGATCGATCTCGGCGATCACGCGCCGCACCGTGGAGGCCAGCGCGGTCGAGGGGTCGGCGCGGACAATCCACATCATGCCGCTCCCCAGCGTCCCGGCCAGGCCCGCGGGAACCTGCGCGGCTGGAAGAAAAACGGTCGGGCTCGGCGGCTGCTTCAGCGAGTAGGTCTTGGTGTCGGCGACCACGCCGACAACCTCGCGCGGCACATCCTGGATTTCCGGAAAGTCCCGGCCCTGGTAACGCCCGACCACGACACGGTCGCCGAGTGGGCTGGCGCTCGCCCACCAGCGGCGCGCCAGGGTTTCGTTCACCAGAATCACCGGCGGCGACGACCGCGCGTCGCTGGCGGTGAACGCTCGCCCGCGAACTACCGGGATCCCCATCATCTCGAAATAGGCGGACGTGACGAAACGGATCTCCATGCCGCCGATGCTCTGGTCGGTGCGGCCCTGCCGTTGCGTGGGAATATTGAAATATCCCGCGAGCGGCAGCTCGTTGATCGCGGCCACGCCACGGATGCCCGGCATGGCCAGGAGACGCTCCAGGAGCGTGTTTTGGAAACTCAGCACCTCGGCGGGGTTGCGGCGCTGCTGCGGGGGCAGGGGAGTGGCGAAGGTGAGCAGGCCCTGGGGCCGGAAACCAAGCCGCTCCTGGTGCAGCCGGTAGACGCTCTGGATGAGCAGCACCGCCGCTACCAGCAGGGTCACCGAAAGGGCGACTTCGCCCACCACCAGAACACTCCGCGTGCGCTGGCGAGCCGCGCCCGAGTCGCCTCTGCCGCCGGCCTTCAGGGCATCGTGAAGATTCAGGCGGGTCGAAGTGAGGAAGGGGGCGAGGGTGAAGATCGCAGCCGTCGCCAGCGCGATCAGCAGCGTGAAGCCCAGCACGTCCCGGTCGAGGCGAATCGGCGTGGACGCCGGCAGGTGAAATGGAATGAAGGCCACAAAGGTGCCCAGCAGCCAGTAGGCCCCCAACAGAGCGGCGGCGCTGCCCGCCACGGCCAGCAGCGTGTTCTCGACCAGGAACTGGCGGAGCAGGCGCGCGCGGCTGCCGCCCAGGGCGAGCCGCACGGCGATCTCACAGCGGCGCGCGGCCAGGCGCGCGAGCAGGAGACTAGCCAGGTTGGAGCAGGAGATGAGCAGCAGCAAAGCCACGGCGCCGAACAGAATCATCAGGGTGACGCGCACATCGCCGACCAGCCACGAGTGGAAAGACGTGATCGCCAGACCGCGATACCTCGCGGGAAGGCCGTTCGCGAGGCGGTAGCTGACCGATACCGTGCCCATTTCGGCCTGTGCCTGGCCCAGCGTCACGCCAGGTTTGAGGCGCGCGATCACCTGCGTGTTCATACCGGTGTCGCTGAGGCTGCCGGAGGGCCGCAGCGGCACCAGCGCCTGCACCGTACTCGGGAACCAGAAGCTCTCCGGCAGCACTCCGACCACCGTGAAGGTGGTATTGTCCAGGTTTACCGCGCGGCCCAGAATCTGAGGATCGCGGCCGAACTCGCGCTGCCAGACGCCGTCGGAGAGAACGACGGCCTGCGGTCCGCCCGGGGTGGTTTCCTCGGCCGTGAACTCGCGGCCGAGCGCGGGAGCGACGCCGAGCGTGCGCAGGAAATCCGTAGTGACGACGCCGACCTTGATCCATTCCCGGCTGTTGCCGGCCGCCAGTCCGCGATCGCCGCAACAGCGATAGCCGGCGATGGACGCAAACGAAGTGCTGTTCTCTTTCCAGAAGCGGTATTGCGGGATGCTGAGGGCGGCGAAACCACCATCGGCCTGCATCAGGATGGCAAGCCGGTCAGGCTGCGGGTACGGGAGCTGGCGCAGCAGGACAGCGTTCACGACAGTGAAGACGGCCGTATTGGCGCCGATGCCAAGGGCCAGCGAAAGAATCGCTACCAGCGTAAACGCCGGGTTGTTGCGGAGGACTCGGAGCGCGTGACGCAGGTCTTGCAGCATATTGCATAGACGTACGTGGCGGGAGGTAGTTTGTTTGGGGGAACGCGCCGGGACAGGCCACGAGGCCTACCCTACCGGAACTCTACCGAACGCGCGAAACGCACTGCCGGATTCTGACGCAATTGTCCCAGCACCTCCTCCGGCACCAGCTCGTCGGTCGAAACCACAGCTACGGCTTCCAGCGGCTCGCCCGGGACGGTGGGCGCGTCGCGGCGGCCGAGCGAGAAGTTTGCAATGTTGATGCGGTTGCGGCCGAGCACCGTCCCCACGTGGCCGATCACCCCCGGCACATCCTGGTTCCGCATGTAGATCAGGAATCCGGCCAGGGCAACCTCGCAGACGATGCCGTCCACCTGCGTAAGCCGCGGCTTGCCGAAGAACACGGCGCCTTCCACGGCGGTCACGCCCGCGTCGGTCTCGAGTTCGAGGCGGATCGAATCGGTGTGCACCGAGCGCGGCTCCCGGCCTTCCGCTACCGTCCAGCCGCGCTGCCCGGCGATTTGCATCGCATTTACCAGGTTCACCCGCTTCGAAGAGGAGCGGCTCAGGACACCGGCCACGCCGGCGTTGCGCAACAGGTTGGTGTTGCTGTCGGCAATCTTGCCGAAATACAGCAGAGCTACGCGTCGCGGGTTGCCGGACGCGATGTGGGCGGCGAAATTCCCGAGGCGCTCGGCCAGCTCGATATATGGGCCCAGCGCGCGATACTGCTCGGGCGAAAGCGCAGGCATGTTCACGGCGTTGATGGCCACGCCGCTCTTGAGATACTCCACGACCTGCTCCGCGATCCGCACCCCCACAATCTCCTGCGCCTCCTCCGTAGAGCCGCCGATGTGCGGCGTCGCCAGGACGGCTTCGGAGGCGAACAGCGCGGCGCCCGGCGGCACGGGTTCGGCGGCGAATACGTCCAGCGCGGCCGCCGCGACCTTGCCGGATTCGATGGCCTCCTTCAGCGCGGCCTCATCCACCAGTTCGCCGCGCGCGCAGTTGACCACGCGCACCCCGGATTTCATCTGCGCGAACGCCTGGCGCGACAGCATGCCCTGCGTCTCGGGAGTGGCCGCCACATGCAGCGAGATGTAGTCGCTGGCGGCGTACAGTGCGGACAGATCCACCAGTTCTACGGCAAGATCGCCCGCGATCTTGGATGTAACGTACGGATCGTGGGCCACGATGCGCATCTCGAAGGCGCGGGCGCGCTTGACCACTTCGCGGCCGATGCTGCCCAGCCCGATGATGCCCAGGGTCTTGCCACGCAGCTCGCTGCCCATGAACTTCTTCTTTTCCCATTTCCCAGCGCGAGTGGATGCGTTGGCCTGCGGGATGCGCCGCGCCATGGCCAGCATCAGCGCCAGGGTGTGTTCGGCCACCGAGATAGCGTTGCCTCCGGGCGTGTTCATCACCAGGACGCCGGCTTCGGTGGCGGCATCCAGGTCCACGTTGTCCACTCCCACGCCGGCGCGCCCGATTACTTTCAGCGCCGGGGCCTTGTCGAGGACCGACCGGTCTACCTGCACCGCGCTGCGCACCAGCAGCGCGTCGGCTTCGGCAAGGTGCTGCGCGTATTCTTTGGGATTGGAGACGATGGTATTCCAGCCCGGCTGGGATCGGAACAGCTCGATCCCCGCCGGAGCGACAGGCTCGGCAATCAGGATGTTCATACGGCTGCGGGTGTACGTACCGCGGCGCTTTCGTAGATCTCTTGAACGGCGGCCACGCCGGTTCCATACTTCACCGGAAAATTATTGGCGTTGAGAATGATCTCCAACCCCGCGACGACGGCGAACAGATCGGCGAAATCGAAATAGCCCAGGTGCGCGATACGGAAGATTTGGCCCTTCATGGAGCCCTGCCCGTTGGCGATGATGGCCCCGAAGCGGTTGCGGAACTCCTTGACGATCACGCCGGAATCCATGCCGGCGGGGGCCTTGACGGCGGTCACGGAGGAGCCCGGCGAACCCGGCGCGAACAGCTCCAGCCCGATCTTCTCCACCGCCGCGCGCGTGGCCTTCGCCAGCAACTGCGCGTTCCCGATGAGTTGCGCCATGCCGATCTGCTTCACATAGCGCAACGCCTCGGCGAGCGCCAGAATCAGCGCCGTGGAAGGCGTCCAGCTCGACTCCCCCGCGTCCCCGCTCTTTTTTTCCTTCTTGAAGTTGAAGTAGTAGTGCGGCAGCGTGGCGGTCTCGGCGAGCTTCCACGCCTTGGGGCTGATGGCGAGGAACGCCAGACCGGGAGGGATCATGAAGGCCTTTTGGGAACCGCCGATCACGACGTCCAAACCCCAGCCGTCGATATCGAGCGGCATGGTGCCCAACCCGGTGATGGCGTCCACCACGAGGATGGCGTCTGTGTTCCGAACGGCCGCGGCCATCGATTTCACGTCGTGCGCCGCGCCGGTCGAGGTTTCCGAAGCCTGCAGGAAGACACCTTTCGTGCCGAGTTGTTGCGCGAGCGCGGCCTCCACCCGTTCGGGGCTGACTACCTGGCCGTAAGGCACGGTGAGCACCTCAGCGTCGAGGCCGTATGCTTTGGCGATCTCCGCCCACCGCTCACCGAATTTCCCGGCGGTGCAAACGACGACCCGGTCGCCCCTGGAAAACAGATTCGATACCGTGGCATCCATGGCGCCGGTGCCTGAAGCGGCGAACATCAGGATGTCGTTCGCCGTTCCCATGACCTCCTTGAGGTCGGCCAGGCAAGAGCGGTAGGCCTTGCGGAAATCTTCGGTGCGATGGTGGATGTCCGACGCCATCATGGCGTGGAGCGCGGGCGGATATAAGGGCGTTGGGCCGGGTGTGAGTAAACGCTGCTTTCGAATGTACATCGTGGGTTTAGTCCTTTAGAATAGCAGACATCATGTCACTGATTGACCAGGTGCAGAAGGACATGGTTGCGGCCATGAAAGGCCGCCATGAGGCACGCCTGAGCGCTCTCCGCATGATCAAGGCCGCGTTGATGAAGCAGAAGGTGGATTCTCCCAAGCCGCTCGACGAAGCCGCCGAAATGCAGGTCCTGAAGTCGCTGGTGAAACAGCGCACCGACGCCGCCGAGATGTTCCGCAAGGGCGGGCGTGAGGAGCAGGCGAAAAAGGAAGAGGCCGAGCGGGTCCTCATCGAGAGCTACCTTCCCGCGGCCGCGAGCGAGGACGAAATCGAAGCGGCCATCGCCGCGGCGCTGGCGGAAACCGGCATCACGTCCCTGAAGCAGATGGGCGCGGTGATGAAAGCCGCGCAGGCCCGGCTCAAGGGCAAAACGGTGGACGGCAAAGCGCTAAGTGATAAAGTGAGATCGAAATTAACATGACGCCTCCGAATACGGAAAAGAAATTTCAGTCCTACGTTTCCGACAAGACTTCGATGCGGGAGTTCACCTTCCGCGCGGTATTGTTGGGCCTTTTGATGACGGGCGTTCTTGGCGCCGCCAACGCCTACCTGGGACTGAAGGCCGGCATGACGATTGCCGCCACCTATCCCGCGGCCGTGATCGGCATGGCCCTGCTGCGGCTGATGGGCGGGTCGATTCTGGAAGAGAACATCGCGCGTACCGTGGGTTCGATCGGGGAATCGGTGGCGGCGGGGGCGGTTTTCACGATCCCGGCTTTTGTGTTATCGGGCGCCTGGCCAACGTTCGAGGGGCCCGAGGCGTATTGGAAGTCCAGCGTGCTGATGCTTGTGGGCGGCATTCTGGGCATCCTCTTCGTGACCCTGCTGCGGCGCGTGATGGTGGAGGACCCGGAGCTGCCTTTCCCGGAATCGGTGGCGGCCTCGCAGATTCACAAGGCGGGCCAGCAGGGCAGTAAGGCCGCGGTGCTGTTGTTTCAGGCGATGGGCTTCGGCGCGGTGCTGTACTTCCTCGGGTCGTTAAACGTCTACTCGCAGAGCCGCGATTTCATGGTGCGGATCGGCTCGCTCGGCGCCGGGCGGGTAAGGCTGGGCACGGCCGCGGCTGCCACCGCTCTGCCGACCGGCGGTTTGAGCGCTATCTCGGCGCCCGCCGTGAGTCCCGCGTACCTCGGAGTAGGTTTCATTATCGGGCCGCGTCTGGCGGCGTTGAACTTCTCCGGGGGCGTGATCGCGTGGGGGCTGCTGGTGCCGCTGCTGATCTACTTCCTTGGGCCGCAACTACAGAGCACGCTGCCGGCCGGGGCGGGCGACGCCGGGTGGCATGATTTGAGCCTGCAGGTGTGGCGCTTCATCGTGCGTCCGATCGCGGTGGGCGGGATGCTCGTGGGTGCGGGCTACACGCTGTTCCGCATGCGCGCGAGCCTCGGCTCCGGCATGAAGCGGGCAGTTTCGGACCTCAAGAAATCCAGCCTGCAGGCAGAATCCACGCTGCGGACGGAGCGCGATCTGAGCGCCAAGGTGGTCTTCGCCGGCCTGGGCGCAACGTTCCTCTGCATGATCGCCCTCTACTTCTACTTCGCGGGGGTCCTGTCCGGGGCGATTGTGGCGGCCGTAGTGATGATCATCCTCGGTTTTTTCTTCGCGGCGGTCTCCGGCAACCTGGTAGGGCTGATCGGCTCATCCAACAACCCGGTTTCGGGGTTGACGCTGTGCACGCTGATCGTGGCCGCGCTGCTGATGATCACGATCGGCGTATCCGGGGCGTCCGGGGTGGCGGCGGTGCTGGGCGTGGCGGCGGTGGTCTGCGTGTCGTCCGCGGTCGCGGGTGAGATGCTCCAGGACCTCAAGGTGGGCCATATTCTCGGCGGCACACCGAAGTACATGCAGATCGGCGACATTCTGGGAATCGTGGTAGCCAGCGCGGTTCTCTACTTCCCGCTGTTATGGCTGCACCTGGCCAACATCAAGAGCGGCGGCATCGGATTCGGCGATCCGAAACTGTCGGCGCCGCAAGCCGGGCTGATGGCGCTGCTGGCGCAAGGCATCGTGGGCGGCAACATGCCGTGGCCGCTGGTGGTGGTGGGGATCTTCATGGGGTTCGCGCTGATCATGCTTCAAGTGCGCAGCCCCATGCTGTTCGCGGTGGGCATGTACCTGCCACTGGAAACCACCTTTGCCATTTTCATCGGCGGCATTATCCGCTGGGCCACCGACAAACTGCGGGATCGCCGTGGTTTCAACGACGCGCAGAAAGCGCGAGTGGAGAATGCGGGAGTGCTTACCGCTTCGGGGCTGATCGCAGGCGAGGCGCTGACGGGCCTGGTGATCGCGTTGTTCGTGCTCCGCGACATCCATCTGCCGCAGGTCTTCGCCGAGCCGCCGATGCTTCTGGGGTTCCTGGTGCTGGCGGTGCTCGCCTTCTACATGATCCGCACCCCGCTGCGCAACGCCGGCAGTCCGGACGAACCCGCGCCGCCCACGGCTATCATGTAGCGGGTGTGCGCGCCGCTCTCAGGCCACGGCGTAGGCTGCAGCTCGACTATTCGCCGCCGCCGTCATCATGTAACGGGTGTGCCCGAACCCAGCCCGGCTATCCGCTGCCGACGTCATCCGGGACGTCCCGCTGAATGTTGTACTTCTCCATGCGATAGATCAGCGTCTTGCGGCTGAGGTCCAGGTAGCGGGCGGCATGCGTCTGGTTCCAGTTGAACTTCTTCAACGCGCTGAGAATCAGCTCCTTTTCCACCGCGTCCAGACTGATGCCCTGCGGCGGCAGGTCCAGGTTGAGCTGTTCCATCACCGGACGCTCCCGCCGCAGGAACTCGGGAAGGTCTCCGACGGCGATCTCGTTACCCGGGGTAAGCACAGCCAGCCGCTCGACGATGTTTTCGAGCTCTCGCACGTTGCCCGGCCAGGTGTAGGAGGCGAAACATGGCAGCAGGGAGGGCGGGAGTTTCAAATCCGGACGGTTGTGTTTCTGCGTCGCCTTCACAAAGAAGTGCTGGACCAGTTCCGGAATGTCCTCCGGGCGGTCGCGCAGCGGCGGCAACTCGAGCGGGATGACGGTCAGCCGATAGTAAAGATCCTCGCGAAAGGTTCCGTCTTCCACCATAGCCTGGAGATTGCGGTGCGTGGCCGCGATCACGCGGACATCTACCTTGCCGGCGCTCAATGAGCCGACCTTGGCAACTTCGCCCTGTTGGATCAGCCGCAGCAGCTTCACCTGTAGTTCCAGCGGCAATTCGCCGATCTCGTCCAGGAACAGCGACCCACCATCGGCCTGTTCGACCAGGCCCCGCTTGTTGGCGAGTGCGCCGGTAAACGAGCCTTTAACATGGCCGAACAGCTCCGACTCGATCAGGTCCTTGGGAATAGCGCCGCAGTTGATGGTGACGAAGCCCCTGTCTTTGCGCGGGCTGTTGAAGTGGATGGCCTTGGCCAGGAGTTCCTTCCCGGTGCCGGTTTCCCCCCGGATCAGCACCGTGGAGATGGTCTGCGCGGCTCGGGATGCCATGTCGAGCACGTGCAGAAGGGACTTCGACCTGCCGAGTATATTTTCGAATCCATACTTCCGGTCGAGGCTGCTGCGGAGCGTACGCACCTCTTCTTTCAGGTTCACGTGCTCGAGCGCGCGGCTGACGATCAGCGTCAGCTCGTCGATATTCACGGGCTTGGTGATGTAGTCGTATGCGCCGGCCTTCATCGCCTCGACCGCCGTCTCGACAGTGCCAAACGCGGTCACCACGATCACGGCCAGGTCCGGATATTCGGAGCGGATCGCTCTGAGCAGATCCAGACCCGACATCCCCGGCATCATCAGGTCCGTGATGACCAGGTCCGCACCGGTCTGTTGAAGAAGTTCCAGGGCCTGGGTGCCGTCCGCGGCAGCGCTGACGGCGTAACCGCGCTGCTCCAGTTGAACCTTGGTCACCCATCGGAGGCTCTCGTCGTCATCCACAACCAACAGGCGGCTCTTCTTCACGGTTTGCTCCTCACGTGCAACGGCAGGAATACGGAGAAGGTCATGCCGCGATCCGGATTGCGCCCGGCCTGGATGCGGCCGCCGTGCTGCGTGATCACCTGGTGGGCGACAGACAGCCCGAGTCCCGTTCCGGCTTCCTTGGTGGTGAAGAACGGATCGAAAATCCGGTCCACGTGCTCCGCGGCGATGCCGGCGCCCTGGTCCCTGACGGAGATGATCACATCCCCATCCCGCTGGTCAACTCCCACGTCGATTTCGCCGCCGCCGGGCATCGCCTGTATGGCGTTGATGACCAGGTTCAGCAGCACCTGCTTGAGTTGTTCCGGGTCGGATTCCACCAGCGCCGGCGCAGCCACGATCGTCCTTTTCAGCGTGACGTGCTGGAGCTGGGCGTTGGGGCCGACGAGCGCGAAAATCGAATCGATGAGCCGGGGTATGTCCACGGATCGAAACTCAGGCTGCCGCGGACGGGCGAAGTCCAGGAGATTCGTCAGGAGACGGTTCAGCCTTTGGCATTCCTTCAGAATAATGTTGAGCGAACCTTCGCGAATATCCGCGGATGTGGCCGGCGACCGAATCAGATTGGCCGCTCCTTCAATACTGCCCAGGGGGTTTCGGATCTCGTGCGCGAGGCTGGCCGCGAGCTGGCCCACGGCGGAAAGCCGGTCGGCACGCTTGACCTGTTCGATGCTGTCCTGCAGCCGCCGGGTGGTGGCTTCCAGTTGTAGACGCCGCTTCCGTCCCTGGTCGGCCAGCAAGCCGGTGCTGCCGCCGACGAGGAAAAACAAGATCAGCTCCGCGTACTGGCTCATGGAATAGGAGGGCTGATGGCGCCAGGTCAGGATGTGGGGGATGTAGCAGATAGCCGAGGCTACCGCGGCGAGCAGGCCCCCGCGCCAGCCGAAGGTAATGGCGGCGTAAATGATGGGCAGGTAATACAGCTTCTGAAACAGGTTGTGAAGCAGCAGGCGCGAATGCGGTGTCACGTAGTGAAGAACCGACGCGGCCAGAATGGCCGACGCGGTGACGATGATCTTCGTTGGTGTGGAGGGCGCTTTCATGGGCCGCATTCCGCTGCGTTCCCCGGTCGATGGTACCGGTTGCAACACAGGTTTTCCCAAGGGAGCGGGTGCCAGTACCTCCTTTCCAAACATCATGGTCGCACTTCGAGGGGAGAATCCGCCAAACCGTCCATTCCGCCGCCGGGTGCCTTTGGAGTGTGACGCGTGTTCAGCGGCAATAGAGACCAAGCATCTCTCCTGCCACCCAATGGCTCCACACGCCGGTGGCACGGCGCGTGCCTGAAGCTACCTCGGAAGAAGATGCGAGAGCGTCCGGACCGGCGCGTCGGGCCGCACTCGCGGATTCACCGATCCAGGAGCGTGAAATGAGAAATGGAATTGTGACGTTGATGCTGGCCGCGGCGGCGGCCTTCGCTGCCGGGCCCTCACAGACATTTACCGGCGTGATCACAGACTCGATGTGCGGCAAGAATCACTCGGCTATGGGTGTGACGCCTGACAGCAAGTGTGTACGGGAGTGCGTACATGCGGATCCGAGCCGCTACCGATACGCGCTTTACGACGGCAAGAGTGTTTATGTTCTGAGCGACCAGCGGACGCCGGAGCCCTTCGCGGCGCAGAAGGTCACGGTGAAAGGCGTGCTGGATCAGAAGACGAATACCATCCGCGTCGACACCATCGCCGCTATGAAGTGAAGAGGGGAGTGGGCGCGCCTGCCCGATTTCGGCCAGCAGGCGGCACGGCTGCCGGAAATCAGGCAGGCGGCCATCGGCGGTACGATGAATGCAGGGAGGGGGCGTGATGAGCCGCGCGCAGCAGATTTTTGGGCTCGGTATCGTACTGGCTTTTGCTTTGGGCCTGGCATACGCCGGCTGGCGGATGAGGAGCCCCGCAGAGGTGGCCGAGTGTCAGGCTTGTGGACGGGCGATTCACGCCAACATGCGGACCGTGGCGTTCGTGGGCGGCCGGCGGGAAATCTTCTGCTGCGCAACGTGCGCCCTCAGCGCCGGCGCCCAGACGCACGAACCCGTGCGATTCCAGCAGGTGTCGGACTACGAAACCGGACACGCGCTGCGTCCCGCGGATGCGTTTGCGGTGGAAGGCAGCGACGTGATTCCTTGTGTTCGCTCGCATCAGATGCTCAACCGGGACGGGCAACCGGTGCGGATGGACTTCGACCGCTGCTCGCCGAGTATCATCGCGTTTGTCAGGCGCAGTTCGGCGGAAAGCTTCGCCGCCGAACACGGGGGCCAAGTGGACAGGTTCCTTCAGATCGTCGCCGGGCCTGCCGCATCGCCTCAGCGCTGACATGGTGGCGGGCTAACGGCCCGTGGTAGACCCCCGTGACCCGAGTGGGGTCACGGAGGGGTTCTACCACGGCTAACTTAACTAACTAGCCTAGAGTTTTGCAGATTTACACCAGTCCCTTCGCCCATTCCACAAAGGGTTGAAGTATTTTTTGCGTCTGCGCATCCAGAGCGGGGTCGCTGAAAATCCTTTCCTGCCAAGTGGCGTGACGTAACGTTCTGAGGATGTCCTCAAAAGAGACCGAAGTTTTTTGCGGATACCACAAGCGGTCGAGGGCTGACTTCGGCGCCAGGCGATGTCCCGCCTGCGCGTGCCAGAGCAGCACCAAATCGTAGATATAGAAGATCAGGGGGGCGGTGCGTGTGGTTGCCTTCGCCACCCGGTTCTGAGGATCTTCGAAGCCCAGAAATTGCTTGACGTCGCGGAAGCAAACTTCCAAGGGCCAACGTCGCGAGAAGATCTCCAGGATTTGCGTGGCGCTGAGAGTGAGATCGAGGGAGAAGAAGCAATCATCGCGGCGGCGGCAGCTGGGGTCCCGCACCACGACGATGCGGAGTAGTTGTTGGCCAGCGCTGGGATACCACAAGGCATCGATGGTTTGGTACCAGAGCTTGACCTGCTTTCCGTAGAGTGTGGCGGCGGTTTTGATCCATTTCGCGTTTTTGTCTTGCGCCATCTGAAGGGGACTGGGCCAGCGGTTGCCTTTCTTGCGGCGGCGGCCCCGTTTGGCGATCTTCCCGGCGCGCTCATAGAGGGCGGCCTTCATATTCATGCGACTGATCAGCTTGGCGTTGGCGGGCAGGTGTCGGCTGATGGATTGGCCGGCATACTCGCTATCTCCGAGGACGCGAAGCGTGCGCTGGGGAATCCAACCCGCTACGAGCTGAATCATCTCCAAGGCCAGTTCGGGACGGGTGCGGTATTGCTTGGCCGTGGCTTGGCCGGTTTGCTTGCGCTCCAGCTTCCCACCTTTGCCGGGTGCGCGCTGGTTGGTTTGGCGCTTGCGGTACATACGAACCAGGATGGGGAAAGCCCAGTGTTTGTTGGGTGCGAAGGGCAAGGCCACCTGCAAAGAGAAGACCACGAAGTTGTGGCCGAAAGCGAAGAAGGGACGTTTCTGAGTGGAGCGCAGGGGATCGTGGTGCATGCCGGCGCCCCATATGTGACGCCCGGATTTACGGGCCAGGGTGTCGTCGACGGCGCCGACCAAAACCTCTGCACAAAAAGGTAACAGCAGTTGGAAGACACAACGCCCCAGATCGTCGAGGTTCCAGCGCGCTCGGCTGAAGAAGCGATGGAACGAACAGTAGTGCTTGAACTCAGTGAGTTGCGCGGAGAGGATGATGCGGGTCAGGGAACGGCGGCCGGAACAGAGGATCCAGGCACAAGACAAGGCCCAGAAGGAATGGAAGCTCGGCTGCGTGAAGCAGGACTGAAAAGCCAGCAGGAGTGGAGCAAAGGAACGAACCAAGAGATCGGGCATCAGGCGTCTTTGTCTTTCATCTTTAATAAATGAAAGATAAGGGACACAAAAAAAAGACCTTACGGCCGCTGGCGCTTACGCTCCTTGAACAACTCCAGGTTCACCTGCGCGATCTGCTTCAGTAGCGTTTGCGTCTGAGCGAACGCGCGCAGGCTTTCTTCCACCTCTTTCTTCAACCCGTTGGGGACAGGGACTTGGCGCACCTGCCGATTGCCGAGACTGACGGAGAGAATCCAAATCGGCCCGTGGCCTTTGCCCTTGCCCTTTTCGCAAAACCGGCAGCCGGCCTTGTTGCAGCGCACCATGCGGCTCAATAGCGAACCCGGCAAGATGGTGGAAAGGTCAGGTATTTGCTGGAGGAGTTGCTTGCGCGAAGCGGTAAGCTGGGTAGCCTTATCTTTCATCGTTATATAATGAAAGATAACCATATCCCAAAAGCCCTTGCAAGAGAAAAATGACAAATCATGCCGAAAATGTTCTCGCTTGAGTTGCCCCACCCTGTTCCGCCAGAATGAAAGGTTCATGAGATCCTCCTTTTCTCCGACTCGCCAAGATGTGGAACGATACCGAAGCTTCCGCTCCCTCAGCATGGAGCTGAATCACAGAATCATCAAGACCATTCCCCGGCAAGCCTATGACGAGATTGGAGACGCTCTCGGCATCCGGCACAACGGCGTCCTCGTATTCGACAGCGAGGACATGACCAGCGTGATGATGGACTGCTGCCTTTACGATTGGTTTGAAAACGGCAAAAATCTGGTCCAGCACTATGCGGAGATGCACCCTGCAACACCGGGAACGGACGAGAGCTACCTATTGCAGGCATGCCTCCATGCGAAATATCGGATACTGGTGGCGCAGTCAGCAGTGCCGGGCGCCGGCATCCGCTGCCAGGACGTCCTGAACAGTGGGGAGTTGTTCTTGATGGATCTTGCTATGAGCCAAGGTGTTCCGAGCGGCGATGCCGCACTCGCAACTCGGACCATACCACTGGGTGAGTACTGGATGACAGGCGGTGCCGGCTTGCCGGTAAGCTCCAAGAAATCTATCCTGGATGCCTTGCACCAGATCGACAGCGAACACTTCCAGCCGCTCACAGGCCCAGGCGGGGTGGCACTATCGATTGCACGCGCGTGCCTCGCCGCCGGAGCCGCCAACTACATCACCTACGCGAGCACGGAAGCAAGCTCGAAACAGCCTCGGCGTCAGCCCCGCTGGCCCGGTTTTAAACGGCGTCGCCGCTGACTGCGGAGGCTCGAAAAAGTGCAAAACTCTAGACTATAGACTACTTTCTGGCGCAAAATTCGTTTTCTGGATGTGGACCGAGCACCGACGCACGGTGTCAAAAATGGCAAACCGCCCGACGGTCGTCCCGCCGGGCAGTCAAGTAGTTGATTTTGGTTTACTTCGGAAAATCAGTTTTTGCGTTCGGCTAACACCTTTCCGAGGTGGTGGAGATTGTCTGCAATAACGCCCAGCCCGACCCACCGCTTCATGCCGGCATCGCCTCGATAGATACACCGTCGAAGGCCGTGTCGCCGCTTCAACACGCTGATGCGGCCCTCGCAGCCGGTCCGCCATTTCTGGCCTTGCTTGAACCAGCGCTTCTTCTGCTCGCGCTTCCGCTCGGCGCTTTAGTGGAGCGATTCGGAATGCACACCCGCTTCACACCCCTGTCGTGCGCAGCGGTTTCATTCCTGGCTGAGTAGAATGCCGCATCGCCCGCTACCAACCGGGGAGTGCAGCCCAGCCTTTTCTCATGCGCGTCAAGGCCCGGGATCACTAACTCTGAGTCACTGGGCCGCTTTTCATAGACGGCATAGTCGGTGATGATCTGATTCTCGCCTTCCTGGATTTTGACCATCTTGCCAAACTCGGTAGGTTTGCTCGCCTTGCCTTTGCGAATGATTTCGGTGGTGGGCTCGAAGATACTCACTAACTTTTCGGCAACATGGGTGTCGCCGCCGAAGATCCGCTGTTTGGCTTGCCGCATCACCTGCTGGACTCTCGGCACAAAGGTTTCCAGTTCTTTGCGCAGCCCTTCGAGGGCCGCCTGCTGCATCACGTCCGCCGATCGTTTCACCCCTTGGACAATTTCGCCGGAAAATCGTTTGGCCTGACCAACCACGCGCCCTACCGTGGACAACAGCTTCTCGTATCCCCGCTGCAAACGCTCCCGGTTCGGTCCGCCCTTGGTGCGCGCTACGCGCCCGATTTCCAGAATGCAAAACTTCACGCTCCGGCTCCGGTCACGGAGTTTGGCGCCCTGCTGCCCGGCGATTTCCGCAATCCGCTTCATCGCGCGGATCAGAACCCGCACTCCATCGCCCAGCAGATTGCTGTCCGTCGGGTAGTGGATATTAGTCTCTACCACCGTGGTATCCAGGCGCATCTTGCGTCCTTTCACCACCTGGTTTTCTTGGGCGATCTCCACCACTCGTTCATGGATCTTCTCCACTGCTTCCGGCCCCAGCGCCAATCCCCAGCGGCCCATGGTTTTGGAATCCGGTGCTTTGGATGCTCCCACGCGGGTGAAGTCGCGATACACGAGATTCGCCCGAACTTCACGTTCCAACACGTCGTAGCTCCAGTTGCGAATGTGCTTCAGGAGCAGTAGCCTCATCACCACTTCCGCCGGGGTGCCTCGTCGCCCGCGGGTGCGGCTTTTGGGACTGCGCTTTGCCAGAGCCTCATACACAGTCGAGACCAGTTGCTCGTCCTCCAGCACCCGGTCGGCATGCGTCATCCAGTCCTCTCGCAAGTCCGTCACTTCCTCCGCGATGAGACTTTCGCCGAAGTGAAGTTGCTGCCGGCGCGCCTCAATCATGAGAGTTGCTCCGCCCCGGGCCGGGGTGCGTGACTTCTTCTCCTGCTGCCATTGCTTTCGCAGTTGGTCGCGGTTTAATTCGGCCAGCGAGCAGCCGATTTCCCAAAAGGCTGCCCACGCCTGTTGCGCCTGGCGTGCGGTTTCGGCGTGCTCCGGGGGGAACATACAAAGAGCGGCTCTTTCCATCCTCTCGATAGGTGATGTACAGATGAGGCCCATGAAGGCGTTTGGGATCACGATTGCAGATGCAATTGGGATTGCCGCAGCGGCGGGAGGTCTCGGAAAGGCCTCCCTGGACCATGATTTCAGTGGCGCGAAGGAGTCGTTTGATGAGTCCCTGCTTCTTAAGCATAGCTTAATATTAAGATACGCTTGTCTCATATGGCCGTCAAGAGAAAAATGACATGAACGGTCAAAAATGTTTCGGCGGGCCGATTTGTGCGTTCTTGCAGCGCCCAGTCGCGGCAGCCGTTGGATCGAAACGCTTTAACCGCTCATTTTTGCGCCGGAAAGTAGACTAGCCTTGCCGACGTCATGACCTACTACGCCCTCTGCTGACTTCTGCCCCGCGGTCAAGCCGCCTTTCGACAGCCTCAGTCGCCGAAGCGACACGGAGCAGATCTCCTGGGGTAATCTCAGCCGCCTTCTGTGCACAGCCGCCGGATCTACGCTTCGCACCCTTGATGGATATGGACTTCGCGATAAGTTGCCCGCTCGTCCGGCACTGGCGCCTAATATCCGGTTTTTGTTCATCGACTCGCACATTTGATCCATGCTTCTTTCAGACCCCGTCTCGCGACGAAGCCCTTGCATCATCTCTAGCCCTTCACCTCCATCAGGTTGGGCCGAGGACTTTCACTCTCCAAGCTGCTGACATGCCCAGCACACATCGGCATAGGGGCGGCGGTCACCCGCCGACCCCTGCCACACCACCGTGCGTACGGGTCCGTACACGGCGGTTCGAGACGGTTACGCTA